>JAEWOR010000061.1 GCA_023399595.1 Bacteroidota bacterium | reverse complement strand
TTGATTAATATGTTTCTGTAGCTTTGAAATAAAGCACTTAATCTTTTATTAGACTCTTTAGATGTGTTTAATTTTTCTGTTTTTTGAGAAATAATTTTGGGATTAGAATTAACATATATGGGTTCAGTATACCTATATGTTTTACATTCAGCCGATTTTAAATTTTTATTGAATATAAATTTATAATCTGATTTGCCAGTTTCTCCCATAACTTCACTTATGATTATAGAATCTTTTGTAAAGTTATTAATATAGAAAGTAACCTCTTCGCCTTCTGATGAATTTATAAAAAGAGTAGTGTCTTTAATTTTTCTTAAAGTATCTTTTTTATTTTCTACCGCCTTTTTAATAGGAGCTTCTGTTTGTTTTTTCTTACAAGAAATAAAAAAACTAACAGGAAGTAATAAAAGTATTAAATGGAGGTTTTTCATTATTTGTATGGATAATTTACATAAATATTAATCAGGCGCACCAGCAGAGTCAAATTGTTCTGCATAACGTAAAGCCATTTTTAGATTTGGAAGATTATAATAATTATTTTTAATGATGATAGCAGTGATTTCATTCCATTCAGTATCATAATAATCTTTTGCATCCGCTAAGATTGTAAGTGTTCCCCAATCTTGACTCTCATTATGATATGTTTTAAAAAGAGGATCAAATACATTTGCTAGATGACAGATTATTTTTACTTTGTCTTCTTTTGAAAATTTTTCATATTCATTATTACTCATTACACGTGATGCAATATTTTTTAATATTATAACATTATTAGGCTTTTTTGAAATATTAAGAACATTATTAAATGAATTAATGAAGCCTGTATGGATTTTGAGTTTATTATCGCAGTCTTTATTGAAGAAGAAAGGGATATTTTTATCAATATCCTTGTTTGTAATAATCTTTTTAATAAAATGCTGATTTATTTTATCGTTTTTATCGTATCCATAGACTTTACAGAGTATTTCTAAAAAATTTTCATCATTAAATAACAACCAAGTTAATTGCTCATTTCTATTGTTGAATAAAAATAAATTTCTATTCACTAATTTCTCAATATTTTTGTATCTAATTTGTGATAACTCTTTTTCATCACTCCATTTTATAATTTTTATTTCACCTTGATTATTACTGACTTTTTGCTCTTCATATTGTTTAGATTCTGGAAATTCTTTTGAATAATCAATAATTTCAGGGATGGATAAAAGTTCTGTGATAAAGCTTTTGTTTTTTACAAGATAATAAGATTTAGTAACCATCTCATCATCAGAATTTTTGTTATAGTTAATATCTTTATTACACGGATTATTACCATCAATATAAAGATATTTTGTAGTCTTATTATAATCTATTTTTCTATTAAAAATCTCAAAAACTTTAGTAGCAAATTCTTCTGATGTAAGAAATTTATAAGACCTTTTTTGTAATTCTCGTTCTAATAAAGGAATTGAACAATCTAAATCTGATTCTCTATATTCATAATTTGGATAATCAGTTTCACTTTTTTCAGCGGAATAACCAGCCATAAGCTGAGGTTGTAAACAATTAGGTATGTCCATAATGATATTATTAGATGTGATAGTTGATTCTTTTTTGTCATTTTTTTGACAAGAAAAAAGTTGAAATATCACTACGAAAAGAAAAATTTGTCTCATGAAACTGATTCTATTTTTTAAGTTCATATACGAACTTTTTACCATCTGAAAAACTTATGTCAAGATATGGACTATCCCAAAAATACTTACCATTTTTGTATGTAATAATACCAAAGTCTTTAGTTTTCTCTAATGCCCAAGATTTAGTCTCATCAATTGATTCTTTATATGTCAACTTTATTCCATTACTGATTTCTGAAGCTTCTAAAATAAAATTTTGATATACCTGATATCCCTCTAACTCAAAAATTACATTTTCTTTATTAATTATTAGATTAACATTATATTCATTTCCTTCTCGAGCTCCTTTGCCATGTAAAGTTAATTGAAAGTTTCCAAGCCACTTCTCTGAAAGAGATGTGTTTAGCGATTCATTATTTGTACTACAAGATGGAAAATCTTCACAAGATTTGTATTTTTTTTGATTAATTAATTTTCCATTTTTATCGTAGCTTGACCATTCTCCACATGGACAATCTTCGCTACCTTCATAACTTTCATGAAAATTTTTTATTGTCTTAATAGTTTTTGAATTTTCATAATATTCTTTTTCGTTTCTTATAAGAATTTTCTCACTACAACTTGCATTTGTATTTTTATGTATTATTTCTTTGATTAAAGCACCTTGATTATTCCAAAAATACTCCTTGTCTTTTAATCCAATACACCCTCCAATTTCACCTTCTGTCCATTGGTGTATAACTTTACCTTTGTTATTATATTCTGAATTTATTTGAGGATATTGATTGAGATTAGTTGTTTTAGATATAAGTAATCCATTTTGTGAAAAAAATAATTTAACATTCTTCTCTCCTTTGTATTCGGACAATAAAACATCTTTAATTTTTTTATTGGAATAATAATTTATCTCGATTGTATCATTTTTCAACTCTTTTTTGGTAGATAGATCTTGAGCATTTATATTTTTTTTACATGATAGAAATATAAAAATACAGAATATAATGATTGGGAATTTTTTAAGCATTTAAAACATAATATTATTTGATTGATCTATATTTTTATAAATAAACAAACCTAATATGAATTGCACTAGGTGAGAGATTTATACGCTCCAATAATCCTAAAACGAGTATTTTATGATTTTCATTTTCAATAGAAATTTGCCCAATAAAATCTGCTTGATAGATTTTAAGCGAATTACATTCTATACAGAAAGTATTTTTTGAGTTTTGTTTAAGTGAGATTGCTCGTTTATCATTTTCTAAAATATCTAATGTTTTAATTTCTAATTCATCGTTTGTAGTCTCAAAAATTTTTTTGATCTTAATATTTTTAACAGAGCTGTATGGTTTAAAAATAAGTTTTTTACCTATAGATTGTAGATTATGGTTTTTGAATATTTCTGAGATTTCATTTTTACTACTTTCATAAAAATCCACTAAATTAATTTCACTCCCTTCGGAGTTATTAATAAACCATTCTTTAATAATTTTAGTAGTATTATTTTTTAAATCTTGTTCCATTAAATGAATAATATATGTGTCATCTTCAGTAGTCTTTGGTAAAAGATTTAAATAAACCAATTTTTTATCAAATGATAAAATAATTACATTTCCTACAATAAATTTTGTTTCAGCTTCATTTCCAAATCCTTCTTTTTTTAAAATAGGAGATTTTTCAGCAAGTTGTAATAAAGATGGTAATTGGAAAAATAATTGCTTATCAGCAATTAAGGTATCCTTTTTTACAATTTTTTCTACCTTTTTTTTATCTAAATTTGATGGTTCAACAGTACTTTTGGAACAAGCATTTACAGTTAAACTACTTAAGGTGATTAGACCAGTGAAAATCAATAATTTTGAAAGTGAGCTCATAATTTTTACTTATATGTTATTTTTTTAATAATGGAAGTATGGCATCATACACAGTTTTACCTTCTCCTTTTGTTTTAGCACATAATTCTTCATGTACTTTAATGTCATTCATTGAAAGAGAGTAATGCTCCAGTAAAAATGATACTAAGCATGCAACAGATTGTGATTGTTCATTTGTAACTGACTCCCAATATCCACCTTGGACTTCTTGATTAGCTTTTTCATTACTATCCCAATCAATTACAGCAGCAGAACCGTATATAGGTTTATTTTGTTTCCAAAATTGCCAGATTGCTGCTCTACAAGATACTGGCGGAGGTGTATATCCAGCTTGTACCATACATCAACTTGTAAATGCTCCACACCAGTTTGTTTCTTCATTTAATCCTTTTCCATTTGTGGAAGCATTAAAATATTCATTAATCCTTGGATTATTTTGCTTAGCTCCCAATATAGCTTTTTGCCCAATTTCTCCTAGTGCGAATGGCATCCAAGGAGCACGTTTTGTAGTTTTTTTCTGTTCTTTTTTCTCTACTTTATATAATAAACATTCATCAACTCTGAATGTTTTTTTTGTACCAATTTTATATTCTTTTTCTTTTTTCTTGAAGATATATTTTCCACCTTGATATGAAGCTCTTCTTTTATCTCTTGATGATGTATTTTTATTTATAGCATCAACAATTAAATTTATTACATCTTCTTCCACTTTTCCCTTATCAATTACTGTATTTAAACCCTTTGATACCCAATAATGAATTGCTGAAAGAACGCCATTAATTGGTTCTGCTAATTTTTCAGGTTTTTCTTCTTGGTATTTTTTATTTAATGTAACAAATATTATTTTTTCTAATCCTAAAAGTGTAATATTACTATCATAAAATCTTTGAAAAGCTTCATAATTAGATCTTCCAGTTACCATTATTAGTCCTCTACCTCTGAAATTATATCCATCATCTGTGTTTGGTCTATTCGTAAACCTTGTCCCATACGCATTATTACCAATTGGTTTTTCTTGTTTTGCATCTCTTTTACATCTTTCAGCATTTCCTTTATAATATTTTAAATCACTATTGAACAGTGTTTCATAACTATATTTTAAATTTTCAGTTAAAACAACAAAATCTGTCTCAACCCTAACTTGTGCAAAGAAATGAGCTTTTTTTGCACAAGTATTTATTTTAAATTTTTCAAAATATTTATTTATATATGGTAAACATTCTTTCATTAATGTTTCGCTACCATCTTTAAATACTTCTCTTAATTCTTCATAAGTTACTTTATTGGTACAAAGTGGACAAGTAGAACTACTTTTAGTGGTTTCTGTTTTCCAAACATTACTAGCAGTTCTAGTGTTTTGCGTTTTCTTCACTTCAGCTTTTAAAACATAACGTTATTTAATAGATTACATATCCAACCCAATTCCGTCTCCTTCAGTTTTGGCATCATTCCATAATTTTTCAAAATTTGGTAAGCCATAAAAATTATTTTTTCTGAATTCATCATCATATTTCTTTTGCAAATCTTCAGATGAATGCTCATAAAAAGTTCCCATGAAAGCAAATGTTAATCCTGTTTTTTCTTTATGCTTTTCTCCGAAATAAAGTAAATAAGCTATAAGTTTTGTTTTTTCTTCAAAATTTAAATTTTCCAATTTAATTCTCTCAGTTCTAATGTCCTCTAAAACAGTTAATATTTCTCTAGAATATTTTTCAGGATTAGAATCCATATAAGTAAAAGTTTCATTGTGTATTGCAAAACTGTTATCACAATTTTTAACATAAAATACCTTTAAATACTCTTCTAAGTTTCCATTGTATTTTTCAATGCCATTTCTTTTAATATACCATTCTAACAAATCTCTATTTGTAACATATCCAAAAGTTTTAATAAGGGCTTCCAAAAATATTTTGTCATGGAATTGTAGCCATGCAAAACTGCCTTTGTTGTCATTGAATAAAAATTTATTTCGATTTACTAATATTTGAATATTATTATTTCTTATTTCATTTAATTCTGCAAAATCTTTCCATTTAATTATTCTTAGTAAGGTACCATTATTATCTTTTTTTTCAGATGCCAAACTTTCTTCTTCCTTCGCAATATTTGGATATTTTGTTTTATAGTCAATTAATTCCGGAATAAATAATGATTCAGTCAAAATTCTGTTATTTTTATCAATGAACAAAGGGTTGTTGTTGCTTATAACATAATTTCCATCTGTTTGATATACCTCTTTTTCCTTAGAACATGGATATTCAATTAAAAAATTTATTAAACTTTTATTAGAATCAAATTTGAAAATTTCTTTTACTTTTTTATTAAAATCATCAGATGAAGGAAGAATATAACCATTGTTTTTTAATATTTGAGAAGAGATTTTTTGATTAACTTCAAAATCTTCTTTATTATAAAGGTAATCATTTACCCCATCCATCCCATTTTCCTTAACCAAATAACCATTTAAAATTTGTTTTCTTAAAATATCTTCTTCCATATTACTGCTAGATTTTGGAGTTATATTTATTTTTTCTTCAATTTTATTTTTTTGACAACCTACTAAAATTGATATTAATATCAATTGTAGTAAAATAATATTTTTCATATATCTATTAAAATAATTTTCTTAATTTGTTGAGCCTTGTTCATATTTTTTAGCTCCTTTTCTTAAATCTGATGGTTCAATTGGTTCTAATGGTATTAAGTCACCAGAGTAATCAATTGGAAATAAACAGAAATTATGAATTTTATTCTTCGGTGCAGTCCAATAGCGAACCCCATCATCCTGATTTCCACCTAAAAAAATGTAATTACTGGGATTACTTTTATCTATTCCTATGATAATTGTAGTATGTGCATTATTAGCCCAAACTACAATACCTCCAATATACATTGTATCATGTTTTTTAGCCCATATTTCTTCAGTGTGGTATGGTTCTCCTTTAGCGTTTCTTTTTACACGATTTATGTCTTTATACCATCTTGCACCTGGATCTTGTTGACTTTGATGATCAGAGGTTTCTAGACAATAATTTACAAAAGCTGCACACCATTCATGATCATAAGTTCTGCCTTTACCTGTGCATTTTTTCATATGAGCATTATCAGTACTTCCATGATAAGTATTTATAATATATTGACAATGTGTGCTTTCTCTTATTATTTTTTCCTCTTCCTTTATTGCAATATCAACCCAAGGAGGATATTGTCCATTACTTTCTTTTTTTTCTTCTGGCTTATCTTCGCAAATATCTAGATATTTATTATTTTCACCTGGCTTATAATGTTCATCTTTTAATGCCTTTTCGATTTCCCAAATATGAGTTTTACCACCAATTGTTCCATAGCGTTCTTCATATGTTTGTCTAGTATAAACCCACCTTTTCCTTTTTATTTTTTCATTATTTTCAAACATGAAAGTTGGATTAGATGAATATCCATATTTTGTAACCCATGGTTCAGTATTAATATTTTTTAATCGTTGTTCATGGCTAGTTTTAGAACCGTCTCCATCAGGAACACTAATACTTTCATCAAAGACTGCATGTTCTTTATCATTACCTTTTCCTACATCACTTGGTTTAATGACTTGAAGATAAAAATCAACAATAGTATTCATCTTATCTTTATTTTGTTTTAGATATTCTTCAACATAAGCCATTTGCTCATTAAATGTCATTTTCCCTAAAGCAGCATAAGATGTACCAAGTTTTTTTGCAGTAGACTCACTAAATTGAATTAAGCCTATAAAACTTGTTCCACTTTTACTAACACCCTTTTTTGATGGAGAAAATGTACCAACAGTTTCAAGATGCATAATTGCCATTAATTCATTTGCTTTTTCAATTTTTTGCCCCTCTCCCCATATATTTTTGCAGACTTCGACTACTTTTTTTCTTTGGGAACATGTAAGTTTGTTTCCCCAAATTAATTTATATTCATCTTTACAAAAACAAGTAGAACTACTTTTCGAGGTTTCAGTTTTCTCAACACTAGAAGCAGATTTTTTATTTTCCTGTTTCTTAGCTTGTGTTTTTAAATCAACATCTATTATTTGAGATTTTGTTATGATGTTTTGTAAAATCACTTCGGCATAGATTTCCTGATAATTTCCTGTCCAATATTCTCCAGAGTCTGGTTCTTTAGGATTGTTGCCTATTTCACCAACTCTCTGCATATCTTCTGTTAAATCTAT
>JAEWOR010000051.1 GCA_023399595.1 Bacteroidota bacterium | reverse complement strand
CCTGATTCTCCTGTTTGATATACCGTATCGGAAAAGGATTTTCTTTCTGAAAAGAAGCGATTAATTCCGGTGTGGAATCTGTCGAGCCATCATCTACGATCAGCCATTCAAAATTTTTACCGGTTTGGTTTTTAAGGCTTTCATACAGCTTAGGAAGCGTATGCGCCCGGTTATAAGTGGGTGTGAAGATGGTTAACATTTATTTGGTACTTTTGCCTTAACAAATTTACATTTAATAATGAAAATTGCTTCTATAGTTGTTACGTTTAACGCGATGACCAACAATTGGATAGAAAAATGTTTACAATCACTAAATAAATCAGATATTCATGATATTATTATTGTGGATAATAACTCGGCTGATGATACTTGTACCTATATAAAAGCAAAATTTCCAAAAGCTATTTTAGTTGAATCAAACGAAAATCTTGGCTTCGGAAAAGCAAATAATATAGGCCTGGAAATAGCACTGAAAAATAATAACGATTTTTTCTTTCTTCTTAATCAGGATGCTCAAACGGAAAAAGACACTCCTGTAAAACTGGCAAAATTGATGGAACAATACCCTGAATTTGGTGTGATAAGTCCTTTGCATCTAAATGGAAAAGGAACCGCTCTGGATTTTGGGTTCGCAATTCAAACAGGGCCTAACCATTGTAAAGATCTGTATTCTGATGCGCTTCTTAATAAAATAAAAGACAGAATATATACTACACCATTTATCTGCGCCGCTGCCTGGATGATCTCAAAAAAATGTCTGGAAAAAACAGGAGGATTTAATCCTACTTTTTTTCATTATGGTGAAGATACAGATTATATGTTACGGTTACATTTTAAGGGCTTTAAAGCTGGAGTTTACCCTTTCGCAAAAATTTATCACGATAGGGAACAACGTGACCCTGAAAAGAATTTATACCGGTTTTCTCTTAACAAGAATCTTGAACTTATTAAATATTCCCAACCTAAAACCAGGCATAATATTGAAAAGGATATTAAAAATTTTAAAATTAGGAAAATAATATCTCTCTTAAAATTTAAAAAGAAAGCTGCTACAGAGTGGGATGAAAAGATAAAATTTCTGAATGCAAACAAAAAAAATATCCTTAAAAACAGAACAACAGCAGAATCCCATCATCCATATCCATTTCTGAAAACATAATGAAAATCTTATACATTTACGAACATTTTGATATCTCGGGAGGAATACCTAAAATACAGACACAAAAAGCTAACTACCTATCTGAAGAAGACGGATATGAAGTTGTTATTATTACCGACGTTAAAAACATTAACCGGCATTTCTTTCCTCTTAATGACAATATACAGGTGGAATACATCCAATTCTATCATCCCGATTTCAAAAAAAGCCTTTTGAATATTATAAAAAAGAATCAACCGGATGTTGTAAGCTGTATTGCAGATACTAAAGAATTTTTCTTTCTCGGAAAAGAAAAAAGTAATTACAAGAAAATCGCTGAATTCCACACCAATTACAGAATTATCCGCGGATTCTCGAATATAAAATATAATTTCAAAAATTGGGTAAAAGAGAGAATACGACTGTTTCGATTTCTCGAATCCGCAAAAAAATACGATACTTTTGTTGTTTTAACACAAGATGACAAATTTTTCTTTATGAAATATTTCAATTCCATTAAAGTTATTCCGAACCCTATACAGAAAGAGAATCCTTATCTTAATCATTTTTCTAAATCAGCAATTGCCATAGGAAGATTGGAACCTGTAAAAGGCTTTGATAAACTGATTGATATCTGGAAAATTGTTTCATTAAAATACCCGGATTGGCAACTTAACATCTTTGGAGAAGGCCCGCTAAGGGACGATCTAAATAAGAAAATAAAAGATTTGCAACTGGAAAAGAACATTACCATTCATAAACCTATTATTGATATTTATAAAGAATATGCACAAAGTTCGATGCACCTGATGACTTCGCGCTATGAAGGTTTTGGAAATGTCTTAATCGAAGCAATGAGCTCTTCGATACCCAGCATAGCCTACAACTGCGGCGGTGGCCCGGATGAATTAATTGAACATGGAAAAACCGGATTCCTTATTCCGATGGGTAAACCGGAAAGATTTGCAGAAAAAATAATTGAGATTATAGAAAACAAAGACCTGAAAATAAAAATGGGCCACGCTGCAAGAGAAAAATCTAAAAATTATACTATTACAAAAATTATGAATATGTGGGCTGATATATTAAGAAAGTAAGTATTTTTGCTCAAACATTCAAATGATTCCCAAAAAAATACATTATTTCTGGTTCGGCAAAGGTAAAAAATCTGAACTTACCGAATTCTGCATCGCAAGCTAGAAAAAATATTCATTATAAAAATTAATTGCAACCGCAATTACCGTAATCTGCATTACTATAATAGAAATAATTATATTTGTCCTTGGAAAATTTTGTAAATGAAATTCTACAACAGGCAAAAAGAGATCGATCTGCTGCACAAAATCGAACGGAAATCGAGCGATTCGGCACAGATGACTTTTATAGTCGGCAGACGGCGAATCGGGAAAA
>JAEWOR010000032.1 GCA_023399595.1 Bacteroidota bacterium | reverse complement strand
TCTCCAATTATACCTCAATGAGTTTGTTTATAAGCTAAACCGTAGATATTTTGGCGACAGACTTTTTGAAAGGCTTATTGTTGCTAATATTACAGGATTAGGTGATTAAACGGATAATCAGAAAAATTTATGTTTTAAAATTACGGTTTCCCGCATTTGTTTTGAAACAAATTTTATTTATATTTGCTAATGAAAGCAATTCACAATAAGGATTATTCCGTTGTGAAAACATTCAAGGTGGGGCAACTCGCCTTTTTTCATGTCTAAATGTTTCGTGAATTCTTTAAACGAAATCTATTATAAAATTTGAAAGTGCAGTGAATCGTAAAAACTCTAAGAATTGAAAATATTGAAAACTGTATTTGTTAAATAAAAAATTCAGCTCGCAGGAGCTGAATTTTTGTTATTTATTACTTTCTAAATTGTAGGTGTAAACATTGTAAGGAAGAAGTTGTTGAGCAAAAGATAAGCAGTTATAAGATTCGTTTTCTCCTACCACCTAATAATTAAATGGTCCAAAATGACTAAACAATTAAATAAAAGTATATTTATATTCTTTTATTACAATAAAAAGGTATATTTGTAATCTAAAATACTTTCAGAATGAATTATCTTTTAATCAAAGAGATCATAAATTTAGTTGAGGAATTTGAGACTGAAACAAAAAACAATCCTGTTTTTGAAGCATCTGTTGATGGTTTTAAAAGCTGGATATCGAAAAATAATAACACTATCGTTACTGAACCCACTTGGGAAGGAAAAGAAACGGGAAGAAGTGCGGAAAGTTATATTAATACTTTGATTGTTCACCTGAACAGATATGCGAAAAGCTATTCCAAGTCTGCCATTATTGGGTCGGGTTTTTCTACACAGGAAGATTTCATTTACCTTATTAATTTAAAAGCATTTGGCGAAATGTCAAAAATAGATTTAATAAAAAAAAATGTACATGAAAAACCCGTCGGAATGCAGATTATCAATCGTTTGATAAGTCAGGGTTGGATTGAACAACGCAATTCTAAAAAGGATAAACGCAGCAAAGTGATTTCCATTACGAAAACAGGTCTTCAATCCTTAGAAAACATTATGGATAAAATACGGCAAGCAACTACCATCGTTACTGGAAATTTATCGCAAAATGAAAAAATGGAATTAATACGCTTACTCGATAAACTTGATAATTTCCACCAAAACATTTATGATAGAAATATTGAAACAGAGAATTTATTGGAAGAAGCGTTTAAAAATTTAAACAAATGAAAAAAAAGGTAGCTATAATAGGTTCAGGATTTTCTGGATTATCGGCCGCTGCTTATACAGCAAAAGCAGGCTATGAAGTCCATGTGTTTGAAAAGCACAATCAACCTGGGGGTAGAGCCAGACAATTTACCACAGAAGAAGGATTTGTGTTTGACATGGGCCCCAGTTGGTATTGGATGTCTGATATTATGGAAAATTTTTTTGCTGATTTCGGCTACCAAACTTCTGATTTTTTTGATCTGATTTCCTTAAACCCTCAGTTTGAAATGATTTTTTCCGATGAAAAAATGAGTATTCCTGAAAATTTCGAAGAGCTAAAAATCCTGTTTGAAAAAACCGAAAAAGGCGCTGGAGTTCAATTGGAGAAATTTATGCAATCGGCAAAGTACAAATACGAAGTTGGAATGCAGGATTTTGTTACAAAACCTTGCCACAGTTGGTTAGAATTTGTATCGCCTAAAATTGCTAAAAGCGCATTGAAGCTAGATTTACTGACAAATTTTAGAAGCTATGTCGGCAAATATTTTAAAGATGAAAAATTAAGAACGCTGATGGAATTCCCTGTTATTTTCTTAGGTGCTTCGCCCCAAAATATTCCTGCTTTGTATAGTTTGATGAATTATGGCGGTTATGCGTTAGGAACTCATTATCCGATGGGAGGATTTTATCAATTAGTATTAGCGATGCAGCAGGTAGCAGAAAAGCAAGGAGTTATCTTTCACTTTAATAAAACGGTTGAGAAAATCAATACAAACAATAACAAAATAACTTCTTTGCAAATAAACGGTGAAAATATAGCTTTTGATACCGTGATAGCTTCTTCAGATTATCATCACACCGAAACGCTTTTAGATGAAAGTTTAAGAAATTACACACAAAAATATTGGCAGAGTAGAACTTTTGCGCCCTCCAGTTTAATATTCTACTTAGGGATTAACGAAAAAATCCCTCACCTCAAGCATCATACACTATTTTTTGAAAACGATTTAGACGAGCATATTGATTGTATTTATGGAGAAAAAAGATGGCCCAAAAATCCCCTATTCTATGTTTGTTGTCCATCTAAAACAGATGATAGTGTTGCTCCTAAAGGAAAAGAAAACTTGTTTTTGTTGATGCCTTTGGCTATAGACATGCACGACAATGAAGCCATTAGGGAGAAGTATTTGAGAGAGATGCTTTCGAGAATTGAAAAACATACAGGAATTAATGCTTTGGCTTCCAAAATTGAGTACCAGAAAAGTTATTGCGTAAACGACTTTGTGCAAGATTATAATGCCTACGGCGGGAACGCATATGGCTTGGCAAATACGTTGCATCAAACAGCGGTTTTGAAGCCAAAAATGAAAAATAAAAAGTTGAACAACCTTTTTTATACTGGTCAGTTGACTGTTCCTGGCCCTGGCGTTCCACCGTCAATTATTTCGGGGAAGATTGTAGCAAACGAAGCAACCAAATTTAAGAAATGAATAATATGAAACAACTATTTGACGAACTTTCTTACTCAGTAAGTAAGATAACAACGCAGAAATACAGTACGAGTTTTTCTTTGGGAATTTTGGCATTAAAACCTTCGATCCGCAACGCTATTTATGCAATTTATGGCTATGTGAGATTGGCTGATGAAATTGTAGATAGTTTTCATGAATATGATAAAGAAAAATTGCTAAAAAGACTGAGAATGGAAACTCAAAACGCCTTAGAAGAAAAGATCTCACTTAATCCAATTTTACAATCTTTTCAGGAAATAGTGCATAAGTATCATATTGATCCCGTTCTTATCACTCAATTTCTCAATAGTATGGAAATGGATTTACAAAAAATTGATTACAATTCAGAATTGTACCACGACTATATTTTTGGTTCTGCTGAAGTTGTAGGCTTGATGTGTTTACAGGTTTTTACCGAAGGAAAAAAAGAGAAATTTGAAGAGCTAAAACCTTATGCAATGAAATTAGGCTCTGCTTTTCAGAAGATAAATTTTCTAAGAGATCTAAAAGATGATTATCAAATTTTAGGCAGAACCTATTTTCCCAATGTTGATATGGGTGTTTTTGATAATTGCATAAAGTGTCAAATTGAAAAAGAAATAGAAGAAGAATTTAAAGAAGCATTAATTGGCATCAAAAAACTTCCAAATTCGTCTATGTTCGGTGTGTATTTGGCGTATAAGTATTACATCTCCTTGTTTAAAAAAATCAAAAGCAAAACTTCCTCAGAAATATTAAATAAGCGGATTAGAGTGTCTAATTCCCAAAAAGTTTTTGTTGCTTTTAAAAGTTATGTACGTTATAAAGTAGCTATTTTATAATGAAAGTTTTTATATCACTTCTATTGGTTTTTATGATGCTAGTTTCTTATAACAATCCAGATATAAATTTAGTAAGAACAAACTACAGTATAGCCGTTCAGGATAAAAATTTGTGCAAAAGGATGATAGAAGAATTAGAGCAATCAAAAGAAAAATCTGCGGTATATTTAGCCTATCTGGGCGGTTATCAAACGATTTGGGCTCATCATGTTTTTAGTCCGATGAGCAAATTTAGTACTTTTAAGAAAGGAAAGAAAAACATTGAATTAGCGATTAGTAAAAAGCCTGAAAATGTTGAAATTAGATATATCCGGTTTTCGGTTCAGAAAAATTCACCTTCTTTTTTGGGGTACAACAACAACTTAAAAGAAGACAAGGATTTTCTTGTTAAAAACAAAAAAAACATCAATTCAGATTTTCTTCAAAAAAATATTGAAACACTCTTAAAGTAATTAAGTATGAAACATGAATTATACAGAGAGCAACAATTGAATTGTGATTTACAAACCGCTTGGGATTTTTTTTCATCACCGATGAATTTACCAAAAATAACTCCAAAAGATATGGCATTTACCGTGTTATCTGAACAAAAAACAAATAAAATATTTGAAGGAATGATAATCGATTACACTGTTTCACCATTGCTTGGCATTCCCTTGAAATGGAAAACAAGAATTACCGAGGTAATTCCTAATAAGAGTTTTACGGATTTTCAGGAAAAAGGGCCTTACAAATTATGGAACCATCGCCACGAATTTATACCCAACGAAAAAGGTGTGTTAATGATAGACAAAGTGGATTATGAATTGCCTTTCGGAGTTTTAGGAAATCTTGCTCACCGTTTATTTGTAAAAAAGAAATTAGATAAGATATTTAATTACCGTTTTCATATTTTAGAAAAACTATTCAACAAAAAATAAAATGGAAATATTAATTGTAATACTTGTTTTTACGCTTATGGAAGGAGCCACTTGGCTTATTCACAAATATATTATGCACGGATTTTTATGGATTTTACACCGAGATCATCATGACCACAGCAACGAAGGTGATTTAGAAAAAAACGATTGGTTTTTTGTCATTTTTGCAGTGCCCACTATTGCGTTGATGTATTTTGGATCATTAGAAAATTTCAATTATTTATTTTTTATAGGGTTGGGTATTATGCTCTACGGAATGGCTTACTTTTTTGTGCATGATATTTTTATTCATCAACGGATAAAGTTTTTCACACACACCAAAATCTCTTATTTTTTAGCACTTCGCAGGGCTCACAAACAACATCACAAACATTTAGGAAAAGAAGAAGGCGAATGTTTTGGATTTTTATATGTGCCGTTGAAGTATTTCAAAATGTATTTTAAATCGGCGAAATCATGATGGCTTATACTTACTCACTCATATTGTTTTTCACGATCATCATTTGTTTTATAGCATCTTTTGACAAAAGAATTCAATTCCATCATCAATTTGGTTCATTCCTAAAAGCTTCCATCATTGTTGCTATTCCCTTTATCGCTTGGGACGTATGGTTTACGGCTCACGGAGTATGGTGGTTTAATACAAATTACACACTTGGAATTTCATTTTTAGGTTTGCCTTTGGAAGAAATTTTATTTTTTATTTTTATTCCGTTTTCTTGCATTTTCACCTATTACACCATTGACAAATATTACAATTGGGAAGTTTTAAGTGCTTTTAATAATCTATTGGTCTTTATAAGCATTATTATTTTGTCGGTTGTAGGTTTATTGCATACAGATAAAATTTACACCCTCATTACAACAATAGTTACGATACTTGCATTGATCTATTTGCACTTTATTGCCAAAGTAAATTGGCTGACTAAAGCATCTTTGGTTTTCACGCTTCTTATGCTTGGTTTTTTTCCAGTTAATGGGATTTTAACCGGGAGTTTTATTGATAATCCGGTTGTTAATTATAATCCAAAAAACTTTTTGGGAATCCGAATGTTTACCATTCCCATTGAAGATGCCGTGTATGGATATACTCAATTTCTTTTGGTGCTTTATTTCTTTAAGAAATTTCAGACACAGAAAAATAAAATAAAATAAAATAAAACAGAGCCTTAAAATACGGAACGGAATAGCTATTTTAGAACCTTAATTATAGGCGAAATGTATTATACTAGCATATTAAACGGTCAAAAAATAGCTGTGTATCTCCCGAATATTTTTTACTGCTATTGGATAGGCCTTTTCCATTTAAGATTTGATTCATTTTGTATTTTATTTCGGAATAAGTTTATTAAGTATGGATATAAAAGAAAAAATACCGTAAAGCTGGCCAGTTTGTGTTTTTTCTTTCGTGGTTTGCCAAAAACCTTTGGATAATCGTCTGATACATGACTACACTTTAGCTTCGGTTGTTCTAGTAATTTTATTTTTTACCGTGCCGAAAATTGTAATATAAACAAAATGGAAAAATCGATCAGGAAAATATTAGTCAAGTAAATAATTATGCAAGAATAAAGTTTTAAAAGATAATTTCAAATCTAAAATGCTCAATTCCAAATTATTGATTGTTTTATCATTTATTTTGAATATAGAACTTCACTAAATTTTCACAAATGCTGTTTTTAAGGAAATAAACTAAAAATAAATATGCAAAATTTAGCATGTACATGTGAAATCTATCAATAATTATCTTTAAGACTAGAAACTGCTATATATTTAATTTACAGAAATATAGAAATCAATAGTAGAACAAATACAATTTCTATATTATCTATAAAAAATATATAAGCCTTTATCCATCGACGTGCGCCACGACGAAATTTCAATACAAAGTTAGAAAGAAAACTCTTGCAGCAGCTTAATCTTATGTTACTTTTATACGCCTTTACTGTATCTCAGTAGCTTTATTTTAGATTCTGCATCGGAGACTAAGTTTAGAGAAAACAGGAATTTAAAGGAAAAGCGAAAACAATTTTTTCTGATATAGGTTTCAGATTTTTTCGCAAAATTTCCAAGTCCATCAGAGATTAATTTCCCTAGTCAAAAAATGATAAATCATCACTTGTGTTTTTAATTGTTATTTTTCCATATCTAGCTCACGTTGCCAATAACGGTGTTTTTTCATGAGATCAATCAACTGTGTGGTCCATTCTTTAGCATCTTTTTCTTGAATGATTCCTTTATCCACTTTTATATCAGACTTTTCTATTAATTTTTCAGTTCCTGAGGCAAAAGCAATGGCCTTGCAGTGCATAAATGCATCTTTTAACCATTCAAAATAATCAGGATTATTATAAAGCGTATCAACCGATGGTCCATTAGGGGTGTACAATGCGTCATACAGTACAGATGCATCAGTTTTATACGTGTTTTTGATAGTGGTAGTTTCTCCTTCTTCAAATTTTAAAGCCCCCACTTTTTCTCCAATGAGTACAGCTTCAGCCCCTTCATTTTCTAAAATTGTTTTCAAAGCATCTATACTTTTTTTCGAAACTCCGTCTGCTACCAAAAAAGCTACTTTTCTAGTTGCGATACTCCCCTCACCGTCTTTCACTTTCATGCTAAGCGCTTCAGATTTTTCAACCTCTAGCTTTTTGCCTTCAATAGGATAATTAGGGTGATTCTGACGAGCAAATTGCAATGTCAATTCATCTAAATCTTTTGGCGGCGTAATGTTTAAATTCTTTCCGACCTCTGACGCTAATTTGGGATCAATTTGATTAAGAATAGCGACTTGTCTTTCTCGAATTTTGGTATCTTTTACTTTAGACAATTCAAATGATAAAGCTTTAATGATGTGCAATTGTTCAATTTCCGATTGAGAATTAAAAAACAACCTCGCCTGAGAAAAATGGTCTGCGAAAGAATCTGAACGCTCACGCACTTTTCTAGCATTTATTTTTTCCTGATGTGATTGAAAACCCGTTTCACCTTTTAACATAGCATGATAAGGACATCCCGAAGCTTGGCTGTTGGGGAAATAAGAAACATTTCCTTTCAAGATATCTATCCTAGAACTTCCATCTTTCTGATTGTTGGATTTTTGGTTTACAGATCTATTGATTGGAATTTCGTGGAAATTACCACCCAAACGATAATTTTGCGTGTCCATATAAGAAAAAATTCTTCCTTGCAATAGAGGATCATTAGAAACATCTATTCCTGGAACCAATCTGCCTGGATCAAAGGCTGCCTGCTCCGTTTCTGCGAAGAAATTTTCTGGATTTTTATTCAACGTCATGGTTCCTAAAATTGTTACAGGAACCAATTCTTCGGGCACCAATTTTGTAGGATCCAAGATATCGAAGGAATATTTTAATTCATCCTCTTCTGGAATCAATTGTACGCCCAAATCCCATTGTGGAAAGTTAGCCTTGTCGATATTTTCCCACAATTCTTCGCGATGAAAATCTGAATTGTAGCCCGAAATTTTTTGGGCCTCATTCCAAGCTACGCCATGAACTCCCAATTTGGGTTTCCAATGGAATTTCACAAAAGTGCCTTTTCCTTCTTTATTCACCAATTTAAAACTGTGAACTCCGAAACCTTCCATCATTCTTAGAGAACGTGGTATTGCACGGTCCGACATTATCCACATAATCATGTGCGCAGATTCTGGAATTAAAGAAATAAAATCCCAAAACGTATCATGTGCGGAAGCCGCCTGAGGAATTTCCTTATTGGGCTCTGGTTTTACAGCATGTACTAAGTCTGGAAAATTCATGGCATCCTGTATAAAAAACACAGGAATGTTGTTTCCTACCAAATCATAATTGCCTTCCTCGGTATAAAATTTTACCGAAAATCCTCTTACATCTCTCGCTAAATCTGTAGACCCTTTGAAACCTGCAACCGTTGAAAATCTTACGAACACTGGTGTTTTCACTCCCATTTGAAGGAACTGTGCAGTAGTATATTGCGAAATATCGGCTTTCATCTCGAAAACGCCATGAGCTGCACTTCCTCTCGCATGTACCACACGTTCCGGAATTCTTTCGCGATCAAAATGCATCATTTTATCGAAATAGATATGATCCTGTTGCAAAGACGGTCCTCTATTACCAACCTTCAAAGAGTTGTTATTGTCATAAATAGGAACGCCGTCATTGGTGGTTAATATCTTCCCTATATTATCAGTCAGATGCTCCTCTAGCTGATTAGTTTTTATATTATTTTTACCTGTATTTTTTTCCATAATTAAGATTTTAGTGTTGTGTGTGCGTGTGTTATTTAGCTTTAATATTAATTTCAGAAGTAGCTAATTTCGAAAGTAATTTGTCCGCATTTTTTTCTTGCTTTAAGATAGAATTAAGCAATTTTTTGGCTTCCGTATGTTTTAGTAATCCCGCATAAGAAATCATAGTTCCATACGATGCAATTTCATAGTGTTCGGCTTTTTGACAAGCAGCTATAATACCTGCATCACGCACTGCTCCAGGCTGTGTTTCTTCTAAAACACCTTTACCCTCTTCTATAATGCCTGCCATGGCATCGCATTTTTCTTCTTCATCTTTTATTCCAATAGATTTGAATACTGCTTTTAATATTTTTATGTGTTCAGCAGTTTCCTTTCGATGGTCATCGAGTGCTTTTTTCAGATGGGTTGAGGTTGCATTTTTAGACATTTTGGGTAAGGTTTTGTACAAGGCATTCTCTGCCCATAATGCATCTTTCAGACAACTTTCAAAAAGATCATCCAAAGTTGTAGCGGCATCTTTCTTAGCTGCTATTTTTGAGGTTGATTTTTTAGAAGGCTATTTTTTCCCATTTGATATGGACTTCTTGGTTACTTTCATAATTTATCATTTAAAAGTTTAATTTATGACGAAACTGTGGAATACACAGTGGAATTAATGGAATACAAAACATCTTTATTATCATAAAACATCAATTAATGTGCCGAAAAAATGAATTTTTGTTAACAAAAACATAATTTAAATATTAATAATTTAAATTACTAAAGGCATAGTAATTGTAGGGTAAAATGAAAATTAACAATATGGGAAATGCACAATCTCCAACAGAAAATCTTAGCGGAACTAAGGCTATCAGTAAAATTAAAGACATTGCAGAGGGGGCAGGTACATGCTTCTTCACAACCTTAATTGGTGAAAATTCTTCGAGCAGACCAATGGCCTTACAATCAGTAGATGAGCAAGGAAATCTTTGGTTTCTGAGTGATATTACGTCGGGCAAAAATCAAGAAATTGAACACAACAATCATGTGGAATTGTACTTTATGAACAATTCAAAATATGAATATATAATGGTGAAAGGAAATGCTGTTGCTACTCAAGATAAAACTTTGATAGATAAATATTGGTCAAATTTTGCCAACGCATGGTTTGAAGGCAAAGACGACCCCAATGTTAGCCTTATAAAGGTTACCCCCAAAGAAGGATATTATTACGAAACTAAAGAAAATAAAATAGTAGCAATGTCTAAAATGCTTTTCTCCGCGGTCACGGGAAGTAGTATAGAAGATGGCGGTGTGGAAGGTCAATTGAATTTATAATTAATGCTGCTAAAATTCACTTCTAAAGGCATTTACTGTATTCCTGGAAAATTTTATATAGACCCTTGGAAACCAGTTGATTTAGCTGTTATCACTCATGGTCACGCCGATCATGCCCGAAGTGGAATGAAAAAATATTTATGCCATCACTTTACCAAACCTATTTTATATTCCAGAATTGGTAGTAACATTGAATGTCAAAGTGTGGAATATGGAGAAACTCTCAATATTAATGGAGTAAAAGTTTCCCTTCATCCCGCTGGTCACATTATTGGTTCAGCACAAATTCGCATGGAATATAAAGGCTATGTTTCCGTCATTTCTGGTGATTATAAAATTCAAAATGATGGTATTTCCACCCCTTTTGAATCTGTAAAATGCAACGAGTTTGTCTCTGAAAGCACCTTTGGACTTCCCATCTACAACTGGTTTTCTGTGGAAGAACAGGAAAAACAAATGCGCAACTGGGTACAACAGAATAAAGCCAATGGGAAAACCTCCGTATTCATCGGCTATTCTTTAGGTAAATCGCAAAGAATTATGAAAGCTTTGGAAGGTTTGGATGAATTGAATGTGCATTATTCCATCGCAAAGCTCAATGAAGCCTATAAAAGTGTTGGTGTAAATCTACCCGACTACAAAACCATCGATTTACGAGAAGATAAAAAACATCTCGACGGAAAAATTGTATTACTTCCACCCGCTCTCATTGATAATCCTGCCATGAAGAAAATTCCCAATTTAGCGTATGCCATTTGTTCAGGATGGATGCAGATTCGAGGAGCCAGACGTTGGCGAAGTGCAGATGCAGGTTTTGCCATAAGCGATCATGCCGATTGGCAAGGTCTCATTACTGCCATCAAAGCTACGGAAGCGGAAAAAGTACATATCACACACGGACAAACCGCTGTTTTTTCAAAATATTTGAATGAAATTGGAATTTTTGCTGATGAAGTGAAAACCGAATACGGAAATGATGAAGAAACTCCAGAATTAGAGTCAGAATGAAAGATTTTGCCACTTTAATAAACGCTTTTGATAGCACTAATAAAACTTCCTTGAAACAGGAAGCTATTTTACGTTTTTTGGATGAAGCGAGCTCGCAGGATAAATTGTGGTTTTTGGCTTTGTTTACGGGTAAAAAGCCCAAGCGGAATGTCAATTCTACTTTTATGAAGCAATGGGCGATGGAAGTGGCAAATATTCCTGAATGGCTCTTTGTTGAAAGCTATTCTTCCGTTGGAGATTTGGGAGAAACCATTTCACTTTTGCTTCCCGAACCTAGTCATAAAATTGAACTTTCTCTTTCGGAATGGATGGAGAAAATTATGGCATTAAAAGACTTTTCGGAAGATCAAAAAAAACAGTTTGTATTAGAGGCGTGGAGAAGTTTAAATTCCATTGAGCGGTTTATTTTTAATAAATTATTAGGTGGAAGCTTTAGAATTGGTGTTTCCTCCAAAACTTTAATTAATACCTTAGCTAAATACTATCAATTGGATGCCACAGCCGTTGCACATAGCATTATGGGCGATTGGAATCCGCAAGAAATTGATTTTGATGCATTAATAAAAGGCGAATATACCGACACCAATTTATCAAAACCTTATCCTTTTTGTTTGGCGTATGCTTTGGAAAAAAAATTGGAAGATTTGGGTTCCGAAGACGAGTGGCAGGTGGAATATAAATGGGACGGAATCCGAGGACAAATGATTAAAAGAAATGAGGAAATTTTCATTTGGTCCCGTGGTGAAGAATTGGTCACTGCACAATTTCCTGAAATTGAAGATGAACTCAAAAGTTGGAAGGGAAATTTTGTTTTGGATGGTGAAATTTTAGCATTTAAAGACAATTCCGTACTCAATTTTAACGAATTACAAAAACGTTTGAACAGAAAATCTTTAACCAAAAAAATGTTGGAAGAAATTCCCATAGTGGTTTTTGTATATGATTTATTGGAGTTTGAAGGTGAAGATTATCGTGAAAAGCCACTTAGTTTAAGACGAGAAAAATTAGAAAAGCTTCTTCAAAATAATCCTTCAGAAAGAATAGTTCTTTCAAAAATTATCAATTTTAAAAACTGGAATAATCTTCCTGAAATTCGGGAAAATTCCAGAGAAATTAACAGCGAGGGTTTAATGTTAAAAAAAAATTCTTCTCCGTATCACACGGGCAGAAAAAAAGGCGATTGGTGGAAATGGAAAATAGATCCTTTAACTCTTGATGCCGTGCTTATTTACGCCCAAAAAGGGAGCGGCAGAAGAAGTGCTTATTACACCGACTACACTTTTGCCGTAAAAAAAGAAGGTAAACTGGTCACTATTGCCAAAGCGTATTCTGGCTTAACGGATAAAGAAATTCAGGAAGTCAGCAAATTTATTTCTAAAAATGTATTGGAGAAATTTGGTCCCGTAAGAACCGTAAAACCCGAACTCGTTTTTGAAATCGCTTTTGAAGGAATTGGCTACAGCAGTCGTCACAAATCGGGAGTAGCATTGCGTTTTCCAAGAATTGTGCGTTGGCGAAGAGATAAAAAAGTAGACGAAATAGATGATATTGAAGACATTAAAAAACTGATAACGTGACCCAAAAATTTGAGCAATCCGAAGGTTTTCAAATCATCCAAAAATGGTTGAATGAGAAAGGAATGTCGCCATTTTCTTTTCAGAAGGAAACATGGCAACGCTTTTCTAATGGTTACTCTGGAATGGTGATTGCGCCAACAGGTTTTGGGAAAACTTATTCCGTATTCATTGCGATACTCATCGATTTTTTTAATCAACCCGAAAAATATAAATCAGGTCTAAAACTGCTTTGGGTCACACCACTCCGTTCATTAGCAAAAGACTTGGCAAGAGCCATGCAAGAAGCCATTGACGAAATTGGTTTAGATTGGACAGTTGAAGTGCGAAACGGCGATACCGATCCCAAAATAAAGCAACGACAAAGCAAAATCATGCCCGATATTTTGCTCGTAACTCCCGAAAGTTTGCATCTGCTATTGGCTCAAAAAGACAATCAAAGATTTTTTAAAAATCTAAAATGTATCGCCGTTGATGAATGGCATGAGTTGTTGAGTACCAAACGTGGCGTCATGGTGGAATTGGCTTTGGTTGTTCTTAAACATCGCAATCCACTCATTAAAATTTGGGGAATCACAGCAACCATTGGAAATCTTGATGAAGCTTTAGAAGTTTTGATTCCCAATTCCCATAAAAGAACAAAAGTGGTTGCCAAAGAGCAAAAGAAAATTGAAATCCTCTCCGTATATCCGCCAGAAGTTGAAATTTTACCTTGGGCAGGGCATTTGGGCGGGAAATTAGTGAATGAAGTCGTACCCATTATTCTGAACTCCAAATCTACTTTGGTTTTTACCAACACTCGAAGTCAGGCAGAAATGTGGTATCAACTTTTGTTGGAAGTCTATCCTGATTTCGCGGGTCAAATTGCTCTTCATCACGGTTCTATTGATGTGGATTTGAGAAATTGGGTGGAAGAAAATCTTAGTAATGGAATTTTAAAAGCCGTAGTTTCTACCTCGTCTTTGGATTTAGGTGTGGATTTTAAACCTGTGGACACCGTCATTCAAATTGGTTCTAGTAAAGGTGTTGCGAGGTTTATGCAACGTGCAGGAAGAAGCGGCCACTCCCCTTTTGAAACTTCAAAAATCTATTTTGTTCCCACTCATTCTTTAGAACTTATTGAAGCTGCAGCGCTTAAAGAAGCAGTTAAAAATAAAGTGATTGAAAAACGTGAACCCTTTGTTTTAGCATATGATGTTTTGGTTCAATTTCTAGTTAGTTTAGCTTTAGGCGGCGGTTTTTATGCGGATGAAATGTATCCTGTTATCCAAAAAACCTTTGCTTTTTTCTGAAATGACTGAAGAAGAATGGCAATGGTGCATTTATTTCATCACACAAGGTGGAAAAACAGGAAAAAACTATGAAGAATTTCATAAAGTGGTAAAACAAGATGATGGAAAATTAGTGGTTGGAAAAAGGAAAATCGGAATGCTACACCGCATGAATATCGGCGTTATTGTAAGTGATTCCATGTTGAGAGTGAAGTTTCTTTCTGGTGGTTATATTGGGATGATAGAGGAATATTTTATATCAAAACTACATAAAGGTGATAAATTTATTTTGGCCGGTCGGGTTTTAGAATATGCAATGCTAAAAGAAATGACGGTTTATGTAAAATTATCCAGCGGAAAAGCTATCACTCCCAGTTGGTTGGGTGGAAGATTGCCTCTTTCCTCTAATCTCAGTTTTTTTTTAAGGAAAAAATTAGCCGAATCTTTATCTCCAAACTCAAGGGAAAGGGAACTGAAATTTTTGCATCCTTTATTGGCTAATCAAAATGAAAATTCCCACATTCCCAAAGAAGATGAATTTTTAGTGGAGCAAATAAAAACCAGAGAAGGCTATCATCTCTTTTTTTATCCATTTGAAGGACGTTTGGTGCATGAAGTGATGTCTGCATTATTGGCGTATAGAATCTCAAAATTATACCCCATTAGTTTCTCAATGGCGATGAATGATTATGGTTTTGAATTGTTTTCTGATCGGGAAATTATATTAACAGATGAAGAGCTGAAACAGGTTCTTTCCAGAGAAAATCTGATGCAAGATGTGGTTAGTAGCGTAAATGCTGCTGAAATGGCGAAACGGAAATTTAGAGATATTGCCGTCATATCGGGATTAGTGGTACAAACAATGCCAGGAAGACAGATCAACAATAAATCTTTACAATCCTCGTCGGGAATTATATTTTCTGTTTTAGAAGAGCACGATCCCGAGAATTTATTATTAAGACAAGCTTACACGGAGGTTTTTAATCAGCAATTAGAAGAAGGACGGTTAATCGCCGCATTTGACAGAATAGAAAAAAGTAAAATTATTTACATACATTCGGATCGATTTTCACCACTTAGTTTCCCTATAAAAGTGGATAGTTTGCGTCAATCTTTATCCAGTGAAGATTTGGCAACGAGAATAAAAAAAATGCAAGAAGCCAACATAAAAAAGAAAAGTAAAACAAAATGAATCTCGTAGAAAAAGAAATTATCATCCGTAATCATCATTTTGTACTTACTAACCAGAGAGCTTTGTTCTGGAAAAATGAAAAAAGTTTAATAATTTCCGATTTGCATTTAGGAAAAACTGCGCATTTCAGAAAAAATGGAATTGCATTACCTGCAGATATTATTCATCAGGATTTGCAGCGGCTGTCTTATTTAATTGAATTTTATATCTGCGAAAAACTCATTATTGTTGGTGATTTTATCCATGCGGGGAAAAATTCAGAATTTGAAATTTTCAAAACTTGGAAAATGCAATTCCCCAATCTCAAAATTATTTTAGTAAAAGGTAATCACGACAAAATTTCTATTGAAACTTTGTACAATTTGGGCGTTTCTGAAGTTTATAAACAACTTAGAATAGATGATTTTATTTTCAACCATGAAGACCTTGAAATGCAAGACTTTTTTGTGATTTCAGGTCATATACATCCTGGAGTAAGCCTGCAATCGACTGTGAGGAAATTTTTAAAGTTTCCATGTTATATTGTTTCCGAAGACAAATTTATTTTACCCGCTTTTAGTTCGTTCACAGGTTTGGATACACAAGACTATTATCCCAATGCACAAAAATACATCTTTGATGATGCTTGTATTTTAGAATTGTAAATCGTTTCAGCTGTACATGTTTTTATATAGATTTTCTGTTCTTAAATGTTCTTTTTTTTCATTTATAATGGTGAAAAATGACACAAAAAGCAACTACTTTCTAACATCTGTTTGGCTTAATTTTGGTTAATTTTACATCTCATAATTAAAAAAATACCATGGATCGTATTCAAGAAAAATTAATGATATTGGCAGATGCTGCCAAATACGATGTAAGCTGTAGTTCTAGCGGAGGAAAACGCAAAAATAATGGAGGTATTGGAGATGCTTCGGCATCAGGAATTTGTCATACGTATACAGAAGATGGGAGGTGTGTTTCTTTGTTAAAAATCCTTCTTACCAACCATTGCATTTACGATTGTGCCTTCTGTGTTTCCAGAAAAAGTAACGATGTAAAAAGAGCTGCTTTCACCGTTGATGAAGTGGTAGAATTGACGATTAATTTTTACCGCAGAAATTATATTGAGGGACTTTTTCTAAGTTCAGGGATTTTCAAAAGTGCAGATTATACCATGGAGCGATTGATGCGTATTGTGAAAAAACTTCGTGTGGAGGAGAAATACAATGGGTATATCCATCTTAAAACCATTCCTGGTGCTAGCAAAGAGCTTATAAAAGAAGCTGGATTATATGTCGACAGAATGAGCATTAATCTTGAAATGCCTACAGAAGCTGGATTGAAGTTGGTAGCTCCAGAAAAAAATCACGATAGTGTAAGAAAACCTTTGGCTTTTGTTCAAAATCAAATTCAAGAAATCAAATCGGAATCAAAATTAATAAAACATAAACCCTTATTTGTACCTGCGGGGCAAAGCACGCAGATGGTAATTGGCGCAACGCCAGAAAATGATTTTGAAATTATGAGTGTTGCCGACGAGTTTTATAAAAATTACAATCTGAAAAGAGTGTATTATAGTGGCTACATCCCAATAAATTCAGAAAACACCATACTCCCTCAAGTGGGAACGCAACCTCCATTAATTAGAGAAAACAGGCTATACCAAACCGATTGGCTTTTAAGATTTTATGACTTTAAATTGGATGAAATTCTTAACCCAATCTTCACCAATCTAGATATGGATATTGATCCAAAATTAGGATGGGCACTTAGAAATCCGCATTATTTCCCTATTGATATTAATACGGCCAGCTATCAAGAAATTATACGAATTCCTGGCGTGGGAAGAAAGTCTGCAATGAAAATGATTCAAAGTAGAAAATTTGGAAAATTGCGTGAGTATCAGGTAAGAAAAATGGGCATCAGCTTTAATAGAGCCAAATTTTTTATGGTATGTGCCGATACGTCTTTTGAAATGGGAGAACTTGCTCCGTTGAAGATAAAATCTCTTATTACTTCACCCTCTAAAAGTAAATATAAAAGTAATGTACCAAGTAATCAGCTTAGTTTATTCTAAGCTCGTAAAATATAAATTATGAAAAACAAAAATTTAAAATATGCCCTATTTGCAATAGCTGCCTTGGTCATTACCGCAATTACCATAGCATGTTCTACAAAAAAAGGGAAAATGAGTTCTAAAGTAGTTGTAGTTCAAAACTTTGATGTTAATCGATATGTGGGCCAATGGTATGAAATCGCAAGGCAGGATTTTAAACATGAAAAAGATTTAAAAAATGTTACAGCAAACTACTCCAAACGAGATGACGGTAAAATTGCAGTTGTTAATAAAGGCTATAACTATGTCAAGAATGAATGGGAAGAAGCCCATGGAAAAGCAAAATTTAATGGTCCAGAGAATAAAGGAGCATTAAAGGTTTCATTTTTTGGCCCATTTTATTCGGAATATAATATTGTGATGATGGATCCTGCGTATGAAACCGCACTTATTTTTGGTGAAAGCACGGATTATATTTGGATACTTTCTCGAAACAAAACTATTCCTGAAGCAAACAAGCAAAAATTTGTAGCCTACGCCAAAGAGCAGGGTTATGATATTAAAAGATTAGTGTGGACCATACAAGATTAGGATGATTTATACTTTTGATGGCAGTTATTACGGCTTTCTTTCGGTGGTTTTTGAAAGTTTCGAAAGTAAAAACTTTGATGTAAAACCTCTTCTATCTAGTAATTTCACAGGAGAACTCTTTGAAGAAGTTTATGATGTAGTTACGGATGATATTAAAGCAAAAAGAGTCTTAAAGGGATTAAAATCCAAATTAAAATCTACCGAAGTTCTCAATATTTTTAAAGTTTTTTTGTCGGAAGATGAAGCTGTATGGCAATCCCTTATCTATTGTATCCAGCAGATATTTCTAGGTAACGAAAAAATATTGACCAATTTTGGAAACTTTCATGTATTAAAATTCGACCAAGCCCTTACCCGCGTGAATCGAGAACGACACAGAATGAAGGCATTCATCCGTTTTCAGAAAAGTTCAGATAATATGTTTCATTGCATGATTGAGCCGGACTTTAATGTATTGCCACTTATTGCAGAATTTTTTAGAAATCGTTATACAGATCAAACTTGGTTGATTTATGATATTAAGAGAAACTATGGTCTTTTTTACGATTTAAAAAGTGTTTCCGAAGTTACTTTATCTCCTGTTCAGCAAAATGCATTATCTAAAACTGATGCTACAATACAGCTGGATGACATGGAAGAAAAGTACCAGAATCTTTGGCAGCAGTATTTTAAAAGCACCAATATTGAAGCCCGCAAAAATATGAAACTACATCTGCAACACGTCCCACGAAGATATTGGAAGTATTTGACGGAGAAAAGATAATAAAAATCCGTTGTGCATTTTAAATAATACTGGCTTTTAAGTTATTGATATTTCTGTTGAAATATTCTTTGTTGATGAATTGTACAACTGTTAACGCCGTTATTTTAGCTAATAATCTGGTTTTTGAAATCTTCAAAAGTTTTTGCATAATTACGTCTCACCATAAACTGGTCGCAGAATTTCGAGAACAAGGTTTAGATTGTCTTTCGTTGTTTTTTGAACCAATAAAACTGAGGTTTATAATCCTTTTGATTGATTCTTTTGGAGTTTCCAATTCTATGTTTGGATAGTTGAACAAGTCAATTTGAATTTCAGAAGACAAACAACCCTTGTCTACAAGCAGTGTACAAAGAGATAATTGCTCTCTGATATCCTTTAAATAATGGATATCCTACACAGAAACTGGACTTAAATCAATACTTTGAAAAACACCACTTACAGAACAATCCGTATGAAGTTTGTAGCCATAAAAATGCATTTGCTGTGAAGTACAAAAACCTCTGATAAGATTACAATATTCAGCATATTTACAGATTTTCGAAGTGCTACTTCTGGAAAGTTTGCAGTTTTGATGGTCGTCTTAGGTAGAGTAATAAATTTTCATTAGATATTTTTTTTCAAAACTTCCAAAATTACCTCCGTCGAACCTCTTGGTTAGGTACCTTTCGTAATCTGCAACTAAGTTGCTCATTGTAAATGTTTTGCGATTAATTCAATTTGCTAATTTTCAATCAAATGACAACTTTTAATTTTTTAATTCATAATGCACAACAGGTTAATTATAAGCACATGCATTACTATCAACTTATTAATTTTTATACTAAAAAATATTTCGTAAAAAAAAATACCAAAAACTAATCTGATTATCCATTTTTAGTTCCATAGCTGTAATGTTCGCCATGAGGAGCCTTTCAAAAATTCTATCTCCACAATATCTTTGATTTAATTTATAGACCAATTCATTTAAATACAATTAAAGATATTTTCGTTTTTATTTTGTGATAGCTTCCTAACAGATATCTCTTGGTATACCTTAAGATTGGAAAACGATAAATATTTTGCAAAAGACGAAAACGCCAGCATCTTTATCGCGCAATCTAACGTGAATTTAGAGAAAAGTAAATTGAAAAAGGGCTATATAATGATTCCTATTGGTTTTCATTATAATTTTTCTAAGCTAAAAACAGCGAGAGATATATAATACGGACCCTATTATGATGCTTTTAAAGTTAGTGCCAATGTGTATGGAGGAGGTAAATTATGTAGCAATAATATTATAAAAACGACGATATTAAATTTAGAAACAGAGAAAATTTTGATATAAATCCGTTGGTGTAGGGTGCTCAAATTACTCTAGGATACGGACAGTTTAGTGTTTATGCAAAAAAAGATTTTAGCAATTTCTTTAAAGACAGTCATTTTAATAACGATAAAATGTTGAATTTTGGAGTGGCTTGGGGTTTCTAAAATTAAATTCATCTTCATAAAAATTCAACTCGCAGGAGCTGAATTTTTGTTATTTATTAGTTTCTAAATTGTAGGTGTAAACATTGTATGGAAGAAGTTGTTGAGCAAAATGTTTAGCAATAAAACTTCCCACCAAAATAGGAAAAAACAATGCATATCCGTTCGGAGCTAAATTACAGACTAAAAACAAAGCCGTGAAAGGTGCATAAATAGAAGCCGATAAAGTAGCTGCTGCACCTACCAACATAAAATTAAGGTAAATTAAAGACGTTCCGAAATAATGGTTGCAAAAAAATGCAAATCCAAAACCTAAAAATGCTCCCACCACAATACTAGGGGCAAAAACACCACCATCGCCTCCTGCACCAAGGGTTAAAGCCGAAGCAATAGGTTTTAAAAACATTAATAACACCAAAAATAATAAAGAAAATTCATGTGGATGTTGCAAAAGTTCATTCAGGGAATGATAGCTATCGCCATATAAAAAAGGAAACACAAAAATAAGCGAACCCACAACGAGAGCTCCTAAATTCACCCTCAAAAAGTTATTGTGAATTCCCGCAAACAAATCCTTAATCCTTGTTACTAAAAACGTGAAGTAAACCGATAAAACACCTCCCAATAAACTTAGAATAACAAAAAAAGGAAGTGCTGACCAACTCCAATCTGTGATAGATGCCGAAAATACTGTTTCACTTTTCGTGAAATACAAGAAAACCCAAGCCACAAAACTCGCCGCAAAACAACTTAAAAATAAAGTTTTGGTAAGTTTCCTGGCTATTACTTCAACAGCGAATAAAAATCCTACAATTGGACTTCCGAATAAAACAGAAACGCCCGCTGCCACGCCTGCACAAATTAATTCCAATTTATAAACATTAGCAGAAAAACGCTTTTCGTAAGCTACATTTCCCACCGTAGCACTTGCAACTACTGTAGAAACTTCAATTCCTGTGGAACCTCCAAAAATTACCGTAAGGAAACCATTTAAAAAATGGGACGGAATTTTAAAAGCGGGTAAATGATCTTTTCTTTGATCCACTGTTTTATAAATCTCCGTGATGCCTTTATTCTTTCGGTTTTTGAAAAGATATTTCCTTAAAAAATAAATGGCTGTAATCCCTATTGTTGGAAAAATAATGAACAGAAAAGATTTTTCTTTTGCAAAATCATATAAATATTCTTGAAAATAAATCGTGATATACTTTAATAACCAAGACATTGCCGAAGCCACCAACGCAACTATTATTGCAGAAACAATTAATTTAAAATAATAATGTCTTTGAATTTTGAGTCTGTCCATATCTGAAATTGCAAATTTCAACAAAGGTAACTGATGATCAATTTTCTATCAAATATTTTTTAAGATATTATTGTTTTAGATTTCATTTAAAAGCTTGTTCTAAACCCTAATCATTTCTTTTTACAGGTTCTAAATCTTCCAACTCTTCTGACGTAAAAAGCCGGTAATGGACTTTGAAAGTCTTTCCTAACGGGCTCTCCAAAGAAAAACCACCAGGACCAAAACCGTCCAAAACATCCAACGTAAAATGTGAATATTTCCAATACTCGAACAAATCTCTATCCACCCAAAATTCATAATCTTTTACATGACCTATTAAAACATCATTCATTCTTGGGAAAAAACCACCTTTTTCGAAGCACTGCGGTTGGGTTCCCTCGCAACATCCGCCGGCTTGATAAAACATCAAAGGACCGTGCTGCTGCTCCAAAGTTTCAATAACTTCCATGGCTTTTTCTGTAACATCTAATCGTGAAAGCATTTTATTTTTTTATTTAAAGTTAACTCTTAAAGATAAAGAAAACCCGACGTCGCTGCCGGGTTTTCCTCTACACCAATCCTATTAACAATACAAACTAGTTGCTTACCCAAAAAAATTATAAACTATGAAAATTGATTGAGGGAAGCGGTATTGTTATTTTTTTGTTTTTCAAAAACCTAATAGGTTTTAAAAACCTATGAGATTTAGAATATGAAAAATGACTAAAATCTTAGAAGAACCCTAACTTATTTTTATTGTAAGAAATCAACATATTTTTAGTTTGACGATAATGATCTAACATCATTTTGTGATTTTCGCGACCGATACCCGATTGTTTATATCCACCGAAAGGCGCTCCTGCAGGATAAGAATGATATTGATTTACCCAAACTCTTCCCGCCTGAATTGCTCTTGGAACATTGTATAATTGATGAGCATCTCGCGTCCAAACTCCAGCTCCTAATCCGTAAATGGTATCATTAGCAATTTCTATCGCTTCGGCTTCATCTTTAAAGGTGGTTACCGCTAAAACAGGTCCGAAAATTTCTTCTTGGAAAATTCTCATTTTATTATTTCCTTTAAACATGGTTGGTTGAATGTAATACCCACCGTTTAAATCATCATTAATATCATTTACATCACCTCCAGTAAGCACTTCCGCTCCTTCTTCTTTTCCTAATTGGATGTAAGATAAAATTTTATCTTTCTGAATTTGTGAAGCTTGAGCACCCATCATTACAGTTGGATCCAATGGATTTCCTACTTTAATATTTTGTACACGCTCAATTAGTCTTTCAATAAATGCATCATAAATATCTTCCTGAACCAATAATCTGGACGGACAAGTACAAATTTCACCTTGATTTAAAGCAAACATCGCCGCTCCTTCAATAGCTTTATCTAAAAACTCATCATCATGATCCATCACAGAGCTAAAAAATACATTTGGAGATTTTCCTCCCAACTCTAAAGTTACGGGAATAATATTTTCTGTGGCATATTGCATTACTAATCTTCCCGTTGCTGTAGAACCTGTAAATGCTGCTTTTGATACTTTTGGATTGGTTACTAAAGCTCTTCCCAATTCTGCTCCAAAACCATTAACAACATTAATTACGCCGGCTGGAATTAAATCGCCTATTAATTCCATTAAAACCATAATAGAAACTGGTGTACTTTCTGCAGGTTTTAAAACCACACAATTTCCAGCAGCTAAAGCTGGAGCTAGCTTCCAAACCGCCATTAATATTGGAAAATTCCAAGGGATAATTTGAGCAATTACTCCTAAAGGTTCATGAACAATAAGTGAAACGGTATCTTTATTCAACTCGTTATGAGAACCTTCTTCTGCACGTATAACACTTGCAAAATACCTGAAATGATCCACAGCCAAAGGAATATCGGCTGCTAAAGTTTCTCTTACCGCTTTTCCGTTATCTATAGTTTCCACAGCAGCGATATATTGAAGGTTTTCTTCAATTCTATCTGCAATTTTGTTCAAAATAATGCTGCGTTCCGTTACAGAAGTATCTTTCCATGTTTTAAATGCTTCCGATGCTGAATTTACAGCTAATTCTAAATCTTCTTTGGTGGAATGTGCTACTTGTGTAAAGACTTTTCCGTCAACTGGTGATACCACATCGAAATATTTCCCTAAAACGGGTGCTGTAAATTTTCCGCCGATATAATTGTCATATTTAGCTTTAAACTCAGGTCTTTTTAAAGCATTATCTTTTTTGGGTTCTGCTACTGTGCTCATTTTTAATACGTTTTAAAATTTTAATAATTCTAAATTACTTAGAAAATAATGTACAGAATAGCACAATCCTACTTTTTTATAGTAAAATCATATTTTCAACCAGAACTTTATTATTTCATTAACAAAATATTAAAATAGTATTGATAAATTTTTCATTATATTTATATTCTTACAAAATCAAAAATCGAGGTAATGAAGAATGTCAAATATACGCTTGAAAAACCTCCATTGTTAGTGGAAAATCAACTCCATAACTTAGTGGAAAACAAAACAACTTATAGTCTTAAAGATTGTGAGTTTAGCATTTATGAAACCCACAGAAGTGCTTTTGATGTTAAATTAAATTTTGAAAATCTATCTTTTACAGCAATGCTTAGAGGAAAAAAAATGATGAAGCTGGATGGAAAAACTGAGTATTTTGAATATCTCCCAGGTGAAAGCGTATTGGTTGCTCCAGGTGAAACCATGGTGATTGATTTTCCTGAAGCTGATGAAAATCCTTCACAATGTGTTTCTTTAAGTTTTAATCCAGATTTTGTAGAAAGTGCCCTTCAATATCTCAATTTTTCTGCTCCAAAAGTTGATGAAAGTAATTCTTGGGAACTTCAACAAGACGAGTATTTTTTGTTCAACACGCCTTCTCTAGCTTCTGCAACCAACAATATTATGCGAATTGCGATGGACGATAATTCCCATAAAGATGTAATGGCAGATTTTGCTCTAAAAGAACTTCTTATTCGGTTAATGCAAACGCAAGGAAGAAATTTAGTGGAGAAAAATTTATTAAAAAATAAATCGAGAATTGGTTTTGTGGTGAATTATATTAGAGAAAATTTGCATCAGAAACTTTCCATAGAGAATATTGCAAAAATGGCTTACATAAGCAAATCGAATTTCTTTAAAATGTTTAAACAAGAATTGGGAATTTCCCCGAATGAATTTATTTTACAAGAAAGAATTAACAAAGCCAAAGAACTTCTACAAAACCAAGAAAGTATAAAAGAAGTGGCCTTCCAAACGGGTTTTACAGATACCAATTATTTTACTAGAGTTTTTAAGCAATTTGAAGGAACAACGCCCAAATCCTTTCAAATGAAAACATTAATCTTGCAATAAAAAAGCCCCGAATTTCTTCGAAGCTTGTATTGTTGGTATATTCAAAAGAAGAAATTGAAATTTCTTTCTCTACTTTAATAATTTTGAAAGGAAAAATGAACTCTTAATCGAATTGATTAGGATGTTTTTCTTTAATAACTTCCACTGTTCCCAAGACTTTTTCTTTTAAAGAATCTTGATATTGCTGCATTTTTTTGGAAACCTCATCATTAGAACTTCCAATAATTTTAGCAGCTAAAATTCCCGCATTCAAAGCTCCATTTAAAGCTACCGTTGCAACAGGAATTCCTCCTGGCATTTGCAGAATAGACAAAATAGAATCCCAACCATCAATAGAATTGCTCGACAAAATAGGAACTCCAATTACCGGAAGCGTTGTACAACTTGCTACCATTCCTGGAAGATGAGCCGCTCCTCCTGCTCCTGCAATAATTACTTTCAAGCCACGCTCCTGAGCTGTTTTTGCATAATCGAACATTCTTTCTGGCGTTCTGTGCGCCGAAACCACCGTTAATTCATACGAAATGTTTAAACTTTTCAAGAAATCTGCAGCTTGTTCCATAATATGCAAATCACTTTGGCTTCCCATAATAATTCCTACCATTTTTACTTCTTTTTTAGATGTTCAAAGATAGCGAAAGCTTACGAAATGCGAAATTTAAAAGACAAACGGATTTTATACAGATATGTTTTTTAGAATTTCAAAAGTTAATTTTCATTAAATTATAAATCACTCATTTGTGAAAAATAGATTTATTTTTTATATTCACGAAATAACAAATTAAACTTTATGAAAAAATTAATTTTATCAGTAGCGGTTGTTTTGGCTGTTGTATCGTGTACTAAAAAAGAAACTACAGAAGCTCAGCAAGATGCCAATGCTATTGATTCTTCTTCTATTGTAACACCAAGTGTTGCAGATTCTACATCTACAGAAACTGCTCAATCTTCAGAAGCAAAATTCTCCGACGAAACGGTAAATAAAAAAGTAGATGAATATAAGCAACTGTTAGTAGATTTTGCGGCAGCAGTTGATGCTAAAGACCAAAAAAAATTAGGAGAACTTAACACCCAATATCAAAATTGGGCAAAAGATACCGCAACTTGGACTCCGAAAATTAAAGCAGAAGAGAAAAAAATGTGGAATAATGTAATGATTGAAGGTGGACAAGCTTGGGTAAAAGCCGCAACGAAATTACAAACCACTAAATAATATTACTACAAATTATAAAACGAGAGCAACCTTTTTTGAGGTTGCTTTTTTCTTTACAGAAAGAATTCTCTTTAAAAATAAAACATACATAACATCTATCATTTTTCTAAAGCTAAAATCTATAAACTATTTAAATACCTTTGCCGCAAAATTGAATTTTGTGAAAGATTACCGCCTAATTTTTGCCATTTTAACCGTTGCTATTGTTTGGGGTACAACTTTTTTGGGTATTCGTATAGCAGTAGAAAGCATTCCAGGATGGTTTGTAGCAGGAATTCGTCAGTTTTTAGCAGGAATTATAATGCTGATTATTTTGCTTTCTAAAAATCAACTAAAATGGATTGGCTGGGAAAATTTTAAATATCAAGCTATTTTCGCATTATTAATGTTGGTCATGGCAAATGGTTTAACTACTGTTGCAGAAGAGCACCTCTCTAGTTCTTTAACTTCTCTAATTAGTTCCTGTACGCCTATTTTGGTATTTTTAGGAAGTGTAGCTTTAGGAATGCAGAAATTCAGCATAAAAGCTTTAGTTGGAATTTTGCTGTGTTTCTGTGGAATTCTTTTTATTTTCTGGAACGGATTGAAAGATTTAAGCAATCCTAACTACGTCACCGGAATTGTTTTGATGCTTTTTGCCATTATAGGTTGGGCATCGGGAATTATTTTCACTAAAAAAATGAATATTAAAAGTGGAAATATTAGCCTCAATCTTTTTTATCAATTTATGATAGCGGGAATTGTACAGATTCTTTTTGCTTTTATTTTCACAGAAAATTACAGTTTCGAAAAATGGTCTTTGAAAAGTATTTCTGCAATGGTTTATTTGGCTATTTTTGGTTCTGTAATTACATTTTTCTGTTTTCATTACGCACTTACAAAGATTAGTCCAGTGCAGGTTTCTATACTTTCTTATATCAATACCATTATTGCTATTTTACTAGGTTGGTTGGTGTTGGATGAACCCATAACAATTCAGTTTATTTTAGCTGCAGTATTAATTATTTTTGGAGTTTTTATTATTAATTACAAACCCACTTCTGTTAAAAAGTAATTATTAAACATCTCAATTACAATATTTTTATATGAAAATTAAATAAATTATCAGCAATAATAAAAGAATATTATTACAGTAATTTGTTTAATAAGTATAAAACTTTAAGAATTTCACATTTCAAAATTCTCTATAACAATATTTAAATAATAAATAATATTCATTAAAAAAATAATATTAGATTAAATTTTATAACATTTTACATGTTTTAAATTAAATTTAACATAATTTGATATGAGATTCAAAACAACACAGTTCTCTCAAACAATATTTAAATGATATTTAACATCATTAATAACCAAAAATTATGACTAACACAAAAATTAAAGAAAATGAAAAAAGTATTTATTCTAGCATCCTTTATGGGATTAGTTTCTCTCAATGCACAAGTTGGTATCAACACCACCACACCTAATGGCGCATCAGTTTTAGACATTACGTCAAACAACAAAGGAATTCTAATTCCTAGGCTTTCAGATAATGAAAGAAACACCACTTTAGCAGACAACGACATTCTCACAGTACCACCAACTGGAGTAGTAAATTCCAGTTTAGCTAAAGGAACTCTTATTTACAACACCACAGCAGACAGATTTGAGTTTTGGGACGGCGTTCTTTGGCGACAATTATTTGTTGCAACCAGTTCTGCCGCAGGTAATGATGGTGTTGTAAAAATCAACAGTGGAGCTGGTAACTCAAAACCTACAATAGCTTTAACCTCAAGTGGAAATAGTTATGGTGCCGAAAAACTCATTACCTATACCACACCTTTGGTTTTTGCAGCAAGCCCCACAACCAGCTGGCCAGAAACTACAGTTCCTTTTCCAGGACAAACGTCCAACATCTATATTACCACAGGCTCCACTAGCGCTCAATATCCTTCACCACAAAGATGGATAGAGAATCTTATTAATGGGCAGGTACATATTTGGAGACTGATAGCAACCGTAACACCAGGTTCTAATAATTCTGGCTCCGTAAAAACAATTTTCAGAAATCCTGACAGTGGATTTGAAGTTAATTCTATTGTAAATTTACCATCGGGTTCTAGCGGAAGTGGCAAAGTACTTACTTTTTACTTTTACACGATTGCCGACCCTGAAAGCACAGCTCCCAATAAAGGATATCAACTTTCTGCACAAACAGATACAGACTGTAATTTTGTTGTAGAGTCATTCACTAGGATTTCATTATTCAAGGATTAAAAAAAACACTTTCATAAAACAAAAAAACTTTCTCTGCACAGAGAAAGTTTTTTTGTTTTTATTTTAAAATGCACTAAGCTTTTACAATCACCATAGCTTTTATTTGAATCAGCTTTTCCATTAATTCTTCGCGTGAATTTGCTAAAACATTAATATGCCCCATTTTTCTTCCAGGTTTTGTTTCTGTTTTACCATAAAGATGAACATATGTTTTTGGAAGTTGCAAAACCTTATCCAAGCCTTCATAAATTACTTTTCCTGAAAAACCTTCTGCCCCCACCAAGTTAAGCATTCCACTGAACGTGAAAGCATCGGTATCTGCTAAAGGTTTATTGGTAACCACACGATACATTTGCTCAAACTGGGAATTCGCATTTCCTTCCTGACTTTGATGCCCAGAATTGTGCAACCTTGGTGCTGTTTCATTTACCCAAACTTTACCTTCTTTATCCAAGAACAATTCAATAGCAAAAAGACCTGGAGAATCTACTGCGGCTAAAAATTTATCGGTAATCGTTTTAATTTGAGTTTCTATATCTTCCGTTAATTGTGTAGGGCAAATATTAAAATCTAATAAATTCAGTTTAGGATCCGCCACCATTTCCGTAACTGGAAAAGTTTTGGTTTCTCCGTTTTCATTTTTAGCAACAATTACAGAAAGTTCTTTATCAATATCTACTAAACTTTCCAGAACTGAAGCCTCTTTCCATAAGTTTTGATAATCTTCTTCGGTACGAATAACCTGAACTCCTTTTCCATCATAACCACCCGTATTCATTTTCTGAACAAAAGGAAGTGACATAAAAATAGGATCTTCACCGTTCCATTTTACTTCAAAATCCGGACTTGGAATATCGTGGGCTTTGTAAAATTCTTTTTGAAGAATTTTCTGCTGAATGGTTTTAATAATTTTGGCATTAGGAACTACTTTTACTCCTAAATTTTCCAATTCTGAAAGCGCATCCGCATTTACATGTTCAATTTCAATAGTCACCACATCCTTGTCTCTCCCGAAGTTGAGAACGGTATTATAATCATTAAAATTACCTTGTGTAAAATATGAAATATTATGACAAGGAGCGTCTTGCGCAGGGTCTAAAGTGTAAAACTCATCATCATAATTCAATGCATTTTGAATGAACATTCTCCCCAACTGTCCACCTCCAAGGATTCCTATTTTCATTTTTAATTTAGATTTATTTTTTAATATTTTACTTTTAAATATCCAATATGCATAGGATTTTCTTGATTTTTTTCCTCAGATTTTTCTAAAAGAATACTGTATTTATCCTTCATATTTTGAGTAAGAATATCTTGAACAGAAAAAATATCGTCTATGCCCACACCATATTTATCATCCACATGACTTTCTGCGCCTTTGAAACCCATATTTTGATAAAAATCGGTTTTCTTAATTCTTTTTATCACCCCTCCCAAAGAAATATCCACCATTAAATGCTGCTCGTGAAATTCTTCAAATGAACCAGTTTTATAACCTCCCAGATTCACAAAAAACAATTGTTCCGAAGGTTTTTCTTCTGATTTTTCAACAATATTAATTTGGTAGCCATCTGCAAATTTAACTTCCTGATAGCAATCTATATGCACTCTAGCATCTTTCCAAAAATTTTTTATTTCTGGAATAAGTTCCTCAAAATTTTCTGCAATTCCAAAGAAAACATCATGCTGTTCAATATTCCTTCCTTCAGGTGTAGCGCCAAGAATTACATAAAAAAGTTTCATACTACAAAATTCGTAATTTTTTTTGATAAAAATAGAGACTTGAAATTTTGTTTTATCAATAGACATTTAATTATCTTTGTAGAATGGTAGAAATTATCATACTCTTCTTAGGCGCTGTATCTGCAGGACTTTTAGGATCCCTCACTGGTTTAGGTGGAGGTGTTATTATTATTCCTTTGCTTACTTTAGGTTTTGGAGTTCCAATGCATTTTGCTATCGGAGCTTCCCTTATTTCTGTTATTGGAACATCTTCTGGTTCAGCTGTAGCTTTTGTAAAAGAAGGTTTTACCAATATGAGAATTGGGATGTTTCTAGAGATTGCCACCACCGCAGGTGCTATTGTAGGTGCGTTGGTCTCAGGAATGCTTAATCCTAATACTATTGGAATTATCTTCGCAAGTATCCTTTTATTAACAGTAATTTTAAATTTAAAAGGTAAACCAGATCATCAAGAACCTTTAATTAAAGGAAGTTTAGAGCATAAGCTTAAACTTTATGGAACTTTTCCCGATAAAGGCGTTATTAAAAGTTATTCTGCGAGAAATACCATTCCTGGTTTTTTAATGATGATTTTTGCTGGAGCCATGTCTGGATTGTTAGGAATTGGTTCTGGTGCTTTGAAAGTTTTAGCCATGGATAACATGATGAAGCTTCCTTTTAAAGTTTCCACTACTACCAGTAATTTTATGATTGGGGTAACAGCGGTGGCGAGTTCTTTAATTTATTTCCAAAGAGGAGAAATTATCCCTTATGTTGCAGCTCCTGTATTAATTGGGATTGTAGTAGGAAGTTTTATTGGTTCTAAAACTTTAATGGTTTCTAAAACTAAAAAATTGAAGACCTTCTTCGCAATTGTCATTACTTTCCTTTCGCTTTATATGATGTATAATGGTGTAACTAATAATTTCAAATGAGAAAGACTCCATTTACAGATATAGATTTGAATCGTTCGGTAGGAAATCTACTGAGAATAGGCGTTGTACTTTCTGTAACAACTTCTTTAATAGGTTTTGTAAAACTTTTTCTGGAAGGTTTTAAGATGCCTAAAAACTACAGCAATATAGATATCCCCACTTCTTCTGAGAAAATTTGGGGAAGTTTCTGGAATGGGCTAATTTCTGGCGAAGGAATGGCGATTATCCAATTAGGAATTTTATTTCTTATCCTTACCCCATTAGTTCGTATCATTTTTGCTTTGGTGGGCTATCTGAAAGAAAAAGATAGCACTTATGTCATCATCTCCAGTATTGTTTTATTCATTATGATTTTTAGCTTCTTAATGGGATATTCGCATTAAAAAAAAAGTGACAAACTGTTTTACAATTCATCACTTTTTATATTTATTTTACAAATTTCAGTATTAAAACCTCATCACATCCTTTACCACTCCACCTTTTTGAGTAAGTGGCAACAAATGATGATTGATGAAAGTTTCTATTTTATCGCTTTCTAAATCATTAGGGAAAAGAACATGCACGTTTGCTCCTGCATCCAAAGTGAAAAAGACGGGTAAACCAGTTACTCTTCTAAAATCCCAAATTTTATTGATAGCTTCCAAAGTTCCTGTTTTCATAAGGATAAATGCGGGATCGCTCATCATCATCATCGCATGAAGTGTTAAAGCCTCGTGTTCCACCAACTTAATAAAACCTTCCATGTCGCCAGATTTCAAAATTCCTTTTAAAAGGCTAAAATTTTCATGCGCTTCTTGAAAACGTCTTTCAGCATAAGGATTGGTTTTCATTAAACCATGTCCCACTGTTGAAGAAACCGATTTTTCACCTTCATGAATCAACAAAACCCAATCATTAAAGCTTTTAAAACTAGAATGAATTTCATCGTTTGGATATTGAACAGCAAATAAATCTGAACTTCCTGCAACTTCTTTGGTTTCGCCCCAAACTACTAAACCTTCATACAAACTTCTACATGCACTTCCACTTCCTAATCTTGCTAAGAAACTAGCTTTTTGGGTATCAATTTGCGAATTATCAGTCTGAGTAAAGTCTGCGTCTAATTCCATTAAACATTTTGCAATAGCACCAAAACCAGACGCTGAACTCGCAATTCCTGAACTGTGAGGAAAGGTATTTTCTGTTTTTATAACGTATCTTCCCTTTAAAATCCATGGGAGATAAGCTTCCATATTATTAAAATACTTCTCAATTTTCTCTGCAAATTTCGTTTCTTCATTTCCTGCCAAAAAAGTTTGAACAGAAAATTCTTCATTTGCAAAAAACTCCATTACTGTATTGGTTTTACAATGGTTTAATGTATAACTTATACTGGGATTTGCAGGAATTTGGTTTTCATATTTTCCCCAATATTTAATTAAAGCAATATTGGATGGACAAGATTGAGAAGCTGTTTTGTTGCTAATAGTAAAATTTGGAGATCCTAAAAAAATATCAGTCATAAAAATGAAATTGAAAAATTGGAAAATTGGTTAAAAACAAAAAATTATTTAGTCATTATACATTTTATCAATAATATCGGCATAATTTTTAGCTACAACACTTCTTTTAATTTTTAAAGTAGGCGTCATTTCTCCGGTAGAAATTTCGAATTCTCTAGGCATTAACACAAATTTCTTAATCCTTTCAAAAGCGGAAATTTCTTTCTGTATTTCATCTATTTTCTGTTTATAGAAATGATGAATTTTTTCGTTTTTTACTACATCTTCCCAATTGGTAAAAGGAATATTCAGTTTTTTAATTTCTTCTTGTAAAAATTCAAAGTTAGGAACTATTAAAGCTGAAACAAATTGTCTTCCTTCTGCAATAAGCGTAATTTGAGCGATATAATTATTATTTGAAAACAAATTTTCTATTTGTTGAGGAGCAATATATTTTCCGTTGGAAGTTTTCATTAAATCTTTCAAACGCTCTGTCAATACAATATTTCCTTCCTCATCTACATAACCTGCATCACCTGTTCTAAGCCAGCCATCTTCAGTAAATACAGCTTTTGTTTCCTCAGGTTTTTTGTAATACCCCTTCATGATGCCATTACCTTTGGCTTGGATTTCATTTTCAGCACCAATTCTTATTTCCACACCAGGAAGCGTTTTTCCTGAAGTTCCATATTTAAAGTGTGTAAAAGGAAATGCAGAAAGTGTAGCCGTAGTTTCTGTAAGACCGTAACCAACCGTTAAATGAATGCCCATTGCATCAAAAAACTCCGTTACTTCAGGCGAAATAGAAGCTCCTCCACAAGGTAAAAACCATAGTTTACCACCCATTTTAGCTTTCACTTTTTTGAAAACGAGCGTGTCCGCAATTTTATATTTCAATGCTAAAGCAGAAGGGACTTGCTTTCCTGTTCTTTTTAATTCAGATACTTGTTTCCCTATTCCGATTGCCCAAGCAAAAATTTTCTTTTTAAAAGGAGAACCTTTTTCCACCATTTCATGAACTCCTGCATAAATTTTCTGGAAAAAGCGCGGCACAGCACACATCATACTAGGCTGCACTTGCGTTAAAGCATGTGCTATCTCTTTAGTATCTTCCAAGAAACTTACTTTTGCTCCACCGTATAAACAAAGTAACGTCCAACTTCTTTCGAAAACGTGTGTAAGTGGTAAAAACGCCAAAGATTCTTCATTTTCAAAGTTTTTAAATTTAAAAAATTCAAAATGCGCATCAATAGCTTTGATAAAATTACCGTGCGTTAACATTACCCCTTTTGGAGTTCCTGTTGTTCCCGAAGTATAGATGAGTGTTGCTACATCGTCATCATTTTTAGGACAATATTCGAGGATGTTGTTTTCTTTTTCTATAAAATCGTTTAAGAAAAAAGAATGATCGGGTTTGGTGAAAATTTTTCTCTTTCCCGCAATTACTTTCTTTAAGTTATTTGATTTTTGAAGCATTTCATAACAAGCATTATATTGCTCCTGATTTCCCACCATTACTAGCTTTGCTTCAGAATCTTTAATAATATATTCGGCTTGTTCAGGATTATTGGTGGAATAAATAGGAACGGTAATCGCTCCAATTGCCATAATAGCCAAATCCATGGTAATCCATTCGCCAGAATTATCTGCATAGATAGCTACTTTATCTCTTTCCTCAATACCTTCAGCTTTTAACGCATTAGCGGTTTTAAGAACTAAATCTCGGAATTTACTCCAGTTTAGGGATTTCCATTCATCTTTTTTCTTAAAACCAATAACGGATTTAGAAGGATGTTTTTCGAAGTTTTTATTGATGATAATCTCTGCAAGATTCATGATTTCTTCTTATCTGTAATATAATTTTGTAAATGAAAGCTTATACTTTCTTTAATGGGGATAAACTTATAATCTAATCTATCCTTTATTTTTTGGTTCGAAACCTCTGTAAAACTAGTTATAGCTTCAATATTTGTTTTATTGACCATTTTAAGTTTAGGAATCGCCCAACCGAAAAGAGAATTCATGACCCTTCCGATATTTAATATAGGTTTTCCTAAAATTTGAGCTTCTTTAAGCCCCAATGTATTGCGAACTTGGTCAGCAAAAGTTTTATAGGGAACATTTTCGGAAATTAAAATGAATCTTTCTCCAAAAATATTTTTCTCCATTAATTCTATGCTTACATTCGCTACATCTCTTACATCTACATAGGAAGTTCCCCCAGAAAATGTAAAAGGATTATCTGCAAAAGTACTAAAAAGTTCTCCACTGCTTTGATTCCAATTTCCGGAGCCGATAATTATTCCTGGATTAACAATAACGGTGTTTAAACCTTCTGCGGAAGCTCTCCAAACCTCCATTTCCGACCAATGTTTAGAAATAGCATACGAAGAATGATCTAATTTAGAATTAAAATCTGACTCTTCATCTTGTTTTCCTTCTTCATTTAAACCGTCTAAAACCGCAATAGAACTTATATGACAAAACTTCTTAACGGAAGAGTTTTCGCAAGCGTATAGAATATTTCTTGTACCATTGATGTTTACATGGTAAAGTTCCTTGGCATCTTTTGGATGAAAACTTACTTTTGCAGCGCAATGATACACTTCATCTATATTCTGCAATGCATTTTGTAGAGAATTAAGATCATCAAAATCTACATCCATCCACTGTATTTTACTAAAATACTCTTCAGCATTATCGGTATAAAAAGAAAAAGAATGCTTCACCTCTTCCAAATTACTTGAAGGGCGTTTTGCAGCACGAACCTCAACTCCTTTTTTTAAAAGTTCAAGTGTAATGAGTCTTCCTAAAATACCTGTTGCACCAGTTACTAAAATCATTTTTGGAGGGTTTCTTATATTTTTTTAACGCAAAGGCGCAAGATTAATCTCTTCTTGAAATTGTTTTTAAGACGTTAGAAAATCAATGATTTTCCATTTTCACATACAGCTTTTCGTCTTAATTACACGAAAAATACAATAAAATTTACGATTTCTCGTCTGATTCTATCAATAGCAAATTAAACCAAAAATTCTTTCACCATTGCATTAAAATCTCTAGGATTTTCAGCTTGAACCCAATGTCCAGCTTTGGGAACTTTTTTTATTTCCGCTTTTGGAAATTGTTGTTTTATGGCAAATTCATCTTGAGGTAAAATATAATTAGATTTTTCACCACCCAAGAATAAAGTTGGTCCTTCAAAAACACCGTAGCGAACACTTGTGGTGATAAAATCATTGTATTTTTCTGTTAGAACCGGTAAATTAAATCTCCAGTCTAAAGTTTTATTGTCTGTCCAATACAGATTTTTAAGCAAAAACTGAATAACACTCAGTTCTGGAATATAGTTTTTAAGCTCAGCTTCGGCTTCCTGACGACCTTGTAAAGATTTTAAATCAATAGAATTTAAAGCTTTAAAAATCCCTTGATGATGGGGCGGATAAGCTTTTGGAGCGATGTCTGCAACAATAAGATTTTTCACTTTTTCTGGATGATCTATTGCAAACTGCATAACCACTTTTCCTCCCAAAGAATGTCCTAAAAGATTGGCTTGAGGAATGGAATGTGCGTTCATATAATTGTTGATATCTTCTACCATTACTTCTAAATTCATCTCATCATCATGAAAACTTTTTCCATGATTTCTAAGATCGATTAGATGAACAGGCATTAATTCCCCAAACTCTTTTCCAAAACTTCCCCAATTATCTAGCATCCCGAAAAGACCATGAAAAACCAAAAGTGGTGTTCCAGCCTTTTCTACTCCGTATATTTTTGAATGTAAAATTTCCAATTTTTTTTATTTTTATAATGAAAGAGAAAGACAATCATTTACTTTATCTTAACTTTTCTCAATCATTTTTTTTTTTATTCTTTACTCCAATCTAATTACCATTTAGCCAGCCTCTTCAAATAAGCTTGAATAGTGTTTTCTAATCCCATGTACAAAGCTTCGGAAATTAAAGCATGACCAATAGAAACCTCCAAAAGATTTGGAATTTCATCAGAGAAATATTTTAAATTCTCTAAGCTTAAATCATGACCTGCGTTAACTCCTAGATTAAATTCTCCAGCTCTAGCAGCCGTTTCCACATATTTCTGAATCGCTTTTTCTTTATCTAAAGGATAATTTTTTGCGTAAGCTTCTGTGTAGAGCTCAATTCTATCAGTTCCTGTTTTGGCTGCAGATTCTATTAATTCAGGATTTGGGTCTAAGAAAATAGAGGTTCTAATTCCTGCGTTTTTAAACTCGGCAATAATTTCTGTAAGATAGTCTAAATGTTTTACAGTATCCCAACCTGCATTAGAAGTAATGGCATCATCCGCATCTGGAACCAAGGTTACTTGCTCTGGCTTCACCTCTAAAACCATCTCAATAAATGGTCTGTGTGGATTTCCTTCAATATTAAATTCTGTAGTTACCAAAGGTTTAAGATTATACACATCTTTTCTCGTAATATGCCTTTCATCTGGTCTTGGGTGAATCGTGATTCCTTCAGCACCAAATCTTTGAGCATCCACGGCTATTTGTGTAACGCTAGGAACATCTCCTCCTCTTGCGTTTCTTAAAGTTGCAATTTTATTAATATTTACACTTAGCTTCGTCATTTTTAAACTTTATTAATTTGCATAATTTCCAATCCGAAATCTTGAGCAGCAACCAAAAGATGGTCAAAAATATCAGACTGTACTCTTTCATAATCTTCTAAGCCTGAGAAAACAGTAAAACAATAAATTTCCAAAGGCATTCCTTGAGGAGTAATTTCCAATTGTCTTACCAATATTATTTCTTTCTGTTCTATATTGGGATTGTTCTTCAAATAATTTTCAACGTATTTTCTAAAAACACCAATATTAGTAAGTTGATTTCCATTAAGAATATTATCTGCGTTCTTTAAATCTCTACGCTGTCCTTTTATTTCTTCTTCTTTAAATTGAAGATAATCCGAAACCAGATTAATTTTTTCAAGCTTATCAATATCTTCATCCGTTAAAAAATGGAAAGATTTGATGTTGAAAGTCATGGAACGCTTAATTCTCCTAAGATTTCCTTCCGTCATCACCTGATAATTTCTAATCTCTGTGGACATTAAATCATAAGTTGGAATGGTAGAAACAGTTTTATCGAAATTCACAATCTTTGTAGTAAGCAAATCGATATTGGCAATATTTCCTTCGATATTATACTTTGGAATACCAATCCAGTCGCCTACTTTCATATTTTTGGAAGTAGCCACATGAATCCCGGTAACAAAACCTAAAATAGTATCTCTAAATACGAGCACAAGAACTGCAGTAATCGCTCCTAAACTCCCTAAAATAGTAGATGAATTGAGACTAAATATAATTTTAATCGCGATAAAAAAGAAAATAACGCCTCCGAAAATTTTCAAGGTTTGCGAAATGGCCTGAAAAGCCATCAACTTGTAAGTGTCGCGTATGTTAATGAAATATATTTCTAAAGATTTATACAAACGCAAAGCAGCGCCAAAAATTACTATTACTTGTAATACATCTACAATTTTATCTAAAACGCCTTTGGTGATTTTGTGCATTCCCTCATAGAAAAGCGAATTTAAGGCGAAACTGCAAATCGCTAATGCAAAAACATGCACCAGAGAATTTAGAAATTTAGATTCAAAAAGTGCATGAATAAAAGGTCTTTTCTCTTTTTTAATAAAAGTTGTAAAAACCAGTTTTATTAAGAATTTCAAAGAAAAATCTATTAAAAAAAACAGGATAATTAGCACTAAAATTTTAGTAGCCACCTGAAAAATCCACGCAGAACTGCCGTTAAAATACAACGCATAGAAATCATTAATACTATCGCTAATATCCATTAAGAAATCACGTGTATTTTGCAATTCATTTTTCATTTATACAAAAATAAGAAAATGCTTTGGTATAGTTTTATATATCTTTAGATTTATCAAAAAAAATAATATGGATGAATCATTAATATCTATACTTTCTTTAATTCTTTTAATTACAGGGATTTTAGGTACTTTTCTCCCTGTTTTACCAGGTTTATTACTAAGTATTTGTGGATTATTAATCTATAAATTTGGCACCAATACAGAAATGTCCATGATTTATATCTGGATTTTCGCACTGCTTACTTTGGTTTCAATGGTCATCAATTATATAATCCCAGCTAAAGTCACCAAAAAATATGGTGGAACGCGTTGGGGAAGCATCGGCTCTGTGATAGGTACTTTTGTCGGAATGTTTTTTATACCTATTCCTTTTGGATTTTTAATTGGAATGTTTTTAGGTGTTTTTGTTGGCGAATTATTACATGACGCACAAGATAAAAAGAAAGCATTTAACGCCATGAAAGGGGCTTTAATAGGATTTATTTACGGAACTGGATTTAATTTTGTGGTAGGTGTGGCAATGTTTTTGGTAGTTTTATTAGATATTTTCAAAAACAACTTATTATGAAAATTGTAATTACTGCTTTAGGACTATTAATTTTAGGTGGATGTAAAAGTCAACAAACTAAAGTTACTCAAGATCAACAAACATCACAGATCACCACTCCTGAAAATGAGGTGCAAAATGGTATTATTCTCTTAAAAGAAAGGGAAACCAAATTTGTAAAAGACAAGGAAATGAACATCACCTTCAAAAAAGTAGTGGAAGATAGCCGTTGTCCGGAAGGAATGCAATGTATTTGGGCTGGACTTTTAGTTGTGGAAATAGAAGTGATAGGAACTTACACAAGACCTCAAACTTTTACAATAGCAACTACAGACTATCCTCAAAGAAATCTTTCGAAAACGGTAGATTTTAATGGATACACCATTTCTTTAGAAAGCTTTAGTCCTACAAAAGCGCTTAATAAAAGTTCTCAACCTAAAATTTTAGGTCTTAAAATTGAAAAAACAACTACACCTTCTCGTAATTCTACCACTCGATAGGCTTTTTATGATGAAGTTGTAAATATTCATTGATTTTAGAAAAAGGGCGACTCCCAAAAAAACCTCTGTAAACAGAAAAAGGTGATGGATGCGCCGATTGTACTATAAAATGTTGAGCGGGATTAATAAATTCGACTTTCTTTTGTGCAAATGCTCCCCACAAAACAAAAACAACATTCTCTTTTTTATCAGAAATTTCTTTAATAATAAAATTGGTAAATTTTTCCCAACCCAAATCTTTGTGTGAATTCGGGGAATGTGCTCTAACTGTTAAGGTGGTATTTAGCATCAAAACGCCTTGCTTCGCCCAATCTTGAAGATCTTTTGATGTTCTTTCAATTCCTAAATCATTTTGAAGTTCTATCAAAATATTTTTGAGCGAAGGTGGAGCTTTCACTTCTTCCGAAACAGAAAAACACAAACCATTAGCTTGAAAATCATTATGATAAGGATCTTGACCAATAATCACGACTTCCACATCACCAAAAGGCGTTAATTCCAACGCTCTAAAAATCTGATTTCTAGGTGGAAAACACTGTTGGGTATTATATTCATTTTCTACTTTTGCCCAAAGTTCTCTGAAATATTCGGTGTTTTTTATGGGTGCAAGAATTTCTGTCCAAGTCGTCATATCATAAAATACTTAATGAAATACCTTTTAATACTCTTCCAACAAAATTATCTCTAAATTATCTCATTACCAAATCCTCTCACAAGACATTCATATTTTCTCATTAAATTTGCATTGTGAATATTAATCAAGACGACCTTAATGAATTAGAATTCCCGGAATTGCTTTCGGAAATTTCTCCTTTCGCCTACTCTCCTAAAACAAAAGAAAAAATTATAAATCTTCGTCCTATGCCAATAGACGAGGCCGAGATTTCTTTGAAAAAAACTTCCGAATATCTTTCAAGTTTTGAGAGTTCTAATGCAATTCCCTTTGATGAATATGAGGATATTGAGGAGGAACTTAAATTAATGCTCATTGAAAATTATAGACTGGAAAATGCAGCATTTATAAGGATTAAAACCATTACGGAACAAATAGGAAGACTTCAAAAATTCTTCCCAATCATGCCCGAAACTTTTCCTACTTTATTGGAAGATGTTTCTATGCTAGATTTCAAGAAAGAAATTATAGAAAAGGTGGACAAGGTTTTTAACCGTTTTGGAGAAATAAAATCTGAAGCATCACCCATCTTAAAAGAACTCAGAACAGAAATTCAGCACGCTAAAAAAGCCATACAAGAAAATTTCAACAGAGCTTTAACTACTTTCGGGCAAAATGATTTTTTAGATGATATCCGCGAAAGTATTATTGATGACCAAAGAGTTTTGGCTGTAAAATCTGCATTCAAGAAGAGAGTTCCTGGTAGAATTTTAGGAATTTCAAAAACGGGTTCTATTACTTATATTCAACCAGATAGCGTGGTAAGGCATTATTTTAAACTACGCGAAAATGAAGAAGAAGAGAAAAAGGAAATTGATAAAATTCTCCGAAAACTTACCGCTGAAATTTCAGAATTTCAACATGAACTTTATACTTATCAAAAATACATTTTTGAATTAGATATTATTCGAGCAAAGGCGAAATTTGCTGAACTCATTCATGCCACACTTCCAAAAATCAACCCTCATAAAACCTTAAGATTAAGAGAAGCTTTTCACCCATTGCTTTTGCTGAGAAATAAAGCACAAAACAAATCTATTTATTCACAGACGCTTACTTTAACCGAGCACAACAGAATTATTTGTATTTCTGGACCTAACGCTGGCGGAAAATCCATCACTTTAAAAACTGTAGGTTTATTGCAATTGATGATTCAGACTGGGATTTTAGTTCCCGTTCATCCAAAATCGGAGATGTTTTTCTTTGAAAAAATAATGACGGATATTGGAGATAATCAATCTATTGAAAATCATCTTTCCACTTATTCATCAAGACTAAAAAAAATGAGCGGAATTATCCGTGAAGCGGATGCCAACACTTTATTGCTTATTGATGAATTTGGAACCGGTTCCGATCCGGAATTAGGAGGAGCTTTGGCGGAAAGTTTTTTAGAGTTTTTCTACGAGAAAAAATCATTTGCTATTATCACAACTCATTACACCAATATTAAGTTGGTGGTGGAACAACTTCCCAATGCAACCAATGCAGCGATGCTTTTTGATGAAAATACCCTTGAGCCTTTGTACAAACTGGAAGTTGGACAAGCTGGAAGTTCATTTACCTTTGAGGTGGCTGAAAAGAATAAAATTCCAAGATTTATCATTCATTCCGCGAAGAAAAAAGTGGAACATGATATTGTAAATCTTGATAAAACCATTGTAAAGCTTCAGCAAGAAAAATTTGAAGTTGAAAAATTAAAGTCTGATCTTGTTGAAAAAAAAGAATCTGTAGAGGACAAAAGAGATAATCTGCATAAATTAAATGAGCAACTTCAACAGAAACTCTTCAATTTTCAGAAGTTGTATGAAGAGGAACACCGTAAATTACAATTCGGAAACAAAATTGAAACTTTTATTGACAGCTATGTAAAAGGAAAATCGAGAAAAGATGTGGTGAAAGATTTTGTAAAACTTCTGGAACAGGAAAAATTCAGGAAAATAGGGATTGATAAGGATGAAAGCAAACGTTTACAGGTGATAAAACGTAAGATTACTCAGCAACTGAAAAAAGAAGATGTAAAGGAGAAAATTGCTGAAACCAACGAAAAATTAGAGGAAAAACGTAAGACGGAACGTGCCACGTGGATGAAAGTTGGACAAAGAGTTCGTATCACTGGAAGTACAAGTGTTGGAACGATTGATGAAATCAAGAAAAATAAGGTAATTGTAAATTATGGAACTTTTAAAACCACCATTAACGCGGATGAATTGGAAAGGATATAAAATATCTTAAAACCAAAATATAAAAATTCCATAAATTTTAAATTTATGGAATTTATTTTTATACTGAAAATCTTTTCAAATCTACCTCTTCTGGAAGTGGATTTTTATTTTCAATAAAATCAAATAAAGATTTAGAAAAATAACATCCGTTGAGAATTCCTCTTGCTCCTAAACCGTTAAAAACATAGAAGTTTTCAAACTCTGGATGTCTTCCTAAAATCGGGCGACGGTCTTTTACAGTTGGTCTAAAGCCATAATGCACTTCATCTACATTGAAATGATAAGGATAAATCTCTTGCAAGCCGTTTTTAAGCTGTTCTACATACTTTTTATCAATTTGTACATCCAAATGCTCTCTATCATAAGTTCCTCCGTAAAAATACTGTTTATCATTTAAAGGGAACAGAAAATGTTTTTTCTTGATGGTAATATTTGCAGGAACAGGGGTTGAAAGTGAAACTTTAATTTGATGTCCTTTGTTAGGAACTACAGGAATATCTTTGAAAAAAGGATTTTTTTTTACTTTAATACCTTCACAAAAAACGATGTTTTTATACTCAATATTCTTATAAATATTTTCAGAAGTGTTGACTGCATTATAATCGAAACTATCTGTTATAAAAGAATCTGTAGATTCTAAATAAGTTTTCATATCATCAAAAAAAACTTTTACATTAAGCCTTCCTGAAAGATTGACTTTTCCAGTTTCAAATGGATTGTTGACCACATCAAGACTTATAAATTCGGAAGATAAAAAATCTTTCAAATCTTCTTTCTCTCTTTTTTTTAGCCACAAGTTTTTCTCATTCTCATCATGCAAAATCCTATGTATAGGTGCATTAATAAAGTAATTATCTCCTGTGTAATTTTGGATTTCTTGTAAGGTTTGATGTAAAAAATTAATTTGTTCATGAGCTTTCCAAAAAGTAGTAAACTTTTTTAAGACCACAGGATTTATAATTCCTGCTGAAACGTGAGAACCTCCCAATTCTTTATCCGCAAAAACAACAAATGATTTTTGAGCTTTAATGAGTTGGTGTGCAAAAAACATGGCGGCATAACCTCCTCCTACAATAATATAATCAACTTTATTCATAATAAAAAAACCTGAGCAAAAATACTCAGGTTTTTATTATTGTACAATTTGTATACTAAATTAATAGTTCCACAAATCGTTTTCCATGTCTAAGATTTGACCTTTAATTCTTTCGCTTTCTTCGATTTGGCCTTCAGCGTCTTTAGGGATATAATCACTAATTTCTCCATTTCCTAAACCTACAGAAGACTTGTAAATAACGGTAGAGAATCTTCTTGCATTAATTAAATCATCAAATGATAAATCTGCAGATGAGTTTTTCTTGTTATAAACATAATTATTAGCCAATACTTCTCTTGCATCTGGATAGAAAATCCAGAACATATCAATAAGGTCGTTAGCTCCCTCAATAGGCATTCCATCTGGACCTACTCTACCAATCATTTTTGGATCTGGACCCATTGCAGCAATACCAAGAGGTCTGTATTTTAAAGTAGCATCTCTCTTATCAATATACCACATTCCAAACATTTTGATAGCTCTTACCTTATCAGTTCCTGTTCTAATAATATCGGTATATTGTCTCTTTTCCTCTTCGGTAGGCGGTCTTCCTGAATTTATGATATTAACGATCTCGTCATCAACACGCACGTCAGTAGCACGTTCTTTAATTTGATCAATTGTTAATTTCTGAACAAAGTTTTCATCATCATATACTTCTTTGATTTTATCATTTTCGATAGCTTCTAAAAGTACATTATAAAGAGACTTAGTTTGTTTTGATGTTAATCCATCTGGATTGTCATAGTAGAATGGTTGGTTAATTTTATCATTAAGGTCGATAATTTCCCAAACATACATACTTTTCAAGATGTCCTTCTCATCAACATATCCATAAGAAAGAGGTTTTACTTTAGTACTCACCACAGAGTCACCAGCTTTCTTTACGTTCTCCTCTCTCATCTTACGAAACTCCTCAGGAGAACTTGCATTTAGAATAGTTTGGGAAAACATTAACCCAGAAACTAAAACTACTAAACTGCTTATATATTTTTTCATGATACTATATTACAAAATTATTGAATAGTAATTAATACAGGAGAGATATTTGGAACTTGATATTTACCTAAACCATTAGGAGTAGCTTTAATATCAAATATATAAACACCATCACCAGATCTTAAGTTTCTAAACATTCCTGCAGCAGACTGCAGTGTATTTCCTTGAATCGTCATTGAAGCTCTTCCAGGAACTCTAATACTGAAACTGTTTACAGTAAATGTTACAGGGAAATCGAAATCAGGAATTACCGCTGATATTGATTGATTTTCTACAGAACCTACTGGCATACTTACAGCATTTTTACCTCTAATTTGTCCTTGTGGTGGAGGAATATTTTTAATTCTATACTCAAATACTTGAGAAATAGTCTTACCATAAGGATCTCTTCCAGATAATGTTAATTTAAGAACATTACCAGCTCCTGGCTTAACATTCCATTTACCAGGTCCATTTCCACTTACAGATGCTCCAGGAGCAGATAATGAAAGTTGAGAATTATCAGCACCTAGGATAGAACCGGTAACAGGGTTATCTAAACCTCTATACATTACATTCATCTTATCTGCAGAAAGCAATAATCCTTTTTGAAGCTTAACAGCTTGTGGACCAGCAATTACATTATATGTATGAGTAAAAGGATAAGATTGTACTTTACCATCTGCATCAGTAAGACTTATAGATCCTGTAATTGATCTTTCACCAATACCACCTGTATTTAAAGGAACATACCCTTTACCATTTTCTTGTCTGCTAACACCAGAAATCTTGATTTTATCGCTATTAGAATAAGAACCTAACATTACTACAGCCTCACCTTGCTTACCTTCCTGAATATCAGTTGGTGCAGAAACAATAGCTTCATATTGGTTAAACTTAATACTAGCATCTACTTTTTCTTGTAGCATTAATGCTAATGCATCAGATTGAATATTTCTTGCATCATTCTGAATAATCCCCAAGTTAGAAATTGCAGCGATAAGCGGTTGATGATAGAATTTATTCTGATACCAGGTTTTATCGTTTGGAGCACTTCCTTTAGCATATTCAGTAATTAGAGACTTGTTAGCTCTATCCACTAAATCTTTTAATTGAGGATTTTTACCAAATGTTGTATTGATGTAATTTTTCACATCATCCATTTTAGATCTTAATTCTAAAGCGTTGCTTGAAAGTGTATTCTCTTCACCATTTTTAAAGAAGAATGAGGTTGTAGCTTCATTGTTATTTAAAGCTGAGAAATTCTCACTTATTTCCATCTTCTCTCCAGTCTCTGGATTAATTTCAAGAAATTCAGACTCTTTTTTAAGTTTGGTTTTCATGTCTTCAGAAGTCTTCACTAAAGCATCTACTTTTGTTTTCAATTGCTTATACTGTGCCCATGCTTGTGCATAAGTATCTGGAACAGCAGCTGCTTTTGCCTCTAAAGTTTTTTCAAAAATTTTCTCGTTTTTATCCTCTGTTAAAGATCTGGTTTCATTAAGAGCCTCAGTAGAGTCATAATAAGATCGGATGATTTCAACATCAATGTTGAGGGCCATCATAGCGATGAACACCAAATACATCAAGTTGATCATCTTCTGACGTGGAGTCTGTTTTCCTTGTGCCATTTCTCGTTTTCGTTTTTTTAATTAATAATTGAACTTGAAAGGTTAGGAAATTAAGACTTCATAGCAGTTAACATACCACCATAAACTCTATTTAAGTTGTTTAAGTTAGAGGTAAGACCTTGTAATTCTTGATTGAATTTTTGAGAATGTTCAACAGACTTCTGCATATCTTCAACATATTTGTTAGCAAAATCTGATTGCTTTTTACCGCTTTCTAATTGCATAGCGTAAAGAGCGTTCATACTTTCCATATGTAATGCAGCTTTGTTAAGTTGTTCATTATATTTATGTGTAGAAGCAGAAACATCAACTGTTTGGTTAATTTGATCAACTGAAGAAGAGAATTTCTCAATACCTCCTCTTAATCTTTCAAATAAGTTAACATCTAGTTTTGCATCTTCTAACATTTTATCTAATTTTTCTGAAAGTGAGTTTTCTAATTCAGCAAATTGATTCCCTACTAAACCTTTTTTACCAGAAGTCACATTAGAGTGAATTGGGTTTGGTTCAGCATGTTTATCTAAAAGTTCTGGATAAACATTTTCCCATGCATAAGATTCCTCAGTTTTAGGAGGGTCGAATGCAAAAATCATAAAGATAATTGCTTCAGTTACAAGACCTACAGTTAAGGCAATGTTACCATTGACAGGACCAAGTGTAATGTGAGTAATTTTCAACCAAGCTCCAAGAATTACAATCGCAGCACCGAATGAATAGAAGAAATTCATCCAAGCTTCTTTAGTTTTAAACATATTATTTTAGTTTTTATTTGTTATGTGAAAGGATCTAATTTTTTATTTTCTTTTTGGTTTAAGCGCTGCTTCAGGAATATCTTGCACAGTTCTGAATCCAATATAACTTCTTGCAGAATCTTTGCTTTCAGAATCTCTACTACCTACCATTAGCATATAACCTATGTCTTTCCAAGAACCTCCTCTTACAGATTTTCTATCACCAGCTTTTGCTTTTGTAGTTGGGTTAAGGTTTGAAGAGAAGAAGTAATCTGAATTATTAAATGAAGAATCTGTCCATTCTGAAACATTTCCTGCCATATCAAATAATCCGTAACCATTTTTAGTGAATTTTTTCACTGGAGCAGTATAAGTATAAGTTCCTTTTTTCTCATCCTCCATGTAGTTACCTCTTTTTGGTTTAAAGTTTGCTAAGTAGCAACCTCTATCATCCATTAGGTAAGGTCCACCCCAAGGATAAGGAGCATTATCTTTACCTCCTCTTGCTGCGTATTCCCACTCAGCTTCAGATGGTAAACGGAATCTCATTGGTCTTTGTTTTTTCTTTTTCAAGCTTTCGTTGTAATCAGACTTCAACATTGTTCTAAAGTTACAATAAGCTCTTGCTTGATCCCAAGTTACCCCAACAACAGGATAATCTTTGTAAGCTTTATGCCAGAAATACTGCTCGAATAAAGGTTCGTTATAAGAAAAATTAAAATCTTTAACCCAAACTGTAGTATCTGGATAGATAGCTATACTTTCTTTTTTAAGGAAGTTTTCACCTCTTTCTCTATCAGAAACAGCTTGATCTAAATCTCCCCACTGATAAGTATATTTAAGTTTACTAACATCTAAAATTCTTTCAGATCCTACTCTAGTAGAAGCTGGTAAATACATAGATTCTAGAACTTCTGCATATTCAACATCTGGATATTTGTTAACTCCCCAATGCAATGGAACTTTCCAATCTAATTTTTTAGATGCATCATATTGTCCTTCTCCACCTCCATTGTTTTCCAAGTATTCTTGGTATGGTGTTAAATTATCATCTTTTACAGCTTTATAAGCGTAATCTCCAATAGCTTGTCCACGTCCTCTACCGCCGTCATCACCTTCACCTGCAGCTTCCGCTAACATAGTTCTTGCAATGGAATCACGAACGTAATTAATGAACACTCTGTATTCTGCGTTGGTAGTTTCTGCTTCATCCATGAAAAATGCAGAAACAGTAACTGTTTTTAACGGTGCTTTTTCTGGTGAATTCGAGTAGTCTTGATCTGCATTACCTAACACAAAAGAACCACCAGGAATAGCAATCATCCCATAAGGTCTTTGCACAGCAAAAGATTTTGACTTTTCTCTTGGTATCAATTCTCCTTTTGTTCCAGGTTTCCCTACTGATGAGCTTCCCCCTGAACAAGATACCATTGCTATTGAAGCAGGTAATAATAAAAGAAATATCCTTTTCATGTTAATTTTTATAATTAAGCCGTAAATATATAATTTTTTTAAGAAACTTTTAAGATTTTTTTTGATAGAACGAAAAAAAAATGAATTTATTTTATTTTTAACATTTTTGACATGATTTTTTCGTCATCTATTACTCTACAGTCACTGATTTTGCAAGATTCCTTGGTTGGTCAACATTTGCTCCTCTATATACTGCAATATAATAGGCTAATAATTGTAAAGGGACAGAAGCTACAATTGGTGAGAAACATTCAGAGGTTTCTGGAATTTCAATAATATAATCAGCCATTTTTGCTACTTGTTCGTCGCCTTTATTTACAACAGCAATTACTTTTCCTTTTCTTGCTTTAATCTCCTGAACATTACTTACAATTTTATCATAATGACCTTTTTTTGGAGCAATGATTACAATTGGCATATTTTCATCAATTAAAGCAATTGGACCGTGTTTCATTTCTGCTGCTGGATAACCTTCTGCATGAATATAAGAAATTTCTTTAAGCTTCAAAGCTCCTTCTAATGCTGCAGGAAAGTTATAACCACGTCCTAAATATAGGAAGTTTTGTGCAGAAACAAAATCTTTTGCTACATTCTTTACAATTTCGTGAGTATTTTCTAAGACTTCTTCAATTTTCTTTGGAAGTGCATCTAATTCTGCAATTAATTGCATAAATTCTGCATTTCCTAAGTTACCATTATGTTTTCCTAATTTCAAAGCAATTAGAGACAATATGGTTAACTGTGCAGTAAATGCTTTTGTTGAAGCTACACCAATTTCCGGTCCTGCATGAGTATAGGAACCTGCATCTGTAATTCTAGCAATAGAAGAGTCTACTACATTACAAATACCATATATAAATGCTCCTTTTTCTTTTGCTAATTTTAGTGCTGCCATGGTATCTGCAGTTTCTCCTGATTGAGAAATAGCAATAACCACATCTTTATCTGTAATGATAGGATTTCTATATCTAAATTCTGAAGCGTATTCTACTTCAACGGGAACTCTTGCAAATTCTTCAATTAAGTACTCCCCAATTAAGCCAGCATGCCAAGAAGTTCCACACGCAATAATAATGATTCTATTGGCATTTTTAAACTTTTCTAGATGATCCCAAACTCCCGCCATTTTAATCACTCCTTCATCCAAAACAAGTCTGCCTCTCATGGTATCTAAGATTGATTTGGGTTGTTCGAAAATCTCTTTCAACATAAAATGCTCATAGCCACCTTTCTCGATTTGCTCCAAACTTAATTTTAGCTCTTGAACATCTGGTTCTATTTTATCATTATCCGTAATAGTTCTGATATCTACTCCGCTTTCTAATGAAATTGTTGCAATATGACCTTCTTCAAGATAAATAGCTTCTTTGGTAAATTCAACAAAAGGAGAGGCATCTGAAGCAATAAAATACTCCTTATCTCCGATACCAATAGCTAGAGGAGATCCTAATCTTGCTACCACCAAAAGTCCTGGATAATCTTCATGCAAAACGGTAATTGCATAAGCACCGTACACTTCATTCAATGAATACCTTACTGCTTCTGCAAAACTTAATTCCGGCTTAATATCCATAAAATATTGGATAAGATTAACTAAAACTTCAGTATCCGTTTCAGATTTAAAAGTAAATCCCTTTTCGATAAGCATTTTTTTAATGGTATCATAATTTTCAATAATTCCATTATGCACCAATGCTACTTTACCATTATTGGAAATATGAGGATGCGAGTTTCTATCACTAGGAACACCATGTGTTGCCCATCTTGTATGCCCCATTCCAACGTGAGCAGTACCTTTAAGTGGAGTGGAAATTTCTACCAAATCATCAACCTTACCTTTCGTTTTGGAAACTTCAAAATTATTTTGAGGACCTTCTAGTACAATCCCTGCACTATCATACCCTCTATATTCTAATCTTCTAAGACCATTGATGACAACTTCATACGCATCTTGAAAACCTGTATACCCAACAATTCCACACATATCTTATTTGTATTTTTTAATTTGATTTTGTTCCGTAAGTAACCTTTAATTGAATCTTGTAAGGACTTGTAGTATTTGACCCCATTAAAACAACCCTATCAACAGTAGTACTTCTTGTAGAATTATAATATCCTAACATTACTGTAGAACCAGTTGCAGTACTTGTGGTATAACCAAAGCTACCTAGGTTAATATTCATATCTTTTTTAGAGAAATCTGCTTCTTTTTCAACAATATTTTTAATCGTTTGAGTTACCGTAAAATCATAATATGCAGGATCCTTATCAATATTAAATGCTTTATATAAATTAAAGCCACTCATCGATGATAAATTTGTTAGATCATCCGTAAATGCATACTTAAATTTATTAGCACTTTCTTCCTCCCTAGTGAAAATATTAAATACTTTTGGCTTTTCATAAACATTCCAAGAAGGATCTGTATACACTCTAATTTTTGCAGAAATAATAGCTGCTTTTTTATTCAAAAACAAACTTCTGAGTTGAGCTATTGTGGCGTCAGGAAATTTAACCCCCATTGAAGGCCCTCCCATACCTTGAAGATAAATCTTCTCATCATTTGAATTGTTAGCACCTACTACAGATTGCACTTGAGACCCACTTCTATTGTATTCGTATTGTCCAATATGAGTATTTCCATTACCAATATTGAATACAAATGTTGCTTGAGGTCTTGTTGTTGTTCCATTTTCTGTTTTGTCGTACTTATAATACATCTTCAATTCAGTTGAATTAGGAGCAAATTTCATTAAATAACCATCTAATTCATTTACAGAAACTTTTAAACCTTTAAAGTGACGAACAAAATTTGCAACATTTTGCAACTCAGAATCTCCTTCTTTATCTACAATTTTCTGCTGAAAAACATTTTTATCTAAATTAATTCTAATTCCTGGGTTCGATTTAAAAACCTCAGAATTATCAGATTCTTTAGTCACCTCAACGGATGAAACTTTACCATTAAAAGATTTTGTTCCTAATAAAGTTCCTGTAGCGATAGTTTTATTTGAAAAAGCTTTATCATTATATCCTTCCAAATAATCTAACACTTCATGAACACTGATTGTCATAGGTAAGTCTTTACCATATTTTTTTGCAGTATAAGTCTTGAATACATTATTTACAGTAATTGGCCCATCTACACTTGGATAATTGGATATTATACTGGTATTACTTACCTCAGTTAAAGTACTGTAAGCAGGCTTTAATACAAGAACAACCGAATCTACCACAGCATTAACTCCAAACTCTGGATCATCTGCAGCTAACTTAAACTGAGTGAAATAATTGGCTTTTTGTCCTCCAAAAGCACTTTCATGAAAACTCCCTAAAACCGCACTATCCAATCTAGAAGCATCACTTCTAATACTGTCGTGATTGTTAATATTGTATGCAAATAAATCTAGAGAAATTGTATCACCTTTAGCTTCACCATCAATAAAAAATTGTTCACCAAGCTTATCCGCTTCAGGTTCACAGCTATAAAGTAAAAACCCTCCCATTACAGTAATAGAAAGGATATTAAAGGCTTTTTTAATATTTTGTATCATTAATAAAAAATGTTATTCTTAATAAATAGAAGAAATTGATTCCACATCGAGGTATTCAGATTTGGATACAGATGCTTTATTAAAGGCCTCGTCTAAGCTTTTATTCAAAGACTCATCTCCTTTTACTACTTGATCTACAAAGCCCATACTTTCGATAACAAAGCTTTGGAACGATGGACTATCCGATGCTTTCAATTCATTAATAGAGTCAAAAGCTAACTTCTCCTTAATAGCAGGATTCAATTCTGCATTTTTTTCGTTATAAAGAGATAATACCAACTTCGAATCTTTGAAGTAGGCATCGTTCTCATAATAAGTTTTTAGATAAATTGGAATAAATGAAGACATCCAACCATTAATATGGATAACATCAGGAACCCAATTTAACTTCTTAATAGTTTCAATAACTCCTCTTGCAAAGAAAATGGCTCTTTCGTCATTGTCCTCAAAAGCTTCACCATTATCATTAAAATAATACTGTTTTCTTTTGAAGTACTCCTCATTGTCTATAAAATATACTTGCAATCTCTCGCCCGGCAAGGAAGCTACTTTAATAATTAGAGGCTGATCTAAATCATTGATAATAATATTCATCCCAGAAAGGCGAATCACTTCATGAAGCTGAAATTTTCTTTCACTTATCTGTCCAAACCTAGGCATAAAAACCCTTACATCATTGCCTTCGTTGTGCATTCTAAGTGCCATTTTACTTACCATTGAAGCCATATTAGTATCTTCTTGATACGGATACATTTCCGTGGTAATGTATAATATTTTTTGATTTGACATAAAATTTTAGTCTTGTTTTAAAAACGCTTTAATATGCAAAATTACAAAAAAAACATCTAACATCATTTTATTTCCTTTTTTTATGGAAAACAAATCCATTATCTTCATTTACATAACTGTAAAACAATAGAATTTATTACTTTTGAACTCATATTTTAAGAACCAATGAAAGTTTTAAAAAGCAAAAAAGATTTAATAGATTTTATTGCCAGCCAAAAGAAACTCAATAAAAAAATAGGATTTGCCCCAACAATGGGAGCTTTACACCAAGGACACCTCTCACTTTACAAAACAGCGAGGCCAGAAAATGACATTGTTATATCTTCTATTTTCGTAAATCCTACACAGTTCAACAACAAAGAAGACCTTGAAAAATATCCAAGGAATGTGCAAAAAGACATTTCATTGCTTGAAAACTCAGGCTTAGTAGATGCAGTTTACACACCCAGCGTAGAAGATATTTACCCACAAAAAGCCGAAAGCAAAAAATTTGATTTCGATGGATTAGAAAACGAAATGGAAGGAAAATCTCGTCCAGGACATTTTGATGGCGTTGGAACAGTTGTACAAGAGCTTTTCAATCAGATACAACCAGACAATGCTTATTTTGGTGAAAAAGATTTCCAACAATTAGCTATTATCAAAAAAATGGTTAAAAAAGAGAACACTCCCGTAGAAATACATGGAGTTCCAATTCTTAGAGCAGAAAATGGACTGGCTTTAAGTTCAAGAAATGAAAGACTGACAGATAAAGAAAGAGAAGATGCCAAAATCATCCATCAAACTTTATTAAAGGTAAACCAATGGTTCCGTGTAATCACAATTCCAGAAATAAAGAAAAGAGTGGATGATATTTTTAACGAACAAAAAGACATGCAACTGGAATACTTCCTCATTGCAGACGAAGAAACCTTACAGGAAACAGATTTCTTTTATAAAGACAAAAACTTCAGAGCTTTTATCGTAGTGAATGTAAACAATGTTCGATTGATTGATAATATGCACATGGACTAATCCAACCTCTACTCAAAACAAAAAAAAGCAATCTCTCTAAAAATGAATGATTGCTTTTTTTTTTGATTAAAATTCTCTTTCCCTATAAATTCAACTCCTCTACAAATCAACAAGAATAAAGACTATTAAATGGAATAAAATCCCAGAATACTCTAAAACCTGTAGCAATGCTCAAACTTGCACATTGGTTTAACGAAGTGGAAGAATCGGGGTTTAAATCGTTTTCTATCTTAAAAAATACAATTACGAATCATTATAATGATATTCTCAACTATTTTGAAAAGAGAAGCACCAATGCTTCTGCGGAAAGTTTCAATGCGAAAATCAAAAACTTTAGAATGCAACTTCGTGGGGTGAGAGACAAAGCTTTTTTCTATTCCGATTATCCAAACTTTTTGCCTAGTCCCCAACTTTTGTGCTTGATCCTTGATCCCCTTAAACCCACAATATAAGATCAATAAAAACCAAAAGCCTTCCCGATTAAGGAAGGCTTTTGAACACCAAATCACAAAATATTAATATGAAAAAATTTACTTTTCAGTAAACTTGTGACCCGGCTGGGATTCGAACCCAGGACCCATACATTAAAAGTGTATTGCTCTACCAGCTGAGCTACCGAGTCTTGAATGTAACATTCATTTTTTTTTGCAGTGCCTGCGACTGGACTCGAACCAGCACATCCTTAGGAAACCACCCCCTCAAGATGGCGTGTCTACCAATTTCACCACGCAGGCAATAAGATTTCTAAATCTTAATTGCTAGTGACCCGGCTGGGATTCGAACCCAGGACCCATACATTAAAAGTGTATTGCTCTACCAGCTGAGCTACCGAGTCGGTCACTTTTTTAAAACATACTGTTGATGTCTGTTTCAAAAGTGGTGCAAAGATATAGCTTTTTTTAATATCTCAAAATTTTTTCAGTAATTTGTTTAAAATAATTTTATGATTTTATCTCTGATAGGCTACATGGGAAGCGGTAAATCTCACATTTCCAAAATTTTAAGCGACAAAATAAATTTTAATTTTTTTGACCTTGATAAAGAAATTTCTAAGAGAAATAAATTGAGTATTGCTGAAATTTTCAAATTAAAGGGTGAAATTTACTTTAGAAAACTAGAAAGAGAAGTTTTGGAAGAGATTTTAGCGACTGAAAATAATATTGTTTTAAGTGTTGGAGGTGGAACTCCGGCTTACTATAACAACATGGAAATTATTAACCATAACTCTAAGAGCTTTTTTCTCACAGCTTCTGTTGGTGTTTTAGCTGAGCGCTTACAAAAACAAAAGGAAAAACGCCCTCTTATTGCTCATTTGAAAGACGAAGAACTTCCAGAATTTATCGCTAAACATTTATTTGAAAGAAATGCTTTTTACAGTAAGGCTCAATATCAAATTAACACCAACAATAAAAGTCCGGAAGAGATTGTGGATGAAATTATCGAGAAAATGTATGAAGCTTAACAAAAGAATCTAAAGATTAGTCCGTATCCTCTTCCTCCATGGCTTCAAAAAAGTTTTCCCAATCTGTATCATCTGAATTCCCTGTAGAAACATAGTCATCCATTTCTCTACGGTCTTTTTTAGTAGGTCTGCCCTCTCCTTTTCCTCGATAATAATCTTGGGCTAATTTTCGCATTTTTAGGATTTCATATTGTTCTTTATCTGTAACATCCAAAATATGCATGGGAACTAATTTAGCACCAAGTCTGCTTTTAGGAATTTGCAAAACCTTAATTTTATAATCAATTTGATTTTTTCGAATGGTAATTATATCTCCTTCTTTAATCTCTTTAGACGACTTTACAACACTTCCTCCAATAGATACTCTATTCTTTTTAATCTCCTCCGCAGAGATACTTCTTGTTTTATAAACCCTAATACTCCACAAAAATTTATCAATTCTCATAATTTATTTTTACATTTGCCGTTAAAATATTTGTAAAGTAATTAAAGATTTTTCAATGAAAAAAATATTCCTATATATTCTAGTTGGTACGTTAGCGCTTTCGTCATGTAAAAAAGACGACGAGATAGAAACCTATAAAGAACCTGAAAACATTGCTGTACAAAATGATTATGATGACCAGGCAATTCAAAAATTCATGACCGATCATTATTTTGATACACAAGGGAATATTAAACCTTTTAGTGTAACAGATACTATTGATGACAATTATACGAAGTTAAAAGATACGCCTGGTTTAGAAAAGTTAAATTCTGGTGTAATTGTTATTCCAATACAAAATGCACAGCCTATAAATGGGACCAATATTGAAGACAAGGATGTTTTAAATATATTAATGAAATCCCAAGCATACGTTGCTAATCAAACTGCTGGAGTTGTATCGTTTGAAGGAGGTTTAACTTTTGTAGATAACGTTAATAATTCTTCTATGACTCTTGATCCTATTTTTTATTACGTTAAAAATAGTGTACTAAATGCTGCAACAACCGATGCTGCAAAACAGAGAAGTTATTACGAAATAGAAGGTTTCCAAGAAGGTATTAAAAAATTCAAAGCATTTAACCTTAGCAATAGTGCACCCTACAAAATGCAAGGTGCAATTATTGTCCCTTCCAGAGCTGCTTATGCAAGAGATGCTAGTTATTACAATTCATCAACAAACTCGGTAAGAAACAGGTCTTTTGTATTCAATTTTCAAGTTTACAAAGCAACGACTAGAGATATGAATACTGAAGACTAAAAAATAGTATAGAAAATAAATAAAATCCTTTCATTTTTTGGAAGGATTTTTTATTTCCACCATCATTGCATTCTAATAATTATCGTATTTTTCCCTAAATTAGCGCAACTAAATAAACAATTATGATTTCTACCCAATATTTAGATTTTTTAAGAACTGAACTTCAAAACATAGAAAACGAAGGACTTTACAAAAAAGAAAGAATCATTACTTCACCACAATCAGCAGAAATTGTTGCAAATGGTAAGAAACTACTTAATTTTTGCGCCAATAATTATCTTGGACTTTCAGATAATGCAGAAGTCATTAAAGCTTCTCAAAATGCAATTCAATCTCATGGTTATGGTATGTCTTCTGTAAGATTTATTTGCGGAACTCAAGATATTCATAAAGAATTAGAAGCTAAAATTTCGAATTTCTTAGGCATGGAAGATACCATACTTTACGCAGCATGTTTCGATGCTAATGGAGGTGTTTTCGAACCATTATTTACAGAACAAGATGCTATTATTTCTGATGAATTAAACCACGCATCGATTATCGACGGAGTAAGACTTTGTAAGGCAGCGAGATACAGATACAAAAACAACAATCTACAAGATTTAGAAGCTCAGTTAATTGAAGCTTCTAAGAAAAACCACAGATTTACCATTATTGTAACAGATGGAGTATTTTCTATGGACGGAATTGTTGCAGATTTAAAAGGTGTTTGCGATTTAGCAGATAAATACAATTCTCTAGTAATGGTGGATGATTCTCATGCTACAGGATTTATTGGTAAAACAGGACGTGGCACGCATGAAGCCAATGAAGTAATGGGAAGAGTAGACATCATCACTTCTACATTAGGAAAGGCTTTAGGTGGTGCTTTAGGTGGTTTTACTTCTGGTAAAAAAGAAATCATCGATATGCTTCGCCAAAGATCTAGGCCTTATTTATTCTCGAATTCATTAGCGCCAGGAATTGTAGGTGCAGCATTGAAAGTTTTAGATATGATTTCCGCAGACACTTCTTTGAGAGATCAAGTAATGGAAAACGCAGAATATTTCAGAGCTCAGATGAAAGCAAAAGGATTTGACATTCCTGATGGTGATGCTGCTATTGTTCCAGTAATGCTTTACGACGCCCCTTTGGCTCAAAAAATGGCCGAAAAACTAATGGATGAAGGTATTTATGTAATTGGTTTCTTCTACCCTGTTGTTCCGAAAGGAAAAGCAAGAATTAGAGTTCAGCTTTCTGCGGCGCATACAAGAGAACATTTGGATAAAGCGATTGCAGGTTTTGAAAAAGTAGGAAAAGAATTGGGAGTGATTTAATCCTAAAAATAAAAAAAAGACGAATATCGCTATTCGTCTTTTTTTTTATTTTGTTAATTGTTGAAACCAAGCTACATAAGCATTAATAAATTTTTGAAGAAAATCTAAAGTTTTTTGTTCTTTAAAACTTCCGTCTTCATTAAAACTTTCTGGACTCAATTTTGCCAAATACATTTCCGGCTGTGGCATCGTTAAAACGTTTACCGCACTTAAACTCTGTCTTAAATGATGGTTGGCTCCAAAACCAGAAATACTTCCTGTAGAACTGCTAATTACAGCGCCTGGCTTTTTTGTCCAAACATTTTCTTTTGGCGGTCGCGATCCCACATCCACAGCATTTTTTAAAACTGCAGGAACAGATCTATTGTATTCTGGAGTAATAAACAAAACCCCATCTAAAGATTTCACTGCTTTTCTAAATTCAATATAAGTTTCTGGAGTTTCGTTAGGTTCGTCAAAATCTTGATTATACAAAGGCAATTGACCGATTTCTATTACTTCAAAATCAAATCCTTCAGGTGCTAAATTGATGATATTTTTGGCGATTTTCTTTGAATTGGCTTCTTTACGAAGGCTTCCCACAAAAATTCCTATTTTCTTATTTTCCATACTTTAATTTTTAGCTTGAAGATAAGAAAATATTTACAGAAACGAATTGGCAACTTTCATTTTCATTAAAGCCACAAAACAACATCTTATTGATTTACAGAAAAATAAACCAATTAAAAAAAATAAAATATTTTAGAAAATCTTATGTCCTCTGTAAACTTCTTGAGATTCCATCATCCCAGAAGAGTGTCTTCTAAATTCATCTAAATGTTCAGAAATACTGTGATGGTAATGATGTTCTTCGGTTTCCCAAAGCTCCACTAAAAACATAACGCCTTTATTGTCGCGGTCTTCAATTAAATCATACTGTAAACAACCTTCTTCTTTCCTTGTAAGAATAACAAGTTTTTTAAGGATTTCAATAGCATCCATTAAGTAATTTTCCTTGAAGGTAAAAAGAGCAACAATATGAAGGTTCATGTGGTAAAATTTTTACGAAAATAATTCATTTTAAACTTCACACAAAGAATAAAAGGAAAAAATTTGGAAGAAGTTTTATTGTTTTTGTAAGATTTTATTTCTGTTTTTCGCCAACATAAAAATAGAAATAAGTCCCATTACCAACATAATAACCAATTGCATGGTATGAGAAATAAACGCATAAGACAAACCTACTTCCGCTCCTTCGGTTGCACTTTTCCCCATTGATAAAAAGAGTGCAGAAATACCAATTTTAAGCGCAAAATGGAAAGCTCCAATTCCACCACTTGCAGGAACAATCATTCCTAAAGTCCCTACAACAATAATAAAAAAACCATCTGCAAAACTAAAATCAGAAGTTTCAGGAAGTGCAAAACACACCAAATAAGCTGCAAAATAATAGCAAACCCAAATCATAATGGTATGAAAAATAAACAGGCCTTTCTTTTTTAAGCTAAAAATAGAGGTTAAACCTTTAAAAATACCTTCTACAAACTGAATAATTTTCCCTAGTAATTTATTTTTTTTGAATCTATCTTTAAATTTAAAAAACACAAAAATACCAGCGACTACAACAAGCAGCGCTCCAAAAATAAAAATAGGATTAATATGAACTCCCGATGAAACGTAGAAACTTTCAATGGCATCATATTTAAAAATCAAAGTGAGTAAAAGAAAACCTAGCATACAAACCAAGTCTATCACCCTTTCTAAGATAATGGTTCCAAAAGATTTATCCACAGGTACTTTTTCTACACCATACAAAGCTGTTGCTCTAGCTACTTCCCCACTCCTAGGGATGGTGAGGTTCATTAAATACCCAAAAGACAGACTCCATAAAGAATTAGAATTGGAAATTTTATATCCTAATGGTTCAAGCAATAAATTCCAGCGAACCGCTCTAAACCAATACGCTAAAAGACCAAAAACAGTTGCCAAAAAAACCCAAATATAATTGGCTTTTACAAGTGAACCTTTAATTTTTTCAAAATCCAAACCTCTAACAGCAAGCCACATAAAAAGGCCTGCAAAAAGTAGAGAAACAAGAATGGTAATGCTTGTTTTTAGAAAACTATTTGGTTTTTTCTCCATGCAGAGTATTAGGTAAGAAGATTGGTATTTTCGTTGGGAAAGATAATTTTAGGCTGGAACGTTTTTGCCTCTTCCACTGTCATTTGCGCATAAGCAATAATAATAACAATATCTCCAGCTTGAACTTTTCTGGCAGCAGGACCATTCAAACAAATTTCACCAGAACCTCTAGTCCCTTTTATCACGTAGGTATCAAAACGTTCCCCATTATTAACATCAACAATATATACACGTTCTCCAACTACAAGTCCAGCAGCATCTATAAGATCTTCATCAATGGTTATACTCCCAATATAATTCAAATCGGAAGCCGTAACTTTTACCCGATGTATTTTAGATTTAAATACTTCTATTAACATGCTGCAAATTTATTAATAAAATTAGAAATACTGACAAGACTTCGCGAATAATAAAAGCATTTATGTCATCAAAATAAAACATGCTTTTAAATTTTTATTACAACAATATTAACACTCAATAATTAAAGACATTACAACAATAAAGTGTAATTTTATTATTATTAATAATCAATTACGGATTTAATAATATCATAATGTAATATTAACATTTCTTAAAATTAGCTACAGACAAGGCTTTGGCATAATTTTAGTGACAGCAAACCTAGATTTTTGGTGAAATTCAAAATTATCATTTTGTAACCTTTTTGTCTGAAAAGAAAAATAATTCTAAAAAAATCTGTAAAAAATTTGCGCAATTTTAAAATTGTTTTATATTTGCTCTAATAACAACTAACTTTAATATTATAAATTATGAACAAGTCTGAATTAATCGACGCAATCGCAAAAGATGCAGGTATCACTAAAGTAGCAGCTAAAGCAGCTTTAGAATCTTTTATCTCTAACGTTACTACAACTTTAAAGAAAAAAGATGGTAAAATTTCTCTAGTTGGTTTTGGTACATTTTCAGTAGCTGAAAGAGCTGCAAGACAAGGTATCAACCCTGCAACTAAGAAACCAATCAAAATTGCGGCTAAAAAAGTTGCTAAATTCAAAGCTGGTGCAGATTTAGCAGATGCTGTAGCTGGCGTAAAGAAAAAATAATCTTTTTATAGATAACACTAAAAAATCAGCCCTCTTTCGAGGGCTGATTTTATTTTTTTAAGGTGCTAATCTGGTAGTTTTCCAAGTATTATCTTCTTGCAATTCGTACAAAATTCTGTCGTGTAATCTATTGGCTCTGCCCTGCCAAAACTCAATTTCATAAGGTTTAGCAAGATAACCTCCCCATTGTTCGGGCTTTTCAATTTCTTTACCTTCTAAAGATTTCTCCAAATCTGCTACTTTTTCTTCTAAGAATTCTCTATTCGGAATTTCAGAACTTTGCGGCGATACCACAGCTCCAATTTGACTTCCTCTTGGTCTTGATGAAAAATATTCTTTAGAAACCTCTTCTGGTACTTTTTCCAAATGAGCTTTAATAATCACCTGTCTCTCCAATAAAGCCCAAAAGAAATGCAAACAAGCCATATTATTTCCTTCCAGCGCTTTCCCTTTTTTACTAGAATAATTGGTGTAAAAAACAAAACCATCTTCGTTAAATGATTTCAACAGAACCATTCTTGTACGCGGACAACCATCTGGCTCAATAGTAGAAATTGCCATTGCGTTTGCTTCAAAATCACCTTCCGTTTCTTCTGCATGCTGATACCACAAAGCAAACTGTTTTAAAGGTTTTTTTTCAATTTGATTTTCAACAAGTTCGAATTTTTCGTAACTTTTTCTTTTATCATAAAGATTTTCCATTGATAATTTTATTTATATTTGATATAAGGTAGCTCTCTAAAATACCTTTCACCATGAATTCCTCTTACAAAAATAGAATATTAATTTCCACCCCCGATATTTCTGGAGACATTTTTTCTAGATCTGTGGTGCTTTTAATAGAACATAATAACGATGGAGCATTTGGACTTATTTTAAACAAAAAAAATAAAGAAATGAGCCAACGCCTTCGCCATCATTTCGATCAACCTATTGAAGTCTATGATGGAGGTCCCGTAGAGCATGATAAAGTCTTCTTCATCATTAAAGGCAAAAAAATATCGGAAAACCACTCCGCTTTAAATGACGATTTTTACCTTACAGAAGACATAGAAAGTGTAATTAACGCTGTTTTAAACAATATTATTAGCCTTGCAGATGTTAAAATTTTTGCAGGATATTCTGGTTGGAGCGCTCAACAATTGGAACATGAGGTGAATCAAAAAGTTTGGACCGTTGTAGATGTTTACAACTTGGACTATACCCTTCCCAATGATCAAACCCTTTGGAAATCTATTATGCAAAACCTTGGTGGTCAGTTTTTACTTTGGGCAAATTCTCCCGAAGATATTTCTATGAACTAAAAACTTAACATATTTTTAGATTAACCTTATAAAATTTTTAACATTCAAATACCGTTCTTTGATTAATTAAAATATAAAAAAAAATGAAGAAAATTTTCTACTTATTCAGCCTATTAACTTTAGGGGTTATACTGTCTTTTACTCCTGCTAAAAAGAAAATTATTGTAATAGATGCAGGACACGGCGGAAAAGATTTAGGAGCTAATGTGAACAAGATAAACGAAAAGGATATCACCCTTAATATAGCAAAGAAAATAAAAGAACTATCTAAAAGCAAAGAAGATTTCGAAATTATCCTTACTAGAGATAATGACACTGAATTGAGTTTAGGTGAGAGAATTTCGAAAATCAATAAGCTCAATCCAGATTATGTTATTTCTTTACATATGAATAACTCCAAAAAACCTTCTGATAATGGTTTGGAGGTGTTTATTCAAGAAAAAGAATCTTCTAAAATGTTGGCTGAAAAATTTGGACAGATTTTTAATATTTCTAAATTAGCAGAAGGAGATTTACAAATATTAAAAACAACAGATGCACCCACCATTGTTATGGAATTAGGTTATTTAACTAATGAAAATGAAAGAATTTATTTTTCTAGCCCTGAAGGACAGAATGCGTTTGCTGAAAAATTCATTTATTTCTTAGAACAAAAATAAAATTTAAACATTTCTGAGGCTATCAGAAATAAAACCCGGTAAAGGACTTTGAAAATCGTTGTTTACCGGGTTTGTCTATTTTAGAAGCTTTGCTTCCATTGATTGATCATTTCTGCAAAGCGAGTATTGGCAAATGATTTATTCCTAATTTTTGAAACGGAGAAAATACCTTTCTCATCAGAAATTAAAAGAATTTCCTCGGCTTTTTGGGTTTCAAAAGCGATAATTTCCGACTCTTGAAGTTCCGCAAGATTATTTTTATGCATAAAGGTTACAAAACTCTCCAAAAGAGGCGAAATATAAGCTCCCTCAGCTTGTTTAACAACTTTTACAACATTTCCTTCCAAGAACAAAAGATTTCCGTAAATACTTCTTGCTATCCTTTTATTGGGATTGAGAAGAATAACATCATCCAAATCATTTTCTAGCGCATAAATCTCTGCATAAATATTTTCTGGGCAATGGGTTTTAATATTGCTTAAAAGATTGTTGTTAACGTTAATTTCTTTAATAAGATCTAGTTCTTGTGAACCCTGAACAGTTAGAATATCGTCAAAAATTGAATAATCGAAAAAGTAAGAAACACTTGCCTTAGCCAAATCTGTAATATCCGAATTTCTGTACACCACAAATCTAACAATAGCATTTTCTACCTTTTCCCCTTCAATAATTTTCTCAGTAAGTAAATTTTGAAAAAACTCCAAAGTATAAGACAAAGGAATATTCATCCTCATTTTTCGCATGGACGCCATTAAAAAGAAATAGCAATCTTCTGCCAAAACAATTTGAGAATTTCTAATAAAAAAAGACACTTGAATAGAATCTCCCATTAAGAAAGATCTATTTTTAACTTCTACACCTGTTGAAGTAAAATATGTATTCTTCATAAGTTTATATTGATAAAAAAATAATGAACGAGAAATCGTTCATCAGTTTTTTTTTAAAAGAATTTTCAATTAAGAAGCACCTAACTTAATTCTAAGATTTTCGATAAGATTTTCCCAATACATTGCATTTTCTTCCTCATCCCCTTCATCACAAAAATCGGTAATATTTAATGATAAATCTTCAGTAATATCATCAATAGTTATTGTTAATTCAAAGAAATTTTTCGTCCCTTCATCTTCTTCCCAACGGAAACGCACAAAACTTTCTGGCTTATAACGAATTAAAGTTGCTTTTTCCTCAGGTCCGCCATTCCAACTAAAGAAAAAATCGTCTCCTTTCTCTACAACATCATCCGCAAACCACTCTGACAGACCCTCCGCTGTAGCCAGATATTCATATAAAATTTCTGACAAACAATGCATTGGAAACTCATAATGGACTTTATTTTTCGCCATATAACTCATTTTTTTAAGTTTCGCAATATATAAATAATTTTCATCATTATTCATTCTTATTTTCAAATTTCCACAAAAATGACATGATTTTTATCAATTGTAATCTTCTGAGAGAATTTAGCCTCCATCAGAGTAAAAAACCGTCAATTTTATTGCAAAAAAAATCTTTTATTTTACAATAAAAGATTTTTAATATTAAGAAATTCTGAATTTTTAATTGGTCTCATCAATAGCCTCCAAAATAATCATACAACCTTCTCTAATTTCATCATCAGAAATAGTTAATGGAGGTGAAATTCTAAGATATTCATTTCTATACAATTGCCAGAAAACAATTAAGCCTTTTTCCATGCATTTTTGGGCAACTTTCAAGGTGAAATCTGGGTTTTCTAAATTTACAGCCAACATTAAACCCTTACCGTTGATATTTTTAATTTTAGGATGCACCAATAAATCTCTGAAAAGCTTTTCTTTTCTATCGGTTTCATTCATCAATCCGCTTTCTAAAACTTCTTTTAAAGTAGCATGACAAGAAGCTGCAATAAGAGGATTTCCACCAAATGTTGTAATATGCCCTAGTTTAGGCGAGTGAGAAAGACTTTGCATAATTTCCCTCGAACTCATAAAAGCACCTACAGGAACTCCACCTCCCATTCCTTTTCCCATTACTAAAATATCGGGAACCATATCGAAATATTCAAAAGAAAACAGTTTTCCCGTTCTTCCAAAACCAGGTTGAATTTCGTCTAGAATAAGCAAAGCTCCAACTTCTTCACATCTTTTCTTTAAATTTTTAAAATATTGTGGATCTGGAACCAAAAAACCTGCTGCTCCTTGAACCGTTTCCGCAATTACACAAGCTGTTTTTTCTGTAATTTTATCAAACTCATTTTCATTATTAAATTCAATAAAATCTACCATGGGAAGCAAAGGTCGGAATTCACGTTTATGAACTTCATTTCCTGATACCGATAAAGCGCCGTGAGTATTTCCGTGGTAAGAATCTTTCATGGAAATAATTTGTTCTCTTCCTGTATATCTTTTAGCTAATTTTAAAGATCCATCTATAGCTTCAGCGCCAGAATTTACCAAATAAGTAACTTCCAAAGGTCTTGGAGTTGCTTCCGCCAATAATTTACATAATGCAACAGGCATTTCCTGAGCATATTCCCCGTAAACCATTACATGAAGATATTTATCCGCTTGTTCTTTAATAGCGTTTACAATTTTAGGATGAGAATGCCCTAATGTATTGGCAGAAACCCCTGCTACAAAATCCAAATATTTTTTTCCATCTTTACCGTAAATATAGGAACCTACAGCTTTTTCCACCTCAAAGCCAGATGCAAACTGAGTGGTCTGCGCTTGATAATTATAGAAATCTTGTTTCATGATTTTTTTTTCAGGAATAGACCTGAATATTTAGAATTTAACGTCTTGTACGTTTAGGTTTTTTAGCTTCTTCGGCTGCTTGTTTTTTGTCTACAGCTTCTTTAGCTTTATCATATAGTGAATTATCTGCTTCATACTTTATTTCCTCATAACTAGGAGTATCCAAATATACATCTTGCCATTTTCTTGGCCTGTCTTTGGTGTTCCAATTGAAATCTGGGAATTTTCTTCTAGTAGGTTCTATCATACTCATTGGATACGTATCCATATTCGCTCCGATATCACAAGTGAGAATTTGTATGGTCTTTTCTAAAAATACGGCATCAATAATTCCACAACTAGAAAGTGTGATACCAATTCTTTCGCTTTCTTTGGTTTTCTCATTGAAATCATCCGCATAAGTGATGGCTTGTGCGTTACCAATAACTTTAGCATCTTTCAATTCATTGTCTTCATAATAAACCGTCATCAATTTACCTTTCACTTGGTTAAATTCATCCTTCATATTTAAAGAATCCACCTTAGAAATAGCCATTGCATTACCGATTACTTTTATGGAATCTAATCTCTCATTCGTAACATCAAAATAGCCTTCAATCTTATCTCCAGAAACTTGTTTTTCGCCACTCCACGCGATTGGTTTATCGAAAAGATGCATAATTCCATCGGTTTCGTTAAAACTTAATGAATCTCCTCTTGCTTGGATATTGGTTTTAAATACCCTTACTTTTTTATAAGCTCTTAAAAAACTTTTCTTTTTAACAGCCGTTGGAGAGTCCAATTTTTGAGTGGTAATAAATTTTTCAGCTCCGAAATAAAGGGAATCTTTCTCCAGTATTTTCACCGCTAATGGTTTATTGGTTATCATTGCGGAATCCGTTTTTTCATAGATTTCGCCGTAACCTCCTTTTATAAAGCGTCTTTCTTTAGGATCTCTTAAAAGTACATTACCTGTACCCTTTCCAAAACCCGTGATTTGATTAAAATACAATTCATCGCCGGTAAGAATTTTACCATTGTAAAAAATAGTGGAATTTTTAGTCAAAAATGCTTCTTTGGTGGACATTTTATACGTTCCACGTTCTGTAGTAAGATAATTGGAAGGATTTTGCTTATTTCTGATGGTTGTAAACCCAAAAATTTCTGCGGTATTCGTGTTTTGATACTGCTTGATATTTTCGCCTTCTAAAGTATATTGATCGTTATTAATTTTTACATTTCCACTAATATCAATTACTTTACTTGCCACATTATAAGTTCCCACTTTAGCGTAAGTAACACTATTATTGGCATAAATAGTTCCCCCAGTATTGAAATACGCTTGATTAATAGGTCTTTCGTAATACAGCGTTTCTGTTTTTATGGTTTGTTTAGGGTCTGTAAGAACAACGTTTTTTCGGGCAATTCCTTTTTCAGATTTACCGTCATATTCCATTTCGTTCGCTGTAATTACAGAACCGTCTGCATTTTGAAGTCGAACGTTTCCAATCGCTTTTACAAAACTCTGTTCTTCATACAAGACCACCTCATCTGCAGTTAAAATAGAACCTTGATGTTCAATTCTAACATTCCCCTGAAAGAAAGGATTTCCATCATATTTTTCTGGAGTTTTTTGTAAAATATCGTAATGAGTAACTTTTACTTTATTTTCTGGACTAACAGGATCAGGGTTTTGTGGATTTCCGCTTTTCTGATTAAAATACGGGTCTTTTGCCACTTGAGGATTGGTCTTAAGTGGTGTTTGCGCAAAAATCTGAACAGAAATGAAAAGAAAAAAAACGAATAAGTGTTTCATTAATCTTTTTTTGTACCGTAAAAGTACAATGAATGAGAATCAATATTTACACCAAAAGCATTTTCTATAGCTTCTTTGATGCCTTGAATTCTAGGATCGCAAAACTCAATAATTTCCTCTATCTCTTTATCTGAACCATTTTTGTAAATTACTAAATGGTCGTGTTGCTTATCAAAATAAGATTTTTCGTAAGAAGAAGAAGTTAATGTTTTCTCACCAAACTGATGCTTACGAATAAGCCCTGCATCAAGGAAAATCTCAATAGTATTATAAATAGTTGCCTTAGAAACATGGTATTTTTTCTGCATCATAATAAGGTACAAATCGTCCACATTGAAATGGTGATTCATATTGTAGATTTCCTCAAGAATGGTATATCTTTCTGGGGTATTTCTAAAACCTTTTTCCTGAAGATATTGTTTAAGTACGTCTTTTATTATCGTGATGCTAGATTCGTTTTGCTGCGTGTTCATCAAAAAAATTTACTACAAATTTATTGAATTTTATTTAATCTATAGTTTTCTATAAATTGAATAGAAATTAAGAATTAAAATGTTTGAAATCCGACTGCTGAATTTTATGAATAAGTGGCGGATCTTCAGTAACTGGTGCAGATTCTACCACTACGTTATGGGAAGTAACCCCCCAAGATTTAAAGTCGTCGCTACCAATATATTTCACGAAATTATAAATATTAAGAACGATTTTTTCTTTTACACTCAAGAAGACATCATTAATGTAGGTATTATCAATCACCACATACTTTAAATCTGGCGGAATATTATGAGTTCTTAGGGATGGATGACTGCTTCGGTCTGTAATTACATCTTCTTTCATTAAATCCTGAAGCACCATTTTGAAATAATCATTAATCCTTCTGTCCACTTTAAAACCCAGTAAGAAATCTACTTTGTAAATAGTTCCTGGAAGAATTTCATCTACATTATATTGAAAAGTATAAGGATCTTCTTGATTGATGATATTTAAAATAAAATAATGATCGGCTCTTTTTGGTTGCTTTTTAATAATGGAGTAAATAATTTTAGACTCCACCTCATCTGTTCTTTTGGCACGACTTAAGAACGCTAGATTATTGGCGTATTTAGGAATGCTTTCATCAAGTTTCATGTCTTTGATAACAGACACATAATCTGCAATTTTCACAAACTTGATAAATTTAGTTTTAATTAATCTTCCTTGATACCAAGCGTACATACAAATCCCAATAAATCCACCCAAAACAATGGTTAACCAACCTCCATCGAAGAATTTAATAACATTAGCATAAAAGAAACCTCCTTCAATAAAAATATAAACGGTAAAAAAGAGTGCTACCAAGTATTTATTCACTCTATTTCTCCTTAACCAAAGTGTTAGCAATAAAGTAGTCATTAGCATGGTAATGGTGATAGTAAGTCCATAAGCAGCTTCCATATGTTCGGATTTTCTGAAATACAACACCACAATAAAACATAGGAACATAAGTCCCCAATTAATTCTTGGAATGTACATTTGTCCTTTTACACCCGATGGATATTCAATATGTTGATTGGGCCAGAAAGAAATTGACATCGCTTCTGAAAACATGGTAAATGCACCTGTAATTACCGCTTGACTCGCAATAATTGCAGCCATTGCAGCTAAAATTACCGCAGGAATAATTGCCCATTCCGGCATAATTCCAAAGAAAGGATTAATTCCGGAATATACTTTTTGATAATTTTCTAACAACCAAGCTCCTTGTCCAAGATAATTGATAATCAACATTAATTTTACAAAAATCCAACTCGCTTGAATATTTTTCTTCCCACAATGTCCTAAATCTGAATATAAAGCTTCAGCACCTGTTGTACAAAGGAAAACAGCCCCCATAATCACCAAAACACTAGGCGAAGTAACAATTAAATTATACGCATAGTAGGGATTGAAAGCTTTAAAAATCTCAACATGATTCACAATTTGCATCGCTCCGAAAACACCGAGAACTGTAAACCAAGTAATCATCACTGGTCCAAAGAATTTACCAATAGAAGCGGTCCCGAATTGTTGCACAAAAAATACGATAAAGAGTATGAATAAAGTAATCTCTACAACGGGAGTGTGTGGATTATAAATTTGTAAACCTTCAATAGCAGACATTACGGTAAGTGAAGGCGTAATAACACTATCTGCAACCAAAGCAGCTCCACCAATAATTGCAACAAGATAAAGCCACTTCTTTTTAAGTCTTTTCACCAAAGAATATAATGATAAAATACCACCTTCCCCTTTGTTATCTGCTCTTAAAGCAATAATTACATATTTCACCGTAGTTTGTAGCGTAAGTGTCCAAATAATACAAGACAATGCTCCTTCAATATACTCATCAAAAGGCATTTTTAATCCAGACTTACTCGCATTCACAATAGCTTTCATTACATAAAGGGGCGAAGTTCCGATATCTCCAAACACAATTCCTAAGGAAACAACAACTCCTAAAAGCGAGAGCTTTTTGACATCAAAATGTGACTGATCTTGTGACATTATTCTATTACTAATTATACGGCAAATTTATATTAAATATTAGATTACAAAATTTTTTTTAATTAAAAACTCCATTCCCAACGCTTTTTTTTGAAAAAATAATATAAAGTATGTAACAAATAACATACTCATGTTATCTAATTATATAGAATACAATTTTAAAAACAAAATTTTAATCACTGATAATCAAAATACTAGAGCTATAATTTAAATTTTAATACTACTTTGTATTGCATAATACTAATTTTAATATATATCTTTGTATCGTTGAATATTAAAACAAACATACTTCTAAAACCCAATATTATGAAAACGTCTATATTAATTGCCGCACTATTCTTTAGCGAATTGGCATTTGCTCAGGAAAGTCCTAAGGAAGACAACACGAAAACCCAAGATATAAAGGAAGTAAGCATGACGAAAAAGGTTTTCAAGAAAGAAAGTGACCGTTTTGTGTTTGATGTAGCTTCTTCACCTATTGCTAAAGGAAATACCACATTTGATCTTTTAAAGCAAACTCCTCTACTATCAACCACAGATGATAAAACTATAACCATCGCAGGAAAAAGCAATGCTTTAATTTACATTAATGGAAGAAAATCCAATATGGATTCTGAATCCTTAGCTCAGTTTTTGAAAAATACACCAGCTGAAAACATTCAAAAAATTGAGGTGATTACCATGCCTGGAAGTGAATATCAAGTGGAATCTTCGGACGGTATCATCAACATTGTTCTCAAGAAAAAAATGACCAATGGTTTGAATGGCAACATGAGAATGTCCAACTCTCAGAATAAATACAATGGCTCTAATGCTAGTTTTTCTGCTAATTATCGTAAAGACAAATTGGGAATTAGCGCGAATTTAAGTGGTGGCGAAAATATTGAAGCTCAACATTATGTTTTAAAAAATGGAGATTCGTCTTTCTCTAATGAATCTGTAGGAAATATTGACGATCCTAATAAAAATTTAGGTGGCTATCTTAATTTTGATTATCAGTTAACAGAAAAAAGCAATATTGCTCTCTCTTGGAATACTTGGGTAAATAGAAGTTATGGTTCTTCAATAGAACTGTTCAACACCACTATTTCTCAAGATGATGGCACCCATTACAACAGGTCTTCCAACTTGGAAAATGCAAAATCATACAACAATTCATTGAACCTTAATTATGAAGTAAAAACGGATTCTTTAGGCAGCAAACTCAATATAAATGCAGCTTATCTTAATTATAAAAGATTTCAGAATTCTAATAATAGAACCATCTTATCGAACAGTAATGGTGAATATTTAGGAGATCCAATTTTTCAAATTTTCCAGGAAACACCACAGAAAATCAATAATTTTTCTGCAACTGTAGATTACAACAAAAAATTTAAAAAAGATTTTACGGTTTCTATCGGTGGTAATTTTAATACAACTAAAACGGATAATGATACTCAATACACTTCTTATAATTATTTACTTCCTATCAATAATCCCGATTATGAAATTGATAAACCCAATCATTTTATCTACGATGAAAAGATTTATGGTTTGTATTTAACTTTCGAAAAGAAATTTTCCGACAAGTTTTCTGGAAAATTAGGAGCTCGCTACGAAATTACTAATAGCGTAGGAACTTCTGACCATCCTCCGATTGAAAGACCAGACATGGCAAGAATTGAACAAAATTATAACAATATGTTACCTTATCTTTCTTTAAATTATGCTATTAATGCTAATAACAACATCAGTTATTCATTTTCTAGTAGAATGCGAAGACCAAGCTTCTGGGAACTTAACCCCGTGAAAAACATTCTTACTCAAGATAATTATACTCAAAATAATCCTTTTGTAAAGGCTTCTTCTTCTTACCATCAAAAATTGAATTATATGTATAAAAATTCATATTTCTTAATACTTAGTCACTCTTTTTATGAAGATGTTATTACCCAGGTTCCATTGCAAAGAACAATTACAAGAGATGGACTTTCATACAAGCAATTAGCGTATGTAAGAACTAATTTTGGGGATAAACAAAAATATTCTGCCATGTTAGGAATGCAAAAGTCATTTTTTAAAAAGTATTGGACTACAAACTTTAATATTGGTGTTCAACACAACAGGAATAACGGAAGTTTAAATGTAGATCCTACGACTGGTGAAGTATTTGACACCTATATTAACACATCCCACTCCACTAGTTTAGTTATTCAAACCAATAATACTATTAAACTGGATAAAGCGAAAACATGGTTTGCAGGAATTAATTTCTTTTATGTAGATAAACAACAAATAGAATTGGGAACCTTGAAAAACCTTTCTAGTCTTGATTTAAGTATTAAAAAACTATGGAACGACTGGACTTTTGCTGTAAATGTAACGGATGTCTTGCGAAAAAACATTCTTATTATTGAAGATTATCAAGCTAATGGAACTTACAATTATGTAAAAAACAACCAATTTAGAAGAGGTGTAACATTTAGTCTTACCTATAATTTTGGAAATCAGAAACTCCAAAAAATGAGAAATATTGACAGTGCTGCAGACGATATTAAAAGCAGAACGAGATAAAAAAACTAAATTGTATTGTTCGTTTTTGGCGGCGGCTTCGCCGCCGCCAAAAACATTTTAAACTTAATCATCCTGAATTCGGGCGCCTGCGGCGCCCGAATTCAGGATGATTACAACAAAAAAAAATTAATTCTTAGGCAAGAAAACCTCCGCAAGCATGCATCTTGCACTTCCTCCCCCATTAACTTCAATAGTATGAAGGTCTGAATAGATAATTTCGTTGTATTTTTCTATATTTTGAATCTGTTCAGTAGATAAAGAATCATAAGCCGTTTTGCTCATTATTAAGAACTTTTCGCCGTTATTATTCTGCACTTGGAGCATATTTCCAGCAAATTGTTGCATTTGATTTTCAGAAATTTCTATTACTTCCTTGTTGGTAGATTTTATCACTTCCTGTACTTTTTCTCGCTCCAGCTCATTATCAATACAATCAAGACAAATAACCACAAACTTATCAGCAACGCACATCATTACATTCGTATGATAAATAGGCAATCTCTCCGTTCCCGCCGTTTGATAAGAATGAAAAACTACAGGCTCATAACCTATTTTTGAACAAAAATCTCTAAATAAAACTTCATCAAGCCTTAAAGAAATAGAACCATAAGCAATTTTATAATCATGGTCGAAAATCATACTTCCTGTACCTTCCAAAAACTTATTTTCTTTTTCAGAAGCCGAAAGATCTATAATTTCATTCACCTCAAAACCATTTTCAGCAACAGTATCCAAAATCTCTTTGCGTCTTTCGTCTCTTCTGTTAGGCGCAAACATCGGATATAGGAAAACCTTACCATCACTTCCAAAACTCACCCAATTATTAGGGAAAATAGAATCTGGAGTATGAGGTTCCAATGTATCTTTAATAGTAATTACATTAATCCCATTATCTCTAAGTTTAGAAACGAAATTATTAAACTCCTCCAAAGCTTTAGTTTGAGTAGTTTCAGATTCGGAATTAATTTGAAAATAATTATTTTCAGCAGTTTGAGCATTGTAACCAAAAGCTACAGGCTCAATCATTAAAACAGTATTTGTGGTTTGCATATTTAATTGAAAAATAACAGTTGTCGTTTAATAATTTCCAGTGAGAATGTTAGAGCAAAAATTCATTACTCATAACCCATTTATATTATCCTTCTCTCACCAAAGGCATTGTAGAACATCTTAAAAGTCCACCCATTTTAGAAATCTCACGATAAGGAATTTCTTCAACGGTAATTCCCCATTCGTTTCTAAGGTGATTGTTCATTCTTGTAAAAGCTTGATCCGAAACTACAACATCTGGAGAAATAGAGAAAATATTAGGGAACATCTCGAACATTTCTTCATCATTCACCTCAAAGCAATTCTCTTTCCCAAAAATATCTATTATCAAATGATAATCACTTTCGTCCACAAATCCATTTTTATACAAAATACATTTATCTTTTCCCACAGGATTAAAAGTACAATCTAAGTGTAAAACACCTTTATAAGGCTCGTGATCATTCTTTTTAAGTTCAAAATCAAGAATTCTTTTCTTGGGGAAATATTCTTTTAAAATTTCAATGGCATATTCGTTGGTTCTAGCCGTTTTAAAATTTCTATAATCTGGACTATAACAAGTTCCTATAAAAATAAAATCGTCCCAAACTATTACATCTCCACCTTCTACATGAGCTGTTTCTGGCAGGTTGATAATATTTCTCCAAGGAACTTTTTTAAAAATTTCTTTGTAAGCCTCCTGCTCATCCGCTCTGTCCTCAATAATATTAGAGATAATCATTTTATCATCTATTACAAAAGCCACATCACGGGCAAAAACCTGATTGTAATTTTCAATAATACTAGGTCGAAGAACTTCCACATTATACTTATGAAGAACACTTTCAAAAGCATTCATTTCATGTACAATGTCTCCTTCTTTCGGATAAATATCATGTTGAATAGTGTGGTAAGACTTAGCGTCGTAGCTCTCTTCTAATGTCGGAATGGATCCCATAGAAACTGGTTGTCCCAAAACAACGGATTTCAATCTCGCAGTTTCATTTTGAATATTAATCTTCATATAATAGTGAATGAGACAAATATAATAAAAACCTACGGAGAATAAAATTTTTCCAAATTATTGCGAAAATCTATCTAAAGGCGAAATAATTTTAGACAAATTTTTATCGGTAACCATCGTATAATTAAGCGTAGTTTTAATATTATTATGACCAAGCAATTTTTGAATATGAGAAATATCGGTTCCAAACTCCAACAAATGAGTGGCATAACTGTGTCTTAAACAATGAATTCCAACATTTCTATCAATCCCTGCTTTCTTCATTGAATTTTTAAAAACCGTTTGTATGGTCCGAATAGACAAAGGATTTCCTGGCGTACCTTCAAATAAATAAGTTTCAGGAAAATACTGATTATAGTATTTTTTGATATCAGGAAGAACACTTTCTGGCAAATAAACATAACGATCTTTTTTTCCTTTTGCAGAAGAAATAAGCACTTTAAAATCCTTAGTATTAATATGCTCCAACTTTAAAGCAGCTATTTCACTCACTCTTAAACCCATTCCATAGCAAAATTTAATAATTAAAGAATGTTTTATATTTTCTATAACCTCCAAGATTCTTTTCACTTCTTTAGCTGCCAAATGTTTAGGTAACAAAAGCGGTTTTTTAGGTCTTGGAATGCTCAAAAACATCTTTTGTCTGCCCAAAACTTGCTCAAAATAAAATTTTAAAGCATTTATCCTGCTGTGAATCTGATTTTCCGAAAGTTTCAACTCTTCAGCACAATACACCAAATAACTTCTAATTTTATCTTCGTTAAGTCTTTTCACGTCATAAGATTTCAACACATACAGCAGTTGTGCAAACTCGTTGCAATACGTACGAATGGTATTTTTACTATACGACTTTAGAATAAGGTGATTTTGAAAATCATAATAGGCAACTAAATTAACTTCTTGAATTTTAGAAAGCACCACTTTTCCGCTAATCGGATTCTTTTTCGCAATATGCTTTCTATTTTCCAGAGTGTTTAAAATATAATATTTTTTACGGCTTTTACTCCAAAAAACATCAGTTGAAGATTTAAGATAACTCAAATCTTTGGATAAAAAATTATTAAGCCATAAAACATTTTTGTTTCGGTAAAAATCTTCTTTAAACTCAAAAACTTGCGACATCGCAAAACCAATAGATTTCATTGCGTATTTTTAATAGAAAAATAAAGATACAATAAAAATTAAATTAGTCCACCACACTCAAAGCACTGTTTTACAACATTTTAAACAAATAAAAATCTTATAAAATAATTTTAATATTTTTTAAATATATTTCGTATATTTGAGAGTTAACTGCAAGTTTATAAAAATCGTTATCCAAAAGAAAATGCCAGATAAAAATGAAATAGAGAGAAGAAAACAAATCAAAAAGGAATTGAGAGAAAAAGCTAAATTTGAATTTGAAAATTCACTCCCAACTCCACGAGAAATATTCACTCGATTGTTTGATTTTTTAGACCAAAAGCTTGGTAAAAATGATTGCGATGATACTTTAAATTTGACAAATCAATTTTTGAACGAAAATCAAGTGAAAAACATTGAAGAAATTAAAAATTGGCTTCGAGAAAATGGAGGATATTGTGATTGTGAAGTCCTAAATAATGTTGAAGAAATATTTGACGAAGATGCAATTCTTTAAAAAATGAAATATTTAATTTACTTTTTTGCCTTACTTGATTTATTGACTTGCTTTCACATGATTTTTCTGCTTGAAATGTTTGTGTTTGATTTTCTGCATATTCTATTTCTTTTACTTTTTCTATCGCTTATTTTTTCTGCAATTATGTTAGTGTGGAAAACCAAGAAAGGATTAATAATTAATTTCATCCAATTTCCAATCCGAGTATATTTTGCGATTTATTCATTTTGGTTTTTATCTTATTTAATTGTGGAAAATAATGAAAGTACAAAGCAATTTTATGTGGTTGCAACTGTACTTGAATTTATTCGACTTGCAGGGGAAATATTTATTTTCAGGAAATTGAAAAAACCATAAAAAACCTGCAGTTAACATAGTATTGGCAAAATGCGGGAGGAAGTAAAAAGTTGAACTATTGGAAAATTTATCCGCCGCTGCTTTTTCGTATTGATTTTTTTCTTAATTTAACAATCCGAAAAAAGCATCGGCTCCGTTCAGTCTTAATTGAACTTTTTGTTCTATTTAGCCCGCACTTCGCCAATACTTTTTCGTTAT
>JAEWOR010000067.1 GCA_023399595.1 Bacteroidota bacterium | reverse complement strand
CAATTATACCTCAATGAGTTTGTTTATAAGCTAAACCGTAGATATTTTGGCGACAGACTTTTTGAAAGGCTTATTGTTGCTAATATTACAGGATTAGGTGATTAAACGGATAATCAGATTATTTTTTTAAAGATTTAACAAAAGTATAAAAAAATCCAAAAAAAAAAAAACACTTTTCTTGATCTTCAAAAGATAAATCTACTCAATAAAGTAGAAATTGAAGAAAATCTATTAAAAACCTTCCAAAGTGGATGGTATCTTCTGGGTGAACAGACGAAAAATTTTGAGAAAAATCTTTCCAATTATATTGGTGCAAAGCATATTATAGGAGTAGCAAACGGTTTAGATCCCCTTAGATTAATTATCAGAGCTTATAAAGAACTCGGTTTGTTGAATGATGGTGATGAGATTATTGTTCCTGCCAATACCTATATTGCTTCTGTTTTGGCCATTACAGACAATAATATTGTTCCTGTTTTTGTAGAACCCAACCCCAATCATCATAATTTAGACATTGAAAAAATAGAAGCCGCAATAACTTCTAAAACAAAAGCGATTATGACCGTACATTTGTATGGACAGGTTTCTTATAACGAACAATTAAAAGAGATTGCAGAAAAACATAATCTTAAAATTATAGAAGATAATGCACAAGCAATTGGTGCAGAATACAAAGGCAAAAAAACGGGTAATCTAGGCGATGCTGCTGGTTTTAGTTTCTATCCTGGGAAAAACCTTGGCGCTCTAGGTGATGGAGGAGCTGTTACCACTAATGATGATTTGCTAGCCAATACCATTAGAGCATTAGCGAATTATGGTTCTAACAAAAAATATGTCAACTCTTTTAAAGGTTTAAACTCAAGATTAGATGAGTTACAAGCTGCGGTTTTGGATGTAAAACTCAAGTATCTTATCGAAGATAATAATAAGAGAAGACAAATTGCAACAAGATATTCTAAAGAAATCAACAATCCAAAATTAGAACTTCCTTTAATGCCGGCGGATGAAAATTCTCATGTTTGGCATTTATATGTTATCAAAACTAAAGAAAGAACTAATCTTCAAGAATATTTAGCTTCAAAAAATATTCAAAGTATTATCCACTACCCTATTCCACCTCATCAGCAAGATTGCTATAAAGAGTTTAATCATTTGAACTTTCCAATTACAGAAACCCTTTCGGATGAAGTGTTAAGCATTCCAATAAGTCAGGTGATGACGGATGAAGAAGTAGGATTTGTTATAGAAACATTAAATGCATTTTAATTGGAAAACCTGCAATATCCATTAGTAAGCATTGTTATAATAACAATGAATCATGAGGATTATATTGAGCAAGCCTGTCAATCTGCGCTTTCTCAGTCTTATCCTAATATAGAAATTGTTTTACTGGATAATTTATCGAACGATGAAACGTTTTCTAAAGCAAAAAAAGCATTAGAAAATTCTAAATTCCCTGTAAAAGTATTTCAAAATACAGAAAGATTTGGAGTTGCAAAAAATCTTAATATCCTCGTTTCTCAAACTGTGGGAGAATATATTTGTATTCTTTCTGGTGACGATTGGTTTACCGATAATAGCATTGAAGAAAAGGTAGCATATATTCAAAAAAATAAATTAGATTTTGTTTTAACGGATGGCTACAGGTTTTTACAGGAAAGTGGGCTCACCGTGGATGCTTATAGTGAAAAGCGCAAGAACAAAATTATCAATAGCATTCCCAATTTCTTTTATGAAAATGTTACTCAAAACGAACCCTTCAACGTTGGAGTAATGGTAAAAGGAGAAATCCTTAAACAACATCCTTTTGACGAAAACATCAACACCGAAGATTGGGATATGAATTTAAGGCTCACCCATTTAGGCTACAAAATAGGATTTATTAACGAAAAGTTGTTTTATTATAGAATTTTACCCAAAAGTCTTTCTTCTAACTGGACATTAATGGAGGATTCTTATAAAAAAGTAACCAATAAATACTTAGATTATATTTTTGCTGATAAAAACCTAAAAACAAAATATCTGGTAAATATTCTTAAACATGAATATGAAAAGCAACTTTCTAATGAAAAAGATGACAACAAACGAAAAGCGCTTCTTAGAAAATGGAAAGAAGAAAAATATAAATTAAAATACCAACAACCTTTATTGTTCTTTAAATTATTACTTCTTAAAATAAAGTAAGTTGATTTAATCCTTTTTTAAATAAACTTTTTCTACATAAAAAATGCTACAACTATTTGTAGCATTTTTTTATTACTAATATTGATGTAATATTCAGTAAAGTACTATTCACCAATACTTCTATCGTATTCGTCTTCTAGTCTTATAATATCATCCTCGCCAAAATAAGTTCCTGTTTGCACCTCAACAAAAACAAGAAGTTTCTCGGTAAGATTCATTATTCTATGTTTTGCACCAAGAGGTATAAAAATACTGTCTCCATAAGACATTGGAATCTCTTTACCATTCAAAACAACTACAGCTTCTCCTTTCACAATAGTCCAAAATTCCTGTCTTTGATGATGATATTGATATGATAATTTCTGACCAGGATCAACTTCTATTCTCTTCAATTTATAATTGGGTTCGTCCGCTAAAACGTAGTATTTTCCCCAAGGTCTTTCGCCAATCTCTAGCATAATTTCTTATTTAACTAATTCGAAATATTTTTTCAACACCAAAAGCGCAATTAAATCTTCTTTTGCAGAATTTGAAAAAGAGCTTCTGTGTAATTTAGCATTTTTTATTATTTCTTCTGCTTCTTTTGGATGATCAATATAATAATTAATCTTCTCTTGTAAGTCCGAGTAATCGTCTGCAATTTCCACAAAATGCATATTTGGGACCAAAGTTCCTTCCATATACCATGTTTCCATTTTTAATGATGGAGTAACCGCTACTGAATTTGATGACATAATCCACTTTAAATTAGTAGCCACATCATTTCCTTCTAAACTTAAAACAAATTTATATTTTAAGTGTTCTTCAATAGATATTTTAGGTTTAATCCACTCTTGTTTTCCGCCTTTAGCATTCACTTGTCCAAGATCGCAAATAGGATTTTCAAAATACTTTTCAAAAAAATCTATACGATGTTGTTGATGCACAGCGGCGCGGCCAATTAATAAATCCTTTTTAGATTCAAAACTTTTATCATCTTTTACCGAAACAAAATGCCTTGCTTTATCTAAATTCAATATTATATTATTAGAATTGTCACCAGCAATTGGTCTACTCTTAGCAATTGAGGGTTTTTCAAGGATGGTATTTACATCTCCAAATGCATAATTAATTAATAAATTCTTATCAAAATATTTTGCATACTCATAAGTATCGAATAATAGGCTTTAGGAGTAGTTGGTTTTAATAAATCTTTTACTTTCGTTCCATTGAAATCGCCTTTCCTTGCACCAACAAGTTTATTGTAATAATCAACTCTAAATTCTACTGTTTTCATATCATCAGCAGACATTTTCTTCCTTAAACCACTAATCTTTTCTTCAAGTTGACGATGAGGAATAAACCTTTCGGAAAACCCTTTTAAATAAAATAAAAACTTATTTTGTTTGGTTACAATAGACATAGCTACAAACTTAATCAAATTTCAGCAAATCATCCTATTTTTCTTACCTTTGCACCAAAATTTTTTAGACAATGGATAAGGTAAGAGTCCGTTTTGCACCCAGTCCAACTGGAGCTTTGCATTTAGGTGGGGTAAGAACCGCATTATATGACTATCTTTTTGCCAAACATAATGGCGGAGATTTCGTTTTAAGAATTGAAGACACAGATACAGCAAGATTTGTAGAAGGCGCAGAAGAATACATTATGAAATCTCTTGAATGGTGCGGAATGATTCCCGATGAAAGCCCTATTCATGGTGGACCTTATGGACCTTACAGACAGTCTGAAAGACGTGATATTTATGATAAATACACCGCTCAAATTTTAGAAACCGACTATGCTTATATCGCATTCGACACTCCTGAGGAATTAGATACCATAAGAAAAGAATTTGAAACAAGAGGTGACGTTTTTGCTTACAATAACATCACTAGAAATCGTTTAAAAAACAGCATTACCCTATCTAAAGAGGAAGTAGAGCAACTTATTAATGAGAAAACGCCTTATGTAGTTCGTTTTAAAATGCCATTGGATAGAACCATCAATCTTCAAGATATCATTAGAGGAAACTTTAGCGTAAATACCAATACTTTAGACGATAAGGTTTTGGTAAAAAATGATGGAATGCCGACTTATCATTTCGCTAATATTATTGATGACCATGAAATGAAAATTTCTCACGTTATCCGTGGGGAAGAATGGTTACCATCTATGGCTTTACATGTCTTATTGTATGAAGCTATGGGTTGGGAATCTCCAGAATTTGCCCACCTTTCACTTATCCTAAAACCTGAAGGAAAAGGTAAACTCAGCAAAAGAGACGGTGCTAAATTCGGTTTCCCAGTTTTCCCAATGGATTTTAAAGACCCTGAAAGTGGTGACACTTGGAAAGGTTATAAAGAATCCGGTTATTTCCCAGATGCATTTATGAATATGGTGGCACTTTTAGGTTGGAGCCCTGCCAATGACAGAGAAATTCTTACAATGGAAGAAATGATCGCTGAATTTGATCTGAATAAAGTTCATAAAGCGGGAGCTCGATTTAATCCTGAAAAAGCAGTTTGGTTCAATCATGAATATTTATTAAAAAAATCTGATGAAGAGGTTTTAAGCTTATTCAAAGAATTAGAAGAAGTAAAAAATTCAAGTTTGAATGATGATACTTTATTAAGAATTGTTTCATTAATGAAAGAAAGAGCAAGTTTTATTAAAGACATTTACAACGACAGCAAATTTTTCTTTGAAGCACCCACTTTTTACGATGAAAAAGCGAGCAAAAAAGCTTGGAATGAAGAAACATCTGCTTTACTGCAAGACTTTATATCCTCTCTAGACAATAAAGATTTTACAGTCGAAAACATTAAACAAACTATTCATGATTTTGCTGAAGCAAAAGGTTTAGGAATGGGAAAAATCATGATGCCACTTCGATTAAGCTTGGTAGGAGAATTGAAAGGGCCAGACGTTCCAGACATTATGGAACTCATTGGAAAAGAGGAAACTCTTGTCCGTATAAATAACGCTGTGAATAATTTTCAATAAATTTTCATATTTTTTACTAACTTTGAAAGATTAATTTATCTCATAAAATGGAATACTTAAGTTTTGAACTTCCTATAAAAGAATTGATGGATCAATACCAAACATGTTCGTTGGTAGGTGAAGAAAGCGGCGTTGATGTAAAAACAGCATGCAGCCAAATTGAAGACAAAATTCTTGAAAAGAAAAAAGAGATTTACGGAAATCTTACCCCTTGGGAAAGAGTACAATTATCTAGACATCCAGATAGACCTTATACTTTAGATTTTATTAAAGGAATTGCTGATGAAAATAGCTTTTTAGAACTTCATGGCGATAGAAATTTTGCTGATGACCCCGCAATGATTGGTGGACTTATTACCATAGATGGTAAAAAAGTAATGATTATTGGTACTCAAAAAGGAAGAACTACCAAAGAAAGACAATTCAGAAGATTCGGAATGCCCAACCCGGAAGGATACAGAAAAGCATTGCGACTAATGAAGTTAGCAGAAAAATTCAATATTCCTATTGTAACTTTAGTAGACACTCCTGGAGCATACCCAGGTTTAGAAGCTGAAGAAAGAGGTCAAGGTGAAGCTATTGCAAGAAATATCTTCGAAATGGTACAGCTAAGAACTCCAATTTTAACTTATATCATTGGTGAAGGAGCTAGTGGTGGAGCTTTAGGAATTGGTGTTGGGAATAAAGTATACATGTTGGAAAACACATGGTATACGGTAATTGCACCAGAAAGTTGCTCTTCTATTCTATGGAGAAACTGGGATCATAAAGAAGATGCCGCAAACGCATTGAACCTTACTCCAAAAGATGCTTTGAGAGAAGGATTTATTGATGGAATTATTGAAGAACCACTTGGTGGAGCTCATTACGACCCAACAATTGCTTTCAACAACCTTAAACAATCTATTCTGCAGAACATTAAGGCGTTTTCTAAGTTCACAGGACAAGAACTAGAAACCCAAAGACAAGAGAAATTTATTGCAATGGGGCAATTTAAAGGATAAATAAAAAAGGCTTTCAAAATTTGAAAGCCTTTTTTATTGTTATTTATTTGATTGGTTTCGGCGCGGCTTCGCCGCGCCGAAACCAATCAAATAACATCTAATTCTCAGCTTCTGCTTCCATACTTTCTGCGAATTCTATCATTCCTTTTGCCATTCCTGCTTTGTGACTACCTTTTTGTATTGCTTTTTCCCATTCTTCATCCGCTTTTTCTTTTAATCCAAGAACATAATAATAACTTCCTAAAACGGTATGTCCTTCAGCATCTCCCAATGCAACTATCTTTTTAGAAAGCGCAATTAATTCCGGGTGAGGTTTTAATTTTTTTGACGCTATTTTATCAGACTCTCCTAATAAACCAGGCGTATATTCTAACATTTTCAAACCAAAAAGATTCAGACAAGCTTTAGACAAACCCTTGTTACATAAATCTTCATTAATTTTTGGGGTTTCATCAGAGAACAACATATCAATATCCGATTTCCCTTTTGTTTTATCGTAATATTCAGCCAGCAAACTTGCCTTTTTAAGTGCTTGTTCAGGTTTTAATCTTTTATTTTCTACCACAGAGTCTTTCTTGAACGTCCAAACACCTTTTTCAACCCAATCAGAAATGCCTTTTAAATTTCCATTTTTCTGAATTTTAAAAATAAAAATACTTTTATCAGGATAAATAATTAAGCTGTCGTTTCTGGTAAAATAATCACCTTCATCCATTCCCGCAATCATAACCTTTCCATTTCCATCAAACTCAAATTTTTTATAAAAGGTTTTATCTCCTTTTTCTTCATAAAACCCATGCAATGAGTTATCCGCTTTTTGCGAGTACAAAACTCCTGAAATTGCTACCACAAGCAATAAAACAATATTTTTCATGATGCAAAAATATCAATTTATTGTAACTTTTTCTCATCCAAAACCTTCCATTTTCCAAAATCATGTCTTAATAATAAGATTTTTTCAACCTGAAATTTTCTGTGATATTTTAAATTTTGATATTTATTCCAAGCCTTTTGAAAATTCTCAAAAGTCAAATCTCTATAACCAATAGTAATATGAGGATTAAAAGAGGTTTTGTTAAATTTAAATTGTTCCGAAACTTTTAAGTGAAGCAGTTTTAATGTTTCATTAGTTTCTGGTTTAATGAAAATAACTGGATTTTTTTGGTTGGGGAAATTACCAAAACCATTTAATTCAATTTCAAAAGGCGAAAAATTTGTATTGATTTTCTGAAAAGCGACATGAATATCTTGCTCCAAACTCAATTCTCTAGAAAAAGGAGGAAGCAAAGTAATATGAGCGTCATTTTTCAAAGCCTTTACGGAGTTGAAATTTTTCGCAATATCCTCTTTAAATTCCCTAATCTCATCAATAATATTTTGAGGAGGGTAAATAGCAATATAATATAGTTTGGTCATTTATTTTTTTAAATTATCTTCTTGTTGAGTTTTCAATAGCTCAGAGCGCAGTTCAGCAGTTAATACTTCTGTATTGTCCGTAATTTTCTTAATCTCTTTATGAGGTAAAAAAACAGCATTTTTCCCTTTAGTTTCATCTGCAATATTGGATAAAATAATTACAGAAATTTTACTTTCAGGATAATAAACATTCAAACTTGGTGAACCTTTTACATAACCACTATGAAAATATGCTTTGGGATGACCAACACTTAACATAATTCCATATCCGTAACCCATTTTCCCAAAAATTTGATGCATCCTCGTCGCCGATTTCGTAGTCATCATATCAACAGTTTCAGGTTTCAAAACTTTCCCCGAATAAAGTTTTTCATTCCATATATGTAAATCATCTATCGAGGACAAAATTCCTCCTGCGGGAGTTCCAACATCTCCGCCAGATAATCTTTTAGGCATATTCGGAACCTCAGCATATTTTTTAAAATTTCCTAGATAAGCGCTTCCAAAATTGCTTCCTATGTATGTCTTGGGAGTAAAAGTATTTTTCATACCCACTTTTTGAAAAAGCTCTGTGGCATTTTCATCAAAAGACTTCCCCGTTACAATCTCTAAAATTTCACCTAAAGCATTATAACCATCATTTGAATAATTAAAATCTTCACCACTTTTAAACATAAGCTTTTGTCCGATTAAATTAAGACCCGAAGTATGATTTAAAAGCTGTTGAATACTAATATTTTTATATTCGGATGTTTTAAAACCTTTTACAAATTGAGAAACTTTATCTTCAAGTTTTACTTTTCCAAGTTCTACTTGCTGCAATATAAGAGCTGCTGTAAACTGTTTACTAATGGAAGCTATTGCAAAATTTACAGAATCATTGATAGGCATTTTTGTTTTAAAATCTGCAAAACCTTGATTTTTACGATAAATCTGAATACTGTCTTTAAAAATGGCTACACTTCCATTAAAATGGTATTTAGAAAAAACAGAATCTATTTGAATTTTTAAAAGCTTTTGTTGAAAGGCATTTATTGTAGAATCTACAATTGCATTTCTATCTAGTGTTTTTGTCTTTACAACCGAGCTTTCCTGTTTACAAGAATTAAAAATTATTAAAATAAATAAAAGTAGTGGATAAAAAAATGTTTTCAAAATGTGTGTTTTATGTAAAAATAAGAAAATAAAAAGATTAGTGAAAAAATAACTACTTTTGATGACTTTTCAAATTAAAAATAAATAGAATGAATTTTGGTCTTGTTATTATAATAGGAATGTTAGTTTTATCCATTGTAGCACCGTTTTTGGCATATTATGCGGCAACAAAAATTAAACAAGCTAAGTTTGATTCGCATATCAAAATTCAGAAGAGATTATTTTACACATGTATTTTAGGCGTAATTTCTCTTGAACTTCTTATCCGTATTTCTGGAGGCTCGGGAAGTTTAGTGGCCAACAGCGAATATTCTCATACCACTTAGTTCAAAGTTTTACTTACCGGACATATCATCGGCGCCGTACTTACCTACATTATTTGGGCGTATAGCATTTTCAAATCTGGAAAACAAAAATCTAAAAAAAACTTACCCGGAAGCTTTAGTGTAAACCACAGAAGACTAGGATACTTTATCATTGGAAGCTTATTCTACACAGGAATCACCGCATTTTTCGTTTGCTTGTTTGCGTTTTTCCTTTAATATCTTCAATAAAAAATTATAAAAATAAATCTTCATTAGATTTTCGAATAAAAAAACCTCACCGAATTTCGATGAGGTTTTTCGTTTATCTAAAAGCTAAAGCAGCTAGTAGTAAAAATTGTTTGTGCGACACGCACTACATGTTTCTGCGGTATTTTCCACCCACTTCAAATAAAGCATTGGTAATTTGCCCAAGCGAACAATATTTCACAGCATCCATCATCACTTCAAACAAGTTTTGTTGATTGATGGCAGCATGTTGAAGCTTCGCTAAAGCATCTCCTGATTTATCTGCGTTGGCTTTTTGATAATTGTGAAGGAATTCAATTTGAGCTTGTTTTTCCTCCTCAGTAGAACGGATCACTTCACCTGGACGAACCGTTGGCGAACCATCTTTTCCAAGGAAAGTATTCACCCCGATAATTGGATATTCACCAGTGTGTTTCAACCATTCGTAATGCATAGATTCCTCTTGAATTTTTGAACGTTGATACATCGTTTCCATAGCTCCAAGAACGCCACCTCTTTCCGTAATTCTATCGAATTCTTGGTAAACCGCTTCTTCCACAAGATCTGTTAATTCCTCAATAATGAAAGAACCTTGAAGTGGATTTTCGTTTTTCGCAAGACCCAATTCTTTGTTGATAATTAATTGAATCGCCATTGCTCTTCTTACCGATTCTTCTGTAGGAGTGGTAATCGCCTCGTCGTAAGCATTGGTGTGAAGTGAGTTACAGTTATCGTAAATCGCATACAAAGCCTGAAGCGTTGTTCTGATGTCATTAAAATCAATTTCTTGCGCGTGAAGCGATCTTCCCGAAGTTTGAATATGGTATTTCAACATTTGAGAACGCTCGTCTGCGCCATATTTCAACTTCATTGCTTTTGCCCATAATCTTCTTGCCACACGACCGATTACTGAGTATTCAGGATCGATACCATTGGAGAAGAAGAAAGAAAGGTTAGGAGCAAAATCGTTGATGTCCATTCCTCTCGACAAATAATATTCCACATAAGTGAAACCATTTGCCAACGTAAAGGCTAACTGAGAAATAGGATTTGCACCCGCTTCCGCAATATGGTAACCAGAAATAGAAACCGAATAGAAGTTTCTTACTTTATTTTGAATGAAATATTCCTGAACGTCGCCCATTAATCTCAAAGCAAATTCTGTAGAGAAAATACACGTATTTTGAGCCTGATCTTCTTTTAGAATATCCGCCTGAACCGTTCCACGAACTGTTGCGATGGTTTCCGCTTTAATTTTAGCATAAATATCCGCAGGAACCACTTCATCACCTGTTAAACCTAATAATTTCAGTCCTAAACCATTGTTAGAAGGTGGCAATTCGCCGTTGTATTCTGGACGTTTCAATCCTTTGGCATCGAATTTCGCTTTTAAAGCGGTTTCAATTTTGCCTTCAAGACCGTTTTCTTCTAAATATTTTTCAACATTTTGGTCGATAGCTGCATTCATAAAGAACGCCAAAATCATTGGAGCTGGTCCGTTAATCGTCATCGAAACTGAAGTCAATGCATTAATTAAATCAAAACCGGAATATAATTTTTTAGCATCATCTAAAGTCGCAATAGAAACACCGGCGTTACCAATTTTACCATAAATATCGGGTGGTAAAGCAGGATCCTGACCATATAAGGTTACACTATCAAAGGCAGTAGAAAGACGCTTAGCGTCCATTTCCGCAGAAACATAATGGAATCTTCTGTTGGTTCTTTCTGGACCGCCTTCACCGGCGAACATTCTCGTTGGATCTTCACCCGTTCTTTTGAAAGGATAAATTCCCGCCGTATAAGGGAAACTTCCCGGAAGATTTTCCTGACCTTTCCAAGCGATTAAGTCGCCCCAATCGTTGTATTTTGGAAGAGCAATTTTCGGAATTCTAAGATGAGAAAGCGATTCTGTAGAAGTTTCCACTTTAATTTCTTTTCCTCTTACAAAATACGAATAGGTTTCCTCATGGAAAGCCTTTTTCGTGTTGTCCCAAGTTCTTAGGAAATCGATGTTTTCCTGTTGAAGTTCTTTTTCTGCTTTTTGATATTCAGCATCCAAAGTTTCGTTGGAAATAATGGATTTTACGCCATCAATATGGTACATTTTACGAGCCAATTCTGCTTGTTTCAAAACAGATTCGTCGTATTGTTTGTTGTTTTCTACAATTTCAGAAAGATAACGAACTCTTTTGCCAGGAATAATGGTGGTATCGCTCGTAATTTCTTGCTCCAAAAACTCTTGAAGATTAGTTGAACTAAATTTTTCGTTTACTTTTTTAACCAAAGTATTGAACAATTCTGTTGTTCCGTGATCGTTGAACTGAGAAGCTTTTGTAGCATAAACTGGCATTTCATCCAACTGATTTTCCCAAAGCAAATGATTTCTTTGGAATTGCTTTCTCACGGCTTGCAAAGCATCTAAAGCTCCACGTTTATCAGATTTATTCAAAGCGATTAAATCCGCATAATCCAACATGTCGATTTTCTCCAACTGTGTAGAAGCACCGTATTCAGGCGTCATCACATACATAGAAACATCAGCAATATCCGAAACTTCCGAACCTGATTGTCCGATACCCGAAGTTTCTAAAATAATAATATCTGGATGTGCTAATTTTAAAACATTCAAAGCTGTATGAACGAAAGGCGAAACCGAAGCGTTGTTCTCACGAGTCGCCATAGAACGCATAAATACACGAGAATCGTTAATGGAATTCATACGAATTCTGTCACCTAGAAGCGCTCCTCCCGTTTTCTTTTTAGAAGGATCTATGGAGATAATTGCGATTTTTTTATCAGGATTTGAACGAAGGAAACGTCTTACCAATTCGTCAGTAAGCGAAGATTTTCCGGCACCTCCGGTTCCTGTAATTCCGATGATTGGAATATTTAAATCTTTAGCTTTTTCGTTGATTGTAGCTGCTAATTCAGGTTTTTCATCTGAGAAATTTTCTACGGCAGAGATAATTTGCGCCAGTTTTGAAGAATCTTCAAATTTAATATCATTTAAATCTGAAACATTAATATTTGCGCCTGTTGCAAAGTCAGATTGCTTCACCAAATCATCAATCATTCCTTGTAAACCCAGCTCACGACCGTCGTCTGGAGAATAAATTCTATCGATTCCGTAATCCATTAAATCCTTAATTTCTTCAGGAAGGATTACACCGCCACCGCCACCAAAAATCTTGATTTGTGACGCATTTTTTTGTCTTAAAAGATCGTAGATGTATTTAAAATACTCGTTGTGACCACCTTGGTAAGACGTTAGCGCAATGGCATTGGCATCTTCCTGAATGGCAGTATTCACCACTTCTTCTGCAGATTTGTCGTGTCCTAAGTGGATAACTTCGCATCCAGAACCTTGGATGACACGTCGCATAATATTAATCGCTGCATCATGACCATCAAATAAAGCCGCTGCAGTAACTATTCTAACCTTGTTGTTAGGGGTATATTTTTGGTTTTCCATAAAGTTTAACTCAATTTCCAAATATAATCATTTAAGACGATTTCGTCAAAATCTTAAATAAAGCTCCTTTTTTCAATTTAATGTCAGTAAAAGGCTTTAATAATCTATGTGTAATGATTATTTTTGGCCTCGAAAAAAAATAAACAATGAAAAAGTTATTAATGTCGGCGTTTTTCGTCCTAAGTTTTGGAATTTCTGCTTTTGGTCAGCAGTTGAGTTATTTTGATGAAAATTGGCAGCCAAGCACCAAAGAAAAGATGTCTTATTACCGTGAAAGTTATAAGCAGGATAATGGAACTTTAATAAAAGATTTCTATAAAAATGGTGTTCTGCAAATGGAAGGAAATGCCATAGATACAAAGCCAGGAAAGGAACGTTATCATGGCAAAGTGACCTGGTATTTCCCAAATGGCAAGCCAGAAAGCATTGCTAATTATAATAATGGTGAAGTAACTGGAGAAATGAAATCGTACGATGAAGATGGTCGCATTTTAGAAGATTACAATTACACTAATAAAGGTAAACTAAACGGAAAATCTTACGTCTACAGTGATGTAGAACTGGGAATTGCGTTCAACAATATTTCTGAAACCAAAAATGGAGAACTTAGCTATGTTAAAGCTTTTAAAAGCAATGACAACCCTTTAGGCTTTGAAACTTTCTATAAGGAAGATGGCTCACAAGAAACAAAATATTACAACGAAAAAGGAAAACTTATTGGAACTGGGAAAGTTGATAAAGATTTGAAAACAACCGGTACTGAAGTAAATTTTGACCTGCTAGATTTCCATATTAACCGTATTATTCGTTATGATAAAAACGGAGATATAAAAGGTTATGAAGCATTTTACAGCAATGGAGTAAAAGCGGAAGAATACATCAAAAAATCCAAAGAAGCCATAAAAATAAACTATGATAAAGAAGGAAAACAAATTGGAAAATTAACTTCCAAGTTTGATAACAACCTTCAATCCATGCAAGAATATAGCGGGCAAAATGTTAATCTTGATTATGAAACCATGAAGATTACATCCATCACTCAATATAATAATTATAAGATTGAATCTTTAAAAAATTTCAATAGTGATGGTCAGTTGGTGGCTTTTTCAAATTTTGAAAATGAACTTTTAAAAGATTCTACTTATTATCATCCAGACGGAACCGTTAAAGGTAAAATGATTTATAAGGAAGGCGAGGTATATGATGGCGAGGTATATTCAGACGATTTGTTTTCAAAATATAAAAATGGAATTTTGCTTGAGTCACAAACTTTAAATCAAACGACAGGAAAACTAATGCAGGAGACGAAATTCGATTCAAAACTTAATGTTTACAACACCAAAGTTTATGACGAGAATGGAAAACTAAAATTCAGCTATAAAAAATTTGAGAGCGAAAGTGACAATTTAAATGCAGAAATTATACAATTCAAAAACGGAAAACAAATAAGCAAAGCCACTGTAAATGAAGGCATCCTTGTGAATGGTAAAATTCGATATAAAGACAATATTGGCGAAACTGAGCAGGAAGCTAAAGGCAACTGGCTATTTACAAGGAAATTTACTGAAGATAATATTATGTATATAGAAACAAAAGAATTGAGAAAAGTAGATTCTGACGAATATTATCGCCCAACTTCATATATTAATGATGAGGCTTTATTAAATAGTTATTAATTTTGCAGCATGTTGAGATCATTAATATTTTTTGCGGTTGGAAGTATCGCTAGTTTTTTATTGAACTATTTTTTCGGAGAAGGCCAAAGTTTAATGGTAGATATTTATTACGCTACTGCTTTCGGACTAGGTTGGGGAATGGCTTATTTTTTAGACCGACCAGATTACAGCCTTCCAAAAAAGCTCGGCTTATCTTTTATTGGAATTGCAGCTTTAGTAATTGCTGGATTTATTTTCTTCGATTTTGAAATAGCAATTCCTTCCATTATTAGATTTTCAACCGTTTTTGTAGCCTATTATCTGATTGCAAGTTTTAGAGAAAGCAAATCTTTGAGATATTAAAATCATCTTGTTGAGCAAAACTCAAGCATAAAAAGAATTCAATGATATTATAAACAATACAGATTTTCGAATTTGTATTGTTTTTTTTTGATCATTACTCTTTTTAAGTCATGGTTGCAAAACTATACAAGGTTAAACCTATTAATAAAAATAAGAAAGCTATATAATTTATACTGAATAAAACTATGCCCACTACTACACTTACCAATCCGTGAGTATGATAAACTTTATGATGTGCAATAAAAAAATAAACCCAGGAATAGCAAGCCAAACAAAACATAAGAAAGTAAAAAACAGCATCTATAAATGCCCTTCCTTCTAAAAGGTTAGAAATTTTCGCTAAAAAAGTAAATACTAAAATGGTAACTAATAAAAAAGAAAAATAATGCAGCGTGAAAACACCATGATCAAAATACCACCATTTCTTTTTATTGTGGAAAACCCATAAGAAAAACGCAAAAATGGGAAGATAAATAAAAAGCGCTTTGGGGAGATTATGGAAAGAAGTTTTTGTAAGGTTATCTACCACGTCTCCTTTGCTGACTCCTTTTTCTTTAAGTTCAAAATATTTCTTGGCAACAGGATGGGAAATAAGTTTAGCGAAAAACGACTCTTTTTCTGTTCCTTTTATATATTCTTTATAGGTTTCATATCCCATAAAATCAGCTCCCTCATCAATCTTGGAACTCATATCAAAGGTTTTTCTAATTTCCTGATTGTCCTTTGAGGCTTTAAGAGTCTTCTTCAATTCATTAATTTTCAGAGAATCTCCTTTGGTTAAATTCTTATTGGAACTTAAACTGTCTATTTTTAAGGAAATAATATCGTTTTTCTGTTTTTCTGTTTTTGCAATAGAGTCGTTACGTTTATTGGTGACATTGTCTTCAAAGTTAATATCAAGAGGCGGAAAAAATGCAAAAAGCAAGAAAGTAACAAAACTGACAAATATATAAAGCTTTACCGGCGGCACAAAAGATTGTCTTTTACCATCTAAATAAGCAGAGGTTAACAGTCCTGGCTTAAAAATCAAGTTTTTCATTGTCCTCCAAAATTGTCCGTCATAATGTGTGAAGTCTTCCACGAAATGGGTAAATAGATAATGAAAAGGTTGTCTGCGCTCCGTGTTTTCCTGTCCACAATTTGGACAGAACCTCTCCTTAACCTCATGTCCACAATTTAAGCAGCTTCTCTCCTTACGAATCTTGACATGGCTCATAACGATATAGTTTTAAACAAATATAAATGATTTTTTAAAAAGAAAAATAAGGATAAGTTTAAAACAAAAAAGAAAGCTGCAACTTTTTTTCAGCTTTCTAATTAGTTAATAATATATATGTTAAATTTGTATTTGTTGGTCTTTATAGGTGAAGAATGTTACAAGGATAATGCCATAAGTTACGTCAGAATTTTTAGAATCCTCAACTCTAAAAATCACATTACTCGGATAATATTTTTTCGTTACAAAAAAAAATCCTACCTTTGCACACCCTTATTGGGAAAATTATGTTTAATCTTTAACTTTAAATTGTGAATACATTAAGTTACAAAACCGTTTCAGCTAACAAAGCTACCGCTAATAAAGAATGGGTTGTGGTAGACGCTGAAGGACAACCGTTAGGAAGACTAGCTTCTGCGGTTGCAAAGATTTTGAGAGGTAAGCACAAAACAAATTACACACCTCACGTTGATTGTGGTGATAACGTAATTGTTTTGAATGCTGGAAAAGTTACTCTTTCAGGAAACAAGTGGGCAGATAAAACTTATATCTGGCATACAGGTTACCCTGGTGGACAAAAATCGTTAACTGCTGAAGAGCTGAAAAAGAAAAACGAGTTAAGAATTTTAGAAAAATCTGTAAAAGGTATGTTGCCAAAAAACAGACTAGGTTCTGCGTTGCTTAAAAACCTTTATTTATATGAAGGAACTGAGCACAAACACGAAGCTCAACAGCCTAAAACTATTAATATTAACGAATTTAAATAAGCAATATGTCTATAGTTCACAAAATCGGAAGAAGAAAAACTTCTGTAGCTAGAGTTTACGTTAAGCCAGGTACTGGAAACACTACTATTAATGGTAAAGACGTAAAAACTTATTTCGGTACAGACGTTTTAGTTTACAAAACTAACCAACCTTTCTTATTGACAGAAACTGCAGGTCAGTATGATGTTACTGTAAATGTATTTGGTGGTGGTATCACTGGTCAAGCTGAGGCTATCAGATTGGGTATTTCTAGAGCTCTTTGCGAAATTAACGCTGAGTTCAGATTAGCTCTTAAACCAGCTGGTTTACTTACAAGAGATGCAAGAATGGTTGAAAGAAAAAAACCAGGTCAGAAAAAAGCGAGAAAGAGATTCCAATTCTCAAAACGTTAAGAATTGCGATAAGCTTAAAGCAATATGCAATAAGCTATTTGAACTTATTAAAATTTTTAATCCGCTTGAAAGCCTACAGCTTAATGCTTAGAGCCTAAAGCATCAAAATTGCCCGTTACGTTTAGCATCCAAACGCTTCTCCCATCTAAAGAAGTTGTTGATTGTTTAAGAAACGGAAAGTAAACTAACAAAAACAGAAAACATGGCAAAAGCAAATGTAAAAGACCTTTTAGAGGCTGGTGTACACTTCGGTCACATGACAAGAAAGTGGAATCCAAATATGGCTCCATACATTTTCATGGAGAAAAACGGTATTCACATTATCGATCTACATAAAACAGCTGTAAAATTGGATGATGCTTGTAAAGCATTAGAAAAAATTACTTCTGCAGGTAAAAAAGTTCTTTTCGTAGCGACTAAAAAGCAAGCGAAAGAAGTGGTTGCAAAACACGCTTCAGAACTTAATATGCCTTATATTACTGAAAGATGGCCAGGTGGAATGTTAACAAACTTTGTTACCATCCGTAAAGCTGTTAAAAAAATGAACCACATTGATAAAATGAAGAAAGATGGTACTTTCGAAACTTTATCAAAAAAGGAAAGATTACAAGTTGATCGTCAAAGAGCTAACTTAGAGAAAAACTTAGGTTCTATCTCTGACATGGTGCGTCTTCCTTCTGCTATTTTCGTAGTAGATATTATGAGAGAACACATTGCAGTAACTGAAGCTAAAAAATTAGGTATCCCTGTATTTGCTATGGTAGATACAAACTCAGATCCTAGAAAAGTTGACTTCGTTATCCCTGGAAACGACGATGCTTCTAAATCTATCGACATGATTCTTTCTGTAGTTTCTGAATCTATCAAAGAAGGTCAGTCTCAAAGAAAAGCAGACAAAGAAAAATCTAAAGAAGAAGGAGAAAAAGTTTCTGCTGATGCAGACACAGATTTCGACGGAGAATAAGATTTTGTCTTACCATCAATAAAAAAAACCACTTCTAAGAAGCGGTTTTTTTATTGATTGTAAATTTTTTATTTTAAAATAATGGTATAAGAATCTGAAATATATTTAGATGATTTATAATTTTTACCACAAACATTTCCTGTAATAGAATACTGACTGTTTCTGTTCACCATAACATGCCCCAATTTCCCTTTTGTGATAGGTATTTTCTTGTTTAATCCTCCTCCTTTGATATTGATTACAAAATTACAATTGGTTCTATTATCAATAATCAATGAAGTTCTTTTAGAATCGTAATCACTATTTAAAAGATCATTAAGAACGTCAGTGGTCTCAGGCTCATAAGTTTTAATAAGTTCCTCATAAGAATCTTCAGAAGAGTTATGAGAAGGCTTATTGGGTTTTGAGCTTACAGTAGGCTTAGAATTTCCTCTTTGTACATGATGAATCGGTTCACAACTTAAAAAAGCAAACAAAGACAAGATTAAACCTCCTATTTTTTTCATTTCTACAATTTCTATTTTTTATTAATTCTCTTTTTTATAGGTTTCTTAGCCTTTTTAGGAATTGAAACTTGCTCCACTTTTTCTATTATAGCTGAAGCATTTGCATTATTAATAGCTATAACTTGACTTGTAGTAACGTTTTTATTAGAAGAATATTTTACATCACAAACATAGCCTTCAATAGCATATTGACCTTGTTTTACTATCACAGAGTTTTCTGAACGAGCAGGAACGGCTAAATTGTAAAGATTTTCACCTTTAAGCCTCAAGATAATATTACATTCAGAATTATTTTGAAACAACAAAATTGCCTCATTATTACTAATATCTGTATTAAAAATAGTGTTAAGAAGATGAACTGTTTTTTTATGATGCTCTGAAGGCGTTTCTAACAAAAGTTTTTCGTACTCTTCCTTATTATGGAATGCATAACCAACATTAGAAATTCTCTTTGGAACTTCACTTGCAACAGGTCTTGCAGCCATTGGTTTTGCATCTTTTGCTCCTTTTACCCAATCTTCATTTTTTAATGCAATCAATTTAGATTGAAGAGGTCTTCGTTTAGAATCTTCAGGATGTGCAGTTGCTAAATAGGTTTCAATTTCTTTAATATCATTACTTTCCATAATATTTGCTTGAGGATTGCATTGAATTATTGAAATAATACATATCCCAAAAAGAAAAAAAGACAGAAACCTCTTAAACAACATCATTAATGAATACGGAATTTAATATAGGTAATGGTTTTTCCTTTTGCAGAAAACAAACCTTCATAATACGTCTGAATATCCCTTAACAAAGGAGTTCCTGGGTCATATTCTGGAGCTCCATAAATATCATGATGCGCAGATAGAATTTCGTAACCCGCACCTTGAAGATAACCTAAAGTATAACCGTGTAAAAACTCAGAATCTGTTTTTAAATGAATAATTCCTCCAGGTTTTAGGAATTTTTTATATCGATTTAGAAAATCTGGATGCGTTAAACGGTGTTTTGTTCTTCTGTATTTAATTTGTGGATCTGGAAAAGTAATCCAAATTTCATCCACTTCATTTTTATCAAAGAAATAATCCACAAGTTCTATTTGCGTTCTTAGGAAGGCAACATTGTTCATGTTTTCTGTAATCGCTTCTTTAGCACCGAACCAAAAGCGAGCACCTTTTATATCAATCCCAATGAAGTTTTTCTCAGGAAAGTTTTTGGCTAAACCTACACTATATTCACCTTTTCCACAACCTAATTCTAAAACGATAGGGTTTTCATTTTTAAAAAAATTTTTTCTCCAATTTCCCTTTAAATCGAATGAGCCAGAAATGGCTTCTTCTCTTGTAGGCTGTATAACATTTGGTAAAATTTTATTCTCTGTAAATCTTGCTATTTTATTCTTTCCCATTTTTTTTAAAACACAATGTCCGCAAAAATATAAATTATTAAGCGGACATTTCAATATTTATAATAAAATTACTCATCTATTTTTTAGGATTCCCTAAACTTACAATAATTGATTTTTGAACCGTTTTCTGTGAGGCATATTGCGCCCCGCAAACCAAACTACTGAAAAGATAATCTCCTTTTGCAATAACTATAGAGTTTTTGTCTTTCGCAGGAATCGCCAGTCTGTATTTATGGTGTCCAACACCTTCAATACGCATAATCATATTACAATCTGAGTTGTTTTCAATTACAATGGCTGTTTCTTTACTTGTTGGATCGTTATCAAATAATGAATTTAAAATTTTAACGGTTCTATTTTTATGTTCCACAGGATCTACATCCATCAACATATCAAATTCTGTTTGTTCAGATTTAATAGCGGTATTAATAGCAGTGGTAGAAACTCCTTCCACTTTAGCAGCATTAGCAATGGTTGTTGTGGAAATATTTACCGCTTTTGGAACATATTTAGTTGGATTTTTCAAAGAATTCTGAAAATATTCAATCTGTTTTTTTCTAATTTCGGCATTCATTTCTTCAAAAGAAATTTTCGTAGACGGTCTGCTTCTTAAAAGAGCCAACATTTTTTGTATCTCTTTTACTTTTTGGTCTTCAGGATGAGCATTTTTAATATAATCCTTCATCATTTCCATTACCCTAGGTTTAAGAACAGATCTTCGGGGATCATCTGGATGCGCATCTCTTAAAAAAGCATTGATTTCGTATATGTTTTTACTTTTTAAAATCTCACTATAATCTTTCATTTTTTTCTGAGCCGAAATTCCAGAAATCATAAAAACGCAAAAAATAAATATCAATTTCTTCATAATCAATCTTTATACAAAGCTACTTTATTTGTTTTAAAAAAAGTTCCTAAGCAAAAAACGTGCGATTTTTACTTTGACAACGTATTTTTATCTGATGAAACCACTTCTAAAAGTTGAGAATTTTGTAATCTACGCTGATAAATTGGTAAATATTTTTCTATAGAAACTTTTACCATTTCAAATTTTCCTTGTTGGATGTAGCTTCCTAAATTATCTGATGAATACACAAATTGTAAGAAGTTATCAATTAAATTTTCAGGAATTTTAATGCTCGTAAAATACTCTTTTCCTAAATAATCCTTCACCAACTGGTTATCTCTCATCATTATTTCATACGCTTGATACCTTTCTTTCTTTTTTCTTTCCCCAGATAAAACATCGAAAATACTCTCCAAACTAAAGGTTAAACCTCCATCTCTGAAATCTGCAATAGGAAGTTTTGGTGAAGTCCCATCTCCTTTAGGTTCTGGAAGCCCAACCATTTTCCTTATTTTTTCAACTTTATTTTCTTTGTTCAAAGATTTTACATCATAAGTAAGATTTCCCGTGGGTTTAAACTTAGTTAACACCACTTCTTGAATTTCGTAATAAGCTATTTTAAGTTCTACAAGTTTGGGAGTCGCAAAATCTTGAGGATTCAAAATTAGATCTTTCCTCTCTGTAACTATAGACGTAAAACGTATAGCATCTCCGGGAGAAGCTTGTAGGGAAAATCGACCATTAAAATCGGCTAAAACCGTTTTTTGCGTTTTAAGATTGGTAATATACACCTGATTGAGGTATAAATTTGATTTATCCCTCATTAGTATGTTTCCGGAAAATATTTGTGCATTAATATCAATCGCCATTAAAAGCACACAAAACAGCAGTAATTTTTTCATTCAAGATGCAAAAATAATTAGAATAATGCACATCAGTATTGGTAAGATGCAAAAATGAGGTTAAAGTTATATTAAACTTCAAGAAATTATGTTAAGAAATGGTAGTAAACAAAGTTAATTCTATAAATCAACTAAATTATCAATTACTTAGATCCTGGTTCGTAGGTATGTCTATCTTTTCTATTTTTCACCAACAACCAACTCGAATGCGTCACAAAAATTGACGAACCTATTTCTCTCCATTTCAAAATATACCAATAAGTAGCTGTTGGTACTGGCTTGCCTGCCATTTTCCCATTCCATATAAAACCATTGGATTTGTCTCCTTTAAATATTTCTGCACCATAGCGATCAAAAACTCGAAATTCTGGATCTTCTTTTAATAATAATGTAGAATAATCAATAACATCATTATGGCCATCCTCATTTGGAGTGATTGTATTCACTAATTTTACAACTGAAAATGGCATTTCAACTATTGCACATTTTAAAGAATCACGGACATATGCCACATAATTACCATTTTTAACTCCGGAGAAAACATTTGATGTTTGCCAGCTTATACCATCAATTGAATACTCATAGGGAGGAGTTCCTCCACTTACAATAATGGTAACTGTATTATCTTTAATTTCAATTCCTGTAATTATTGGGAGAGAAGAAAAGCTCACGTTTGCGTATTGTCTGTAAACACAGCCATTAAATGTAAGATCAACCCAATAATTACCTGGTCCAACATTGGTAATAAAAGGCGTAGTATCTCCTGTACTCCATAAATAAGCATCAAAACCTAGTCCTGCGTCTAATGTTCCTGTTTCTGAAGGACAAATAACTAAATCTTGTAAAACATCAGATTTCTTTGGTGTTTTTATAGTAACAGTAAGTTTAGCCACTTGAGAACAAATGCCTGCTTTTGTGAATCTAATATAAAACGTCTGAGCTCCTTGAACACTCACAATATTCCCTAAAGATCCTGTATTGTTTTGAGCATCAGTTAAAGTTAAGAAGAAAGCTCCACTTACGGTTGGATCAGCGGTAAAACCTGCTAAAACCGAAGTTACGTTAAGCTGTACAATTCCATCTAAATCGTCATCACAAATAGTTTGTTGAACATCATTATTCAATAAAACAATTCTGTCTCCTAGTCTTAAAATTACCGGCTTAATAATTTCAGGGCATCCATTTGGAGAATCTACACGAATGTAAATTGTAGTATTTGCAGTAAAATTATAAGCATTAGCTAGCGTATTGGTATTTCCAGCAGTAGCATCAGCTAAATTTGAATAATATCTTATTTGAAAAGTACCAGCATTTGCTACTATTTGAGGGGTAAGGTCAGAAAGCTGAATATTAATAACACCATCAAAATTTTCATCACAAAAAGTTCCCACAAAATCATTTACTATAGCTAAAGGATAAACATTTAGTGTTATTTGGGCAATAGTTTTACATCCAAAACTAGTTTTTACTACTACGTAAATAATGGTTCCATTTGTTGCTGTGTACGAAGTTGGCACATTAATAAGCGCTGCTGCATTTTCGTTTTGAGCATCCATTAAAGTTGGATAATAAGCAATTGTTATTGGAAGCGTTGTGTTCGCTGATATAATATTTGCCGATGTTAAATCAAATACTCCCACTCCATTAGGATTAGGACAAACACTTAATGAAGTATTAACAGTAGAAACAGTTTGCCAACTCAAATTAACGGTTACTGTTTCACAATCTGGGAAATCTGGATCTGTTCCACAAAATTTATAAACAAAAACATCTGTCCCCACAGGAACTCCTGCATTTGGTGTATACGTAATAACACCATTGGTAGGATTAATAGAAACACTTCCTTGAGTTGGAGCCGTAACTATAGAAACACTTGCAGGACTTAGTGTTTGAGTAGAAGATGTAAATGTTGGATTAATTAAATGAGATGGAGATTGTGGCAAACAAAAACTAAAATTTGAAATGCTACTTGCCATACAATTCAAAACTTTGTAAGGAGCTGTTAACAAAGGAGCACACGTACCCATAGTTACTCTACAAGTATAAAGGCCAGATTGTGTAGGGATATAAGAAGGATTTGTTGCACCCACAATAACAATTCCGTTTCTTAGCCATTGATAAGTGTCATAATTTGTAGGATCAACAGTTAATACAATACCAGGTACACAGTCACCACCCGATTTTATAATTACAGGCATAGTGTAAAAACCAGCAAAAAAACCACCATATCCAACTGCATCACTACCGGCTGTAATTCCCGCAGTAATGGCTTTAGTTGAATTTACAGTAATATTTCCCGATACATTGGGAATGCCATAAGTTACCCAGTTCGGAGTTCCGAGCATAGGAAAAGGACCTGTTCCCACTGGTGGAGGATTTCCATTTACCAAAACACTTGCGCCTGTTTCTGTAATTAAATTTAGTTTTGTGGGAATATTAAGTAATCCGGTAGGATTTCCATTAGAATAAACAAAGTTCTCATCAATTAAACCAATTTCATCTATTGATTTTGGCAAATAACAAGTTAAAGCAGGAATAAAATTAAACCCTCCTGTCGCTTCTGATCCTACAGCATTCCCTGCAAGAATTTGATATACATATGCATTATTTGTTGTTCTAATAAGCATATTAAAATGACCATTTCCTTGATCTATATATTTCGTATCTGGAATTACAAAGTACTGACCTGCATTTAAAGTTACCAAAGGCGTAACCTCATTGTTCACTCTAATTTGTGTATTATTCACCGTAGCAACAACTATTGCCCCTTCCATATTAGATCCAATATTTCCGTTCCCTTTTACAAGGGCGAACTCTGAACCTAATTGATTAACGGGTACCGCTTGATCCATCAAAATATCCGAAGAAGTTAATACAGGAACAGCATACTGTCCATTGAAGTTTCCGTTCGTTACGTTAATAGGTTTATCCGAAGTAATTTTTGCCCCAATAAAACCATTAAAATTCCCTGTAATATTTCCTAAACCATCTAAAGTATAGGATTGTCCTTTATTCAGTGTAAAAGTGATGGTGGGGTTGGTTGCTCCAGTGGTTCCGTTTGAAAATTGAACCGTTGATTGATAACCAGAAATAGTTACATGGGTATTATCTTCCGTTGCCAAAACACTGGTCATGAAATTTAAAATGGGATTAGCTGCAGAAATGGGAGCCATTGCAACATAAAAATTATTACCAATGGAAGCTAAACCTTTTGAAGTAATTATTTCCGCATGATTGTAAACCGAAAACCTCAGATTCGCAAAAAAAGGAAAATCGGCTTTAACATATAAACCTTTTGTAGTTGGAGTAAATAATTCCGTTTGTTGAGTTGCGATAATAAGACTTCTATCAATATCAATTTTTTGAGGACTACCTTTACTAATAGTAACAGTAGCAATCAGCACATTATTATTATAAATACTTACGGGAAAAGGAGTTGTTCTGTTGGTTGATAAATAAAGTTTTTGTTGAGAGGGTGGAACTGCGGGATTTAAAGTTAAACCTGTTCTATCTACCATTGGGGCAAACCAATGGTCTCTGTCCAATTGAGCAAACAAATTAAAATTCAACCAAAACAACAAAAAAAATGATAGAAATCTCACCATAAAAATATCAACTGAAAACCAAATTTAGGGATTTTATGAAAATAAATGAAAGTTTTATGCATAAAAAAACCACATTCGTAAATGTGGTTTTAAAATTTTATAATATTCGTATTATTCTCTATTCTTTACAAGAACCCATCCTGTGTATTTAACAGGAGTCTTTTCTGAATTAGATTCTGTCCAATGAACTTCATACCAATAAGTTCCAGTAATCACTTTCTTATCGAAATGTTTCCCATCCCACTTAAAGTTGTTGAATTTTTCACCTGCAAAAACTTTATTTCCATATCTATCATAAACATTGAAAACTAAGTTATCTTTATAAGCAAGAGCGCTGTAATCAACATAATCATTTACATTATCACCATTTGGAGTAATAGCATTAACTAAGTTAGGAACTGTTACGCTTACAGAAACAGGCTGACAATCTAATGAATCTTTAACATAGAACACATGTTGTCCTCTTGATAAACCATTAAACACATTTGAATCTTGCCATGCAGAAACTCCATCCACAGAATATTGGTAAGGAGGAACTCCACCTGTAACCATTACTGTAGCCTTATCGTTCGTAACATCTACTCCTGTGATAACTGGATCAGCAGATTTAGAAACTACAACTTTCTGTTTAGTAATACAATTATTGAATTTTAAATTCACCCAATATTCTCCAACACCTACACCAGAAATAGATTGTGTAGTTGCACCTGTACTCCACTCGTAACTTTCGTAACCAGGACCTGCATCTAAAGTTGTTCTATCTTCAATACAGATAAATTTATCCTTCAATACTTCTGATCTTTTTGGAAGAGTTACATTAAGAGCAATTTTTGCTATTGCATAACAACCATTAGGATCATATACTCTTGCATAAACATTTGTATTGTGTGAAATATAATTTACTGGATCTATAATAACATTAGCATCTGTTTCTGCATCTGCTAAACTAGCATAGTATTTTTTTGTTGTATTGTTATTTAATGAAACCGTTGCAAGTGTCAAATTAAATTTAGCTCTCAACTCATCATCCACAATAAAACATTCAGTAAGAGAAGCTGATTGAACTCCAGGTATTGGATAGAAAGATAAGATAATCTTAGCTGTCGCAATACAACCTTCTGGTGTTTGTATTTTAACATAAACCTCACCTTCCGCAGAAAGATAAGCATCTGGATTCGTAATTAAATTAGCACCTGCATTAAGATCTGCCATTGTTCTATAAAAACTCTTTACAGGATTTGGATAAGTTGTAACCTGAGCTGAGTTTAAATCAAATGTTCCTTTACCATTGTATTGACAAGCTTTAATAGTAACATCTGTCCCTTTAAAAGGAAACACATTAAATATAGCAGTTACTTGTTCGCAATCTGTAAATTCAGGAACATTCCCGCAAAACTTATACACTAACTGATCTGCTCCCAAATATCCTGGATTGGGAGTATAGGTAATAATTCCTGTAGCAGTATCTACTGTTGCACTACCGTTAGCTGGAGGTGTAATAATTACTACTGAAGCAGGAACTGGGTTTTGCGTAGAAGTAGTAAAAGTAGGCGTTATTTTTAGTGTACAGTTTACGTCATAATTTTTAGTAGTAACTGTAAGACATCTGAATACTTTGTAAACTGGTGTTGTTACCGGCGTACAAGTTCCCATTGTAACTTTACAAGTATAGTTTCCAGGAGCCGTTGGTGTGTATGTATGAGTTGTAGCACCTGGGATTGCAGTTCCATTTAAAAACCATTGGTAAGTATCATATCCGTCATTTACTTCTAAGATAATACCAGGAATACATTCTCCAGTTTGCTTAGAAATAACAGGAATAGAAGAGAAACCTGCGAAGTAACCACCATATCCAGCTGAACTGTACCCTCCATTTACACCTGCGGTTACAGCTTTGTTAGATTCTACAACAACATTACCTGTAATTCCAGATATAGAATACGTTACCCATTGTGTATTTCCTGTTAAAGGGAAAGGTCCTTGAGCAGCTGTAGGAGCTACCCCATTTACTGTAACTGTTGCTCCAGTTTCAGTTAAAATATTAAGTTTTAAGATAAAACTACTTGTTGGTGTTCCACTTGTTGTTGCAGTTAAAGGCATTTCAGTCACCTTACCAATTTCGTCAATTTTTCTCGGTAGGAAACAGTTTAAAGGTGGTATATAGTTAAATCCACCTGTAGCATTATCTGATCCTCGGCTAATTAATTGATATACATAAATATTATGTGAACTACTAATAAGCATATTGGCATGATCAGGAGCTTGTGCAATATAATTAGTATCAGCAACGTGATACCATTCTCCTTCATTTAAAGTTGCTAAGGCTGTTGTTGAACCATTTACGAATATTTGAGTATTATTTTCTGTTGCAACAACAATAGCTCCTTCAGGATTATTGGTAGGGTTTGTAGATAAAGTTTTTACCATTGCAAATGTACTTCCTAATCTATTTACAGGAACCGACTGATCTAAAATTAAATCCGATCCACCACTAGAAACAGCACCAAAATTCCCATTGGAATTTCCATTGGTAAGAGTAATAGGTTTAGTAGATTCTATTTTTGTGCCAATAAATCCTGTTCTATTCGCTACAGTATTACTCAACCCACTTAATAGGAAAGACTGTCCTTTATCAAGTGTAACAGACTGAGATTGTCCACCTCCCGTGGGTGTTCCACCAATAAAAACAAGACCTGGAGTGTTCCAAGAAAATGTAACAGTAGTATTATCCTCTGTAGCCATTACACCTGCTGTAAAATTAGTACTTGTATTAATACCTTGAGGTGTTGCAGTTACATAGAATTTATTACCAATACCTGCTTTTCCTTTACTAGTAACAATTTCTCCATGAGCACTTTGATACATTCTAAGTGAAGCAAAAAAAGGTTTAGCCCCATTAAGATACAAACCTTTAGTAGTAATTTTAAATGCATCTATAGCATTACTTGCCATAATGAAGTCTTTATCAACAACAAAAGTTTGAGGAGCACCTTTACTAATGGTAACAGCACCAATCTGAGTATTATTGTTGAAGATTTTAACCTCAAAAGGGGTTATAGCATCAGTTGACAGATAGAGAGCATGATTATACCCTGTTGTATTGGTATAATATGGAGCTATCCAGTGCTCAGTATCTTTCTGTGCAAAAGAAAGTTGTATTGTAAATAAAAACAACACAAAACTAAGTAGAAATTTTTTCATAATACGGAATTGAGTTAGTTACAAAATTAGAATATTTTTCTGAATATTATTTCATATAATTAAAAAAAATTAAAACCATTAATCTCTATTCTTAATTAACAACCAATGAGTATACGAAATTGGCAATTTAGTATCTGGTTCTATCCATTTCAAAATATACCAATAAGTACCCGTCGGAAGTGGGCTTCCATTCACCTTTCCATCCCATCTATAAACATTAGGCAAAGATTTATAAACAGCATAACCATATCTGTCCACTACTTCTATACTCACATTGGATTTTATTTTAAGATCCGAATAATCTAAATAATCATTATGACCATCTCCATTAGGTGTAATAGTGTTGATTAAGTTAACTATTAAAAAATCTTTATAAACAGATTGACAAGCGTTTTTATCTTTAACATAAACCCTATGCGTGCCTCTTGGTAAATCAGAAAATACATTTGACGTTTGATAATCAATATCATTTAAAGAGTATTGGTATGGAGGAGTTCCACCAGTTACATGAACCGTTGCTTTGTTATTTTCGACATCAATTTTTGTAATTTCTGGTAATTGAGCGGCCGTAACCTTCACATGCTGTCTGTAGAAGCATCCATTAAATTCCAAATCAACATAATAATTTCCAACACCCGCTAATATTGAAGATGTAGTTGCTCCTGTACTCCACTGATATGACACAAAACCCGGTCCTGCATCAAGAAGAACTCTTTCAGATGAACAAATTACTCGATCCAATAAAACATCTGATTTCTTTGCAGATTTTAAGGTAATTTTTAAAGTAGCAATATTAGGACAACCCGTATTTCCAACCAATCTCACATAAAAAGTATGAACTCCAGTAATTATTTGAACATTGGTTAAAGCCCCGGTATTATTTTGAGCATTCTGTAAGGTTGAGAAAAAAGTAGCTACAACACTTGGATCTGCACTGAATAAATTTTTATAAGTATTAAGATCTACCGACTCGCTACCATCTAAAAGAGCATCACAGATATCAACAGCAACAGAATTTGTCAGCAAAGTCAATTTATTTCCCACTTTAAAATCAATTTGGCCGAAAGCAGAAGGACAAAGTCCCGAATTAGTATCTACTCTTACATAAACTGTAGTATTTACAGTATAAGCCCAATTGTTGGGTAAGTTATTATTGTTTCCTGCTGTAGCATCCACTTGAGATAAATAATATCTAATGGTAAAATTGTTTGCATTATTAACAATTTGAGTAGAAACATTATTAAAATTCACATCTACAGCTCCATCAAAATTATCATCACATAAAGTAGCATTGAAATTTTGCGTATCCACAGCAGGAGACGGATTTACAACAAGCTGAATTTGTACTACTTTAACGCAACCATATTGCGAAGTTACTTTAACATATACAACAGCATTTCCTGATGAATATGCCGTAGTATTTATGATAGGATTAGTTAAAGCGGCATCGCTAAAATAAGCATAAGTAACCCCAAGATCTGTAGAAAGATTAGCCGTTGAAAGATCAAAAACACCATTTCCATTAGCGCCTGAACATGCCGTTAATGAAGCATTATTGACTTGAAGAACATTAATATTGATATTAACTCTAAAATATTCAAAAGCTGCAGGATTACCATTTCCAGAGACATAGTACACAAATGTATCTGTTGCATTTGCTGCTAAACCAGCATTGGGAGTATAAGTAATTTGTCCTGTTGTAGGGTTTACAGTAGCAGTTCCATTTATGGGTTGTGCAATGATAGAGGTTTGTGAAGGCACAATTACTTGTGTAGAATTGGTGAAACTAGGGGTAATTGTTAGAGAATTACAAGAGCCTATATTAAATGTTGTTGTGGTAATTGGTGGACAAAGAGTATAGACATAAATTTCAGTTGTCTTGCTTTCACAGTTAATTTTCGTAACAGTACATGTATAATTTCCTGGACCATACAATTCTGGATTTATTACATGCGTTGTTGCTCCCGGAATAGCTACTCCGTTCAAACTCCATTGATAAGTATCGTACGTATTATCCACCTCTAATAAAACACCACTATAACAATCACCTGTTTTCATAATTACGGGCACCGAAGAGAATCCCGCAAAATACCCTCCATAACCTACGGCACCATTCCCTGCAGAAATACCCGCAGTAACAGGTTTTGTAGAGTTCACGGTAACATTTCCTGTGACATTAGGAATTGAATAAGTAACCCAATTAGCATTTCCAGTAACTGGATAAGGTCCATTTGCAGCTGCAATTCCAGCTCCATTTAAAGTAACGGTTGCTCCAGTTTGTGTAATAATATTAAGCTTTGTATTGTAATTAGTACTTCCTATTTTATTAATAAAACCTATTTCATCAACTGCACTTGGAAGAAAACAACTTAACGGTGGTATAAAATTCATCCCTCCAGTCGCATAAATACTTCCTGTACTTGTTCCACCAAGCAACTGATACACATAAGCATTCTTACTTGTACTAAGGCTCATATTATAATTATCATTCCCTTGATTGATATAATTGTTCCCTTCTACTATATAATATTGACCAGGATTAAGAGTAACGCCTGGAATTAAATTTCCATTTACTGTAATAGTGGTATTAGGTTCTGTGGCAATTACCAAAGCGGCTTCCATACCAGAATTCGCAAGACCATTCCCTTTTGCAAGAACAAAATTGTTCCCCAATCTATCCACAGGAACGGCTTGATCCATTACAATATCAGTATTTGAACTATTAAAATTGGTATAAATACTCGTGAAATTTCCATTAGTAACAGATATAGGTTTATCCGAAACAATTTTGGCTCCTGTCAAACCATTCATATTAATAGTAGAAAGAGCTGCATTGGCATCAATAATATAAGATTTTCCTTTATTAATGGTAAAAGTTCTTGTAGGAGCCGAAATTCCATCGGTAAAAATTACTCCTGGATTATACCCCGATAAAGTAACCGTTGTATTGTCTTCCGTAGCAATAACCCCAATAGTTGAATTTACATAATAAGGATTGTTAGTATTGGGAACGCAACCTACATAAAAAGTTGTTCCTAAACCTGCTAAACCTTTTGAAGTAACAATTTCTGCATGGTTGAGAACTCCAAATCTAAAATTGGAAAAGAATTTTTTATTTGCTTTTGCGTGCAATCCCATTGAATTTTCAGTAAAAAGATTTGTACTGGAGGAAGCAATCATCATATGAAATGGGATTGTCACCTCAGCAGGATTTCCTTTACTTATTTGTCTTACGGTAAATAATGTATTGTTATTATAAATTTCCACCGTAAAAGGTGTGGTCTCATTAGTGGATAAATACAGATAAGCTTCTGGAGTTCCTTGTAAAGAAGCAGCAGACATAGGAGCATACCAATGTTCTTTATCCAACTGGGCATTGGAAAACAAAAAACAGAACAAGAAAACAAAGGATAAAAAATTCTTCATCGTAATTAGTGTTTTAAGGATTGCAAATGTAAACATTATCAATTGATTATGAGACAAAAAAAAATCCCAATGTAAAAAACATTGGGATCTATATTATTATGAGGATAAAATTATCCTAAAGCTACTCTAGCAAAACCAACTACTTTAAGGTCGTTACCGGCAGATTTCACATAATCAGCAACAGAAATACTGTTATCTTTAATGAATGCTTGGTGTACCAAAGTGTTGTCTTTGTAGAATCTTTGCATTTTACCTTTCAAAATATTGTCGATAATATTTTCTGGTTTTCCTTCTTTTACCAAAAGTTCTCTTTCAATTTCTAATTCTTTGTCGATAGTTTCTTGAGAAACATGAGTTTCGTCCAAAGCGATTGGGTTCATTGCAGCAACTTGCATAGATACAGATTTTGCAACCTCAACACCTTCGTCTACTTTTGCAGAAAGAGCAGTAATAGCAGCAATTTTGTTACCAGCGTGGATATAAGCTCCTAAGAAAGGTCCTTCAATTCTTTCGAATGAACCAATTTCAATTTTTTCACCGATAACTCCTGTTTGCTCGATTAATTTATCAGCAACAGTTAGTCCATGGAAATCTGAAGCTAAGAATTCTTCTTTGTTAGCATAATTCATCGCTTGTTCAGCAAGCTCATAAGCCAATTCAATAAATGCTTCATTTTTAGCAACGAAATCAGTTTCACAGTTTAAAGAAATAATAACACCTAAAGTATTATCTTCGTTAACTCTTGCGATTACAGCACCTTCAGTAGATTCTCTGTCTGCTCTGTTAGCAGCAACTTTTTGTCCTTTTTTTCTAAGGATGTCAATTGCTTTTTCGAAATCTCCTTCAGCTTCTACTAAAGCTTTTTTGCAGTCCATCATACCTGCACCTGTTGTGTTTCTTAGTTTTGCTACATCTGCAGCTACTGGTGTATACATAGTATTATTTTTAGATTTTAATATTTGTTTTCATGCTCTTTTTTTGAGCTGTGCAAAGATAATAATTTTCATACAAACTAAAAGACAACTTTTTACGTTCTATAATAGAAATTTTATTAATTTTGAAGTAAATCCAATGAAAAAGATATTAATTCTTATTTTGCTAGGCTTATTTTCTTTAGGTTTTTCTCAAAAGAAAAAGGGAAAGTCTAAAACTAAAGCTGTTGTAGAAAAGGAAATTGTAATTATATATACCGAACAAGATGCTGAAACATCTAACGAACCAAGAATTATTGCAGGTTTCTTGAAGCAAAACCCCAACCACGAAAGAGTAGGCTATTTTAAGAGAAAATTAGTCGAAATTATTATGGCCGATAACTCCGATGAAGCCAAACCCAATATTAAGCCAATTAATCAGGATAAAATTGCCAATATTGTTAAAAGCAACGAGTTAAACGAAAAAGTTTCTAAGGAAGATATAAAAGAAAATATTGCAAAAGCTGCAAAAGCTGAAGCTCTGAGTTCAACGAACTCCAACAAGAAATTTTCTAATAGCACCTTACCAAGTAGTAAAGCTTCTGCTCCATCCGAAGAGAATAAAAGAACTGCGGCAATGTTAACGCATTTATTCAGTACAGATCCTAATAATACTGAAGCTTACATTAATATTAGAAATAAATCTAAATGTAATCTTATTGTAAAATTTAGTGGTAAAAAATATTATAATTTAGATGTTCCCGCTAATGGACAAAACTTTATTTTAATAGATAAAGGAAATTACGTACTCACCACAATGGTTTGCGATGCCAAATATTCTTCTGTAAAAAAGATTTCAAAAGACATTGAAATTACTTTAAACAACAACTAACCTATTTAATTTTCTCTAAAAAAGGTTTTATTTGCGCTAAAGTTTTCTTTAATCTTTTATGATAATGAAAGTTATGAACTACTATCATAGAAAAAAACACCATTATTAAATTAAAATACAAAATAGTAAATATTACACTAGCTTCCCATTGTAAACTAAGAGCTGCTTGAAATGCTTTATAAAAACTCTCCCAAGAGTCCATTCTGAAAATAAGGGTCACAAGACCAGCTGAACAAGCCACGATGGCATACCAATTTTCTCCACTCAGCATTTGATTATTATTGTATTTTTTTATTGCTGCATTGTACTTCCTTGCTAAAATAATAGCGGTTATAACGAAAATTACATAAAAAACGCTAAAAAAAATCCTAAAATAATTAATTCCTTCGGCAGGAAGGTTTACAAAAATTAGATTCAATAAAAAGATAAATCCAAGAACTATGGGTAAAACTTTTTTGACATCTTGTTTCCAGCGTTTTTTGGTAACCGTTTTCATGATTTCAGTGATATCATCAAAACTGTAACGGACATCATAAGTCATTTTCAAATCTTGGAGCCAAGATGATTTTGTCTGCATCCAAGCTTCTTCAAAACTTAAATTTTCCTCATGCTGCAAATGAATTACTTGCGAGGACATATGATCGAAAACTTCGGAAGCAATATCTAAGGAAAGTTTCTTTTGTAAAAGATATTGTATAATAATTTGTTCTTGTTCTTCTGTGAGCATCATTTGAGGTTTAAATTAAAATTTTTACTTTTTTCATTTGAAAATACAGGAGCTGAATTTGAATGCTACTTCCTAAGAAAACTCCAAAATATCTCGCCAGATATTTAAAATCTGCAGCGTTGGGAAGGAAATAGTTTATAATTGAAAGCACTCCAAAACCTATAAAACAATTAAGCAATAGTAACCGAAATACTAGAGGATGAAAATTCATTTGTAGAATTTGTAAAAAGGTAATTTTCTTTTGAAAAAAAGCCACCAAATAAAATCCTATCATTATTATAAAAATCCCAAACAGAAGAAAACTAAAATATTCAGGAAATTGTCCGCTTAAAAGTGCCATCAAAACCGCAAAAACACATGCATTTCTAAAAATTAAATTGAATTGAGTCTGAATTAAATGCTTTTCAATTTTTGCTACTTTTTTAAAGGAAAAAAAATCCGCTTTTACCATTTGCAAGTCTTTTTGCCAAGCTAATTTCACATTTAAAAAAGCAGTTTCAAAATCTATATTTTTCTCATGCATTTCCACATCAATTTGTGATACAAAATGTTCCTTAACTTCTCTTAATAAAGATTCTGATAAGTTTTTGCTCTTTAAATAAGGTTCAATTCTAACAGTATATTCTTTTTTCATCGTTAAATATTAAAAATTGAATTCAAATTAAAAAGATAAGACCTCATCTCATTCTCTTGTGTTTGTTGCTGTTTTCTGCCTTTTTCAGTAAGAAAATAATACTTCCTGTCGCGTCCGTTGATGTTTTGAAGTTCAGAAGTTATTAAACCATCATCTTCCAACTTATGCAAGAGCGGATACAAAGCGCCTTCTGTCATTTCCAATTCTCCTTGGGTGAGTTCCTTGGCACGCTGAGTCATTTGATAACCATACATTTTCACTTCTTTAGCCAAAAGCTTTAGAATAATATTTTGCAGAGTTCCTTTGTAAAGTTTATTATTTTTCGCCATACCTAATTTTCTTACATATAACAAATATACATAATTTTCTTAGGCAATAAAATTTTGTAGAAATATTTAATAATTTTGCAGAGATGCAAGCAGAAAAAATAATATTGGGAATAGATCCTGGAACCACAATAATGGGTTTCGGACTGATTTCTATAAAAAAAGAGAAAATGGAAATTATTTCTCTACACGAATTAATTTTAAAAAAATACCCCAATCATGAGACCAAACTCAAATATATTTTTGAGAAAACACTTGCATTAATAGATGAATATCATCCTGATGAAGTAGCTTTGGAAGCACCTTTCTTTGGTAAAAATGTTCAGAGCATGCTGAAATTAGGTCGTGCACAAGGAGTGGCAATGGCGGCGAGTTTGTACAGAAATGTTCCCATCACCGAATATTCTCCTAAAAAAGTAAAAATGGCGATTACAGGAAATGGTAACGCCAGCAAAGAACAAGTTGCTGGAATGTTGCAGAATCTTTTCAAAATGAAAGAGTTCCCCACCAAATACCTTGATGCTACGGATGGTTTAGCAGTGGCTGTCTGCCATCACTTTAATTCTGGAAGTTTAGATAAAGAGAAAGCTTATTCTGGCTGGGAAAGTTTTTTAAAACAAAACCCAAATCGTTTAAAATAACGACAGAGAATTTTGTTATTTATACTCTTCTGGACTAATGGTAAAATCAGTGATGTACTGTCCATTTTTGTCATTATAGCTATATTTAAGCGTAACTTTATTCTCTCTAAACATTTGCATTTCGTCTGATGTTTTTACCACTTTTAATGCTTCTTGTTTAGCGTTATTCTTAAATTCTTCCACTAATGATGGGCTCACTTTCTCTTTATCGTCCTCCGTTAGGGTATAATTGTATTTGAAAACCTTATCCTTATTAGCAGAAACACTGTCCAATCTAATGCCTTCACTTAATATTTGAGGTCCCAATTTATTTGTATTGACTGCAGCTTCTAAAAGTTCCTTTGAGAAATCATCCTTTTTACAAGAAACAAAAACCATAAGTATTCCTAAAAGTAAAAACTTCAAATTTTTCATAAATATTTTTTTATAGTTACTCATAGAACGAATTTAAGAAATAAATATTATAAAGTAACTTATACTAGGTTCATTTAAAAATAGTCAAAACTTATCAAACTTCATAAAAAATATAAATAATAACGACTGAATCGAAGCTTTCAAAATAAAACCAATAAATTTTACTAGGTTAAACCTACTACTATCTTTAAAATGGTACGATTTTTAATAGTATCTTTGTTTTAACAACTTTACACACATGAAAAAAACTACAACATCTATAAACACTGTGAATCATAAAATGAATTGGTTCCAAAAATTCCTCATGGTTTGCTCTGGTGGAAATATCCATATTTTACTAAAAACACCTAGCGAATGGAATAAATTTTCTGGAATTGGTGGCATTGTTTTGTTCACCTCTGTTTTTGCTACGCTTTCGGCAGGATATGCAATTTTCACCATCTTCGATAATATTTGGGCAGCCCTAGGATTTGGAGTTCTTTGGGGTTTAATGATTTTTAACCTCGACAGATATATTGTTTCTTCTATTAAAAAAACAGGAACTTGGTGGAACCAGATTTTAATGTCTGTACCACGTCTTATTTTAGCAACATTTTTAGGAATTATTATTTCTAAACCTTTAGAATTAAAAATCTTTGAAAAGGAAGTAAATAAGCAATTAAACACTATTATCCAAAGAAACAAAACCCAACTTCAAGCGGAAATGAATGGTAGAATTTTACAACAAAGTGGACCTTTTGAAAATGAAAAGAAACAAATTCATGCTAAAATTCTTGATTATCAAAAATCTTATGATTCTGCAGCTGTAGAATTAGAAAAAGAAATTTTGGGAAAACAAACTGGTTTAACGAGTGGAAAAGAAGGCTATGGCCCCAATGCTAAACGAAAAGCCGAACTAAAAGAACAAAGAAGACTTGATTGGGAAAATTTCCAAAAACAGTCGACTCCAAGATTGGAATATTTAGACAAAGAAATATCTAAAGTGTACACCAATATTGAAACCGAAAGAACCAAAACGGAAACTTTTGAAGATAAATTCAATGGTTTTGCAGCTAGACTTCAAGCCTTGGATGAACTCGGTAAAAATTCAGCGATAATTGGTGTTGCAGCAGCCTTTATAATGGGACTTTTCATCTGTTTGGAGATTTCTCCAGTTTTAGTAAAACTTATTTCTTCTGTTGGACCTTATGACCATCTTTTAGAAAAAACAGAAAATGATTTCCGATTGTATGCTAAAGAAAAAATAGAGAAAGGAAATGCTCTAACAAATTATAGAATTGACCATTTTAAAGATCAGTTAAAGTAAAAGCTTAAATTAAAGAAATATAAAAAATAAATACGGCGGTCGCAAAGCGACCGCTCTATTTATTTTATGATAAAAGATTGTATTATTACTTAACAATCAGTTTAGAAGATTTAGTTTCTTTACCGTTAGAAACTTGAATCATATAAACTCCTTTAGAAAGGTTTTGATTTACTTTAAAAGTATCATTATCTTCTTTGTTAACAGAAGGTTTACCCACAAGTCTTCCAGACATATCAGAAACTACAACTGAAATATTTTTAGCATCTTTAGTTTTAATAAAGAAACCATCTCCTTCTTTAGCTGGATTAGGATAAACTGCAAATATATCTTTATCTGAAGAAATTTCAGAAGTTCCTAAAGTATTCATTAATTTAACAGCATAATCTTCCGCCTGACCATACGCTAAAGTTCCACAAGCTGTAATATTTGAAGAGTAATCAGCAATAACTCTCATTCTAAGTGCAGTATTCATCACTGCAGTAGAAGGCGGTGTAAAACTAGCCGTAAAAGTACCATAACCTCCTGCTCCTGCAGCTACATTATTTCCTTGTGCTACTAATTCAGCTGTTTCAAATTGTCCATTATTGTTATAATCTATCCAAACACGAATAGATTGATCAATAGTTAATGTTTTCAAAAAATCTACTTCAATAGTTTGAGCCTGGTTCACTACAAGTTCTGTATAAGCTTTTGTTGAACATAATTTTGTAGTATAATCATTATAAAATGATGTGTCCCCAGCCCATGTTGCAGCTGTAGAATTATCAATATTTCCCAATCTTACACCAGTAGGTCCTGCCAAATGAGAAGTACTTATACTTGAATTAGTAACTCCAGCAGGAGCACAAGACGCTGATACAGGAGACACAAGCGGTGTAGTTGGCAACGGTGTTGCTCCTAAAGAAGATGTTAAACTGCTTCTTATCAACATGAAAAGTTCATTTATTTTTTCTCCTTGTCCTGGTGTAAATTTCTGAGCCACAGAATTATTATAATTCATCATATTATACTGTACTCCTTGGTAAGGAGCATTAGTACAAGGGTTAATTGCTGAATTTGAAGGAGGTGGAAACTGGAAATAAGCAGCTCCTGCTCTTTCCGTGTCGCATACTTCGTCATTATCATTTGCACAAACTCCAGTAGAAGGTGGACAATAATTAGCAGTACCTGACTGGGCAGAATAATCACCACCTTGGAAAGTATGGTATAATCCCATTGCGTGTCCAAATTCATGTGCAAATGTTGTATCATGAGAATTAGTTACAACTCCAGACTTCATAAAAGATTCATAATTGGCATCTAGGTTATTTGGAAAAGCTGCAAAGCCCATTAAACCAGAGTTTGGAGATGAATCACCATTAAACATACTAATAACATAGATGTTGAAGTATGATTTCTCGTCCCAATGAGGTGCTAAATTTTTAATTGCAGTTCTGGTAGCTCCGGTTCCATTATTACCGTATGACATACCAGAGGTATTATAATTTGTAAGAGTTCCCCCATTGTATCTTAAAATACCATTTGTAGATTCACAGCTAGGAGTTCTTTTAGCAAGTACTAATTTGATAGGAAAAACTGCAGTTTGGCCAAAATCGGCTGGAACTCCATTTGCTGGCCAAGGATAAGTTCCTGCATACATTTTATTAGCATTATCAATCCATTGTTGTATTTGAGCATCAGATTTATTGTAAGTAGAACCAAGAGCTGCTCCTGTAGGATGAATTACGTGAACCACAACAGGAATTTCGTAAACACCATTTACTTGTTTTGCAAACTGTAAATCAGAATTCCCTCCTTTATTCGCTTTAAGTTGTTGTGTAATTTTCTTGAACGTTTCTCGAACTCCAGGCAAATCTCTGTCTTGTTGCTCTAATGTTTCATCAAATCCACAAGTTCTTAGATTAGTTTGTGCTGAAACAAACAACGAACCCAAAAATAAACTTGTTAAAATTATCTTTTTCATATTATAATTATAAATTAAAGCAGCAAAAATATTACAAAAAAAATTATAATTTAAAAATTTATAATTACTTTAACACAAGACAATCAATCAATTACACATAGAAAATAAAAAAAAATAAAAAAAGGATTTAAAATTGATCATACTCGACTTAATATTAAAACAAAAAAGAGACTGCCTTTTGAGACAGTCTCTTCTTTTTAATTATTTGCATTTGAATATTTTCTTACAAAGAATAATTCGGTGCTTCTTGAGTAATAATCACATCATGAGGGTGTGATTCTTTCAAACCGCTACCTGTAATTTTCACCATTTTACCTTCTTTTTGTAGGGTAACAATATCCTTTGTTCCACAATACCCCATACCTGCACGAATTCCTCCTGTAAGTTGGAAAATAACATCTTCTAACTTCCCTTTATGGGGAACTCTTCCTTCGATGCCTTCTGGAACAAATTTTTTGGCTTCACTTTGGAAATATCTCTCTTTGCCACCACGCTTCATTGCTGCTAAACTTCCCATACCTTGGTAAGATTTGAATTTTCTTCCTTGGAAGATAATTTCATCTCCTGGAGCCTCATCAGTTCCAGCAAGAAGAGAACCCAACATTACAGCTCCAGCTCCACTAGCCAAAGCTTTTACAATATCTCCAGATAATTTAATACCTCCATCTGCAATAACAGCAACATTCTTTGTATGAGCATATTCGTACACATTATAAATGGCAGATAGCTGAGGAACACCAACACCGGCTACAACTCTAGTTGTACAAATAGAACCAGGTCCTACCCCTACTTTTAAAACATTAGCTCCGGCATTTATTAAATCTTTTGCAGCTTCTGCAGTTACAATATTTCCACCTACTATATCCAATTCTGGGAAAACTTTTCGGATTTCAGAAATTTTATCCAGAACACCTTTAGAATGACCATGAGCAGAATCTATGGCTACAATATCTACACCTGCTTGTACCAAAGCAGTTACTCTGTCCATTGTATCTTCTCCAACTCCAACTCCAGCACCAACAATAAGTCTTCCGTTAGCATCTTTATTAGCATTAGGATACTCCAATTGATTATCAATATCCTTAATGGTAATTAGTCCAACAAGTTTATTGTTAGCATCTACGATAGGAAGTTTTTCCACTCTGTTTTTAAGTAGAATTTCTTTAGCCTGTTCTAGATTGGTATTTTTATCAGAAGTTATAAGATTTTCTCTAGTCATAATATCTTCCACCTTTACATTCAGGTTTTCTTGATATTTAACATCTCTATTGGTAATAATTCCGATTAAAACATTATCTGCATCTACTACAGGAAGGCCAGAGATTTTATATTTAGTCATTAAATCTTTAGCCTGCTCTAGAGTATGATCTTTAGATAAGGTAACTGGATCGGAAATCATCCCGTTTTCTGAACGTTTTACACGGTTTACTTGTGCAGCTTGTTCAGCAATCGTCATGTTTTTATGAATAAAACCCAAACCACCAACTCTTGCCAAAGCAATAGCCATATCTGCTTCTGAAACGGTATCCATTGCAGCTGAAACAATAGGTACATTCAGAGAAATTTTATCGGTAAGTCTTGATTTTAATGATACCTGATTAGGTAGAACTTCTGAATAAGAAGGTATTAAGAGTACGTCATCGAAAGTGATGGCCTGCTCTACAATTTTGCTGTGAATAGACATCTTTACTTTCTTTGCAAAATTACAGTAAAAAAATGAATTATGAAAATCGTAGCATAACATTAATAATATTTAATTTTTCTAAAAAATAAAAACCACTTCTAAAAGTGGCTCTTATCTACAATATAGTTAATATGAAAATTATTAATCAATAGCTCTTAAACTTCCTCCAGAAACTTTACTGATATCTGAAATAATATTGGGAGTCCCTTTATATTTTACTGAACCTCCAGAAGACGCTCGAACCTTTAAATTATCAGTTGAGAAAACGCTGACATTACTTCCAGAAGTAGATTCTACATTTACATTTTGCGCTTTTAAATTTTGTGCTTTTGCAGAAGCGCCACTGCTAATATCAATACTTAAATTCTTTGTAAACCCATCTAAAGATAAATAAGAACCGCTAGAAACCGAGGAATCAACATCTGTAGAGATTAATTTCACATTAACATTAGAACCAGAACTCACATCAATAAACGTTTTTTGAGCAATATTAAAATCACCTTTTATTTGAGATCCCGAAGAAGCATCAATATTAATATTCTTTTCAGAAATTCTATTTGTAGTTTTAAATAATGCACCAGAAGTTGTTTTCAAAGAATTGAGTTTTGGATTGGAAACATTGATGCTTAAGTTTTTAAAACTTAAAGACTTCCTTTTATCCTTATTTTCAACATAAATTTTCAGAATTCCATCTTCAACTTTAGTGATGACATATTGAAGTTTATCTGCATCAGCAATAACTTTTACGTTTGAATTTGCAGCTTGTGTAAAAACCACTTTCACTCCTGTACTTGCCTGAATTCCTTTAAAATTCCCAACATTTCTCATTTCTCCATTTAAATAGTTAGAGTCTGTTGTAGAGCTAAAATTATTCGTAAAATTTGTAGAGTTGGTTTTATCAAATGCCGTGGTATTTCCTGTGGCTTTAATAATGTCATTAAAATCATTCATGGTAAGTTTACCATCCATCATCATCACAATTTTATCATCACCGCTGTCCATTCTCAACAACACATCTTCCATTACTCCATTTTTAGGTTCCGAAGAAAGGAATTTTAGTTTTGAACCATTGTTGTTAATCGCCATTATCTCTCGATAATTAAGACTCTCCAAAGTAGAATTAATCTCTTTTCCTAATGTTAAAACATGCTCCATTCTTTGGGCTTCTTCCCTTGTTTTGGGCTTACTTACAATAAGCATTTTCATGGAATTTATTTTCCCAAGAATAGGCTGAATTTGAGCAATTTGGGCGTCTCCAATATTAAGTTTACTCAACATTCCGAACATGGGTTTTGAGATTTTAATGCTCATTATTCCTTCAGAATCTTCGTATTTATCAAACAACTGATTCAGCTCATTTTTTTGTCCGAAAACAGTAAAAAATTGAGAAAAAGTAACCGCAAAAAGTATAATTAAATTTTTCATGATTTTTAAATATTAATATTCATCTTCTTCAGATGATTTTGTTTGCACTAAGGCTCTATTTACATTGTTAGAAAGCATTTGGAAAGAATATTTAGTCACCTCAATAGCTTCCTCCATGTCTTCAATTTTTTTCCCATTTACAATTACATAATTTCCATTGTATTTTGTGGAATCTGCTATAGAAAGGCTTTCTGGACTATTATTTACAAAAACTTCTTTATATTTCTTTTTAAACCTTCCTTTTCTGGGAAGAATTTCATCTAAAACATTGCGTTCAGAATAAGAATCTACACTATCCTGAAAAATGGAATCTTTAACACCCGATTTCAAAGAATCTTCAAGACTGTTGAAAGCTACCCTATTTTCCTCTAAATTATTTTCTTCAATAAAGAGGTCTTTTTGTTTTAAAATTTCCGATTGAACCAGTTTTTCTCTGTCTTTCCAATCTTCAATAAACAATAAACCACATACAGAAAAAACTAAAATTACACTTGCAGCCATCCAAAACCATTTCGGCAATCCTGGTTTTTTTGGGGTATTTAAGGGAACAATAGAAGTTTCTTCTGTTTTTTGAAGAAAATCATCAAAACTCCAGTCCATTCTTTCTTCCTTGAGCTCTTGGAAGATTTCATTATATTTATCTTGATAACGATCTTTGTTCATAACTCATGAGTTTAGATATTTGGTCTTTCACTTTTTGTCTTGCCCGCATTAAATTCACACGGATTGCATTTTCTTCCATTTCTAAAATTTCGGCTATTTCAGAAACTTCGTATTCTTCCACATCTTTAAGGTGCATCACCATTTTTTGTTTTTCTGGAAGCTCATTTATAAATTTCACAATATATTCTTTCATATTATTTACTTCCATTTGATAGAGTTCAGCACGATGAATTTGTAAGTCAGCAAAGCCAATTTTCACATCATGATGCTTTAGCCGATTTAAGCATTCATTTTTTACAGATTTAAGAACATAAGATTTTAAATTCCCAAAACTTTGAAGGTCGTCTTTTTTTTGCCAAAATTTCACCATCAAATCCTGTACAACATCCTCAGCTTCATCACTACTCATCACGAATCTTTTCGCAAAGCGATACATTTCATCCTTGAGGACGAATACCGTTTCTCTGAATTTTTCGTGGGTCATAAGTTTCTTTCTATAGATTAGACAACCAAAGTTGCAAAAACATTACATCTAAAATTAAAAAAACTCCAAAAAAATATTTTTTGAAGTTTTTTTTTAAAAATCTTAATTCTCGGTTCTTGATTCTTAAAACTAATAATGATCAAAAATATGTTTTAGAATTTTTTTATCGGCTTCTGTTAAATCTACTTTTCGTCTTGCCATTACGCGTTCTGCAACTTCATAGGCTTTATCAAGTTTAAATTTATCATCCTCTTTATCACCTCCCCAAGAAAAATTTTCTACATAATTAGGAGGAAAACCAGGTTTGAAAATATTAGCAGCCACGCCCACAACCGTTCCAGTATTTAATTGAGTATTAATTGCAGTTTTAGAATGATCTCCCATAATTAATCCCGCAAATTGTAAACCCGTATCATCAAAAGATTGGGAATGGAAGTTCCATAATTTAACGGTGCTGTAATTATTTTTAAGATTAGAAGAATTGGTATCCGCTCCCAAATTACACCATTCTGCAATTACAGAATTCCCTACAAAACCATCATGACCTTTGTTAGAATAACCAAAAATAACAATATTGCTCACTTCTCCACCCACTTTAGAATGTGGGCCAACCGTAGTGGGACCATAAATTTTTGCTCCTAAATTAAATTTTGAATCTTCACAAAGCGCAATTGGACCTCTAAGATTGCAACCTTCCATCACTTCAGCATTTTTACCAATATAAATTTTTCCTGTTTTGGTATTGAGGGTTGAAAATTCAATTTGTGCTCCTTCTTCAATAAATAAATCCTTTTCATCACCTAAAAATCCGTTTGTAGCTGATAATTCCTGAGATACTTTATCTTTAGTGAGCAAATCAAAATCAAAATTAATAGCCTTATCGTTATTTGAAAATAAATCTGTTGTTTTTTTGAAAAAAGTAAGCTCTTCATGAATATCAGTCATTTTCTCAATCTGGTTGAGAGAAAATTGATGCATATTAATTTTTGCAGCCAGAAGTTCATTTTCATACACCAAAGCTTCCCCTTGTTTCAAGTCCTTAATTTGCTGTAAAACCTTTTCAGAAGGCAAGAAATTAGGAACAAGAAAAAGACTTTCCTTGTCAGCAGGTTTTATATATTTTTCTTGAAGGTAATCTTCCGTAATGAAGCTAATCTCATCAATAGCAAGCAATTTTTGCCATCTTTCAGAGAAAGTTAAGATACCACAACGCATTTCTGCAATGGGACGAGTAAAACTAAGAGGTAAAAAATTCTCCCAATATTGGGCATCAGAAAATACAAGTTGCATTGTTACTAGAAATTAGAAATTAGAGATTAGAAACTAGAAATTAGATTAAAATATTTGATGTTACATTTTCTCGAACTTCTAATATCTACCTTCTAAGATCTAGATAGAACAAAAGTAATAAAAAAACCTCCCGATAAAAATCGGAAGGTTTTATATTTTTAAAATTGACTAAAATTATTTAGCGAATTTTTTGTATTTGTTCATGAACTTATCTACTCTACCTGCAGTATCTACCAACTTTACTTTTCCTGTGTAGAAAGGGTGAGATGTAGAAGAGATTTCCATTTTGATTAATGGATATTCTTGACCTTCGTAAACGATAGTGTCTTTAGTTTCAGCTGTAGACTTGCAAAGGAATACTTCGTCGTTACTCATATCTTTGAAAACAACAAGTCTATAATTTTCTGGGTGGATTCCGTTTTTCATGTGTAAATTTCTTTTTTTGTTACTATCACATGCAACCTTGCGGTTTCATAATAATTATTTAAAAATTAAAGTTCTGCTTTCGAAATAGTAATGGATATTTCTATGCTAAATTTCAGGATGCAAAAATACAAAAAAAAAAATTAACTCGCAATATTTAATCACCTAATTCAATTGGATTATTAAATTTCTTTTTTAAATCGGCTGATATTTCTTCATATTCTTTTTTCATTTCGGTACTCATTGGTGGATAACCTGCCCCCTCATAATCCAAATTATATTTTGCTTTTTTATAGTTTTCTTTAGAGAATAATTTATATTGGGAAAGATTAAAATTAAAACCACGCGAAATTTTTTCAATTTTTGTCACCGTGAAGTGATAATCATTTCTTGTGTCATAAAGCTCCATTATTAATCCTGGAAGTCCAAAAAATTTATAGGGTACAATTTGTTGTGGGTAGCTTTTTGCAAAGTATGCAATCCATCTTCTACCATATTTATTTGTAGTTGCCATTTGACACTCAACGCCAGCAATAGTTTTTTTATCACCATATAAAACCCATTTCAAATCAGCTATTTCTTGATAACGTATTCTAGTGTTTATTTTGGTATAAAAAACATTATAATTACCATTTTCTCGAATTAATCTTTCTTGAAAATAATCACTAATAGCTTGAAGATCGACACCTCCTTTGGAAACATATTGCTTTGTATCATTTAGATAATTTTGAGCTGCTCCAAAATAATAATTTTGTGAATTTCCAATCAAAATAAAAGTTTCATCCTTTTTAAAATTCTCCCCTAATTTGAGAGAACCTTCATAAGTTACTCTCAAATTAGGTAAAAATTGCACCTTCTGTCCTTTAAAGAAAAGAAAATGCAATAGAGAGAATAAAAAAATCATTTTAAACTTCATCATTAATAATGATTAGGTGGTATTTCAACAAAAACATTTCTTGGTCTAACTCCGCACTCCCTAGTGTTTGTATCAGATATCCACTGGGCAATATCTTGACCTGACCATGAACCGGGAAATGTTGTTGTGTGAACAACATTACAGGTTGAAGTCCATTGATACACATAAGACTTCGCTGCCTCATCATAAGAGCCAACCACTTTAACATCTTCTCCTCCATTTTTCTGAGCACTCATAAGCCCAGCAAACCCTAGCATTGCTACCAATAATAGTTTTTTTACAATCCATTATATTTTGGTTTGTTAATGTATTACTAAATTAAAATTAAAATTGGCAATTTTTTTTTAACCTTTTTTTTAAAAAAACTATGAAAATTTTGCTTGTTACCAATTTTTACTGGATTTTCGTTACATTTGAAATTCATAATTAAAAATACTATGAAACATACAATATTGTTGGCGTTTTCTTTTTGGATGGCAATTTTATTAATCTCTTGTAATAAAGACGATATTTCTTTTGATGCACCAAGTCAGGAATTAAGATTTTCTGCAGATACCGTATTTTGTGATACTGTTTACCACCAAGTTCGTTCAGAAACATATGCTGTAAAAGTATATAATAACGAAGATAAAGATGTAATGATCCCTTCTATTCAGCTAGAAAAAGGTGCTGCTTCTTTGTACAGAATTAACGTAGATGGAAATCCAGGATATGATTTTAAAAACGTTCCTCTAAGAAAAAAAGACAGTCTTTATATTTTCGTAGAAATTGCTCCAACTGCAACTGGACCAGAAGCTATTGCTGAAGATAAAATTCTTTTCAACACATCTGTAGGACAACAAAACGTTACTTTGTTTTCGGTGGTTCAAGACGCAGAATTCTTTATTCAAACTCCAACCAATCCGAATGTTATTAGCTCTAATACCGTTTGGAATAATAACAAAGCAAAAATAATTTATGGTGATCTTACCATTGATGCAACAGGCGCTTTAAATATCACTCCTGGAACCAAAGTATATTTCCATAAAAACTCTGGAATGAAAGTTAAATCTGGCGGAAGCTTGAATATTACAGGGAATTTAGGCAACGAAGTGGTTTTACGAGGTGATAGAAATGATCTTAAATACGATACACTTCCCAAAAATTGGAACTCCATAAAGATGGAACAAGGCTCCACTTTGAATATGGATTATGCGAAACTTTACGGTGGAACAAGAGGTTTAGACCTTAAACAAACCAATGCTACCATTAAAAATTCTATTATCCATAATTTTTTCGAATACGGTATTTATTCTGTAAATTCTACCATTAATGCTCAAAATCTTGTGATGAATAATTGTGGAGAATCTGCCATCGGAATTTTTAAAGGAGGAAATTACAACTTTATACACTCTACCATTGCTAATTATTCTAGCGTACAATCCAACGGAACTAGAACTTGTTTACATGCCACCAATGAATGGAAAAATGAAAATAATCAGTCCGAACAAGGAGCATTAATATTAAACCTTTGGAATAGTATTTTTTATTCGGATAGAGATAATGCTATTTCTTTTGAACAAACTCCTGGACAGCTATTTAATTTTGAAATTAAAAACTCTTTATTAAAATACAGAGATTCTAATGCAGCGGGGTTTGTGTTTGATACCAATGTAAATGTCATTCAGAGTTTAAAAAATATAGATCCTCAATTCATGAACTATTTTGCGGCTCAACAAAATTTAAGAGTAAAAGCTGATTCACCTGCTAAAAATAAAGGAGATATTACAGTAGCAGCAAGTGTTCCACTGGATATTGCAGGTATTTCTAGAACAACTAATCCTACAATTGGCGCTTATCAATAATGGAGATTAATGCATTACAAAAGCAAGTAGATGATTGGATAAAAACCGTTGGTGTAAGATACTTCAATGAACTTACCAATATGGCAATGCTTACCGAAGAAGTAGGTGAAGTTGCTAGAATTATTGCAAGAAGATACGGTGAACAAAGTGAAAAGGAAAGTGATAAAACTAAAGATTTAGGTGAAGAATTATCAGATGTTTTATTTGTAACGCTTTGTTTAGCCAACCAAACCGGAACCGACTTACAAAAGGCTTTTGATAGTAAAATGAAATTAAAAACTGAGCGCGACCAAGGCAGGCATCAAAACAACGAAAAGTTAAAATAAGTTTCGTAAACAATATCAACACACGATGAAAAAATTAGAAAAGTCTACACTTGTCCCCAACAAAATCATCAATATTAGCGGTTCGAAAAGCATATCGAATCGCTTGCTTGTTTTAAATAAATTGTTTGGGAATATTTTTCTAATTAATCTATCCAATTCTGAAGATACACAACTCATACAAAAAGCTTTAGATTCTGAAGACGAAATAATAGATATTCATCATGCTGGAACTGCCATGAGATTCCTCACTTCCTATTTTGCCATTCAAGTAGGAAGAACAACCATTCTTACGGGTTCTGAGAGAATGAAACAACGTCCAATTGCTTTTCTAGTGAATGCTTTGCGAGAATTAGGAGCAGAGATACAATATCTAGAAAATGAAGGCTTCCCTCCTTTAAAAATAATTGGAAAAAATATTCAAAAAAATAAGGTTGAAATTCCTGCCAATGTTTCTTCACAATTCATTACTTCTTTACTTTTAATTGCAGGAAAGTTAGAAAATGGTTTGGAACTCAGTTTAATTGGGGAGATTACTTCAAAACCCTATTTGAATATGACGTTGAGAATTTTAAAAAATTTAAATATCAACGTAGGACAATTGGGAAATACCATTAAAGTTTTTCCTTTTGAAAATTCACTTATCGCTACAAAATTAAAATCTTATGAAATTGAAAGCGATTGGAGTTCTGCAAGTTATTATTATTCATTAGCGGCCTTATCAAGAGAAAATATAAATCTGACTTCTTTTTATTCCAATTCTTTACAGGGTGATTGTATTTTAAAACAAATGTATTGGGATTATTTTGGTGTTAATACTATTTCGGACGAAGGAGAGCGCAAAATTTCTTTACTTCCAGATAACAATTTTTCATTTCCAAAGAAAATCAAAATCAATATGAATGATTGTCCGGATATTGCCCAAACTTTTTGTGTAACCGCTGCTGTACTTAAAATACCTTTCTATATAAATGGTTTAGCAACTTTAAAATTAAAGGAAACCGATAGATTATTGGCTTTACACAACGAGTTGAAAAAAATTGGATGTATTACTGAAATTTCTGAAGATTCTATAAAAAGTATTGAATTTACCCAACCAGATGCTGAAATTATTATAAAAACTTACAACGACCACAGAATGGCGATGAGTTTTGCTCCTTATTGCCTGTTTCAGGAAATCTTTATTGAAAATGAAAATGTAGTAGAGAAATCTTACATCAATTTCTGGGAAGATTTTGAGAAAGTGGTTACTTCAAAATAGAGATCCGTAAAAAAACAGAGAAAACACCTGAGTATTTACTATAAAAAAATTTTAACTTTAGTTTTCAAATTTTATGTACAGAATTTTATAAAACATTTCATTATTCACATTTTCAGAATATTGTAAAGTTTTTAAAACTTCTAAACCGTGATAAATTTGATACTGTGAAGCTATTATTTTTTTTAAAAACAAAATACCATGAACCCAATTTCTCAACTCCCAATACCCTTACAAATATTGAGCAATCCCGCTTCTATAGTAGTAATTTCAATATTTTTTCTCCTTATGACAGCGGAAGAATTCGTTCCTGAGAGGCAACTATTGATGCGCTCTATGACATAAATTTTCTTGCGGTTATTCAACATACGAACATAAAGATTCCACAATGGATGGATTACTTTTTTCAACATCCAGAATCTCACTCTTTGCATCATGCACAAGGAATTCATGGTTATAATTATTAAGATTTACCATTGTTCGATATTATTTTTGAAACTTTTCGCCATCCACAAACTTTTCTCCACAAACAGGTTTTTACAAAGGAGCATCATCAAAAATTGGAAAAATGATTTTATTTAAAGACATTTACAACGAAAAACCTAAGTGAAGTATTTTTAAAAATATTTACAGAGGAAATAATTCTAAATTTTTAAATTTTGAGTAAGAAAACAATCATCATTACAGGAACTTCTTCTGGAATTGGCTTTACATTAGCCGAATATTTTGGTAAAAAAGGACATCAAGTTTATGGATTGAGTAGAAAAACCGTTCAATCCGATTATTTTACTTCTATTCCAACAGATATTACTGAAGTTGAACAAATAAAAAAAGCCGTTGCAACAATCCTACAAACGGAAAAAAAGATAGATATTCTCATCAACAACGCTGGAATGGGAATGGTGGGTCCTGTAGAAGATTCTACAAAAGAAGATATTTTTAAACTTTTTAATCTTAATCTTACAGGCGCAGTTCAAATGATGAGTGGAGTTCTTCCTTCTATGAGAGCTCAAAAGGAAGGTCAAATTATTAATATTTCTAGTATTGGAAGCGAAATGGGCTTGCCTTTTAGAGGTTTTTATTCAGCATCAAAATCCGCTTTAGACAAAGTAACGGAAGCTATTAGATACGAGGTTTCTGAATGGAATATTCAGGTTTGCTCTTTACATTTAGGAGATATTAAAACGAAGATTGCGGAAAACAGAGTAAAAACAAAAGTTTCTGCTCCTTATGAAAAAATATTTGCAAAAATTCATGACTTGATGAATTCTCATGTGGACGACGGAACAGAGCCTTTAGATGTTTCCATTTATATTGAAAAATTAATTTCAAAACCTAAATGGAAAGCACATTATTATTTCGGTAAATTTGGACAGAAAATTGGAGTTCCTTTAAAATGGATTCTTCCACAGAATGTTTATGAAAATTTAATGAGAAAATACAATAAACTGGATTAATATTAGTTTCTTTAATGTCTTGAGAATTCCTCTAATCATATTTCTTTTACTTATTTGCACTTTTTTAAAGGCGCAAACAAAAGAATATTGGATGATAGATATACAAACTCAGCAAAAGAAAAAAGTAAAAGATTCAGCTTCTGCAGTAAAATTTTTAGATTCTCTGGCGCAAAACAATTACTTTTTCACCGATTTAAAAAGCGTTCAAGAAGTTGAAAACAAAGTTGAAATTAGCTACGATAAAGGCAAAAATTACAATGAAGGTTATGTAAATCTCAACAAAGAACTTTCTCAGGATTTACAACTTTCAGAAGAGTTTTTCAGTAAAAATTTAGATTCTTTAAAAAAAGATATCAATAGAAAATATGTAGAAAAGGGCTTTTCTTTTAGTCGTATCAAATCAAAATACAAAGGCGAAAAGGAAGGCTTTCCCATTATTGAAATTGATATTAATAAAAATGATAAAAGAACAATTGATGGTTTTGTAGTAAAAAATTATACTCGAGTTCCCAAAAGATTCGTAAAAAATTTAGAAAAAGAATTTAAAGGAAAAACTTACGACCAAAAAAACCTTAATGCGGTTTCTAAAAACTTCCAAAGTCACCCTTTTGTAACTTTAGAAAGGCCACCACAAACTCTTTTCACCAAAGATTCTACACAGGTTTTCCTTTTTATGCAGAAGAAAAAAACCAATACTTTTGATGGGGTAATTGGTTTTGGGAACGATAAAACGGAGAAATTCACGTTAAATGGAACCTTAAATGTGAATTTTAGGAATATGTTCAACGGTTTTGAGACCATCAATTTATATTGGCAACGAAACCCAGATAAAGGTCAAACTTTCAACTTACAAACCGACATTCCATATTTGTTCAAATCCAATGTTGGAACCAATATGCAAATTAATATTTTCCGTCAGGATTCTACATTTGCAAACGTAAAATTCCAGCCAGCTGTTTATTTTAATATTAATAATCAACAAAAAATTGGGGTTAAAGGCATTTTTGAAAGCTCAAGTATTTTGGATTCTTTATACACCGCAGGTAAAGATTACAATAAAAAAGGAGTGGGTATTTGGTATGAAATTACACAACCTACAGATATTGAGCTTTTCCTTCATAAAACAAAAATTAGAGCAGAATTTAACTTACTGGCCACAAAATACAATCAGGAAAACATAAAAGCCAACCAAACGCAAATTTTTATGCTTGGAGAGCATAATTTCCATATTTCTGGCAACCATTTCTTGAATTTGAAAGGTGAAGCTGCTTTAATGAGTTCCAAAAACGAATTTTACGCCAATGAATTATTTAGATTTGGAGGATGGAATTCTATACGGGGGTTTAATGAAGAATCTCTTGCTGGTGATTATTACTTCTATGGAGGACTAGAATATCGATATTTAGTGGGTAATTCCGCCTTTTTTGACTTCTTTGGGCAATATGGTCAACTCAACAATAAATCTTTGAATGTAAAGCCTAAATTGTACAGTGTAGGGCTTGGTTTCAATTTCTTTATTCCTCTAGGATTAATGAGTTTCCAACTTTCCAACGGTAACGAATTTGGAAATCCATTCAAATTCAATGACCTTAAAATTCATTGGGGAATTTTGAGCAAATTTTAATACAATTACATACTTAGTACTAATTATTGATACTTAAAAGTCTAAATAGAGAAACTACAAACCAAGCAATAATACTCTAATATTTCCATAAATTCATTTGATTATTTAGGAGCACTTTCCCGCTATTCGCTTCTACTCCTCGTTCCATTTCTTACCCTTGGTTTACTGTGGGGTAATCGCTGCTATCGGGGCTAGGTTATGAGTAATGAGTAATCAGTAATAGTTAATAATGGAAGGTGATTTTTGTTTTTCAATAAAAAGAGTTGAGTTTCTAGTATTCTTTAATCTTTATCAAGAAAAGGATATAGATTAAAATTATCCCACATACATTTTATTAAGATCAGCTACATCACTTGAGTTCCAGCTCTATTAGATCATAATCATTTCTACTTCATCCTTCATCCCTC
>JAEWOR010000018.1 GCA_023399595.1 Bacteroidota bacterium | reverse complement strand
AATTGGCAATAATGGCTGGAGACAGCGTATCTGCGGCCTTTGCCACCATTTCGCGGTAATTGGAAAGCAGTATTGTTAAATCTTTTTCGTTTTTGTTAAGCTCAATTTTTGGATTGAACTCCGAAATGGCTCCGCCTTTTTCCAAAAGCGACTGAATTCGAGCGTAGGTATACTGAATAAACGGCCCTGTATTGCCATTGAAATCGATACTTTCGGCAGGATTAAACATCATTTTCTTTTTGGGATCTACTTTAAGAATAAAGTATTTCAACGCACCCAATCCAACAGTTTCGTAGGATTTTTCTTTTTCTTCTTGCGAGAGATTTTCGAGTTTTCCTAATTCTTGTGCTTTTTCTTTTGCAGTAGAGCACATTTCTTCAATTAAATCGTCGGCATCTACAACCGTTCCTTCTCGGGATTTCATTTTACCTTGTGGAAGTTCAACCATTCCGTAAGACAGGTGATACAATTGATCCGCCCACTGATAGCCGAGTTTTTTCAAAATTTTAAACAATACTTGAAAGTGATAATCTTGCTCGTTACCAACGGTATAGATCAGTTTTTGTAGATCGTTATTTTTAAAACGTTCCACTGCTGTACCCAAATCCTGTGTCATATACACCGATGTTCCATCGGATCGCAAAAGGAGTTTTTGATCGAGACCTTCGTCGGTAAGATCGATCCAAACCGATCCATCTTCTTTTTTGAAGAATACGCCTTTTTCTAAACCTTCTTGAATAAGATCTTTCCCTAAAAGATAGGTATTGCTTTCGTATTGAACTTGATCGAAATCAACGCCGAGTCTTTTATACGTTTGTGCAAATCCATCATACACCCATTGGTTCATGGTTTTCCAAAGGTTGCGAACATGCTCGTCGCCATTTTCCCAATCGAAAAGCATTTTTTGTGCAGCTTGAATGGATGGTGCATTTTTTTTGGCTTCTTCTTCAGATTGACCTTCGGAAGTAAGTTCTTTAATTTCGGCTTTATAATTTTTATCAAATTCTACGTAGTAGTTTCCGACTAATTTATCGCCTTTTAAACCAGTGGATTCAGGCGTTTCATTGTTTCCTGAATTTTCCCAAGCCAACATCGACTTGCAAATGTGGATTCCACGATCGTTAATAATTTGCGTTTTGATAACGCTGTAACCATCTTCCTTCAGAATTTGTGCTACCGAATACCCTAAAAGATTGTTTCGAATATGGCCTAAATGCAAAGGTTTATTGGTATTCGGGGAAGAATATTCCACCATTACGGTTTGGTTTTTTGAGGCTATATGATGGAGGTTTTCATCAAGACTGCCGAAGATTTCTGCAAAAGTTCCCGGTTTGAGATTAATATTGAGAAATCCTTTTACAACCTGATATTTTTCTACAAAATCCAGTTTCAACAAGGCTTCCCCAATTTCATTTCCCAGAATATCCGGACTTTTTTTAAGGATCTTCACCAATGGAAATATTACCACGGCAAAATCGCCCTCAAAGTTAGTCTTGTTTTCCTGCACATCCAGTTGAATTCCTTCTACATGAAAGTCTTCTGCTATAATCTTGCTGAGTTGATTGGTGAGGATATGTTTTATATTCATCTTCATAAAAAAATTGGATACAAATATACGGAAATAAAAAAACCGCTCCGAAGAGCGGTTAAAAATTATAGGACAACGTGTTTGTTAGTTTTTGTCCCAGATGAGTTTTGTATCCATTTCATCCCCACCAATCGCTGTAGATGCAGCTTGATAATTTGCTGTATTCAAACTTTGAACTGTAGTTGGATAATAGATTCTTGTTGGTAAATCTGTAAGTCCAGAAATTAGAGGTGTAAACACATAAGTTGTTTGTCCACTCGCAGTAGCAACGTTCAATTCTGCAGTTTGACCAGGTAATAATAGAGTATTTGGATAGCCAGTTCTTCTATATTCCGCCCATGCTTCTGCAGGTTGCATAAATAATGCAATGTATTTTTGGGTAATTACGTTCTCCTTGCTTGCAGCTGGAAGAGCATTTACATATGTTTCAATGTCTGCATCACTAATTCCCCATTTTTCCAGAGATGCTGTAACTCCATTTACATAGTGAGTTTGATCCCAACCATTAACTTCGCTCAGAAGGAATTCAACTTCAGAATATTCCATAAGTATTTCGGTGAAATTAGGTTTTAACACCTCTTTACCAAAGAAACTAGAGGTAGGAGCCTGTGTTGTAGAAATTTGACTAGTAACTCCATATGGCATTCCAGAAATCTCGTCAGCATCTGTAGCTTCAAACATAGTCTGATTTCTAATATTCCCTACTTTAACTGCGACAGGTGATGCATATTTAAACAATCTTGGATCTTGAATAAAGTTTCCTTTTTCTCCTTTAAGAAGTTGAACAAATGTTTTGGAAATAGCAAAATCTGAACGGGACAAATAGGTTGAAAAGAATGGTGAAGGGTTCACTAAATTACTTTCATAAGTCAGACCTACAGTATCATCATTAGAAGTCATCACCCCTGATGCAATTGCATCTGTAATATGTGCTGAAGCTTCTGGGATAACATCTTTAACCCGGTTAGCGATTCTTAATCTAAGAGAGTTAGCAAATTTTTTCATTTTTAAAGGATCACCAAAAATTTGATCTCCTGCAACAAAAATATCTTCATCTAGGTTAATCATCTCGGCTGACTCTTTCAACTCTTTCAAAATATCTGTATAAATCTTTTTTTGACTTGCAAAAACAGGTTGTACTACAGTATCCGGATCTAATGCCTGAAAATCAGAATCATCGCTTCCATAAGACCAGTAGGGCACATCTCCATATGCATCCACTAAATTTGAAAATACAAATGCTAACATAATCCTTGATGCCGCAATCTGATTTTCGGTGTTTCCATATACAGACATTTGACTTACTGTTGACGGATCTGTATTAAGATCAATGATTTTTTTATAATCATTGGCTACATAATATGATCTTGTCCACAACTGAACACCTGTAGATAATCGATACTGGTATCGATCTTCTTCTGTATATATTCTTTGTGCAGAGTATTGTACCCACGGTAATTCCATTCTACCGGAAACCCATCCATCTCTTGTATAATCTAAATATTCTTTATTAGCACTATTAAATAATCCAGTCGGTAATGGATTGGTTGTTGAGTTTGGGTTATTGTCAATATCATCAAAAGTATCAGCGCAACTTGTTATTGTAAACGCCAAACTAAAAGCCGATAGGAGCAAAAATATTTTTTTCATTTTAATTAAAATTTGAAGTTTACATTAAATCCATAAGTTCTTGTAGAAGGCAATGATCCTCCTTCCAAACCTTGAACATTACCAGATCCATAAGAGGTATTCTCTGGATCTATTCCATTAAATGCAAGATTCCATGCAAATAAATTTCTTGCAAATGCAGAAATTCTAATTCCCTGAAATGCATTTCCTATAATAGATTTTGGAAGATCATAACCAATTGTTACGTCTCTTAGTTTTATATAACTTGCATCGAAAACGTTTTGTGCATCTACTGTACTGTAATAGCTTCCCCCCCATGTTGCAGCATCTAAGAGTACATCATTAGGAGTACCATCTTCTTTTACCCCCTGAAGAATTACACCATCTTCTCTATTTCCTCCAAGTGCAGACTCTTCGAGCATACCAGAATACATTCCCCACATATGGCTGGTAGAAAAGTATTTTCCTCCTTCTTGTATATCAATCAAGAATGATAAACTTAAATTTTTATATTTAAATGTATTTCTGAAGCCCATATTGTAATCTGGCAAAACAGAACCTAAAGGCTTAATTTCGGATGCTTTATAAGTTCCATTAGCATTTACAACTTTATTTCCTGCACTGTCGTAAACAAAGTCAGTCCCCAAAATAACTCCATAAGAATATCCTACTTGTGCTGCAAGCTGAACTCTAAATGGTGCATTTGTAAGGATATAATTCTGAAGATCATCCTGTAATTCTACAAGTTTATTTTTATTTTTTGTGAAGTTCCAAGTTATATCCCAAGAGAAATCAGATGATTTAACTGGTGTGATGTTAACGAGTGCTTCAATACCTTTATTGGTCATTTCTCCAGCATTAATTCTCTTAAAACCGTATCCTGTAGCTGGATCAATAGGTAGTGGAATAATCAAATCTGTAGTTTTTACGTCATAATAAGTGACATCAAAACCAAATCTATTTTTAAAGAAACTCGCCTCCAAACCAATCTCTTTGGTTGTTTTCATTTCAGGCTTGATTAGCGGATTATTAAATGTATTAGGCATTGAATAAATCGGATCACCGGAGAATGGAGTTCCAATAGTTGCATATGTTTGTCTGATATAAGGATCACTACCTCCCGCAATATTTGACCAACCTGCTCTCAATTTACCAAATGTTAACCAACTTGCATTAATAACATTCGAAAAAACGAAACTACCGGTAACCGAAGGATAGAACTTATCATCATTCAACATTGAAAACCAGTCGTTACGACCTGTTGCTTCAATAAAGAGTGTGTTTTTATAACCTAAGGAAATGGAAGCAAATAAACTTTTAACCCCTAAATGATATGAGGCATTTGAAGAAATTGGATTTTCAACACTATTGGCAAGATTATAAAGATTAGGGATTACTAATCCTCCCACAGTATTCCCCTGCAGAATGTCCCACTTTCTATTCATAATATTGAAACCAACAAAACTATTCAAACTAAGATCACCATAATTATCATCATAATGAAGAATACCCTCATAGTTATATTCAGAGTTTGTACGCTTCTGTAGATTAAATTCTGGAACTGCAGCAGATCCAATCGCAACTCTTGATGAAATTGTTTGACTATAAGTATCACCATAAACTTTTCCGGTAGCATATACCTTCTTACTGAAATTATATGTTAAACCTGCGCTACCATAAAATCTATTTCTAAAATCCTCAGAAGTATTTTCATAAATCGTCCAATAAGGGTTATCCGAATATAGAGGAGTCGCATCATTCCATGCAGTTCTATTCCATGTTCTTTGTTCTCCAGTACTTAATTTATAGTCTTTTAATTTTGCATAATCAAGTTGTCTTTGCCCCCATTGATAAAATTTCTGAGCTACTGAATTATCACCATATCCTTGTTCAGGACGGTTAAAACCTTCTGTACGCACATAATTTACAATTGCATTTGCAGTTAATTTATCTGATAACTTTGAATTTACATTGATATTAAAGTTATCTTTTTTCACATAACTATTGGGAACAATGCCATTTATTTTCGTGTTTGTATAAGATAGTCTAACTGTTGAATTTTCGAATGCCTGTGATACAGAAAAGTTATTGGTATAAGTTACGCCAGTATCAAAAAATGAATCAACATCATGTTTTGGTGCCACCCAAGGAACTGGTTTCATATAATCAGCTGCGAATTCAGGGTCAAATGCATTCCAAGGAAGATATAACAAATTAGGATCATATTTTGGACCCCAAGACTCATCATAACTATAATCTGGAATATTGTACGTTTGACCATCAATGACTACTTGAGACAGCTCAGATTCACCACCTCCTCCATACATAGTTTGCAGTTTCGGTCTAATATATATTTCATCAAACGAAACCCCTGTATTTACTTGAATATCAGTTCTCCCTTTTTTACCCGACTTTGTCGTGTATATAATCGCTCCATTCCCAGCTCTGTAACCATAAAGTGCTGCTGCCGGTCCTCCTTTCAGAACCGTAACACTTTCAATGTCATCTGGATTAATATCAAACGTAGCATCTCCATAGTCACGACCTCCTGCTCCCCTTTGTGTATCAATATTATTGACATTGGAGTTATCAAGAGGCACTCCATCAACTACGATAAGTGGGCGGTTTTCACCAGTAACGGAACTAACTCCTCGCATCGTAATCCTAGTAGACCCACCCAACGAAGACGGAGCTGTAACCTGAACTCCAGCAACATTACCGGACAAGGAACTCAGTGCATTTACTTGCCCTGCATCTGAAATAACCTCACCTTTAATCTCTTGAGTAGCATAACCGATTGCTCGTTTTTCTCTCTTAATACCCAAGGCCGTAACGACTACACCTTCGATATCCTGTGTTCTTGCAGTGTCTTTCTGTTGTGCATTTACCAAAGCAAATGACGAAGTAAGAACAACCGCCAACACACTTGTTGTAAGTTTCTTCATATCAAATTAAATTTTTCAGTGGAACAAATGTGCAAAAGTTCAAAGAAGTGACCAAACAAATCCTTAAAAAATTCTTAAAAATTTACTAAATTTGCGTTTTTAACAAAAAACACCCCATAAAAATGGGGTTAAAATATGGAATTACTAAGAAAATGGAACAATCATTACATTGAAGCAGGTTGCGATGAAGTCGGTAGAGGATGCTTGTGCGGTCCCGTAGTTGCGGCAGCTGTAATTATTAATGATAATTTTAAGCAAAATTTAGTTAACGATTCTAAAAAATTGAATGTTAAAACTCGTGTAGAACTAGATCGTTATATCCGGGATAATGTGGATGATTTTGCAATTGCCGAACTTCCTCCTTCTTTTATTGATGGACATAACATCCTAAACGCAAGTATTCATGCGATGCATTTGGCATTGGATCAATTAAAAATACGACCAGAGTTGATCTTGGTAGACGGAAACCGTTTTCATCCCTATCCATTCATTCCGCATCAGTGCATTATTAAAGGAGATTCTAAATTTTTAAGCATTGCAGCAGCATCTATTCTCGCTAAAAATTACAGAGATCAATTGATGATTCAACTTCACGATGAATATC
>JAEWOR010000049.1 GCA_023399595.1 Bacteroidota bacterium | reverse complement strand
TTCAAGGATTTAAAACAAGAATATTAGCTAAAATAACCGCTCTAACTGTGATACAACTCATTAATAAACAAAACAACAGAAATATTAACAATTTAAAAATTAGTATTGCCTAAATGCACTACGGGTTCAATTGAATTTAATAACTTCGAAATAGTAGAAAATCTAAAGAATGGATACAATTTTGGATGCAAAATAAAAAAGAGAAAATGTAAACACTTATTAATCAGTCGTTTACAAATTCTCTTTTGCTGTTTTAGTGGAGCTGGAGGGATTCGAACCCTCGTCCAAACAAGCAATACATAAGATTTCTACATGCTTATTTTGTTATTGGTTTTCGTCGTAAAGCAGAGAACAAACACTCAACATTACGCTTATCTTCTAAATTTTTCGTCTTTTGATCGAAGTTCTCAAAAGCTTATTTCCGCAATTCCTATGCCCCGAACTCGGACGTCGCAGAACAGAACTTCCGCGGGACATCTTGTTTCCTTACTATACTTCGGGAAAAATGTTAATCCTACTATAATTCAGATTAAGCAGCAAGAGCATACTCTTCGTTGCCAGTTAAATTCTGTAGCAAGGGATTTAAGAGATCGCGCTACGGTTCTCTGCATGCTTACTTACCCATTGACCTTGCTGTCGAAACCAGTCAGCCCCTAACTGGGTAATAATTTACAAAATTACAATAATTTTGCATTCAATTTTTATTTTATTAAAAATAATACCACTTATATGCTTTAAATGGCTGTTTCATAATTTGAAAATAAAACTTTTTGAATAAAATTTTGTTCATTCAAAAAATAATCTATACATTTGCACCTCAAAATGAGATGTAAACTATGTTAATAATTCCAGTAAAAGACGGAGAGTCTATCGATAGAGCTTTAAAAAAGTACAAAAGAAAATTTGATAAAACAGGTGTTGTTCGTCAATTAAGATCAAGACAACAATTTATTAAACCTTCTGTATCAGGTAGACAAGCTAGATTAAAAGCTTCTTACAAGCAAAGAGAAGCTAGTAAAGAAGAACAAGCTTAAGGAATTTTTTAATTTCACAATACAAATCACTTTTCAAATGTTTATATTTGAAAAGTGATTTTTTTTTGTTTGTATACACTACACTACGCTATGATAGATAGATTTTTGGAATATTTGGAACTTGAAAAAAGATACTCTTATCATACTATAACAAATTATAGGAAAGATTTAAAAACTTTTATGGATTTTTATTTTATGTCTCAAGGTTCGGAAGATCTTAGTAAAGTTTCAAAAAAAATAATACGAAACTTCTTAATAGAGCTTTCTTCCAAAGGGTTTTCTAAAAGGAGTGTAAATAGATATTTGTCATCGCTCCGGAGTTTGTTTGTTTTTCTTCTTAAAATAGGAGAAATTGAAGCTTCTCCAATGGAAAGTATTCAATCTTTGAAATTCTATTCAGAAAAACAAATTCCATTTTCCATTGATGAAATGCAGGATTTTAAAACGGAAGTTGAAAACAAGAATAAAATTCCACTTTTAGAAAAGCTTATTATTGAAACTTTATACCAAACGGGTATAAGAAAAGCGGAACTCTGTAATCTACTGTATAATAATGTAGATTTTTCAAAAAAAGAAATTAGAATAGATGGGAAAGGAAATAAAATGCGAGTAATTCCCATTTCTGAAGAATTGCTGGTAGATTTTCATGCTTATCTCGAATTGAGAAAACCGTTGCCTGATTTTGAACAATATTTTTTTGTGAATAATAAAGGTAAAAAACTTGGTGAAAAATTTGTTTATGTGAAGGTAAATAACTACCTTAGTAAGGTAACAACTAAAAAGAAAAGAAGCCCACATATCTTACGTCATAGCTTTGCTACACACGTTTTAGACAATGGTGCAGAAATTTCTAAAGTTAAAAAAATATTAGGGCATTCTAGTTTAGCAAGTACACAAGTGTACACAAATGCAAATATAGAGCAACTTAAAAAAGTGTTTAACCAAGCTCATCCAAGAGCACAAAAAAATGAAGATTTATGAAGATTTCCGTACAATCACTGGGGCTAACTCCTCATGAGCCTCTAGAAACTCACATTGACAAAAAAGTATCCAAATTAGATACATTTTATGACAAAATTATAGAATGTAAAGTACTTTTAAAACTGGAGAACACTTCGGATAAAGCTAATAAAACAACAGAGCTAATCTTAGCAGTTCCAGGTGACGATATTGTTGTTAAGAAGACGTCTACTAGTTTTGAAGATAGTTTGGATCAATGTGTGGATACTGCTAAAAAGCTGTTAATCAAGAAAAAAGAAATGGCATAAAAAAAAATAGAAAAAAAAGCTAAAAAATATTTGGGGGTTTTGAAAAAAGTGCTTTATATTTGCAACCGCAAAACAAGAGAAGCAGATTTTTCAAAACCCTCATTTTTATTAAGTTTCTTAAAAAAAATAAATTAAAAAAAATGAAATATTTTTTTGGAAGATTAAAAATAAGTTTCTATATTTGCAACCGCTTAGATAAGCAAGAAAAGAGTTCTTAAAATGTAAATGCCTCCATAGCTCAGTTGGCCAGAGCACGTGATTTGTAATCTCGGGGTCGTGGGTTCGAATCCCTCTGGAGGCTCATTTTGTAAAATTGGGGAGATTCCAGAGTGGCTAAATGGGACTGACTGTAACTCAGTTGCTTCGGCTTCGTAGGTTCGAATCCTGCTCTCCCCACATTTTGCGAAAAATAAAAAAATAATTTGCATAATTCAAAATTAAGTTTTAAATTTGCAAACCAATTACCAACACCTAATTAGGTAAATAAAATGCGGAAGTAGCTCAGTTGGTAGAGCGTCAGCCTTCCAAGCTGAATGTCGCGAGTTCGACCCTCGTCTTCCGCTCTAAAATCACACCAAAAAAATTGAGTGTGATTTTTTTTTACAAGCCGACTTAGCTCAGCGGTAGAGTGCTTCCTTGGTAAGGAAGAGGTCACGGGTTCAAGTCCCGTAGTTGGCTCACAATAAAAAGCACTGTATATCGGTGCTTTTCTTATTTTCTAAATTATTATATCTTTGTTTAAGTATTCAAAAAGCTCACAAAAGCAAACAATTTTTTCACACTTTTTTCACACCGAAAATGAAAGTAGATATAAAGCTTAATATTTCACGGAAGAAAAAACAAGGATATCCGATTATTATCTCAATATACAAGAGCATACATGATAGGAAATATCCATTTACTGGTCACTACTCAAATCAGGAAGGTTGGAATTTCTCCTTAAACGAGTCAAAGAATTCACCCCACGAGGATATAAGAAAAAATTAGGAAATTAAACGGACATTAATATGAAAAAACTACTACTACTATTTTTACTATTACCACTCATGGCATTTTCGCAATTCACAATTACTGATACTTCTGATAATTGGCAGGAAGTGGGGAAGGCTTATCAAGCAATTAAATTATTTCAAAAAACAGATAAGACAAAAGCGAAAATTCAATATAGAGATTTAACGCAAACAGCATCGTTAGACTTTTACGAGTTTGAATTTAGTACAGAACCTGACACCTTGGATAAAATATATCAATTATGTTATGATAATTTGACTTCTAAAAAATTAGGCAGTCAAACACTCACATTTCCAGAAGGAAATATGAAAGTTGTTGTTGGAAAAGAATTGGGGAGTATTTATTTAAACTTTGAGTTTGAAAAAGCTAATGATCAACTTGATAAGGGTGATGGAAAAATTAGGTACACAATGGGCATGAATACCAAACTTTTGAACAAACTTTTTGGTAAAAAATAGTCCACTTTTTCAAACTATTTTCACACTATCAAACCACCAAAACTATTCAAACCACCATTAACACGGGACATATAGCGTTTACTTCATGTACTTGGTAAGGAAGAGGTCACGGGTTCAAGTCCCGTAGTTGGCTCTAAAGATCTCTCAAGAAATATGAGAGATTTTTTTCTGAGATAAACGAATGATTTTAAATAGAAATTTAACTTTTATTTCTTGTTGCTATTTTATTGCAGAAGCTGTAATATTGCATTACAAGGTGGCTTTGGATTTAATAGTATAAAAGCCTATAAGTAACGGCTTGTAGAATATCAATTACAATTCTTTTATTTTTTAGTTTCTTATATTTTATTTTACAGAAAAAAGTGTAAATTTGCACTTTAATATAATAAAGTATATGGTTTGTAATTGCTTGAATAAATAATATTGAAAGTTTTTTTAATGAAAAGATTTTTTGTATTTAAAAATTCATTATATTTGCACACCGAAATTTTAAAAAATTTATAAAATAATATTAAATCATGGCAAAGGAAACGTTTAATCGTTCAAAACCACACTTGAACATTGGTACTATTGGTCACGTTGACCATGGTAAAACAACTTTAACAGCTGCTATTTCTGCTGTGTTAGCTAGCAAAGGTCTTGCTGAGAAAAGAGATTTCTCTGCTATTGACTCTGCTCCAGAAGAGAAAGAAAGAGGTATTACTATTAATACATCTCACATTGAATACGAAACTGCTAACAGACACTATGCTCACGTTGACTGTCCAGGTCACGCGGATTACGTAAAGAACATGGTAACTGGTGCTGCGCAAATGGATGGTGCTATCCTTGTGTGTGCTGCAACAGATGGACCAATGCCTCAAACTAGAGAGCATATCTTACTTTGTCGTCAGGTAAACGTACCTAGAGTTGTAGTTTTCATGAATAAAGTGGACATGGTAGATGATCCAGAGTTGTTAGAGCTTGTTGAAATGGAGCTTAGAGATTTGTTGTCAACTTATGAATTCGATGGTGATAACTCTCCGGTAATTCAAGGATCTGCATTAGGAGCTCTTACTGCTGCTACTGAAGGTAATACTGAAGATAAATGGTTTAAGACTGTTGAAGAATTAATGGATGCAGTTGATACTTGGATCGAGCAACCACCAAGAGAAACTGAAAAGCCATTCTTGATGCCAATCGAAGACGTATTCTCTATTACAGGTAGAGGTACTGTAGCAACTGGTAGAATTGAATCAGGTGTTATCAATACTGGTGATCCAGTTGATATCGTTGGTATGGGTGATGAAAAATTAACTTCTACTATTACAGGGGTTGAGATGTTCAGAAAAATACTAGATAGAGGTGAAGCTGGAGATAACGTAGGTCTATTGTTGAGAGGTATTGAAAAAACGGATATCAAGAGAGGGATGGTTATCGCTAAACAAGGTTCAGTAAAACCACACAAAAAATTCAAAGCTGCTGTATATATCCTTTCTAAAGAAGAAGGTGGACGTCATACTCCATTCCATAACAAATACAGGCCTCAGTTCTATGTTAGAACAACTGACGTTACAGGTGAAATCTTCTTACCAGAAGGTGTAGAGATGGTAATGCCAGGTGATAACTTAGAGATTACTGTAGAATTGTTACAACCAATCGCTCTTAGTGAGGGTCTTAGATTCGCAATTAGAGAAGGTGGTAGAACAGTTGGTTCAGGTCAGGTAACTGAAATCATAGACTAATTACCTATATAAATAATAAAGTTCCGTAAGGAAACTTACGGAACTTTTTAATCTACGGGCATCGTCCAATGGTAGGATACCGGTCTCCAAAACCGTTGATCAGGGTTCGAATCCTTGTGCCCGTGCAAAAAGAATTTTATGAGTTCATTTATCAATTTTTTAAAAGGTTCTTATAACGAATTCAGATATAAAGTTGAATGGCCAAAATGGGCTGATTTGCAATCTTCAACTATTGTAGTTACTGTTGCAACTGTCCTTTTGTCATTATTCACTTTCGGTGTTGATGAGTTATTTGCTAAAGCAATCTCTAATTCAATAGGGATTTTGATCAACTTATTCAATTAAAAAAAACTCTTAAGATGAGCGATTTGAAATGGTATGTGCTGAAAGCAATTAGCGGTCAGGAAAATAAAGTGAAAAACTATATCGAGAACGAAATGAAACGTTTAGGTTTTGAACAATACGTTACTCAAGTAGTTATTCCTATGGAAAAAGTAATCCAGATAAGAAATGGAAAAAAAGTTCCTAAGGAAAAACCTTATTATCCAGGATATCTAATGATTGAAGCAGATTTAATGGGTGAAGTTCCTCATGTTATTAAAAATATTCCAGGTGTAATTTCTTTCCTTAGTTTAACAAAAGGAGGAGAACCTGTTCCAATGCGAAAGTCAGAAGTGAACAGAATGCTTGGTAGAATGGATGAACTTTCTGAATTTGCTACAGATATTGAAATTCCTTATGTAGTTGGAGAAAGTATCAAAGTTATCGATGGGCCATTTAATGGTTTCAACGGTACAATTGAGAAAATTCTTGAAGATAAGAAGAAAATTGAAGTTTCAGTAATGATTTTCGGAAGAAAAACTCCAATGGAACTAAACTTTATGCAAGTTGAAAAAATTGTTTAATTGCAATTTATAAATATTATAAACCACTCTTTTAGGAGTGGTTTTTTTTGTTTCATAATTTGATAAGTTATTTTCAAATTTAGAAAATAAGTATTGTGACTCTTATTGGATTAATTTATGGGGGTGAGAACTAATTTTTATTTTTAATTAAACTTAATTGTATTTCAATTTCGTTCATTCAATTTTGTATTATCCTTTTACTCGAATTTTTATTTGAAGTTTCAGTTTCTTATTTTATAAGCCTATATTAATTTCTCGTTCTAAAGAGTATTTATTAAATCATCTAAATTTAAATAAAATTAATTCTCGCTATTTCTATTATTTGGAATTTAAAGATTATAATTGGCGACATTGTAGGATTAGAAGACTCTTACGGTCATTTTTTGACGATGGTTTACAGAGAAGTTTCATTATAAGGATATAAAATAGCATAAACAGGATAATAATTTCAGTATCATTATTATTAAATTTCGACATGATGATTTTTCATTTATTCTCTCTATCTAGAACATATTAAAAT
>JAEWOR010000013.1 GCA_023399595.1 Bacteroidota bacterium | reverse complement strand
TAATTATGCAAAAACTTTTCAAGGATTTAAAACAAGAATATTAGCTAAAATAACCGCTCTAACTGTGATACAACTCATTAATAAACAAAACAACAGAAATATTAACAATTTAAAAATTAGTATTGCCTAAATGCACTACGGGTAGATATAAGCAAATAATACAACAGTTATAATTACAATAAACTATCTTTCATCAAAATCATTTATTGATGAAATGTTTTAAAATTTACATAATTCATCAAACAACATCATTAAAAACAAAAAATAATATTTAAAATCTAATAATTTTTGTAATTTAGCTAACCACACAAATAGAATTATTATGAATAAATGTTTATTGATTATATTTTCTAAAAATTCGGATTACCGTTTTTATTCAAACTATTTTCTATAGTAAATCTATATTGATCGAACTTATAAAAAACTAAAACCACAGCAATATGAATTTTATTTTTATCAGAAATAGTTTATTGATAGGCATTAATTTATTTTGTAGTACTGTAAATGGTCAGATCAAAGATTCAACTGAAGCAGTCCAGAAAGAAGAAAATATTAAATATCCTATCCTTCAGATAAAAGGGCTTTTTCAGGCACGGTATCTTGTTGGAGTGTCCAAAGGTATAGATGTAAACGGACTTCATCATTCCGATGGCAGCGGAACAGACAACAATTTTATGCTGAAGTATATGAGAGTTCAGGCAAGAGCACAAATCAGTAAACGTACAGAAGTTGTTGTACTTGCAAACCTTGCCGATTTTAAAAATGACCCCAAATCCAGAGTTCTCGAAAATGCTTATTTAAAATACACTTTCAATCCTAAATTGGCATTTACAGTTGGACAATTCAGACCGTGGTTCGGTATTGAGGAGACCTATCCTATCGATATCATTAAATCTTTAGACTGGTCCAATCAATATACAGAATTTGGAAAATTAGGATGGACAAGCTTTCAAATTGGCATTTCCGCAACAGGGCAATTACAATTAGGCGAAATTCCTTTTCAATATGCCATTTCCGTCGTTAATGGGAATGGAAAAAATCAAGTCAACGATAATGATAACGGAAAACAGTATTCTACCCGACTAGTTTTTGGTTTAGCAAAAAAATATAATTTAAATCTTGGTTTAAATGGTGGAATCGGTGAAGTTTTTAGTAAAAAAATTTATGGTTTAGGAATCGACTTAAGTTCACTTGTTCAATTCGATCCAAAATGGAGTTTGGATATGCAGCTAGAAGCGAAACAGGCAACCAATCATCCTCTATATTTTGCTGTAGCTCCAGAACTTAGACCAAATAATCCCGATGAATATTTGATTCGAGGCGCTTATTTCCTTCCGAATTTAAGATACGAAATCAACCACAGAAACTTAAGTGCTTTTGAATTATCCTGTCGTTATGAATATCTGGACACGAATTTCAGATTAAATTCAAATCCGAGACAGACGATTACTCCGATGTTCGGCTTAGAATTTTTGAAAAATTATGGTGCAAGAATCCAGTTGGGAGTTCAATTTGACCGATACAAACACAGCATTGCAAATACCACACAATACAACAACAATCTATTCATTGTTCAGGTTCAAAGTAGATTTTAATCCTTAAAAACTAACTATTATGAAAGAAATAAAAATCAAAGCTGTCGCAATCACATTTGCCATTGCTCTTATCATATGGTTTATTCCCGCTCCGGAAGGCGTGGCAGAAAATGCGTGGCATTTATTTGCCATTTTTGCGGCGACTATTTTAGGAATCATCTTAAAAGCCGCTCCGATGGGAACAATGTGTATGATGGCGATTGGATTCACCGCACTCACGCAGGTTGTAGCTCCTGGAGATGCAGGAAAATCAATCACAAAAGCACTTTCCGGATTTGGAGACAAGGTGATTTGGTTGATTGGGATTTCTTTTTTTATTGCAAGAGGATTTATTAAAACAGGTTTAGGAAACCGAATTGCCTTTTTATTCATTCGAATTTTTGGAAGAAGTTCATTGGGCTTGGCTTATGGTTTAGGTTTAGCTGATGTTTGCTTAGCTCCCGCAATTCCTAGTAATACAGCAAGAGGCGGCGGAATTATTTATCCGATTATGAAATCGATGGCGATAAGTTTCGACTCAGTTCCCGATAAACCTGAAACGCATAGAAAATTGGGTTCCTATTTAACATTGAACAGCTATTATATGAATCTGATTTCGTCTTCTATGTTTCTGACAGGAACAGCGAGTAATCCGATGTGTCAAAAATTTGCAGCGAATTTGGGAATTAATATCACTTGGATGTCTTGGGCAGCCGCAGGTTTTGTTCCGGGATTGGTTGCGTTTTTTGTTGTACCATTAGTTTTATATAAATTATATCCACCTGAATTGAAGAAAACCGGTGATGCTCCGAAAATGGCGGCTGAAAAATTAAAAGAAATGGGACCGATTTCCAAAAACGAATGGTTGATGTTATTGGCATTTTTCATTTTATTAGCACTTTGGATTTTCGGCGGAGCTTTGTCAATTGATGCTACAACAACGGCTTTCATTGGCTTAACATTACTTCTTTTATCCTCAGTTTTAACTTGGGAAGATGTAAAATCTGAGAAAGGAGCCTGGGATACGATTGTCTGGTTTGCGGTATTGGTGATGATGGCGAGCTCATTGAACGAATTGGGATTTATCGGCTGGTTCAGTGATTTAATTAAAGTGAAAATCGGTGGAATGACTTGGACCGTTGCTTTTCCCGTAATTATTCTTGTATACTTTTTCAGTCATTATATTTTTGCGAGTGCTACAGCTCACGTTGCAGCAATGTATGCAGCTTTGTTAGGAGTTGGTGTTGCAGTAGGAATACCTCCAATGTTATTGGCGATGATGCTTGGATTTTTAGGTTCGATTTACGGTGTGTTAACACATTATGGTCACGGTCCTGCTCCTGTATTTTTTGGAAGCGGTTATGTTGATTTGAAAGCTTGGTGGCTTCGAGGTTTAGAAATCGGAATCGTTTTATTAATTATCTATATGGGAATTGGTGGACTCTGGATGAAAATCTTAGGTTATTACTAATTCTAAAAAATCAACAAATATGTTGTCAACATTATCAAGAAAAATGCTGATGTGTCTTACAGGACTTTTCCTTAGTTTCTTTCTGTTGATTCATTTCTTGGGAAATCTTCAACTTTTTTTACCGCAGGAAAAGGCGCATCTTCAGTTTAATGCTTATTCGCATTTTCTGTCAGGAAATATTCTCATTAAAATTGTTTCCTATGTGTTATATGCAAGTATTATCCTTCACGCTTTGGATGGATTAATTATTACTTTAAAAAATAAAAAAGCCGGAGCGAATTATCAATCCGACCAACGCGGAAGAGCCAGTAAATGGTATTCCCGAAATATGGGAATTCTTGGGACAATATTGTTGATTTTCTTAGTGATTCATTTTCAGAATTTCTGGTATGTCTACAAATTCGGAAAACCACCTTTGGATGAAAATGGAAATAAAGACCTTTATATTCTTGTGATTACTGTTTTTAAAGAATGGTGGTATGTTATTATTTATGTCATATCAATGATTGCTTTATGTTATCATTTAATACACGGAATTTACAGCGCTGTCAGAACATTAGGATTATTTCATCCGAAGTTTGTCAAATGGTTCAAAACTGTTGGAATTGCTTATTCAATCATCATCAGTGTTGGATTTGCCTTAATGCCGATTTATATATTCTTCACTTACCGTTAAATTGAAAACCTATGATTTTAGATTCAAAAATACCGGAAGGTTCTTTAGAACAGAAATGGGAAAATTATAAAAAAACTGCCAAGCTTGTCAATCCCGCTAACCGAAAAAAATTGGATATTATCGTTGTCGGAACGGGTTTAGCTGGAAGTTCTATTGCTGCATCTTTGGGCGAAATGGGTTATAATGTGAAATCCTTCTGTTTTCAGGACAGCCCTAGAAGAGCGCATTCTGTAGCTGCACAAGGCGGCGTAAATGCTGCCAAAAATTATAAAAATGACGGCGACAGTGTTTACAGAATGTTCGTTGACACTTTAAAAGGCGGAGATTTCAGAGCCCGTGAAGCCAATGTTTATCGTATGGCAGAATGCTCTTTAAATCTTATCGACCAAGCCGTTGCACAAGGCGTTCCGTTCGGACGAGAATATGGAGGTTATCTGAATAACCGTTCTTTTGGAGGTGTCCAAGTGAGCCGGACTTTTTATGCGAGAGGACAAACCGGACAACAATTGCTTTTAGGAGCTTATCAGGCTTTGATGCGACAAGTTGGAAAGAAAACTGTTCAGCTATTTTCAAGACACGAAATGCTGGATTTAGTAATGATTGATGGAAAAGCAAGAGGTGTCATCGTCAGAAATTTAGACACTGGAGAAATTGAAAGACACGCTGCACACGCAGTTGTTTTGGCAACCGGCGGTTATGGAAAAATATATTATTTATCGACTTTGGCGATGGGTTGCAACGGTTCTGCGATTTGGCGGGCTCACAAAAAAGGAGCTTTGATGGCTTCCCCAAGCTGGATTCAGGTACACCCTACTTCACTTCCGCAGTCCGGAGATTATCAATCAAAATTAACTTTGATGTCAGAATCTTTGCGAAATGACGGCAGAATCTGGGTTCCGCTAAAAGAAAATGAAACCCGAAAACCAAACGATATTCCCGAAAACGAAAGAGATTATTATCTCGAAAGACGATATCCTGCTTTTGGAAATTTGGCTCCGAGAGATATTTCATCAAGAGCTGCGAAAGAAAGAATTGATGCAGGTTTCGGAATCGGCCCGTTGAAAAACGCAGTTTATCTTGATTTTTCTAAAGCCATTAAAGAACAGGGAAAAGAAAAAATTAAAGAGAAATACGGTAATTTATTTGATATGTATCTTAAAATCACCGGATATGATGCCTACAAAGAACCAATGATGATTTCGCCTTCCGCGCACTTTTCGATGGGCGGACTCTGGGTTGATTATGAATTAATGACCACCATTCCAGGATTATTTGCTTTAGGAGAAGCTAATTTCGCAGACCACGGAGCGAACCGCTTGGGTGCAAATTCCCTGCTTCAGGCATCTGTTGACGGATATTTTATTGCACCTTATACTATCGCCAATTATTTATCCAATGAAATCCATACCGGAAAAATTTCAACGGATGACATTGAATTTGAAAAAGCTGAAATTCGTGTGAAACAACAAATCGAAAGTTTTATCAATATCAACGGAACAAAAACGGTTGATTATTTTCATAAAACGTTGGGAAAACTCCTTTACGATTACTGTGGTTTAGCCCGAAATGAAAAAGGTTTAAAATATGCCATCAAAGAAATCCGAAAACTGAAACAGAAATTCTATAAAGACGTCAAAGTTTCCGGACAAGGAAATCAAATGAATACCGAGTTAGAAAAAGCCGGTCGCGTTGCCGATTATTTTGAAATTGGCGAACTGATGTGTTACGATGCTTTAACCCGAAACGAATCTTGTGGAGCGCATTTTCGTGAAGAGTACCAAACGCCCGACGGAGAAGCTTTAAGGAATGATTCTGAATTTCAATTCATTTCAGCTTGGGCTTGGAAAGGCGAAAATAGCGAGCCGGAATTGATTAAAGAACCTTTAGTTTTTGAAGAAATACAACCTACTGTAAGAAGTTATAAATAAAGCACAGAAATTATGGATTTACATCTAAAAATATGGCGGCAGAAAGATAATCAAAGTGAAGGCAAACTGGTAAATTATAATTTGACAGGTTTAAATCCTCATATGTCTTTCCTGGAAATGCTGGATACCTTAAATGAAAAATTGATTACAGAAGGTGATGAACCCATAGAATTCGACCACGATTGCCGTGAAGGAATCTGTGGACAGTGCGGAATGATGATTAATGGCTTGGCTCACGGACCTTTGGAACATACGACGACTTGCCAATTACATTTGCGTTCTTTCAAAGATGGAGAAACGATTGTGATTGAACCTTTCAGAGCGTTGGCTTTTCCTATTAAAAAAGATTTGAAAGTTGACCGTTCCGCCTTTGACAGGATTATTTCTTCAGGAGGATTTGTGTCTATAAATACTGGTCAGGCTCCCGACGCAACAGCAATTGCAGTCACTCATCAAACAGCGGAAGAAGCTTTTGATTCGGCAGCGTGTATTGGTTGTGGTGCTTGTGTTGCGACTTGCAAAAATGGAAGTGCAGCCTTATTTACTTCAGCAAAAATCACCCATATGGTTTTACTTCCGCAAGGAAAAGAAGAACGAGGTGAAAGGGTTCTCAATATGGTTAAAAAAATGGATTCTGAGCATTTTGGTCACTGTTCAAACACCGAAGCTTGTGAAGTGGAATGTCCGCAAGGAATCTCTGTTTTGAATATCGCCAGAATGAATTATGAATATAGTCGTGCGTTGTTTTTCAGGAAGAAATGATATTACTTTTAATCAAATATTTTATCCTTAAAATTAACAGAAATTCAAAAAAAATCCATAGAATCACTAAATGAATAACAGAATTCAGATTATCGGCAAGTGAACCTCCAGATTGCACAATTGAAATGTATGTTTTCAAAAATGGAGAAGTCGGTAAAGTATCAGATAACATTTGAACAAACTTCGGTAAAGCCTGATATGGCATTGAATATCCGGTAATCAAAAAAATAGGATAAGAAGAAAATACCAAAACCTGAAAAGCAAAAAGTTTGGTCTTAAAGAAACTCCCAATCAACATTCCGAAGACAATAATTGTTGCGATAAATAAAGCTGAAATTACCGCCAAATCAAGATAACTTCCTCTAATCTCAACTCCGAAAACAGAGAAATTCACTATCGAAAAAAACAATCCAAAAATCATAAATGCAAAAAAATAAAGCAGACTTTTTCCGAAAATCATTTTAGAAATACTTTGCTTTGAAATCTGATATAGATTCAATAATTTATTCTCTTCTCTTTCTGAAGTAAACGCCGCAGCAACGCCTATCAAAAGGGTTTGCTGTAAAATAATCGCCAATAATCCAGGCAAAAGAAACGCGCCATAAGTCATCCCAGAATTATAAAGCGGACGATAATCCATATTAATCGGATTGGTCATTTTCATCGATTCGTCCTCTCCCATTCCTTGTTTGTTGAAATACGTTTTTCTAACGCCAGCTCCAACCGTCAGACAAACTTTGGTAACTGTACTAAGCAAATCACTGGAAGGCAAAAACCTTGAGGCATTCAGGACCAGATTTACATTGGTTTGTTTTTGCGATAAAATATCCTTTTCAAAGCCCGACTGAATATAAAAATACCCCTGAACTTCTCCCTGATACATTTTCTCCTGAGCGTCATTAATATCAGAGCTCGGAATAATTTCTATCATTGGCGTGGAATCAAATTGTTCCGTCAAGGTTCTGGAAATCGCAGTTCCGTCGTTATCAATCAAAGCTAATTTCACTTTCTCTTCGCCTTTGTTCAGGTAAATACTTCCGTACATAAATGCGTAAAGAATCGGTGCCAAAAGCAAAATCAGAAACAAACTCGAATCTTTCGAAACGTTTTTAAGCTCTCTTTTCAATATGTCGAAAATCTCTTTCATATGCGATTTTCTTTAAGATATTGATTGACTTTTCTTTGAAAAAACACAATGCTTAAAGGAAATGTAATTCCAATAAAAACCAGCAATTTGAAAATTTCCGGAGTTGCATAAGACAACGGAAGTTCCATAAAATAGAGTTTGATGAATCCGTCCAAAAAATGCGTATAAGGCATTATGTCAGCATAAAACCGGTCGTACCAAGGCATCGCCCATCTCGGAAACGTAAACCCACTGAAAACAAAAGCTGGCGAAGTGAAAAACAACGCTACATCTGTCACAAAAAGAAGGTTATTGGAAATCGCGGAAAGCATCATTCCAATCCCGATGCAAGCCAACGACATCAAGGTGTAAATCAGGAAAAAATTAAAATCGGTTTTGGGTTTTCCTAACTCATAAACAGGAAAAACAACGTAAGCGATTAGTACAAAAAGTATCCACGAAATGCAAAGATGAGCCAGCATTTTCCCGACTACAATCTGCGAAGATGAAGTTGAAATCTGTAAAAGTTCGTCGATTGTATTTCGTCTAAATTCAAGATTTAAAATTAAAACCGATGCTACAACCAAAGCCATTTGAAGTCCGACCGTAATCAATCCTGGCGTGAGATACATCTGATAGTTAAAATCCGGATTATACAATGTTGTCGTATTCAATTTTATAGGTTGAACTAATGTATTTGCCTTTTCAGCAGACATTCCTTGCTTTTCAGCTTTTTGAAGAACGACCGCCAATCCACCTTTGATAATAACTTCGGCAGCGCCTTTATAAATCATTTTCGCAGGAACCAAATATGCTCCGTTGGTATAAAGTGTAATATTGGACTGATGATTTTTCTTGACATCAGATTCCATATTTTTTGGAAAGTGAACTGCACCGAATATTTTTCCTTCCTTCATCAGTTTTTCAATTTCCACATTGCTGTGAACCGTTTGAGTAAATTGAATCAACCCGTTATGTTCCATCATATCGGTTAACATTCGGGAAACCGAAGATTGGTCTTCGTCCCAAACCGCCATCGGAAGCTCTTTCGCAAATTGTTTCTGATAAATAAATCCGTAAAAAAGAAAAATTATTGGTGGAATGACCAGCAAAATCACATAAAAATTCGGAATCGAAAAAATCCGCTTCCATTCTCTAATCATAATTTGGCTGATGGTTTTCAATGTTTTATTTATTTGATTTAAATATTTCTTTAATCAAAAATAAGCTGCGCTGTCATTCCCGAACGAAGACCTTTTATCAAATTGGCATTCTCAGGTTTCACTTTTATCTGGAAAGTTCTCAGCTCAAATTCGCCATTTTGTTTTTCAGGGATCCAATCTGCATAACCTAAAGCCGGAGCCAGTTCGGAAACCACACCTTTCACTTCTTCTGGTGTACAACCAGGAATTTTCATTTTTACAATGCTTCCTTTGTCAATTTTGGTCATTTGGTTTTGACGAATATTGAATTTCACAAAAAAAGAATTGTCTTTCTGAATCGTCATCATCGGATAACCCGCATTCACCATTTCGCCTTTGTTAGAAATCATTGTAGAAATTTTACCCGAAGCCGGAGCTTTTATAGAAGCATTATCTTTGATTTCTTTTGCTAATTCATCCGCACCTTTTGCCTGATTCAGAATCGCTTGAGCAGAATTTTTAAGTTCCTGATTATTTCCGCGTTGTAAAAGTTGAACATTCAGATTTGCGGTTTCTAATTCTTTTTGAGCCGCTTTATATTTAAAATAAATCACATCTCTTTCCTGTCCGGAAATCACACCTTCCGAATAAAGATTTTGAAAGCGAGTGTAAGTTTTATTCATCAAATCCATTTGTTGTTTGGCGATTTGCTGAAGATTTTCTGCCGACTTCAAAACTTCCGGTTCTACACCACGATTGATTTTATCCAATTGATTCTGAGCTACAATTACTGCTTCCGACATTTGCGACTGAATGGTTTCAATTTCTGAAGTTTTCATTTGGGCAACAACCTGACCATCCTTCACTTCATCGCCTTCTTTCACCAATAAATCAACAACTCTTCCTGGCAAAGAAGCGGAAACATCCACAAATTCTGCATCTACCATTCCGATGACTGTTTCTTTATTACTTTCGGAAGATTTATTTTGAAAAAGATAAATCAGAGCAATAACCAACACAATAATCGGAATAAAAACTGCCCAGTAATTTTTTATAAAGTTTTTCATCTTGTTATCAGTTTAAGGAATGTAATTGGTGATATTTTCGACGTTTCCTGTGATATAAAAATAAGTCGCAATCACAGTTTGATAAGCCACTAACGATGTGTAATACAATTTTTCGGCTTCATATTGCAATTGTAGTGCGTCATTCACATCTTTTACGGAAGAAAGGCTGTTTTCCATTCTTTTCCTTACCATTTCTGTGGTCGTGTAAGTCTGTTTTCTTGCTGCATCAAAAGTTTCGCTCTGTTCTTTGAAACTGATTAATTTATTCTCAGAAATTTTGGTTGCCAAATCCACAGATTTTTGTTTCTGGTCAATCAAAAGGTCGGCTTCTTTTATCAAAGATTGTGAAGCAAGGTTTTTGGATTTCCTTTCCGGGTCAAAAAGCGTCCATTGCATTTCTATCCCAACTAACCAAGGCGGGGTAATAAGCGGAAGATCATTTCTGAAAAATTGATAATTTCCAATGGCGAAAATATTTGGTCTAGAGAGAGATTTGGTAATATTATGAGTCGTTTCCGCTTCTTTCTTTTTGCTTAATAATAATTTTAAATCTGCATTTTTTTCTGATGAAGCGAAATTAGGAACGTCAATACTTTCGTTCAGTTCTTCATTGATTTCTAATGGTTCATCAAGCGAAATCCCCATTAGATCTTTCAACATCAAAAGTGCATTTTCTTTTTCGAGTTTAAGATTTTTAAGATTAGTTTCACCTTGAAGTTTTGTAATATTTGACCAGTTTTTCAAGTAAGGCGGAATGATTTCAGCTTTCAGAAGACTTTGCGCATATTTCTCATTATTCTCAAGAGATTCAACAATTTTTTCTTGTTTTTTAATCATCGAATTGAGATACATCACCTGAATATAATTCAATGAAATATTATAGGCTGTAAGGTCTTGCGAAGATTCCAGATTCGCTTTTCCGCTTTCCACCTGTTGTCTCGAAAGTTCTTTTGCGGCATTGAGTTTTCCGCCCAAATAAATCGGTTGACGAGCGAGAATTCCTGCCAAGAAGTAACTTTGTTTTGCAATTGCCGGATTGTAATTGGGATAAACTGCGCTGATAATATCTTTGGAAGTCTGATAAATCACATTCTGAACCTGTTGCGGAAGCGGATTTCCAGTAATCTGTTGATAAACAGTATTGGCAGAAGCGGCACTTTGAGTGGCTGAACCTTCTACAATTCCGTCTTTTACCTGCTGAAGATTGATTTTGATAGGTTCTCCGATGTAATTATAACCACCAAGAAAATCGATTTTCGGAAGGTTATTGTTTTTGTTGGATTGCAGAAGTTTTTCACGGGTTTCCAAAGATTGCTCCGCCAGCTTTATAACGACATTATTTTGCTTTCCTTTTTCTATACATTCCTTCAATGTATATTGCTGACAAAGCATTTTGGAAGAAAAAATCAGAAGCGAAGCAAATAGAATTTTCCTGAATCTCATAATTTTAATATTTTCTGCAAAAATTATTTTATCATTGAGAATCAAACTTTAAGAATTCAAAATAATAAAAGACGAAAAACAGAGATGGTCTAATTCATATCATTAAATTCTATGAATTTTCATTTCCTTAAAGATAATAAAAAAAATAATCAAAATGTAAATGATAATTACATTTTGATAGTATTCATAATTAATCTTTTAAAATCATTAGTAAAAAAATAAAGGGAACTATATTTGAATGTACCAAGTTAAATCATTATATAAATTAAATATAACTTCGTAAAACCTTTATTAAAAGGTAGAAGACAATCGAAATATAATAAAGTCAAATTATGCCAATTCCCACTATTCCCAAAACCTAAAAATTATATTGCAAAATATTAGAAATTAAAGCCCAAATCAATTATAGCTAATTCTTGTTTAATTTGGCTTAATCGAATCAAATCATCGACAAAAGTGTTTGAAGATACGATCGTCTTGGTCACACACAGTAAAAAGGCGCCATTTGATGACAATTGGTGTCTTTTTTATTTGCTTTAGGTATTGTTTTTAGGTACATATCTTTAAATATATAGTTACTCAATTTTAAGGAACAAGTGTCGTAAAAAGATAGAGGAGAAAAATAGAAATTAAAACTAATCCCTGCATAATATTAGTGCGTCCTGTTGCCAACGAAATCGTAATTATAAATAAAGACAATCCTAATAAGAGCATCGATTTTAAATCTATACCAAGTGTCATCCTGAAATCACCAAATACTGAAGCTATAGCTACAGCAGGAATACTAAGACCTATACTTGCTAGTGCAGATCCAAAAGCCAAATTAAGACTCGTTTGTAAACGATTATTATATGCAGCACGGATTGCAGCAATTCCTTCAGGCAATAAAACAATTCCAGCAATAATTATCCCAACAATAGATTTGGAAGCTCCGACTTTATATACAAGATTATCAACATCTTTTGAAAGATATTTTGCTAAAAGAACGACAATTCCAAGACATAAAATCAAAAATATAATGCTGTAAAACATCATCTTTCGAGTGGGTTTTTCAGAAAGGATCTCACTCTCATCATCCTCATCATCTGTACTTTTAGAAATGGGTGCAATGAAAAAGGCTCGGTGTCTAATCGTTTGGACCATTGTGAAACAGATATATAATAACAAACAGGTAACAGAAACAAAGATTAATTGCAATGAAGTATACTCTCCTTCACTGTGACTTGTGGTGTAATTTGGAAGAATAAGTATAAATACCACAATTACCACAAGTGTAATCATTGCAGTACTCACACCCTGGAGTGTAAAAATCTGTTGTTTATAACAGATTGATCCAACGACAATACAAATACCAATAATCCCTGTAAGAATAATCATTACAGCTGCGAAAACCGTATCTCTTGCAAGACTAATCATTTCCAAGCCTTTTGTACTCAGCATTATGGAAATAATAAGAGAAACTTCTATCACGGTTATCGCGAAAGCCAAGAGTAAAGTTCCATAAGGCTCCCCTATCCGATAAGCAATGATCTCAGAATGATAAACCGCCGCCAAAACGGATCCTATAAGAAAAAACGTAAGGATTAAAGAATATAAATGCCCCATTAACAAATAATGCAGCAAATATGCTATCCAAGCTAATATGGGAAAAACTATCGTCCATCCTAAAAGATATATCTTTTTCTTCATCTATTTTAAATACCTAATACTTAAAAACCCTGACTGGTAAAATCAGACAACATCATCATCATTCTGAGTGGTTGTAAAATGATGCTCAATAACCTCTATGGAGGTATTGCATAATTGTACCAATTGGTCATCATCGTAATTTTCAAAATTAAAATCGTCCGGAACATCAATACTGTATTCCGTAATTTTTTCTGTATTGATGATGTCAATTCCCATTATGTCATTTAGGGAGGTAAGCATACATCCATCTCTAAGCAGAGGTATTTTTTGAGTTACAGAATTTTTAAATCGGTATAACTTAACTGTTTTCATAATTTTTGTGGTCTTTCATGAAAGTAATGAGTTGCATCCTAATAGAAGCAAGATATTGTTTGAGATCTTGCACTGTAATACCTTTCTCTCTTCTAGACAAAAACAAAGGTGTTTCATTCAATAATAAATATAATTCGGGATACGAATACTGGATTTTATCCGTCACCTTAAAGATTTTTTTTGTAAGATTTTGCAGATTATCTGGTGGTTTCATATTTTGTATCTTTAAATGAAATATAATAATGTTTACTTTTTCAATTAAAAAAGGACAGGACTTTATAAGTACCTGTCCATTTTCTATTAAAACCCTTTAAAACATATGTACTATTTCTCTAGATTTTAATATTCTCATTATGAAAGTTGAGAATTTTGGATAATAGTAATTACTTCTTCACGATTTTTACTTAGTTTATTTTCTAATCTTCCCAACAATTCATTTTCTTTTCCTTTTTCAAACACCAGATCTGAATCTTTAAGTTGTGAATATTTTTCTTTTAATTGTTTGGATTGCTCTTTCCAGTCCCCAGTTATTTTAAAAGTCTCTTGAACTTTATTGTGATTTGTATTCATTAGTAGATATTTTATGTAACAGAATTATTACTATCCAAAGGTGATATTTTAAAAACTTATTCTGCTATGCATTTCATTGTTAGATTTACATATATCCCACATTTTCAAAGATCTTCTAAATTTTTAAGGCGTTTATACTTCAATTGCTTATAAAATGATGGAGAAAGTCCAGTGATTTTTTTGAACTGGTTAGAAAGATGCGCAACACTGCTGTAATTGAGTTTATAAGAGATTTCGGTAAGATTAAGTTCGTCATACAAAAGCAGTTCTTTTACCTTTTCTACCTTATGGATAATGATGAAATGCTGCAGCGTCATCCCTTTCACTTCGGAGAATGTATTGGCGAGATAGGTATAATCATAACCAAGCTTCTCACTGAGATAATCCGAGAAATTTTCTTTCGGTAACGATTCGGAATAATGGATCATTTCTGTGACCGCATTTTTTATTTTCTCAATCAGAATACTTTTTTTATTATCTAAAAGTTCGAGACCTGTTTTCAGAAGATTTTCTTTTAAGATTTCTCTTTGCTCTGTAGTAATATCGTCTAATAATTCTACCACGCCCAAATCCACTACAGCATTTTTGATGTTGAGTTTTTCAAGTTCCTGATGAACCACCATTTTGCAGCGCAGGCTTACCATATATTTTATATATAATTTCATAATCCTTTACTGTATTTAAGTCCGCCAATCAATATGTTGACAGCCACTCATTCAAAGTTAGTTCTTTAAATTTTAATGTCTGTGATTTATGTAACAAAATGAAAGACTATTACAAAGCTTTAATATTTTAATAGATGATCTTTACGAATAACAAAATTTAAAATAATGTCTAGACAAAAAGAAGGTAAAAAGAAATCCGATAAAACTGCTCCCCTAAAAACTGCAAAGGAAAAACGGGAAGACAAACAAAATAAAAAGAAAGATAAAGAAAGCGAGAGTCGCAATGCTGCAATCTAAATGGTAAGAATAAAAAAAGAGGGAATTCTACTTCAAAAAACTGGACTAAATTTCGAGAATGAAGGCGTTTTAAATCCTGCAGTAATTAAGGAAAACGGAAAAATACATTTGTTCTACCGTGCAGTTGCCAAAGGTAATTTTTCAAGCATTGGCCATTGCCTATTATCAGATCCGCTTACCGTAGAAAAACGATTGAATGCACCGATTATCGTTCCAGAAACTACAGAAGAAAAACACGGTATTGAAGATCCTAGAATAGTAAAAATTGAAGATATATTTTACCTTACCTACACCAGTTATGATGGCATCAATGCTTTAGGAACATTAGCGACTTCAAAAGATCTTAAATCCTGGAAAAATAACGGAATTATAGTTCCAAAAATTTCTTACGAAGCGTTTAAGATTTTATCAGAATCAGAGGGTTTAATACCTGATAAATATAGAAGATACAACGAATTTCAAATTAGCCACCCCAACAGTGATCCTGTTTTTTTATGGGATAAAAATCTGATTTTCTTCCCTCGAAAAATAAACGATAAATTTTATTTTCTTCACAGAATAAGACCTGACATTCAGATTGTGTGTGTAAAAAATATCGAAGATCTGAATCCTGAATTCTGGCAAAATTATTTTTTACATTTCAACGACCATATTCTTTTATCTCCAAAATATGACCACGAGTCAAGTTATATCGGAGGCGGGTGCCCGCCCATAGAAACAGAATATGGCTGGTTGATGATTTATCACGGTGTTTATGATACCGTTAATGGTTATGTTTACACTGCTTGTGCCGCTTTATTAGATATTAATAATCCTAAAATTGAAATTTCCAGACTTTCTTACCCGCTTTTCAAACCAGAAAAAGAATGGGAACTTCACGGAGAAGTGAATAATGTCTGCTTCCCCACAGGAACTGTTGTAGAAAACGATATCCTGTACATCTATTACGGAGCCGCAGACGAAAGAATTGCCGTAGCCTCTCTTAGTATGTCAAAATTATTGAAGGAACTGATGATGTAGGCGATATCATGATGATTCGGTAAGAATTATCAAAAAAGAAAATTACAATGAACAAAAATAATAATAAAGACGCGGAGGATAAAGAAATAGCACAATCTTCAAAAAACCGAAAACACAAAATATATCATAAACCTGAGATTGTCTTCATCAGTTCTTTTCCTCCAAAGGTGTGCGGGATTGCTACCTACACCCAAGATTTAATACAATCTCTTCAGTCGAAATTCGGAGAATCCTTCAAAGCAAGCATTTGCCCAATGGAAACAGAAGAAGAAAACTTTGAATATAAAGAATTTACCCAATACAAACTGAACACTTCCGATGCGGTCGCCTATATGGAGCTTGCCGTAGAAATTAATAAAAATGATAATATTCAGTTCGTCATGCTTCAGCACGAATTTGGCTTTTTTAATGAAACCAAAAGTGGGCTGTATCTTTTACTTAGAAATTTAAAAAAAGAAGTCATCATCACCTTTCATACTGTCTTACCCAAGCCTAATCAGGAATTAAGGGAAAAAGTAAAAGAAATTGCAGATTTTTCTAAATCCATTATTGTGATGACCAGTATTTCTGCTGATATCCTTTCCAACGATTACAATATTCCTCTCGAAAAAATTACGGTAATTCCTCACGGAACACATCTGCTGCCTTTTACCGATAAAATTGCTTTGAAAGAAAAATATGGTCTTAAAGACAAAAAAGTCCTTTCGACATTTGGATTATTAGGATCAGGAAAAAATATTGAAACTACACTGAAAGCTTTACCGGAAATTATCTCTAAAAATCCAGATGTTATTTTTTTAATTTTAGGCAAAACACATCCTGCAATAGCGAGAAATGAAGGAGAAAAATATCGTGAACATTTGGAAGATCTTATGTGCAAACTACACTTGGAAAACCACATCCGCTTTATTAATGAATATCTTCCCTTGCCAGAATTATTAGAATATCTGCAGCTTACCGATGTTTATCTTTTCACGTCAAAAGACAGAAATCAGGCCGTGAGCGGCACTTTTTCCTATGCCATTAGTAGCGGATGTGCTATTGTTTCTACACCGATTCCGCATGCTTTGGAAGTATTAAAAGAAGACACCGGAATTATCATTGATTTTGAAGCGCCCGAACAATTGACGGTTGCAGTAAATACTTTATTGGAAAATGAAAACAAACGGGAAGAATTACATGCAAAATCTTTGGAAAAAATGGCTCCTACAGCTTGGGAGAATTCATCTATTCTACACGCTTTGTTATTCCAAAAGTTAGGTAAAAACACTATAAAGCTTCATTATACTTTACCTGATATCAACCTTGGTCACATACAAAATATGACGACAGATTTCGGGATAATCCAGTTTTCAAAAATCAGTAAGCCGGATATCAATTCGGGTTACACATTGGATGATAACGCGCGGGCGATGATTGCTATTTGTCAGCATTATGAAATCAGTAAAGACAAAGCAGATTTGCAGTTAATTTCAATTTATTTAAATGTTATCAAATTTTGCCAGCAAAAAGACGGAAGTTTCTTGAATTACATCGATAAACAAAAACAATTCACTAAACAAAACTATGAAACCAATCTGGATGATTCCAACGGCAGAGCAATTTGGGCGTTAGGCTATTTAATATCGTTAAAAGAAATTCTGCCTCAAGAATTTTCTGAAACTGCAGAAAAGATCATTCAAAAAAATCTTGTCTGGGCACAAAAAATTCATTCTACCAGAGCAATGGCTTTTATGATAAAAGGATTCTACTATCAGAATTCCGAAAAGACTATTCCTTTATTAAAAGACTTGGCTGAGCGTCTCGTGAAAATGTACCAGCATGAAGCGAAAGACGATTGGCATTGGTTTGAAAGCTATCTAACTTACGGAAATAGTGTATTACCAGAAGCTTTACTCTGTGCTTGGATTATTACCCAAAATGAGGTTTACAAAAAAATTGCAGAGGAATCTTTCCATTTTTTACTATCTAAAATTATGGTTGATGATAATATAAAAGTGATTTCCAACAAAGGCTGGCTACAAAAAGAAAATACCGAAAACAATCCGCCAATTGGCGGGGAACAACCTATTGATGTTGCTTATACCATTTTGGCACTCTCTACATTTTACAAGGTATTTGAGGATGAAAAATATGCACAGATGATGATAAATTCTTTTAACTGGTTTTTAGGAAAAAATCACCTCAATCAAATTATCTATAATCCTGCAACTGGTGGTTGTTATGATGGTGTTGAAGAAAAAAACGTCAACCTTAATCAGGGCGCAGAATCTACAATCAGCTATCTAATGGCGAGACTTTGTTTTTGATTTGCTATTTCAAACAAAAAAAGCCCTTTGCAGGGCTTTCCAAGTGATATTTACAATCACTTTTTCGATAATATATATGGAAAATATTATGCTAATTTCACGTTAACCGCGTTTAATCCTTTTTGACCTTGCTCCACTTCAAAAACTACTTTATCATTTTCATGAATTGTTCTGCTTTTTAAACCTGAAGAGTGTACAAAAATGTCCTCACCTCCGTTGTCTGGAGAAATAAATCCGAAGCCTTTTGCTTCATTGTAAAATTTTACTGTGCCTTGTTGCATTGTAATTGTTATTAAAAATTGTTATTATATTATTTAAATTGAATAGTATCTACTATTCACGAAGAATATTCATTAGAAAATATTCACATCGAAGTCTTTGTTATATTGTTTTGCTTTGCTTGGTTTACGATAATGAAATAGCCATTTAGATCGAAACCATTAAGTTTGTCAATCGCATTTTCTGCTTCTTTTTGATCAGGCATTTCTATAAACCCGTATCCTCTAGACTTACCAGAATGTTCTTTGGTTATAATTTTTGAAGAGTCTACAACACCCAATGGTGTAAAAAGATCGTGTAGTTGTTTCTCGGTGGTCTGATGGTTCAGATTGCCAATATAAATATTCATCTGTAAAAGAATTTAAAGTTAAAAAATTGGCGGCTGAAAAAGCAAAAACTGTAAGAAAAAAATAGATATTCTAAACTGTAAGAAAAAGCGAAGGCAGGAACCTGTTGATTAATTATGGTACAAACTTACAACAAATAATCGGTATAACCTCATATTTAATTTATTGATTTTCAAAAAGATATTAATAACTTATTCCCGTTAAGCTAAAAAAGCTGCTTTTCGGCAGTTTTTTTTCCCATTTTATAGTCTTCAATATTTTGTACTTAACATAATCATAAGCTTGTTATAATGCAGTTTCAGAAAAATTGTTTATTTTTGCTTTGAAAAAAAATTATTACCTTAAATTCGTTATGTTATTAATGGTTTAAAAACAATCATCAATGAAAAAAATTATTTTACTAATTGCATTTTCTATTTTTACCACCGCCTTTTCTCAAATAAAAGTTTTAAAAAACGAAACCTTAACAGAAATTGGAAGTGATAATTCAGTAGGTCTATTTAAGAAATCTAACCGTTATACATTCCATTATCAGGATAGAAACACCGCTAACCTCAACACTTTTCGTTCATTTACTTTTTTAGATCTGAACAGGGATGTTGAAGGGCTTTACAAGATTATTTCAGACGGTTTTATAGACATTTCTTCCAACAACATTTCTTTAGAGCTTCCAAATGACATTATTGAGCTTCATTTTGAAAAAAACTATGGTCAACCCACCGTTCAGTTTGTTCAATTCATTAATAAAAGCAAGAAATCTATCGGAAAATCGCCATTTTTGACAAAAAAACAGATTGATAAGATTTTTGGAAAATCTACAGGAAAATCCATTGCGTATGAAAAATCAACTATTGTAAGTCAAGCTGACGCCAATGCACAAAAAACAGCTTTGATTAACGAAGCAAAAGACCAACAAGATAGAGAAGATAACGCAACCTCCACAATTAACAGAAAAAAATCTCCTGTAAAAAAAAGAAGATAATTATTAATAAAATATTGAAAAGAACCTCATTCTTCACAGAATGAGGTTTTTATTTTTTATTTTTGCAATTAAAGAAAACAAGATGTCTCTTCAAATACAAAACTTAACAAAAAAATTCGGTGAACAAGTTGCTTTAAACAACGTTAATATTTCTATTCAAAAAAATGAAATCATTGGTTTACTAGGTCCCAATGGAGCTGGAAAATCAACATTAATGAAATCTGTTGTTGGATCATTAGAAATAGAGGAAGGAGAAATTCTTTTCAATGATAAAAACATTACTGAATTCCCCATTGAAACCAAAAAAAATATAGGATTCCTACCCGAAAACAATCCATTGTATTTGGAAATGTACATTAAAGAATATCTACAATTTGTAGCCAATATTCACCAACTTCCTAGCTCTAGAGTTGATGAAGTGATAGAATTAGTAGGCATTACTCCAGAAAAAAATAAAAAAATCAGTCAATTATCTAAAGGGTACAAACAACGTGTGGGATTAGCTCAGGCTATTATTCACCAACCAGATTTGTTAATTTTAGACGAACCCACCAACGGTTTAGATCCGAACCAAATTTTGGAAATAAGAAGCGTAATTAAGGAAATTGGAAAAGAAAAAACCATTATTCTTTCAACACATATTATGCAAGAAGTTGAGGCTTTATGTTCTAGAGTGATTTTAATTCACAAAGGAAATATTATGCAAGATTCCCCGATTGAAGATTTTAAAGGTAAATTCGGAAGTTTGGAAGACGCTTTTGCTCATTATACCCAATATTCTGCATCATAAATTAAAACGAAATAAAAAATTAAACACTCTAATTTTGGAGTGTTTTTTTATTGAATAAAGAATCGTCAAAAGATGCTTGTGCGGAATGAAAACCTATTTCAAATATTTGTTCCAAACGATCCCCTTTTCTTTCAAAAGCACCATAATTAGATAAATCTTTAGAAGAAATAAACCAATCGCAGTAATGGAATTTTTTGGTTTCAATGCGGTAAGACAATAAATCATAAGACCTGGAAATAATGGATTTTATAGTATGTAAATCGTTAAATTTCACTTCCTGAAGCGGCGAAACATACACCCCAATTAGTTTATCACAATCTTCCCTAATGATGTCTGCTGGAAAATTATTCAGAATTCCACCATCGCAAAAAATTTCTTCCTCATATACAAAAGGAGTTGCAACTCCTGGAACCGAACACGAAGCAATAATAGCGTCCATTACCTTAAAATCATCTTCAAAAATCCTTTCTGTTCCCGAAACCAATTCTGTAGCTACAATTTTCACCGTTTTAGGCAAATCTTTAATTTGCATATCCTTAAAAATAGGCTCTAAATAATGCTTAAAAATAGATGAAGAAACTAATCCTGACTGATTAAAAGTAAAATGTTTCCAATTAAAGAAATAGATAGATTTAAAAAAATCCAATATTTCTTTAGGCGATTTCCCCATAACATGCAAACAACCCACAATAGAACCTGCGCTGCAGCACGCCAAAACATCAATATCAATATTTTTTTGTTCCAGAAACAGCAAAACACCAGCATGTGCAACACCTTTAGTGCCGCCTCCGGATAAAACAAGACCTATCTTTTCAGTATTCATAGTATAAAAATAAGGAAAACCACAGAAATCTGTGGTTTTTCAAAATATTTAAAATTTTCCAATTAGAAAATTTCTCTTCCAGCAAAATGGAAAGAAGCTTCAATCTGTGCATTTTCATTTGAATCTGAACCGTGAACAGCGTTCTCACCAATACTTCTTGCGAACAATTTCCTAATTGTTCCTTCAGCAGCTTCAGCAGGATTTGTAGATCCAATTAAAGTTCTGAAATCTTCTACTGCGTTGTCTTTTTCTAAAACAGCAGCTACAATTGGCCCTGAAGACATAAATTCTACTAATTCTCCGTAGAAAGGTCTTTCAGCATGTACTTCATAGAATTTTTTAGCATCAGCAACAGTAAGTTGGGTAAGCTTTAAAGCTTTAATTTTGAAACCAGCTTCAGCAATTTTCCCAAGAATAGCACCAATATGACCATCAGCAACAGCATCTGGCTTAATCATGGTGAATGTAATGTTATTTGACATATATTATAAGTATTGATTTTTTTACGGTGCAAAAATAATAAAAAAACTGTGATTTTTAGTTTTAATTTATTTTAACAAAAAAATAACTATTATTAAGACTTCTAATTAATTTTTGGCACACCATTTGTTAATTACATTTCGATTCTCATGTTTAATTTGAGTTTTCATGGTTATTAGTTTTTACCCAGCTTCGGCTGGGTTTTTTATTTACCAGAAAGCTCCTCTGCTTCTTCCATAAGCTTAAGATAAGTGGCATATCTTGAATATTCAATTCCACCTTGCTCAATAGATTGGAGTACTGCGCATTTGGGTTCATTCAAGTGTAAACAGTTATGGAATTTACAGTCGTGTCCTTTTTTAAAAATCTCAGGAAAATAATGTTGAATTTCTTCTTTCTCAACATCAATCATCGCAAATTCTCTTACACCAGGCGTATCTATTACACTTCCACCAAAACTCCAAAAATGCATTTGTGCAAAAGTGGTGGTATGTTTTCCTTTTAAATGTGTTTCAGAAATTTCAGAGGTTTTAAGATTCAGACCAGGTTGAAGAGCATTTACTAAAGTTGATTTTCCACAACCAGAATGCCCAAAAAACACAGATGTTTTATCTTTTAAAACTTCTTGTAAATCTTCTAAATTAAGTTTTGAATAAGAAGAAATTTCTAGAGAATTATAACCAATTTCTTGATAAATAAATTCAATATCCTTCACCAGTTCTTTTTCTACATCATTTAGAACATCCATTTTATTGAATAAAATAAGAGGTTCAATATTATAGGCTTCACAGCAAACTAAAAAGCGATCTAAAAAACCAAGTGAAGTTTCTGGATGTTTTAAGGTGAAAATAAAACATGCCAAATCTATATTAGCTGCAATAATATGCGCTTCTTTAGAAAGATTGACGGATTTACGAATAAGATAGTTTTTTCTAGGTTCAATTTTAGTGATCCATGCTACATCATCGGTTTCCAATTGAAACTCGACAAAATCTCCTACCGCCAAAGGATTGGTAAGTCGGGTTTTAATGAGTTTAAATTTACCTCTTATTCTCGCTTCAAATAATTGACCACTATCAAGTTCCAAAACCTGATACCAACTTCCTGTGGATTTTGTAATTAGACCTTTCAAATACTTATTTTATACGCAAATTTAAACATTAAATCATAAAAAAACTGCTGTTTTAATCAGCAGTTTGTTACTTTATTATCTTATCATAATATTATTTTGAACATCTATGCTTTCTTCATGAATAACTTTAAAGACCTTTTCAATAAAATCTTGAGACATTCCGATATCAAATGCTTTCTGATTGGCATATTCAGTAATAACTTTCCAACGATCGGGCTGGAAAATAATAATATTATTGTGTTTTTTAAGGTTGCCTATTTTTTCAGAAATCTTCATTCTTTGAGCAAGCAATTCAATAATTTGAAAATCAATATCAGAAATTAAGGTTCTGTATCTTCCCATTTCTTCATCAAAGCCAGAAATATCAGATGTTCTCACTTTAAGATTAGAAATAAGATTGGCCAAAACTTCTGGTGTTATTTGCTGTGAAGCATCACTCCAAGCTTCGTCTGGATGAAGGTGAGATTCTATCATCATTCCTTCATACCCCACATTCAGAGCTTCTTGAGCCACTCTTGCCAAACCAGTTCTATTTCCACAGATATGAGAGGGATCTACAATCATTGGAATATTGGGAAACTGATTTTTAAAATCGATTGCAATTTGCCAATTGGGTGTATTTCTGTATTTTGTTTTTTGGTAAGAAGAAAATCCTCTGTGAATAGCTCCCAAATTTTCAATTCCTTGTCCAAGAAGCCTTTCCATAGCACCCATCCACAGTCCTAAATCTGGATTTACAGGATTTTTAACCAATACAATTTTGTTGGTTCCCTTCAAAGCTTCAGCAATTTCTTGAACGGTAAAAGGATTCACTGTTGAACGAGCTCCAATCCAAAGAATATCGACATCCGCTTCTAAAGCTGCATGAATATGGTGAGCATTAGCAACTTCTGTAGCGGTTTTAAAACCAAATTCCTCTTTTACTTTTTTCAACCAATGAAGACCAATTACACCAACTCCTTCAAAACCATTAGGCTTTGTGCGAGGTTTCCAAATTCCTGCACGAAAAACGGGAACAGGAGCTCCAGATTCTTTAATCCTCTTGGCGGTTTCTAGCATCTGAAATTCAGTCTCTGCACTACAAGGTCCTGCAATGATAAAGGGTTCGGAGAATTCTTTTATCCAAAGGTTGGGAATATTTTCTAGTTTCATAGTCTTCATTTTAAGATAAATCAAACTTCAATAAATCATCCAAATCCTTCAGCAACGGATTTTTCTGTACAAATTTTTCGAAAATCGTTTTTTTAGTCACTACTTCAACTTTAAGCTTTTCATCTTTCCTATATTCCACTTCGATGATATGATTATTAACTTTTCTTTTAAAGTGGTTGAAAAAGTCTCCGCTTACTCTATCAAATTCAACTTTTGCGGTATCTGAAGGATAAACAACTTCAATAATATTCTCGTCTTTTTTTACTAGTTTAAAACCATTAATAGCATTGTAAGTAAATACATCTTTCACCTGAAGGTTTTTAATAAAAAGATTCCAAGTGGCTTGTAAATCGGTATCCGTAAAATGATTTTTAGGAAGATTTTCTTGAGAATTGGTAAGTTGATTATCTTCTTTTTTAACTTCTTCCTTATGGTTCAAAGTAGCGAAAATACTTAAGCCACTAGAAGTTTTTTGACGAGCTGCAATGGGTTGAGAAACCTTTTTCACAACAGGCACGTCATTATTTTCAGAAAAAGAATTCGGTTTTTCTGTTATTGTTTTCTCAATTTTTTCTTCAACTTTTAAGTTGGAAACTAATTCTTTAGCTTTAGCTTGTAAAAGAGGAGCTAGAATTAAATATTTTTTTTTTTAGAATCTCCAGATAAAGCGGACAGTGATGAAAGTTGCATTAATGCAATTTCTACGGTTAATCTTGGATTTTTAGAATTTTTGTAATTAATATCCGCATGATTACAGATTTCAATAGCGTCTATTAACTCTTGAGGTTTCCAGCTTTTGCTTTGTTCTACAAATTTGGTTTTTGTTTTTTCACCCACTTCAATAAGATTAATGGTAGCTTCATTTTGCGCCATCATTAAATCTCTGAAATGATTTCCTAAACCTGCAATAAAAATATGTGGATCAAAACCTTTTCTTACAATCTCGTTAAAAGCGGCAAGAACTTCAGGAATTTTATTTTCTTTCGCTAAATCTACAATATTCAAATACTGGTCGTAATCTAAAATATTAAGGACTTCTGCAGCTTTAGCAAGGGTAATATTTTTCTGAGAAAAAGTAGAAAGTCTATCAAAAATAGAAAGGGCATCTCTTAAGGCTCCATCTGCTTTTTGAGCGATTAAATACAAAGCATCATCTTCATATTTAATATTCTCTTTTTCTGCAATTTTTCTTAAATGATCTTGAATATCTTCAATAATAATTCTTTTAAAATCATAAATCTGACATCTTGAAAGAATAGTAGGAATAATTTTATGCTTTTCTGTAGTCGCCAGAATAAAAATAGCGTGTGCAGGAGGTTCTTCCAAGGTTTTTAGGAAAGCATTGAAAGCCGCAGATGAAAGCATATGCACCTCATCTATAATATACACTTTGTATTTACCCACTTGAGGAGCAAAACGAACCTGATCTATCAACTCTCGAATATCATCCACAGAGTTATTAGAAGCGGCATCTAGCTCATAAATATTGTAAGCGAAACCATCTTCAGAGGAAGAGCCATCTTTTTCATTGATTTTTCTTGCAAGAATTCTCGCACAAGTTGTTTTACCAACTCCTCTTGGCCCACAAAACAATAGAGCTTGAGCCAGTTGGTTTTCGGAAATAGCATGCTCTAAAGTATCGGTAATATGAGATTGACCAACAACGGTGTCAAACTCTTGAGGACGATATTTACGTGCAGATACTATGAAATTTTCCATTGTTCAAAAATAAGGAAATTTGGTGTAATCTAAAAATCTAAAATGTATTTTGTATGTTGTAAAATGCAATATGCAGAATAAGCATAATGAATCATCTATTACATATCATCCATTACTGATTACAGATTACACCCGTTGTGCATTTTGAAGTAAAGTAAAAGTAATTGACAATCAACAGTGTTTCATTACTTTAGTATAACTTATATAATACGAAAACCGTTGTTTAACTTTAAAAGGACTTTTATTGAACAAAACTTTGTTTACCATTGCGATAATATAAACGCTAAGCAAGACCAGAATTATTCAATACCCTATTGAAAATAAGTATAAACAAAGGCGTTACACTTATTTATGAAATACAAAAAGCTAAAATGCACTACGAGTATATTACATATTACTCATCACTTATTTATAATGTCTAAAGATTCCAAAATCTGTGGGAGTCCAAAGAGCGGCTTTTTGTCCGGCGGCTTTCAAAGCTTGATTCGCCCAAGTGTTGCAAGTATCTAAAAAGCTGTATTTCCCCTTTGCATTGTAGAAAGCGTCATTATTACCATAAACAGCATTGGTTTTAATCAACTTCACTTTTCCTGAAGCGTCTCTATCAAATTTAGCCCTTATAAAATCAATAAGATGTTGATATTGAGTGGGTGTAAGCATTATTTTTTTACAATCCTCCCCTTCTGTCATTTTATAATAATAAGTGCAATGCATTGCCGATTCGCTCATCCAAAAAGCGGCTTTTAACGCAGTAGAAGCTTTTAAATCTGCCCATTCAGGAGTATCTAAATAAAAACCTTTATCGCCCCAACCCATTGAGAGGTATTGATAATCTGATTTTTTAGAAAGCGTATTTTCAAAGGGAATTTCCTTGCTCCAATCGAATTGTGCGTTTTTAACTGGGACCACAATATCTGTATGAACTCCATTGGTAAGGATATAAGCTTCTATGGTTTTAGGTTCGGATGTTTTTTCTGCGGCCACACCAATCATTGGTATTATTAAACCACAAATAATATAGAAAACAAGAATTCCTATAATTCCACCCAATATTTTAAGGAGTACAATTGCCATCTTTTTAAGTTTCATCATCAGGTTGTAAGTGAAATAAATTTAACAAAATAATTTTAGGTAAAAATAGATTTTAATTTAAAAACATTCATTATATTTAGTAAACCAAATTACTAATACCCATGCAAAAAGCGATTAAATCTCAAAAAAGATTCAAAATTAGAGTAAAATTAGCACCAAAAAGAATTCAGAAAAAGAAATAATTTAGTTCTTTTTTTTAGCTCGTTGAATACCAGTTAAAAAATCTTTTAGAAATAAGAGATAAGGAAGTCTTCCCTTAAAATTTACAGTTTTTCTTTCTGCTGTAGGCTTTCTTCTAGAAATAAAATATTCCTTTTTAATCCAGCAAATTTTGTTCTTTTCACGGGTGATTTTCTAAAAATTTCCGAAAACAAATCTTGTGTAAGCTCCTTCCATTCGGATTTTTTATAATTCTGCAAAAATGCATTCGGTAGAAATTTTGTTTGTTGATGTGGCTTGGAAAAACGATTCCAAGGACAAACATCCTGACATATATCACAGCCAAACATCCAATCTTCCATTTTCCCAGCGAATGAATCGGGAATTTCATTTTTCAATTCTATGGTTGCGTAAGAAATACATTTGCTTCCATCCACAATTTTCTCTGAAACAATAGCATCTGTAGGACAAGCATCTATGCATTTTCTGCAAGTTCCACAGTGGTCTGTTGTGGGTGAATCGTAAACCAAATTGAGGTCGCAAATAATTTCTGCTAAAAAGTAAAAAGAGCCACTTTGTTTGGTAATTAAATTGGCGTTTTTTCCTACCCAACCTATTCCTGATTTTCTTGCCCAAGCTCGCTCTAAAACGGGTGCAGAATCTACAAATACTCTAAAAGAAAAATCACCAATTTCTTCTTGTAATTCGGATACCAAGTTTCTTAAAACCTCTTTTATAATCTCATGATAATCTTCTGCATACGCATATTTTGAGATTTTATAATTGTCTAAACGGGGAATTTCTTCTTTTGGAAAATAATTATAAGACAAAGAAATAACAGATTTAGAACCTTCCACCAGTAAACGTGGGTCTAATCTTTTATCAAAATAATTCTCCATGTATTTCATTTCGCCATGTAAATTATTTTTCAGCCATTTCTCTAAAGACGTTGCATCTTCTTCTAAAAATTCGGCTTTTGAAAACCCACAATTCTGAAAACCAAAATTTTGAGCTTTTTGTTTAATGAGTTGTGAAATATTTTCCGCGGAGTACATTTTGCAAAAATACGACTTCTAATGTTTAAATAATATTTGTGTTTTGTATTTTTGTAGTTCGTAAAATGTGACGAGACTCATTTTACATGAATAGAAACAATTATTAATTCACAAAAAATACTATGTTAGAAGACGTATTAAAATCTGGGAACTATTATTTAATAGACGTTCGTGAGCCTTTGGAGCTAGAAATGGATGGACAAATTGAAGGTGCAAACAACATTCCTTTAGGAGATGTAGAAGCGCATACAGAAGAAATTCTTGCCATTGATCAGCCTGTAGTTTTATTCTGCAGAAGCGGTAACAGAAGTGGTAAAGCTTTAGAATATTTACAGTCTCAAGGTTTAAAAGACGGCTACAACGGTGGTGGTTGGGCTGAATTGAAAGCTAAACTGGAGAGTTTGTAAGATAAAAGAGGACCCAATGGTTCTCTTTTTTTATTCAATAAAACCTTTTATTTTGAAGTAAAGTAAAAGTAATTGACAATCAACAGTGTTTAATTACTTTAGTATAACTTATATAAAACGAAAGTCATTGTTTAATTTTAAAAAGGACTTTTTTTGAACAAAACTTTGTTTATCGTTGCGATAATATACAAGCAAAGTAAGACCCAAATTATTCAATACCCTATTGAAAATAAGCATAAACAAAGCCGCTACACTTATCCATGAAATACAATGAGTTAAAAATCATCCTATAAACTATTCGCGCGGAGCTTTGCTCCGCGCGAATAGTTTGTTCTTTAGAGTTGAGGAATTTGAGCCTCATGAAATTCTTTTAAAAGGTTATTAAAAACCATTTCCACAGGCAAGACATCATCTATTAATGCTGAAACCTGCCCGATTTCTAATTCTCCTTCTATCAAATCCCCTTCAAACATTCCTTTTTTAGATCTCGCTTTCCCCAAAGTTTGTTTTAAAATTTCGGCATCTCTCCCCGATTGATATACCTTTTCTAAATCGTTAAAAAATTTATTTTTCACCAAACGTACAGGTGCTAATTCTTTTAAGGTAAGGTGGGTGTCTCCTTCGTTAAGATTAACAATCATATTTTTCCAATCGGCATGAGAGCTGGCTTCTTGGGTAGCTGCAAAACGAGTTCCTATTTGCACACCATCAGCTCCCAAAATCATAGCTGCTTTTATTTGTGATCCCAAACCTATTCCGCCAGCTGCGATAAGCGGTTTTGAGATGTGCTTTCTCACATTGGGAATTAAACAAAAAGTAGTAGTTTCATCTCTTCCATTGTGACCTCCCGCTTCAAAACCTTCCGCTACAATAGCATCAACCCCTGCGTCTTCACATTTCATGGCAAATTGGGTGGACGAAACAACGTGAGCTACTTTAATACCTTCCTTTTGCAAAGTTTCAGTATAAGTCTTAGGATTTCCTGCAGAGGTAAAAACAATCTTCACGCCTTCTTCTAAGATAATTTGAAAAATTTCTTCCAAGTTAGGATACAGCATAGGAACATTCACTCCAAATGGTTTATCGGTAGCTTTTTTACACTTCTGAATGTTTTCTCTTAAAATATCGGGATACATGCTTCCTGCACCAATAAGCCCCAATCCTCCACAATTGGAAACCGCTGATGCCAACTTCCAGCCAGAATGCCAAATCATTCCACCTTGGATAATAGGGTAAGAAATATCAAAAAGTTGTGTAATTCTGTTGTGGTTTTCGCTGTACATTTTTTCTGCGATACCGAAGTGTATAAAGTTACTCATAAGGGTTAAAAATAAGGATATTTCTTAATTTCTACAAATGTTTTTACCAAGACATATTGAAAAGAAAAGACATAAAATAAATCCTTCAGAAAACTGAAGGATTTAAGTATTATTTTGAGATGGAAGATTTTTTCCAATCGCTTTTAAAATCGCAATCGTTATAACGCTTATCAACAGAGATGAAGGCTTCTGGAATTTTAGAATTGATCCATTTATCTACCATTTCGCCTTTCTTCTTATTCATGGCGTATTGCTTAATTCTGTCATAATCCGTTTCCAAAGACATAGTGTGTTCTGGGATCACGTTTTCTATTTTCATAATTTTCACCACTTTTCTAGCATTATCAGGACCTCTAGATTCGTCATCGATATGCTCAAAAGCGGGTGTAATATCGCCTTTATTAAGACCTGCTAACTCATAGCTAATAACTCCTGGAATACTTTCTCTTTCAATTTTATCTGAACCATCCGAACCTGGAATAATCCCCGCGTTGAATTTAGTCTTTTTATCCTCTGAGAATTTAAAAGTAGCATCTTTAAATGTCATTTTACCATCAACAATTAAAGTTCTAATGCTGTCTAATTTTAGTTTAGCTGTTTTCATCTCATCTTCTGTAGGAACTGCTTTCAATAGAATATGTTTAGCATCATACATTTTTCCAGATTTCTTAACGAGCTGAATAATATGGAAACCAAAATCAGATTCTACAGGATCTGAAATCTCCCCTTCCTGAAGGTTTAAAGCAGCAGCTTCAAAAGGTTTTACCATTTGTCCTTTGCTAATATTCTTGTACAAGCCACCGTTAGCTGCACTTCCTGGATCTTCAGAGTAAATACGAGCCTGACTTTCGAAGGTTTCACCCGCTAAAATATCTGCTTTTATTTTCTTTAATCTATCAATAATTTCCTGCTTATGAGCCTCAGTAAGTTTAGGATACATCATAATTTGAGCAAGAGTAATTTCGTCTTTTACAGCAGGAAACTGTGATTTATAAGTATTAAAAAAGTCAGTAACCTCATTAGGAGTAACATCTAATTTCTCTGTTATACGAGCTACTTTTGCTTGTCCATAGTAAGAATCGGTATCAATTTTCTCGATTGCATTTTTCATTTCGTAAGCAGTACGGAATTTATAAGCCGCCAACATTGCTTTCTCATCTGGAAATGAACCTAGCATTTGTTGGTATTTAGCATCTGCAGTTTCTTTAATTGCCGCAGAACGGTCATCAATTAAAGTATCTCTTTTAGCTTCATACACTAAAAGTTTATTAGAAAGTAGATTCTCTAAAAACTCACATCTATTTGCATTTGCTGCACCTTGCTGTTTTGCGTAATTCATTTGTTCATTCACATCGGATTCTAGAACAATTTCATCACCAATAACCGCTGCAATACCATCCACTAAATCTCCTGATTTTATCTGTGCTTTGGAAAACACCGATAAACACAAGAAAATTCCTAATAGATACGAGATTTTCAATTTATGTATCATGTTACAATTTTAAACAAGTTGCAAATATAAAATTCTTCACGAATTTTACTCAATTTTTTATTATAAATATTTCTTAAAAGCCAATATGATTAGACTTCTACATTAAAAGTGGTTAATTCTTTAAATTGTTGTAGTCTTTCAGAAATTTCTTCTTTTTTCACTTCTTCCAATCTTTCGGTACCGAATTTTTCTACCGTAAAAGAAGCCATTGCAGACCCCATTAAGATGGCAGATTTCATTGTTTCGAAATCGAATTTTCCTTTTTTAGCCAAATAAGCTGCAAAACCACCTGCAAAAGTATCTCCAGCTCCTGTTGGATCAAAAACATCTTCTAAAGGCAATGCAGGAATAGCAAATATTTTGTTATCATGGAACAATAAAGCGCCATGTTCTCCTTTTTTAATAATTACATATTTTGGACCCATTGTGTGGATTTTCTTGGCTGCTTTCACCAAAGAATATTCACCAGAAAGTTGTCTTGCTTCTTCGTCATTAATAGTAATAACATCTGTTTTAGCAACCATATCCATTAAAACATCCCAAGCGGAATCCATCCAGAAGTTCATGGTATCTAGGATAACTAATTTAGGACGGTTCGTCATTTTTTCTAATACAGAAAGTTGAACACCAGGATGAAGGTTTCCTAGCAACAAAATTTCTGCATCTAGCATAGAATCTGGAATTTTAGGATCAAAATTCTCTAAAACATTGACTTCCGTTACCAAAGTATCGCGAGAGTTTAAATCATTATGGTATTTCCCGGACCAAAAGAAAGTTTTACCTTCTTTTACGATTTCTATACCATCAATATTCACTTTTCTGTTAGAAAGCATGTCTAAATATTCTTGTGGAAAATCCCCTCCCACAACGGAAACAATTCCTGAATCTACGTTTAAAATAGAAGACGTAATTCCAATATAAGTAGCGGCACCGCCTAAAATTTTATCTGTTTTCCCAAAAGGTGTTTCAATAGCGTCAAAAGCAACGCTTCCTACAACAAGTAATTTCATATTTTGAATGTAATATTTAACAAAGTTTGAATTATTTTTTCCACTCGAAAGTATCTAACATGTGGAGTAAGTCTTTTTTTATATAATCTATGGCAGGAGCCAAAGAATCTGGTTTTGGTCTTGTATTAAAATACAAATAAGCGGATACAAAGTTCTTAGTGCTGTCCGTAGCGTAAAACTGAAGATTAGACGCACTTTGACCTTTTAGTTCATAAAAGTTTCCGAAGACTTTTTTTTCTGGATACTCAAAAGATTTAGTGTCTATTGCACTTGCTCTTTTGGTATGTTCGTACACCATTTTCTCTGATTCTTTAATGTGTTCATTAAAATCATTCTGAATAGGAAAATAGGTAACAAACAATTTAGCCTTCATAGATGGATAGTTGATGTAAAACCAACAAGGCCTTTTACCATTGCTAACGGTAGCCAATTTAGAAACCTCAAAAGTGTAACCACAATTGCTATCAAATTTTTGATATTGCGCTTGCGGATATTCTAAACGAAGTTCTCCATAAGGTTTTGGTTTTGGATCTTTAGCACAAGAAACCACAGTTAAAGCAATAATAGAGAATAAAAGTATTCTAATCATCTGGCAAAAATACAAATTTGATTTCAGATTATTTTATCTATTTTAAATTTTGAAATTCATTGCTATTTCTCTGTTCAATACTTTCCTTTCCACTTTTTCTTAAGCTCGTCTTCAATTTTCTTTTCGGTGGAATTATTTCCTGGATGATAAAATTTAGAATCTTTAATTTCTTGTGGCAAAAAGTCTTGTTCTACAAAGTTTCCTTCAAAAGAATGCGCATATTTATAATCTTTACCATAATCTAAATTCTTCATGAGTTTGGTAGGAGCGTTTCTTAAATGCAAAGGAACGGGAAGATTTCCAGTCTGCTTTACAAATGCCATTGCATCATTTATAGCTGCATAAGCGGAATTACTTTTGGGAGATACAGCCAAATAAATAGCGGTTTCACTTAAAATAATTCTTGCTTCAGGGTTTCCGATAAGATTAATCGCTTGAAAACAATTGTTTGCGATTGTTAAAGCATTAGGATTGGCCAAACCAATATCTTCAGAGGCTAAAATAACCAATCTACGAGCGATAAATTTAATATCCTCGCCACCAACAAGCATTCTCGCCAACCAATACACCGCTCCATTGGGATCGCTCCCACGAATAGATTTAATGAAAGCAGAAATAATATCATAATGTTGCTCTCCATTTTTATCGTAAATAGCCATGGTTTCTTGCAAAACACTCAAAACTTCTTGGTTACCAATACTTTTCTGTGAGGAATTTCTGAATTGATTAAGCACCAATTCCACAGAATTAATCAATTTGCGAGCGTCTCCTCCAGAATATTGAATAAAAGCTTCCTTTTCTTTGATTTCAAATGAAGTATTTTCATCTTGATTAAATCTTGAAAGTGCAATATCTATTAATTCTTCCAGCTTTTCATAGGTAAGAGATTTTAAAACATACACCTGACTTCTGGAAAGCAACGCCGAAACTACCTCAAAACTGGGATTTTCTGTAGTAGCTCCTATTAAAACAATCCAGCCTTTTTCTACAGCATGAAGCAAAGAATCCTGTTGAGATTTATTAAAACGATGAATTTCGTCTATAAAAAGAATGGGCGATTTCCCGGAAAATAAATTTTGTTTTTTAGCATCTTCAATCACATCTCGAACATCTTTAACTCCTGAAGAAACTGCTGAAAGTTTAAAAAATTTTCGTCCAGATTTTTCCGAAATTATTTCCGCTAAAGTAGTTTTACCCGTTCCTGGAGGTCCCCAAAATATAAGAGAATTTAAGGTATCATTTTCCAACATTTTGCGGATGGTACCTTTCTCGCCAGTTAAATGTTCCTGCCCCAAAACTTCGTCTAAGGTTTTAGGTCTCAATTTTTCTGCTAATGGGATATTTGAACTCAAGAATAAATAGGGATTAAAAATTGGTTTTACTAATACAGCTAAAAAGCTACTTTAAAACAAAGTATAGGCAAATTTAAACTTATTTTGAATTTTTTACTCTATTTTTGCAAGGTTTTGAAGTTCACATTCAATCATATCATCACATTTCCTTTGGTATTTTTAGTAAAAATTTACCAATGGGGAATTTCGCCTTTACTTCCTAAAAACTGCCGTTATGAGCCTACATGTTCGCATTATATGGTGGAAGCTCTGCAAACACACGGTATTTTTAAAGGGTTATGGCTTGGAATAAAGAGAATTGCACGCTGTCATCCTTGGGGAGGAAGTGGCTATGATCCTGTTCCAAAAAAATGTAAACATTAAAAAAAATAAATATAAAATTAGATGAAATTTTTATCAAAATTCTACTTTATACTTTGTATTCTTTCCTTACAAACATTGTTGGCGCAAACGGGAAAAGAAGTTTTATCTGACGGAAATTTGAGCATTAATGATCAGAAAATTCCGGTTAAGATTTTTTCAACTACAGATTATGCTGCCTTTGCAGATTTTTCTCAGCAACCTCATCAAGAAAATATATTGGTGATTTTAAATTCTACTTTAGTTGAGTACAATAAAACTCCTGCTTTTGTAGGTTACAAATCTTCTGGTTATGAGGCTTTAGATAAAGCTTTTCAACCTATCAATTCTGATGACAATAGCAATTTAAAGTATTTGTTCAAAGCTAATAATCCTCAATCTCAAATAAAAGCAGGAAGCAAAGTAGATTTAGAAACTCCTTTTAAAATTTGGGATCCAAGTTCTGGAATTAAATTAGGCGGATTTACATTGCATTTTTATAGTTTAATGTTTGTATTGGCGTTTGGTTTGGGTTATTTTATAATGTCAAAAATTTTCAAAATAGATAATGTTCATCTAAAATATCTTGAGCCGTTATTCACTTGGACATTAATAGGAACTATTTTAGGAGCTAGATTAGGGCACGTAATATTTTATCAACCAGAATTATTTAAAGAAGATTTTTGGTCAATTTTCTTACCCATACAAACCAAACCTGAGTTTAAATTCACAGGATTTTCTGGATTGGCAAGTCATGGAGCGACGATAGCAGTTATTTGTACTACTTTATACTATTCTTATAAAATCATCAAGAAAAATCCACTTTGGGTACTTGACAGAGTAGGAATTGTAGTAGCTTTAGGAGGTGCTTTTGTAAGATTAGGGAACTTTTTCAATTCTGAAATCATAGGAAAACCCGCGGGAGATTCTCCATTTGCGATTTTCTTTCCACAACAAAGTGCAGAATATGGAATAACGGTTCCAAGATATCCTACTCAGTTATTTGAAGCTGCCGGCTACGTACTTCTTTTTGTTTTGCTTTGGATTTTATACAGATATACCAACAAAAAATACCAACAAGGATGGTTATTTGGTTTATTCTTTATTATTCTTTGGGCAGTAAGATTCTTTGTAGAATTCTTAAAAGAGCCTCAAGGTGATGAGTTTATTCAATTGGGAGGCTTAAACACAGGACAAGTTCTATCGATTCCTTTTATGGTAGCTGGTTTTGTAATTATGATGATTTCTAAGAAGTTTAAAATTACAGAAGCAGAAAACGAAAAACCAGAGTAACTGAAATTGGAAACATAAAAAAACTTCGGCGGAGCAAAGCTCCGCCGAAGTTTTTTTATATAATGATTTTATTATTTGTTAAGGATAAGGAGCAATTTCCACTTCTAAACCTTCCAGTTCTTCCGTGATATGCAACTGACAACCCAATCTGCTGTTATCTTTCACATGGAAAGCTTCAGCCAACATGGCATCTTCTTCAGACTCCATAGGTTGTAACTGATTTGCACCATTAACAACATATACCTGACAAGAAGCACACATTGCCATTCCTCCGCAAACGCCTATTGTTCCTTCCTCCGCAAGTTCATAAGATCTAATAACTTCCATTAGATTCATGGACATATCTGTTGGCGCAAGAATCTCGTGCGTAATACCTTCTCTATCTGTAATTTTTATATTAATATCGCTCATAAGTCTTTATTAGAACCTAAAATTAATCAATTTTTTTAACAACAGCTTTTTCAGCTTCCTTACGGCTACCGTCAAAACCATCAACACCACTTACTGTAGTATATTTTAAAACAAATTTTTTCCCAGGGTTTAATCTGTTGTAAACACTTTGACACATTAATGTAGCTTCATGGAAACCACATAAAATAAGTTTCAATTTACCAGGATAAGTATTAATATCACCTATTGCATAAACCCCTTCAATATTGGTTTGATAATCCAAAGCGTTATTCACTACAATTGCATTTTTCTCAATATTCAATCCCCAATTTCCTAACTCTCCTAATTTTGGAGTAAGTCCGAATAATGGAATAAAATAATCAGTTTCAATATCTACAGCTTCTTCACCATCTTTTTCCACCGTTATGGCTTCTACTTTCCCATCCCCTTTAATCGCGGTAACTTCAGCAGGAGTAATTAACTTAATTTTCCCTTCATTTTTTAAATTCTGAACTTTTTCTACAGAATCTAAAGCTCCTCTAAATTCATTTCTTCTGTGGATTAATGTAACTTCACTCGCAACATTCGCCAAGAAAATACTCCAATCTAGAGCAGAATCTCCACCACCAGCAATTACTACTTTCTTATTTCTGAAGTGTTCAGGTTCCTTAATAAAATATTCCAAACCTTTTTCTTCGTAGTCAGCGATATTCTCAATAGTTGGTTTTCTAGGTTCAAAAGTTCCCAAACCACCTGCAATTGCAACTGCTTTTGCTCTGTGAACAGTTCCTTTATTGGTAACAACTTCAAACCATTCATCATCAACTTTATTTAAACTAACAGCAGTTTCACCTAATGTAAAACCTGGTTGAAATTGTTTAATTTGTTCCATTAAGTTATCAATCAATTCACCAGCGTTTACTGAGGGATAACCAGGAATATCGAAAATAGGTTTTTTAGGATACAATTCCGCTAATTGTCCTCCAGGTTGTGGAAGAGCATCAATAATATGGCATTTCATTTTCAGCAAACCAGCTTCAAAAACTGCAAATAGCCCAGTTGGTCCCGCTCCTATAATCAATAAATCTGTTGTTATCATAATTTTGAAAACTTTTAAAATCTCCACAAATTTACGAAAATTGAGCACACTTTTATGGACTGATTTTAAGTAAAACAATGAGATTTATCAAATAATTAAGACATTGATTTTAAAATCTTCAATATTTCTTTATTAGATTTGGCAATGTTTTTGTAAAAAACTTTACATGAAAAAATTTATTCTAGTATTTGCTATCATCTTTTCCAATTGGTATTTTTCGCAAATTACCAATATAGCCAACGGTGAATCTTTAACTTACAGAATCCATTACGGAATACTAAACGCAGGAACAGCAACTTTGTCTACCCAGTTCACTAACTATAAGGGAGCTCCACACTTATATGCAAAAGGCGTTGGAAAAACTACTGGCGCAGTGAGAGCTTTTTTTAAAGTAGATGATTTGTATGAAAGTTTTGTGAATGCCGAAACTGGCTTACCAAGTTTTTATGTAAGAAATGTAAAAGAAGGAAGCTATTCTCAACATTTTGAAACAGTGTTCAACCATACTAACAATACACTTATTTTAACGGATAAAAAAACGCCTGCAAATGGGTCAAAAACCATTAAATCTGTAAGGGGAGTTCAAGATATGCTTTCATGTTTTTATTATTTAAGAAGTAAAAGCAATGCACAATTGAAGGTAGGAACAGTTTTGAATATGAATGTTTGGATTGATGATGAAATGTTCCCATTCCAATTAAAAGTGGTGGGTACAGAAGATTTAAACACAAAATTTGGAAAAATAAATTGTTTAAAAATTATTCCATCTGTAAAAAGCGGAAGGGTTTTTAAAGATAAAGAAGGAGTTACCATGTGGGTTTCTAATGACGCCAATCACATTCCTATTTTGCTAAAAGCCGAATTGGCTATTGGTTCATTAAAAGCGAGTATTGACAATATAAAAAACGTAAAATATCCTTTAGCATTCAAAAAATAAGTGATTTTCACACATAAAAAAAGCTGTCATTTTTTATGACAGCTTTTTTATTTTTATATGATTATTACAATCCTTTAAATTGCTTCAGTAATCTTACATCATTTTCGAAGAAGTTACGGATATCACTCATTTGATAAAGCAGCATTACAATTCTTTCAATTCCCATTCCGAAGGCATATCCAGAATATTTATCAGAGTCGATATTTACGTTTTTCAAAACGGCAGGATCTACCATTCCGCAACCCATAATCTCCAACCAACCTGTTCCTTTGGTAATTCTGTAATCCGTTTCTGAATTCAATCCCCAATACACATCAATCTCTGCACTTGGCTCTGTAAAAGGGAAATAAGAAGGTCTTAATCTAATTTTTGATTTCCCGAAAAGTTCTGTGGTAAAAAACTGAATAGTTTGTTTTAAATCTGCAAAACTTACATTCTCATCAATATACAAACCTTCAATTTGATGGAAAATACAGTGTGAACGCGAAGAAATAGCCTCATTCCTAAACACTCTTCCTGGAGATAAAATTCTAATTGGCGGTTCATTTTCTTCCATGTATCTAATTTGAACAGATGATGTATGTGTTCTCAACAAAACATCTGGATTAGACTCTATGAAAAAAGTATCTTGCATATCTCTCGCCGGATGATATTCAGGAAGGTTTAATGCTGTAAAATTATGCCAATCATCTTCAATTTCAGGACCATCTGCAACAGCAAAACCAATAGATTTAAAAATATCTATAATTCTGTTTTTCACAAGATTAATAGGATGTCTAGACCCAAGTTCCATTGCAAAACCTGGTTTTGTAAGATCTTCTTTTTCGGTAAGAATAGAAGATTGGGAAGCATTTTTCAATTCATCAAGTTTAGAAGCTACAGCTTGTTTTAATGAATTAATTTTTTGTCCAAAATCTTTCTTCTGTTCATTAGGAACTTCTTTGAATTTTTCAAAAAAATCATTTAAAATTCCCTTTTTACTGTTAAATTTGATACGAAAATTTTCTATTTCATCCTTTTCTGTTGTATGAAAGCTGTTCACTTCCACCAATAGTTCATCAATCTTTTCTAACATAGATATTCTTATTTCTATTGTGTTGCAAAAATACAATTTTATGTTGTAATATGTCACAAAAAATCCGTTTCATTTTTCAACGAAACGGATTAGAATATGATTGTAAAAATTAATTTTTACTTCTTCGCAAATGCTTTGATATTAATTTGAAGCGTTACGTCATTTTTAATAACCCCGTTTGCAGCAGGCATTTGGAATTTCACTCCAAATAATTCTCTATCAATATCTTTTGGCTCAGATGCTATATTCACTTCACCTTCTTTTACAGATACATTAGCTTTAAATTGAGTGGGTTTTGTAATTCCTTTAATAGTAAGGTTACCATCTAAAATAGTATTGTAATCTCCTTCTGTAGCTGGGGTAACCTTTGTAATTTCATAAGAAGCTGTAGGGAATTTTTCTACATCAAAAAAGTCTGCGCTTTTTAAATGTCCATTCAATTTACCTAGCTGTTCAGCATCATTTTTCAAATCCTCGCTGGTAAGAGAAGTCATGTTAGCAACAAATTTTCCGCTTTCAAGATTTCCTTCTTTTACAGTAATATCTCCACTTTCGAATTTAATGATTCCGAAATGACTGGTATTTTCAGATTTGAATACTTTATACCCCTTCCACTCTATTTTAGAAGTCATTGTATCAATAACAAATTGATTTCCCTCTTTGGTTGTTGTAATTTCAGAATGTTCGCTAGTAACAGGTTTTTCTTTTTTACAAGAGATGAATGTTACAGCAAATAATACTGGAATAACGCCTAAAACAATCCTTCTTTTCATATTTTTTATGTTTAAAATTGATGACCAAATTACTAAAAAAAAAATAATTCTGTTAAAAATACTATTTTTGCGATATGCTGTTAGAAATAAATCAATTAACTTTTTCTTATAATCCTGACAAACCTATTTTTCAGGATTTTAATTTGCAAATTCCAGAAGGCGAAATTATTGCCATTGCCGGTGAAAGTGGCTGTGGTAAATCTACTCTACTCAACCTTATTTATGGAAATTTGATTTGGGAAAATGGCGAAATTCATTTTAATGGAAGAAAATTATTAGGTCCAAAAGGAAATCTTGTTCCTGGTGAACCAGAAATGAAATTTGTAGCTCAAGATTTCGATTTAATGCCTTACGGAACCGTTGCAGATAATGTAGGGAAATTTATTTCCAACATTCAGCTTCAAGCCAAAAAAGAGAAAGTGAACGAGCTGCTAGAAGTTGTGGGAATGCAAGAATTCGCCAATAATCTTCCTAAAAAACTCAGTGGCGGACAACAGCAAAGAACCGCAATTGCAAGGGCCTTATCGGTAACTCCAAAATTACTTTTACTGGACGAACCTTTCAGTCAGTTAGATTTTTCAAGAAAAATTCAATTGAGGGAAAAACTTTTGGAATATGTAAAAAAAGAAAAAATATCGCTTCTTATTTCCACACACGAAATTCAAGATATAATGCCTTGGCTGGACAGAATTATCATCCTAAAACAGGGGAAAATCATTCAAGAAGATAGTTTGGAAAACGCTTATAAAAACCCAACCAACCAATATTGTGCGGAATTATTTGGTGAAGTAAACACTTTATCAGATTTAGAAAAAGAAAAATTTGAACTGGATAAAAACTTTTGGTTCCCGACAGAAATCCAATCTTCAGAAGAAGGATTTGCAGCAACAGTTCTAGAGAGCTTGTTTGCAGGAAGTTATTTTTGGACAAAAATTATTTCTAGAAATAAAATTTTAATTCTTTATTCCCCTCAAAAATTACAGGGTGAAATAAAAATTACATTCCAAAAATAAGTATTCACTAAAAATAATTCGTTAATATTAATTTTTGGATAAGTTTTTCATAAAACAAATTGCTGTATTCAAATAAATATCATAATTTTGCTTTACACCGAATCTATTAATACAAGCTATTAATAAAACAGGAAACTTTTGGTTAATTCTCTTTCTGCCTTTATTGGTGCTCATTAGCTTACCCAGCAACACACCATAGAAAGACTACCCTGTCCAAATTTTTCCTTTTTTTTATGCCTTTTTCACAAATTCAGATTTTAAAGCCATAGAACCAAATCCATCAATTTTACAATCAATATTATGATCGCTATCTGGTCTTAATCGTATATTTTTTACTTTAGTTCCAGCTTTTACAGGTTTTGGAGCGCCTTTTACGGGCAAATCTTTTACCACCACTACAGAATCTCCATCTTTTAATTCATTTCCATTGCTATCTAAAATTTTACTTGAATCGTCAACTTCAGTAGGATCCCATTCATAAAAACATTGGGAGCAAACCATTAAATTATCGTTCTGATAAGTAAATTCTGATGAACATTTTGGGCACAATACAACCTCACTCATAGTTTTAAATTTTTAACAAAGATACTTTTTTAAAAGAACATCATAAATGAAATGATATGATTCATGATTGCAGAATAGTCTTTTTTTGCATTTTAAATAACCTTACTTTTGCAAACTGAACAGCAATTAAAATATCCACAATGGAACTTATCCACAGAAACCTACTTATTGGCATCCACGACTCTTTACAAGAGACTTTTTTTGAGAAAAATAAATATGCAGATAAAGTAATAGAAAGACTTTTAAAATCTCATAAAAAATGGGGAAGCCAAGACAGAGCGGTAGTTTCTGAAATTTTCTACAATATTATCCGTTGGAAAAAACGCCTTGAATATTATATGGGAGAAGGGGTAAAACCTAACAACATCTATAAAATGATTCTGGCGTATTTGCTTTGGAGTAAAACCCATTACAAAAAATTCGAAGAGTTTGATGGGATAAAAATTGCCGATATTCTTACTAAACTTAAGAAAAATACCGTTCCTACTAAAGCTATTGAACATTCCATTCCTGAATGGTTGGCCGAAACTTTAGAAAAAGAATTGGGAAGCAAATGGGAAAAGGAAATAATTGCTTTAAACGAACAAGCTCCTACTGTTTTAAGAACCAACACTTTAAAAACTACGGTTAAAGAACTTGTTTCCGATCTTCATGAAGAAAATGTGGAAGCCTTCGCTATTAACGGTTACCCCGATGCTGTACAACTGGAAGAAAAGAAAAATGTTTTTATTACCACGGCTTTCAAAGAAGGTTTGTTTGAAGTTCAAGATGCTTCTTCACAAAAAATCGGTTATTTTTTAGACGTTAAAGAGGGTCAAAGAGTGGTTGATGCTTGTGCAGGCGCAGGTGGAAAAACCTTACATATTGCTGCTTTAATGAAAAACAAAGGGCAAATTGTAGCTTTGGATATTTTCTCTTGGAAATTAGCGGAATTGAAAAGAAGAGCCAAAAGAGCGGGTGCACATAATGTAGAAACTCGTTTAATTGATGACAATAAAGTTATAAAAAGACTTCACAACACCGCAGACAGACTTCTCATTGATGCTCCGTGCTCTGGTTTAGGGGTTTTAAAAAGAAATCCGGACAGTAAATGGAAAATAGACCAGGATTTTATTGACAGAATTAAAAAAGAACAGCAACAAATTCTTCAAGATTACTCTAAAATGGTAAAAAAAGGAGGACAAATGGTGTATGCAACTTGTTCCATTCTTCCTTCTGAAAACAATTTACAAGTAGAAGAATTCCTTACCAATAATCCTAATTTTAAATTTATTAAAGAAGATAAAGTAATGCCAAGTGAAGGTTTTGATGGCTTTTATATGGCTTTACTAGAAAGGGTTTCTTAATTTTTAAAAAAATTTTAAGTATTATATTTGTGCAAACATCTTGTTATGCACAAATATCTTTATATCTGCTTTTTAAGTTTAATTTTTGGTTTTGGGTATTCGCAAACCTATGAAATACAATATGTAAATTCTTCCAACGGAAAAGTTATCTCTGAACAACCACCAACAATAGTTTGGGTAAATAAAAAAGAGAATTACATCCTTAATCAAAATATTATCTCCAAAAAAGCGGAATTCCCTTATGAAATAACCAAAGTTGAAAAACCTTCTAACACCATTGTTTCTTATGCTTATTTACAAAATGGAGAGGTAATTTCTACTTCCGATACAGAATCTATAAGCAAACAGACTTTCGAAATCACTTCTGAAACCAAGAAAATTTTAGGTTACAATTGTAAGAAAGTCGTTACAAAAATAAACTCCAACACCATTGAAATTTGGTATACCAATGATTTAAAAATTCAGGGTGGACCATCAAGTTTAGGGCAAAATTTAGGATTAGTATTGGAAGTGGAAAGAAATAAAAATTTCAAAACCCAAGCAACTTCCATCAAAAAAATAAAAAAGACCAGTCTGGAACTTCCAATTCAAGCCTCTAGAACTTTAGATTTGTTATCCTACAGAGATGAACTCTGGAAAAGTAGATTTACTACATTAAAAGTTTTTGATAACGAAACCATAAATTTTTCTAACGAATCAAAATCGGATGCTATTATAAAAAGATACGCCAATGGAACAATTTTGCTTAAAAAAGTAAAATTCCCGAAAATACAGCAAGGAGATCAAGTTTTTATTGATGTAAAAGAACAATCGAACGGTGATGCGTACGACAGAACAGGAAGCGTATTTGTAATTCCTCAAAACAAAGAAAAATCTTTTTGGGATGGTTTAGAAAACGATGCTAAAACCCTTCCTACCTACTCCAACGGCAATGGAAAAACCTATCAAGGTGTTGTTGCCACAGAAAATTACGAACCAGCATTAGAATTGATGCGATTTTTCACTCCTTTTGGAATTCAAAAATTCAATCACATTCAATTAAAAGGAAAAGATTGGCAAAATATCAATCCTTACAGACAAGACATCACCGATTTAAAGCCAGAACTCGACAATAAAGAAATTTGGATAGGTGCTTTTATTGGTAATTACGACAAAGGAGGTCATAAAATAAGTCTGGAAATCACCATTCATAAAAGTGAGCAAACCAATAACAAAAATAATATAGCAATGCCACTATTCAATACTTTAAACATCATGGAAATGGCTGGACAAGAGTATGCCACAATGTTTGATCATGATAAAGGACTTTGGGTAGAATTTACATTAAAAAAAGACCTTAATAATGCTCAACTGCGCTATATAACGACTGGACATGGCGGTTGGGAAAACGGTGATGAATTTGTTCCCAAACTAAATTCTATTTTCCTTAACGGCAAATTAACCTATGCTTTTATTCCCTGGAGAACAGATTGTGGCTCTTTCAGGCTTTATAATCCTGCATCTGGTAATTTTGGAGATGGATTATCCTCATCGGATCTTAGCAGGTCAAATTGGTGTCCTGGTACAATTACAAACCCTGTTTACATTCCGCTAGGAAATTTAAAAGCAGGAAAACATAGTATTCAAGTAAAAATTCCACAAGGGAAACCTGAAGGCAGCAGCTTTAGCGCTTGGAATGTTTCGGGAGTTCTTTTGGGAAACGAATAAAAAAAACCTTCTTGCTGACGAATCAACAAGAAGGTAAAAACACAAATGATGAAAAAAAATTATTTTGAACCACAAAGTAAAGATAAAAATTTGATAAATAAATTAACATAGAACAAGAAAAATTAATTTTCTTTTTGTTATATTAATTACCAATTTACCCTTCACTATATTAAAAATAAACAACAATAATATTAAATAAAAATGAATTATCCAACAATAATAGTTAAAATACAATAATACCTTTTAAAACAACGAATTAAATTACTGTAAATACATTCATTTATAATTTGTAATTCAATTACTAGTGAATTACAATTAAATTTTCTGAAAATTTACCCATTATGAATAAGACCTCTGAAAAAAATCTTAAATTTTGTTAATCTTTTTTAACAGATTTAGCATTCCCTTATCAAATAAATAATTATATTTGAAATCTAAAATTCTAATTTCTAAAAATGAGAAAAAACATTACTATTCTTTTTGCCTTACTTGCTGTAAGTTTTTCTTTTGCACAAAATAAATTTTCAAAAGTAAAAAACACTAAAAAACTTACTACAAGTTTTAAAAATGTTAAGGAAAGTGATAAGGACGATTACTATCAGCAGTTTTATTGGTTAATGAAAGCTGAAGAACTTGCAAAATACCCTCACCTTTCTAAAGTAAAACCAGAAATATTGTATCAATTCGCTAAGGAGATTAATCCGATTAATCCTACTAAAAAATTAGATGCAAGACAAAAAGAACTTAGAGCAGATTCGCAAAAAGCTTTGGATTATTTTGTAACTAGAAAAAATGTTGTTGATAATCCTAATTTTAAATTTAATCTTGAATCCTATGTAGATCCTTCTGGAGATAATTATTACACAGAAGTAAATCCTGAAAGAATTCAAGAATTAATGCCTAAAACTTTATATACGTTCTCTTCTGTTAACAAAAAAACAAGAAAAGAAAAAATATATTTCGTTTGGTTGGATGATAACAAAGGATACAGAATTGTAAATGTAATTCCTGATGAAGATGATGACAAATTCTACAATGCATTAAGAAGATATATTCCAGATTACAAATTTGTTACTTTCGTTCCACAAATTGAGAAAGTAAAGAAGAACGTAAAAGGAAAAGAAAAAATATATTATTACGTGAAGCCTTTTGAGCAAAGCGAAAATAGTATTGAGTATAGAACTGAAGACTTCAAGAAATTCGAACTTACGCGTTACAAAAAAGCGGGTGAAGAATGGAAAGATGTTATTTAAGATAAAATTTAAATCTTGCGAAAATTCGCAAGATTTTTTTTATATTCATTTATTATAATGAAATATGAAGATTTAATTTTATTGAATGTCGCAAGAACTACAAGCCAATAACGCTACTATAAAAAAATACTTACCTTTTATTTTAGCAACTGCTATTTTTATGCAGATGCTGGATTCCACTATTCTTAATACTTCTTTACCTGCCATTGCAAAAGATCTTAATGAATCTCCTTTGAATATGCAAAACGCCATTATTAGTTATGTTCTAACATTGGCGGTTTTTATGCCCGTAAGTGGATTTCTGGCAGACAAATTTGGAACAAGGAAAGTATTTATTTTTTCTATAATTCTATTTAGTCTTGGTTCTTTGCTGTGTTCATTGTCTCAAAATCTTACTCATCTCGTTATTTCAAGGGTTGTACAAGGAGTTGGAGGAAGCTTAATGACTCCCGTTGGAAAACTGGCGCTTATAAAAACTTTTCATAAAAATGAATTGGTAAAAGCCATGAATTACGCTATTATTCCAGCGCTTATTGGTCCTGTTTTAGGTCCTTTGGTTGGAGGTTATATGGTAGATTTTTTCACATGGCATTGGATTTTCCTTATCAATATACCCATGGGAATTATAGGAATTATTCTCGGATTTAAATTTATGCCCAATTACACTTCCAAAGTTTTAGATTTTGATGTAAAAGGCTTTTTGATTTTCGCAGGAGCTTCTCTACTTCTTTCCATTGCTTTAGAACTTTTTGGAAACACCGCCAACACAACACCTGTTTTATTGGCATTTACATTAGGTTTTTTGCTGCTGTATTTTTATTATAAACATGCTAAAAAAGACGACCATCCTATTTTCCCACTCAGTTTATTTCAAGTGAGAACATTTAGAGTAGGCGTTTTAGGAAATTTAGCGACTAGATTAGGAATTAGCTCTGTTCCTCTTTTATTACCTTTAATGATACAAATAGCCTATCATCAATCGGCAGTCGTTTCGGGTTGGATAGTTGCTCCAATGGCTGTTACAGCAATGTTTGGAAAGTCCTATGTTATTAGACTTCTTAATAAATTAGGCTACAGAAAAGTTTTAATGACCAATACTATTATTATCGGTATATTAATTTGCTGTTTAGCAATCCCCTCCATAAACTCATCTATTTATTGGTATATTCCTATTTTGGCGGCATTGGGATTTTTCAATTCTATACAATTCACTTCTATGAATACCATTTCCATTGCTGATCTTCGAAATTTCCAAACCAGCAGCGGAAATTCACTAGTTTCTGTCAATCAACAGTTGGCGATTGGTTTTGGAGTCGCTTTTGGACTTATAATTTTAAAAATATTCGAAAACAATGAAACTATAGCACAGCAAGGAATTCATCAAGCTTTCAAATATACATTTTTGGTAGTGGGCTCTCTCACTATGCTCTCAAGTTTGGTTTTTAGAAGACTTCATGTTTTAGATGGTAATAATATGAAAAGTCAGATTTAATAAACCTCCAAGAAACCTATCACCAGACACGAACTTAACTTACATCAATGTCTAATACTTTTATTGAAAGTATTTTTGTTTAACAATTAAAAAGAAATATGATGTCACAGAAAAACATAGAAATAATAGTTGCACCAAAACCTGCTCATTATGTAGGTGACGGATTTAGAGTTCATAATTTTATTCCAAGTGCTTATCATTTAGATATGCAAAGAATGGATCCTTTTATCATGTTGGATTACAATTCTAAATACCATTTTAATGGAACCTCAACTCCAAGAGGTGTTGGCGTGCATCCACACAGAGGATTTGAAACCGTTACTATTGCTTATCAAGGAAAAGTTCAACACCACGACAGTTCTGGTGGTGGCGGAATTATTGGTGAAGGAGATGTACAGTGGATGACTGCTGCTTCAGGAGTTCTTCATAAAGAATATCATGAAAAAGAATGGGCAAAAGAAGGCGGAATTTTCCAAATGGTTCAGCTATGGGTAAATCTTCCTGCTAAAGATAAAATGAGCGCTCCCAAATACCAAAGCATCACCAATGCTGAAATGAAAAAAGTGGATTTAGTAGAAAACGGTTATATTGAAGTAATTGCAGGAAATTACAACGGAAATAATGGACCCGCTTCCACTTTCACGCCTGTACACATGATGAATGCTAAGCTAAAATCTGGAGGAAAAGCAGATTTTAATTTCCCCGAAAACTTTAATACCGCAGCTCTCATCATTGAAGGAAATGTAAAAATAAACAACCAAAATGTAGAAACTGATCATTTTGTTTATGAATATCCGTAAGATTGCCTAATAATTTGTATATTTGTGTAATTCAAATTATTACAGATGAATATTTTCAGTTTTACGGCGAATTTTGGAACCGAAGAAGATTGTAGAAAACACTTTAAGCA
>JAEWOR010000011.1 GCA_023399595.1 Bacteroidota bacterium | reverse complement strand
ACAAAAATAACTGCGATTGATTATAGTCCTTGAAATTCATACTCAATACTGATTACCAATACAATATATCATTTTTAACACATATAAACAAAAAAAAATCCGCCTCAGTTGTGAGACGGATTCTTTTATTTAAAACAATGTTTTAGTATCCGCCATTTCTGGAACATGAATTTTAGTATCCCATTTTTCATTCATTTCTTTTATAAAATGAGCAGAAAGCAAAGGTGAAGCTTTTTCGATATTTTGATGTACAAAGAAAAATACATCTTTCAAACCTTCATTTTTCCATTTTGTAAGACGTTCCAACCAATCTTCTAAACGCTGATAATCGCTTTCTGCATTAGCGCCAACATAACGAATAAACGCCACAGGAGTTGTTAAACGCATATGCAACATATCTCTTCTCCCAGCGGTATCTACAATAATATTGGTGATGTTATTTTCCTCAAATAAATCGCAAATTTTATTGAAAATTTCTTCGTCGGAAAACCATTCACTATTGCGAAGTTCAATAGCTAAAGGAACTTCTTGAGGCCATTCTATTACAAATTTTTCTAAACGCTCATAATCTTTAGGTTTAAAATTATCGTGCAACTGTAGAAAAACCATTCCTAATTTTTCATCAAAATTAAGAACAGCTGTTGCAAACTGAGTAACGACATCTGTAATATTCAATAATCTTCTGAAATGCGAAACCGTATTGGTGATTTTCGGAAAGAATTTAAAATCTTGAGGCGTTTTCTCTTTCCATGTTTGAACTTGCTCTGCAGAAGGCATTCCGTAAAAAGTAGCGTTCAATTCTATAGAATTAAATTGTGTTGCATAATAAGTTAATTCATCTTTTGTTCCTTTTGGGTAAAAGCCTTTAAGGTCGGTTTTGTTCCATTTTGCACAACCTATGGAAATATTCTGTAACCCTTTTTTATTTTGGGCAAGAATTTCTTGGGTTTTAGAATGGTCTTTAGGTAAGGTAAAATCTATTTGTGAGGGATCTTCAACTTGTCCGAATTTCATAAAAGTTTAATTTATTTTTTAAAATTAAGAAATTTAATTGGGAAAAAACTTTTAAATAAAAATCAAAAAAAAGGGAACAAAAAAATTGTTCCCCTCAAAATATAATATTGTAAAAAATGATTATTTTTTAGCAGCATCTCTTAAAACAGGATTCACCACAGCGTCATTACAGTTTTCCAAACTCACCTTTAGGTATTGTGGATCCCCATAACTACAATTTTGTCTTTTGGTTTGAACCCTCATGTACAAATTCCCTAAATGAGCTTGATGCAAGGAATTAAATTCATAGTACACCATAGAATCTGTTTCGTGTACTATGTTTATTTGCGAAGAAGGAATCTCCATAAAACCAGTAACATTCCCTTGTCCATCCGTTTGTGCAGTTGCAAAATTCACGATATATTCCGTACAAATATCAGCTTTGGACACTCTAAGATAATCTCCAACACAAAGTTTTGTAGTGGCTCCCAAATTATTTTGATCTTGACCATCGAAAATCATTCTCGGCATAATAGAAACATCATAAATATAGGTATAATCTCCAAGCAAACCCACTTGTACAGTACTAAGGTAAGTAATCTCTACCCTATCAAATGGTTGACCAATACCAGAAACCAAAATAGCTTTTCTGTTTCCTACATTTCCTAGGAGCGCCAATAAATTAAGATCCAGTATTTTAAAGCCATTTCCAGAAACCTCTGGACCTACTTTTACATTTCCTAAATATCGTTGAACTTTAAAATCCGTCAATAAACTAAGATCCAAAACAGGAACTTCGAAACCTCCCATTATAATTCTCACTTCATCTCCAGGACGAGCAGTTTGACGTAATTTAACATTCAGTTTCTGACGGTTTAATGCAGCAACCGCTTTATTAAAAATAGCAAATGAATCTAAATTATCATCCACTGCTAAATAAGGATATACCACAGATGATAACGATGTTGCAACTCCCAGTCCGATATCTTCAACTCCCCAAAGTACATCACTTACATATTTATTCAGTTTTACAGGCGTTGTATGAGTAGACGGAACAGCAGCGCCTGTTGCAATAATATCCGATATAGTACAGGTTGCATCAACTGGTTTTGTTTTTTCATAATATGCACCAAAAACTTTGGTGTTATTAGCCACAGCAAGTAAAGATCCTGCATTTACTCTTACCCCATAATAGTCGATAAGATTACCATTAGAATCTTTTGGAATAAATTTAAATTCAAATACATTATCACCTACCAACAAATCTAACAAAGCACCTTCTCCAACTGCTGTCATTGGACCAATAGGATTGTTATTTTGATCCACAGCATACACTGTAATTCCTCCTGCCACTTGAGCTCCACTATATTCCTGACCCATTTTTACAATTACTGGAGTTCCTTTAGCAATTTTATGTCCGAAGTTAAGATTTTGCCAAGTTGTTCCTAAACCTACCGCTCCTAACCCAACAGTAATAGTAGAATAAGTTGACATATCATTATCTACAGCTTGAGAAGGATTTGCTACACCACCAAGCGGAATAAATAACAAAGGAACTGTAAACCAAGATTGAGAAGTTGCAAATACTTTTTCGGTGGTTTTTGTACAATCGCCGATGTCATAAACATTCACATCAATAGAAGAATAAACAGGACATGTGGGAGCATCTATTCTTTCCACCTTTACTACATAAGAGTAATATCCTAATGCAGAGTAAGTCTGTACAGAACCTTGAGGAATTTCTACGTTATTGCTATTGTAAATCTTAACCGTACTTGGATAAGTTGTCTGAATTGTTGGCATCGTAATACTACCATTAAGCGCTACAGAAAAATCATTACCTGTACTGAAGCTTATTTCATTTTTAATAGGAGTAACAGCTACAGCTTGGGTATAAGCATACACTTGAGGAAATGAGTACCTCTTAGCTTCTCTTCTTATCCAAATTTTACTTTGAACAGAAGATAAAGTAACACTATTTCCTCCTGTACTTGCATCTGAATCTTCATCGGTAAGGTATTTCCAAGTAGTACCATTATCATAACTAATTTGCCATTTGTAACCATATGCATAAAGAATACCCCCCGAAGAACTTGCTTTAGCAATATTATTAATAGTTACAGGTGCTGCAAAACAAACATTAGTAGGCGCTGTAATAGTTCCTGGATTAAACCCATTAAAGGTTACCGCAATTTTTTTACATTCAAAAGCTCCATTACAAAGTATATAATACATATCCGTAGTAGGAATACTTGATCCCGATGCGACCAAAAGTTGACCATTTGCATCAATACTAAAACCACTAGGCCATGTTCCATAAGGCATAATGCTAGCATTTTGATTAGCTCCAGAAAAAATAAAACCAGTACCAGGAGCTCCATTATTATAAATATCGTTGGCTAAAATATTATAACTCCCTGAACCATTCCAAGCAAAAGTATCAGGATTTCCGTGTATAGGGACACTCGGATTTCTATTAATGGTAATAGTTGCATTAGAAGTTACCCCCAACAAATTACTTATTTGATATTCAAGTGGGTGTGTAAGTGGTGGAGCAAGAGCATCTATAAACAATTGCCCAGAAGCATTAATAGAATATCCTTGAGGCCAAACTCCTATTGGTAAAATACTCGCATTAGTTCCAGCTCCAGAAAGTATAAAATTCCCCCCTCCACCGAGAGTATCATTCGATAAAATATTATAAATTCCGTTTACACTCGTTACCGTATAGGAATCATCATTGGCTTTAATAAAGCTATCTAAAGAGGGTGAGTTACTACAACTTATTAAATCTCCTTGTGCTCCTGTAACTTCTTCCAAAATAATATCATCCGCATAAAAATCATTACCAGAATTATCACTTATTGTATTTCTTAATGATAAAGCAATATGAACACAGTTATTATTATCTGGGATAGTAAAGCGCCAAGTTTTTTTCTGCCAAGTATTTGCTGCAGATAAATTCAAATTTGTAGAACTCCCTAAAACAAGTTCAGAACCAATTTCTTGTGCTTCAAACTTTACCCCAACATTACTATTCCCAGCGCCGTATAACATCACAGATGCTTCGTAGGTTTTACCTTTTTCTAGAGTTAACGCTTTTCGGTAATATTGATTAAGAACCAATCCACCATTTACGACTAAAACAGCACCATTAATTGACTGTCCGGTATGATCTTTAATATTAGGCCACCAATTCGCCCATGTTGGAAGTCCAGAAGGCAAACCACTATATACGTTAGCGGGGGCTACAACAGCATAGTAACCATTGTTGATTACATTTTGGTTTTCTTTTTCTCCAGTATAATCAGGTTGAATAGCTGCAAATTTGTAAAACTTTGAACCATGCGTAAAAGTATTGGCCAAATTAGCATCTTTTCCACTCTGAGGGACATTTTGTGAAGGTTTACGAACATTGCTGTTCCCAAAATCTTCTTTAAATACAATTTGAGCATTGATATGTTGAAAAAAAGAAATCAACAATAGAATTAAAAAATTATATATACGTATTTTATTCAGTTTCATTTCATATTATTTAATTGAATATTTATTGATAAAAGGTTACTATTTAATTAACCTTCAACACGATATTCATAAATGAACTTGACTTAATAATAGCTGCAGAATTTACTTTATAGCTTAAAACACCAGTTGCATTAATAGCAATATTGGTAAACAAATTAGGATCAGCATGTGTAACAAAGTAGCTATACTTGTCTGCAGTTTTCACAAACTCAGTTAAATTAGCTCCTACAGAACTCGCTGCAATAGGTGTTGTAAATTGATTACTGAATAGATTGTAGATATTCACCTTAAAAGTTTGCGTAGATGCTTCGTATGTATAATTCGCTGTGGAACCAGTCCCAATAAGAGAATCTCCACTTAGTGTTGGTAAAACAACAGAAGGCATATAAAAGAATTTTGGACCTGTTGTAGCAGCTTCCGTTGTAGAACTGTCTAACAATTGGTTCCATTTGCTACCGTCCCAATTATAAAACCCTTTTGGAACATCCGTGGAGCCCATATTATACACCAACAAAGAAACAGCGTTTGTGGCTGTAGATAATTGATGTATATTAGAGCTTAAAGTAACTCGAGGAATCAAAAGTCCTTTATCATCCGATTTTACATCTAATACCGAAGACGGATCTGGTGTTGTAGTATTAATCCCAACTTGCGCATACGATTGCATTCCTAAGAAAGCAAAACCAATAAACAGTAAAGTTTTTTTCATTTTTATCTTTGATTTATTCTGCACAAAATTAATCAATTATGCATGAAATAACATCATTAATAATTAATTACAACTGATGAAATAACATTAATAATGCAATTTTTATAAAAATAAAAAAACAAAAATTAATATAAAATAAAAAAAATATAAAAAATATTTATTTTATCTTAAAATAAAATAATCCTAGTCCATCTAGAATAATATATAATTCTGAAACAAAAAAAAGGAGATTAGAAAACTAACCTCCTTTATTACAATATTGTTACTTAATCCTTAAGGAACTTTTACAAGCTCTACATCAAAAATTAACCAAGCGTTGGGTGGAATTACTCCTCCTGCTCCTCTTTCACCATATCCAAGTGTTGGTGGAATTAGTAAAGTTGCTTTTTCACCTTCTTTTAAAAGCATAATTCCTTCATCCCAACCTTTAATTACCATTCCTTGACCCACTGAGAAACTAATAGGTTCATTTCTTTTATAAGAAGAGTCAAATTCAGTTCCATTAGGAAGTTTACCAGCATAATGAACAGAAACATTATCTCCAGCTTTTGGAGATTTCCCGTCTGCAGTTTTAGTAATTTTATAATACAATCCAGATGGCGTAACTGTCATTCCAGCTTTTAATTCATCAAGTTGCTTATTCATTTCAGCTAGTTTTTTAGCTTCAGCTTCTTTATTTTTCTCCTGTATTTTTCCTTTTCCTTCGTTGAAAATTTTCGCAGCATCATAGTTTTTATACTCATCACCTTTACTGAAAATAGAAACTTTCTCTAAAACAATATCCGTTTTTGGTTTGTCTTGAGCTCCTTTTTCAACAGTTGCAATAGCATCAATCACATCATCACCTTTTACCACTTCACCGAAAATAGTATGTCTTCCGTCTAACCAAGGTGTTGCCACTTCTGTAATAAAGAACTGAGAACCATTAGAATTAGGACCAGAATTCGCCATTGAAAGAATGCCTTTTCCTGTATGTTTAAGGTCATTTTTCTCGTCATCAAACTTATATCCAGGATCTCCCATACCCGTCCCTTTAGGATCTCCTCCTTGGATCATAAAATCCTTAATCACTCTATGGAAAATAGTTCCGTCGTAAAATGGAACCCCTTTAGCTTTAGCTTTGTTATCTATTTTACCTTCCGCTAGACCAACGAAGTTAGCCACAGTAACAGGCGATTTTTTCTCCTCAAACTTCACAATCATATTTCCTTTTGTGGTTTGAAGATTTGCATAAAGTCCGTCTTTCAGACCTTCGTAAGTTTCTTTGTCTACGTTCATTTTCTTATAAATTGGTGTACAACTTAACATGGCAAAACTTGCAGCCGCTAAAATTGTACTTTTGTTTAACAATTTCATTTAATATACTTTTAATTTTATGATTAGTGGAATGTCATTACCTATTTTCTTTTCGTCACCGTAAGTTCCATAAGCCAAAGCCGAAGGCACCAAAAGGCTAATTTCCTCATTAGGCTTTGCATAACGCAATGCGTCTTCAACAGCTTTTAACTCATCAAAATGACCTAAGCGTACGTCTGTTTTCCCCAATGGCTGATTGTAAATTTTAGTTTGATCAAAATCATACAACACATATTCATAGCTCACCACCGTTTCATTAGGTTTTCTCGCACGTTTATTAAAATCCGCAACATCTACCCAATAATTAAGCGAGGTAGGATAATATTTCACGTTTTGAGTGACTATCCATTCTTGAATTTGCTCTCTTTCAATCTGGTTTAAGTTTTTAGACCGCTCTTTTGAAACTCCTAAATCTTTCTCAGAAACCACTCCTCCAACGGGTGGATAAGTTTGAATTTTTTTATTACAACCCAAAAGGCTTAACAGTAGAATAAAAACTAAATTTTTCATACGCTTTTGCGAAAATAAGGATTTATAACGAATCGTACAAAAACAAAAATAGCCAAGAAGATCTTGGCTATTGTATTTATTTATAAAGAAAAATTACAGATTAGATTTCTCTACAAGAACTCTCCATCCAAATGAATCTTCACCAATGTTATTCTGTAAATTTACTAAGTCATTTTTCAAAATTGTAGCGAAGCTTTCCTCATCGCTTAACAATGGTAATTCTAATTTCTCATCTTTATATCCTAAAGCTTTGAACTGAGTAGTAACAACAGCTGTCCCCACACCCCAAACTTCTTTCAGGCTACCATTTTTGTGAGCTTCAACAACGTCTTTTACTGCTACTGGTTCCACTTTAACTTCGATTCCTCTTTTTTGAGCCAATTGAATAAAGCTATCTCTAGTTACTCCATCAAGAATTTTTTCTGATGTTGGTGGCGTATAAATAGTATCGTTAATTCTAACAAAAACATTCATGGTTCCACTCTCTTCGAAAAATTCGTGAGTAGAATCATCTGTCCAGATAATTTGATCATAACCTTCCTCAATCGCCAACTGAGTTGGATAGAAAGAAGCTGCATAGTTTCCTGCTGCTTTAGCGGAACCAACACCACCATTCGCTGATCTAGAATAATGATCTGAAATTTTCACAGAAACCGGCTCTGCATAATAACTTTTTGCTGGCGTAGCAACAATTGCAAATAAATATTTATTAGAAACTCTAGCTTTTAAAACTTCTTCAGTTGCAAAAATAAGTGGACGAATGTACAACGACTTTCCTACTCCTTGTGGAACCCACTCTCTATCAATATCAACTAAAGCTTTTAATCCATCGATAAAAATTTCCTTAGTTACTTCTGGCATTGCTAAACGCTTGGCAGATTTATTAATCCTTTCAAAGTTTTTTTCTGGTCTGAACAAGAAAACCTGCCCATTCTCATCCTTGTAAGCTTTCATTCCCTCGAAACAAGCCTGTCCGTAATTTACCCCCATCATAGCTGGTGTAAAATTCAAAGGACCGTAAGGAACCACTTTTACATCACCCCATTTACCATTATCATATTCGCAAATTACCATGTGATCAATAAAAGTATCTCCGAATGAGAAGTTGTCTGGATCAAATGATGCCAACTTTGAATTTTCTGTTTTTTGGATTATCATTTTAAAAAATTTTTAAGGTGTTCTATTCTATTAACATAATTTTTCAAATATAGCAAAATAAGTTAACTTTGAAAAAAAAATCCTGTGGAAAGAGAAATAAAAACAACTGAAGATGGCAGCAAAACCCTTTATATAAAGGAACTGAATGAAAATTACCACTCACATCATGGTGCATTACGAGAGGCCGAACATGTATTTATTAATAATGGATTAAATTTGTTAGAAAATTACGAAATTAATATTTTAGAACTCGGTTTCGGCACAGGTTTGAATGTTTTAGTCACTATTAATGAATTATTAAAAACTGACAAAAATCATATTGTACATTATTTTTCTTTAGAAAAATACCCAATTACACCTTCCGAAATTAAAAATTTATCATACGATTCTCTTTTTGAGTCTGAAAAGCTGAAAAAAATTTACTTTGATATCCATAAAGCGGAATGGGGAAAACCCTTTGAAGTAATTCCAAACTTTTTTCTTACAAAAATACAATGCGATTTCTTTGATTTAAAAGACATTAAATTACCTCCTATTAATCTTGTTTATTACGATTGTTTTGGAGCACGAGTACAACCCGATTTATGGGAAAAACCTTTATTTGAACTTGTTGCTGATAAGATGAGCACCAATGGACTTCTTACCACCTATTCTTCTAAAGGAAGTGTAAGAAGAATTCTTCAAGAACTCAATTTTAAAGTCGAAAAAAAGCAAGGTCCACCAGGAAAAAGAGAAATGATAAATGCGATAAAACTTTAACAGAAAAATATTACCTTTATCATTATAATTGGTATAAATGATAGATAAAATAAACGTTAGAGTATATGCTTGTGCCGTAAAAGACCAGAAAGTTCTTACTTTATTTGAAGAATACGCAGGAGAAAATTTGATAAAATTCCCAGGAGGAGGTCTTGAATTGGGTGAAGGTTTAATAGATTGTCTTCACAGAGAATTTGATGAAGAATTGAATGTGAAAATTGAAGTTGTAGAACATCTTTATACCCAAGAAGATTTTTTAGTTTCAAGATTCAGAGAGAACGAACAGCTACTTACCATCTACTATAAGGTGAAAATATTGAACGAAAATGATTTCTTAATATTAGATCCTTGCATCGAAAAAACGGAATGGATAGACCTCAACACCACAGAAAACCCATTCGTACTTCCAATAGACCGCATTGTGTTTGAAAAACTAAAAGAAAAAACTCTGTAAAATTTACAGCATTTTATTTTTTCACTTTATAACTATAAGCTCCAGGATAAGGCTGAAGATAACCACCGTTCCAATTGGTTTGTAATAAAGATTCCAAGAACTCATCCGTTCTGTTAGTATGAGGATCATAAGGTTCTTTTAAATCTATATCAGCTAATTTACCTTTTACATTCCACCAAAATGCACTCCATCCACCACGAAGTTCTTTAATAATTTCGTACACTGTTTTTCCTGTCGCTCGGTTCATTAACTTGGCAAAAACCCGACCTTCCGTTGTGGTTAAATCACGCAATTGCTTTTCATATTCGTCAGCCAATTTCGCTTGTCTATCTTTTGCATATCTCTTTTTATCTGAACCATCAAGACTTTGCATCTCTTTTTCTATATCTCTATATTGTTGTAAAGCGGTTAAGAAAAGTGGATAAACCCTGTATAATTTTTTATTGATGAAATAATAATAATTTTTATCCAACTGATTATTAAATCTAGGCTTATTCACCAAAACCAATTCATCCAAAACCACAACTGTTTCTCCGTTAATCTCATAAATCTTCATTTTCTGTCGTTCGTCATAATAATAACGGTTTCCAAATTCATCAATTCTTAAAAGCTCTGGAGGATACTGACTAAGAGGTTTTACATTCAAAGTGTCTTTCTGCGCATTTATAAATGTCACAAAAAACAACATCAACAATCCCAAAATTCTACTAAAATTCATTAAATTTACCTCATTAATTAACTCTGTCAATAAACAAAAATCATTCCCTTTTATGAAATTCAAACAAAACTCTATTAAGTTTTTAGAAAAATACCTCAACACCTCATCACCAACTGGATTTGAAAGAGCTGGACAAGAAATATGGATGGATTATATAAAGCCTTATGTTGATAAAATAGAGGTAGACCATTATGGAACTTGCTACGGAATTATCAATCCAGAAGCGGAATTCAAAGTGGTTATTGAAGCTCATGCCGATGAAATTTCTTGGTATGTAAATTATATCACCGATGATGGACTTATTTATGTAATAAGAAACGGAGGATCTGACCAAATGATTGCTCCTTCCAAAGTGGTACATATCCATGGAGAAAAAGGCATTGTAAAAGGTGTTTTTGGTTGGCCTGCCATCCACACAAGAGGTGTAAACTCTAATGAGCCTATTCCAAAAATTGAAAACATCTTTATAGATTGTGGAGCTATTTCTAAAGAAGAAGTGGAAGAATTGGGAATTCATGTTGGTTGTATGATTACTTATCCTGATGAGTTTTTCGAAATGAACAACAGATATTTTGTTTGCAGAGCCTTAGACAATAGAATTGGTGGTTTTATGATTGCAGAAGTGGCAAGATTGCTTTCTGAAAACAAGAAAAAACTTCCATTTGGTTTATACATCACAAATTCTGTTCAAGAAGAAGTGGGATTGTATGGCGCAGATATGATTGCAGATACTATAAAACCAAATATCGCCATCGTTACAGATGTTACGCATGACACCACCACTCCAATGATTGATAAAAAGAAAGAAGGCGACCAAAAATGCGGAAATGGACCAGTGGTATTTTTTGCTCCAAGTGTTCACCATAACCTTCGAGAATTGATTATTGATACAGCGAAAAATAAAGAAATCCCTTTCCAAAGAGCAGCAGCAAGCAGAGCTACAGGAACAGATACAGATGCTTTTGCGCATTCTAACGGTGGAGTTCCGAGTGCATTAATTTCTTTACCATTAAGATATATGCATACCACTGTAGAAATGGTTTCTAAAGACGATGTTGGAAATGTGATAAAACTAATTTATGAAACACTTCTCAACATAAATCCAGATATGAAATTGAAGTATCATTAAGAATAAATAAAATTTCAGAATTATTTTTAAGAAAAGTGTATATTCGCATGTTTAACAAAAATTCTTAAAATGAAAAAATTATTACTTTTTGCAATAGCAAGCTTTAGCCTAGCTTTAACATCATGTAAGTCTGATGAAGAGGAAGTAAATAACCCTTATACTGAAGCTAATTTTATAGTGGGTGTTTGGAAACAATCTAAGGAAGTAACCATCTCTGGAGCTGACAATTCAACAGTTTTAGACACCTATACCGTTACAGGATGTCAAGCTTTAGACAATTATAATTTTAAAAATGATGGATCTTATGTTGACCAAATGCACGGAAGCACTGCAGTCGGAGCTCCATGTACGTTAAACACTACCAACACAGGAAGCTATTCTTATGACCCACTAACGAAAGCACTTACCATTAACTATTCTGGTGGTACAAGTGGAACTGAGAATTTAACAGTTTTAGCTATTAATGCAAGTTCTTTAGTGGTAAAAAACAAAATAGATGATGATAATGGAGATGGAATTGATGACTTTGTAATAATAACTCTATATCGATAAGATAAAACCAAGTTCGGCTAAAAAGTCGGACTTTTTTTAATAATAAATAGTAAAAATGAAAACAAAACTTATTGCACCTTCTTTATTATCTGCAGATTTCGGAAACCTGCAAAGAGATATAGAAATGCTTAACAACTCACAAGCAGATTGGCTTCATGTAGATGTAATGGATGGAAGATTTGTTCCTAACATTTCTTTTGGTTTCCCCGTAATGAAAACCATACAACAACACGCAAAAAAATTCGTGGACGTACATTTAATGATTGTAGAACCAGAAAAATATGTTGAAGAATTTATTGATCATGGAGCAGATTTAGTTTCTGTACATTATGAAGCTTGCACTCACTTACACAGAACGATTAATTTAATTCAAGATAAGGGAGCGAAAGCAGGGGTAGTTCTTAACCCTTCCACTCCTGTTTTATTGTTAGAAGATATTATCCAAGAGGTGGATTTGGTATTATTAATGAGTGTAAACCCAGGTTTTGGTGGACAAAAATTCATTGAAAACACCTATAAAAAAATTGCTGAAACTAAAGATTTAATTCTTAGCAGTAATTCCCAAGCGTTAATTCAAGTGGATGGTGGCGTGAATTTAGACAATGCTGCAAAATTATTCGATGCTGGAGCTGATGTTTTGGTAGCAGGAAACGCCGTTTTCTCTTCAGAAAGTCCAGAAAGAACTATTGAAATGCTTAAGATTTAAGCTTTCAAAAAAAATAAATCACAAAAAAAGTCATTACAAGAGGGGAATGACTTTTTTTATTCTGAAGCACATTTTTAATATTCAAATAAAACACTTCCCCAAGTAAATCCACTTCCGAAAGCCGAAAGAAGAACCAAATCTCCTCTTTTTACTTTTCCTTGTTCTATAGCTTCACTTAACGCCAACGGAATAGATGCCGCTGTAGTATTCCCGTATTTTTGAATGTTATTGAAAATTTTTTCTTCTGGCAAACCAAATTGCTGTTGCACAAACTGAGAAATTCTAAGGTTAGCTTGATGTGGAATAAACATATCAACATCTTTTATAGATTTTCCTGCATCTTTTAAAGCCTCTTTCATGGTTTCTGGGAAACGAGTAACTGCATTTTTAAACACAAAATTACCATTCATATAAGGATAAATCTCTGCTTTTGTTAAAGCTTCTGGCTCGGTTAAAGCTCTATCTCCCCATCCATATTTTGTTCCTGGGTATTTGGTTACCAATTCTTCAGCAAATTTACCTTCAGAATGCATATTCACCGCCAAAACATCGCCTGCATTTTCATCCGTAGAAGCGGAAAGAACTATCGCTCCTGCTCCATCACCAAAAATAACAGAAACGCCTCTTCCATCGTCTGAAAAATCCAAACCAAAGGAATGAATTTCTGCACCAATCACCAAGACATTTTTATACAATCCAGATTTAATAAAAGCATTGGCAACACTCATGGAATATACAAAACCAGAACACTGATTTCTTACATCCAAAGCTCCAATGGTATCGCAACCCAACATATCTTGAACTTGCACACCACAACCAGGGAAATAATAATCTGGTGAAAGCGTAGCAAAAATAATATAATCTATATCTTTCGTTGTTAATTGAGCCATTGCTAAAGCTTTTTCAGCAGCTCTAACTCCAAACACAGCTGTAGTTTCTTGCGGATCATTTCTATTTTCTCTATGTCTTCTTTCTTTGATCCCCGTTCTCTCCGTAATCCACTCGTCATTGGTATTCATCAACTTTGCTAAATTATCGTTGGTAACAATATTTTCAGGAACATAATGACCAATACCTTTTATTACACTTTTAATCATTCTAATAAGTTATTTGGACAAATATAAAATATATTCAAAACATAATAAAACCTGTTGTGCATTTAGGAATTAAAAAAAAAAGATTGTCCATTTGATTAAAAAATCGTATATTTAATTGATTGCCAAGTCATTAAATGCATGAACAATCTTATTCAAAACTACAAAATTTATTTAAAAGAATTGACAAACACCTGTAAATATATTACTACAAGTAAGCAAATTAGGCTTCCAAAAATGTCTGATTTGGAACTTGTGGCACTCAACCTCACTGCAGAATATATGTCTATTAACTCTGAACTACAGTTATTTAAATGCATTTCAGGGACTGATTTGGAGGGAAGAATTGAAAGGAGTGTCTACAATAAAAGGAAAAGAAAACTTTTTCCCTACATTGAAAAAATCAGAGAAACCTTGAGCAGCAAGTTTTCGGATTTCACCGATGTCTTTATTGTGGATTCCACGCCAATTGAAATCTGTAAAATAAGTCGGGCAAATCGTTCTGCAATCTGTTCCACGGATGAGATCAAACC
>JAEWOR010000031.1 GCA_023399595.1 Bacteroidota bacterium | reverse complement strand
AGAGATTGTAGTCAAAGATCTCTACCCATTTTAATTTGGTGCTTTTGAAAGAAAAAAGAAAAATCCCTATGAAGTTTCAACGTTCCATATTTGGGCTGAATTTTCCTTATTTTACGCACTTCCGTGAGGATGAGATCCTGGTTCTGATTCTCATTTTGGATTCGTTTAAGTTTCTTGTAAAATCCCTGCAGTGATATCCCAAAGACTTCGGCTAACCACCCGTTTTTAAACGGTCTTTCTTCTTTTTCTCGAGTTCTTCGAGCAAGCCTTTGGGTAAATGTTTTTTTGAGAGTTCCTTTCTTTAAACTCTTAAAATGCAATAAAATGCTGGTTAAAAAATCAAACAATTTCCACACCACAACCATTTCCAAACACCGTTTCTTTAAGAATCCGAATAGAATTTTGGACCTCAAAATTACGCCATCCGAACAGGTTGGGTGAGCGACATCACCTATCTGAAAATTCAGAACAATTATGCCTATCTCGCTCTGGTGACAGATGCATACTCAAAGAAAATTGTCGGTTTCAAACTCGCACACCACCTGCGGACAGAAATCGTGGTCGATGCGCTTAAAATGGCTTTAAAAGAGCGTTCATTCTCCAATCGAAAACTCATCCATCACTCCGATCGTGGCATCCAATATTGTGCTCCGGAATTCACCAATTTTACAGATAAACAACAAATTTCACTCTCTAACACGCAGAATTCCGATCCTTATGAGAACGCCATTGCAGAACGTATCAACCGGACTCTGAAGTATGAATATGGCCTGAGGGAAATCCTACCCGACTTCAAAACAGCAGAAAAGATAGTGAAACAGGCCGTTGAAATCTACAACAATCAGCGTTTGCATTTTTCCCTCGGGCTTCAAACACCCTCAAAAGTGCACATCAAAGAAAATGTAAAATATAAATCTTACAAACGAAAAAAAATGCTAATTTAGAACCACAAAATAACTGAAAAAATGGGTCAACTAGTTCAGGATATACATCAACAAATATTTGGATATCAATTGAATTATTGTTTTTCTAAACTAATAGATGTGGGACTTACAAGACTGATATTATTTATATCTAAAGTTCTTTTAATATCTAAGTAAGCTCTGCTTTTTGCATTAACTATGTTTTCGCCAATGTTGATCCAAAATTTAATTTGTAGAGTGAAAATTCCACTTTTTAAATTGGTAATGACAACATCTGCAGAATCTGTTTTATCTGTATAATCGAAGTTTTTGACAAGTTCTAATAAACTATTTCTTGCGAGTTCAACATCTGAATCTGATGGAATTTCTATCTCTATAATAAGTCTTCTTTGTGGAGAAGCGGTGACATTATAAAAGGGTCCATTGAAAATAACTTGGTTGGGAATATATACTTTTTTACCGTCATCTGTAATTAGTTTTGTGGTGAGAAAGCCGATATCTTGAACGTTACCTGAATAATTACCAATATTTACGTAATCTCCAATTTTAAAAGATTTATCTATTCCAACAAGTATTCCGGAAAAAATACTGGAAACAAGGTCTTTTAAAGCTACCCCCGCAATTACCCCGGCAACTCCTAAACTCCCTATAAACTTTACAAAAAAACCACTTAAACCCATTATTTCAAGTGAAATAAAGGTCCCCATAATCATGATAAGAAATCTGAAAATACTGATGAGGATAACTAATGTGGCTGGATTTTCTTGTCGTTTAAATACTTTTTTGAAGATTTTTACTGATACTTTACTTAAATAACCACTACTTGTTAAGAAAAATAAGAAAACAAGGAGGCCAATGATTAAATTAGGGGTAAATTCTGCAAGTTTTACATACCAATTATTCAATACATTATATACAAGTTCTATATAGCTTTGTGTTTTTTTCTCCATAGGAATTAAATATGCTTCAAAATTAAATAAAAACTCTCATCTAAGATTATGATAAGAATAAATTCTTATATTCACCAATGAGTTTCTTTTAAATTCTATCTACAAGCTTTAGATAAATTATCATGTAATTTTCGGTAAATTGTTTTGGAGTATTAGCAAAAAAAATACCATCTGTTGAAATAGATGGTATTTATAGTAGATTGATATTTTTAGATGAAAACCATTATTAATGCGAATATTAAACCGCCAATAGTGTACATCATACCTCGTTTAAATGCTTTTGTCTTAGGATTGAACATCCAAAAACTAGAGATGACGAAAAAGAAAAGTGAAACTCCAAAAAATGTGTTAAGTGGAGAGAGTGTATCTTTTGATTGTGATTTGTGAAGCTTCGTCATTTTATCCAATACAAATGGCAATTCTTTTTTTGTGTATTTTGCGATACCAGTAGTTGCATCATAGGTTCCTTGTTTGAAGTAATGAATATTATTTTCTGTTTTTTCTACTTCAAAACCTTTAATTTTTAGTTCTTTACTAAGTTTTTTTTCGTTTAGATTGGTTTCTAATTTCTTTTCAATTTTTTTTTCTTTCTTCAAGAAATCTGTATCTCTGTACACCAAAAGTACGCCACTTACTGCATAAACCGCCATAATTCCAGCTAAGAAAAATCCTAAGTAGCGGTGTATAATTCTCATGAAAGATCTGGTATCTTTTATTTTATCCATAATGTTAAGTTTTTTATTAATTAGAAAAGTGGAAATTCAGTAATTCCCACTTTTCTTCTGAAAAATCTAAATTAGTTAAAGTTTATAAGTAAGTGTAAAGTAAAAGTTTCTTGGTGTAATAGGGTTTACAGAGTAGTTCTCATGAACATTATAGTTAACCTCATCAAATAAATTGTTGACTTTAGCTTGAATCATGAATTTTTTCCATTCATAACCTGCGGATAAAGAAACGGTTGTATAAGGATCTACTTTAATCATTCTGCTTACTCCATTTCTCGCTTCTAAACTATTGCTACCACCAATTTTAGTATCGTTCCAACCTGCATATCTATTTCCTACATAATATATTCCTGCACCCAGTTTAAGACCTTTTAAAGTATTTGCAAAAGAATAGAATCCGGATAAATTAACAGTTGTAGCAGGAGTACGAACAATTCTTTGATTTTCAATATAACCTACATTATTCGGAGTATCTAGATAAACTGAATTATTATAAGAGAAACCTCCAATAATGGAAATATTCTGAGTAGGATTTCCTGTAATATCTAGTTCTACACCTCGGCTTCTCATTTTACCAACATATTCTTTTATCAATCCAGTATTATCAATTGGATTACCATTAGCGTCTAAAGCTGCTTGATAATAATTCTGATACATGATTTGGTATAAAGATAAATTCACCGCTAAAGCATTGTTCCAAAGGTTTTTCTTTCCACCTATTTCAAATTGATCAATGGTTGTTGGTTTTAAAGCTGAATCGTCAATATTTCTTCCAACGTTTGCAGAAAACGAGTTGGTGTAAGTAGCAAAAACCGATAGATTGTCATTCGGCATATAAACAATACCTAGTTTCGGAGATATTGCATTATCTGAAGTTGCTGAGTTGGCTGCGAAAGATTTTGCGCCATTATTTACATAATCAGTCTTAATTGTTGGCATATTTTCTACATAAGACCAACGCAAACCAGCAATAACTTTCAATTGATTGGTTAAACTGATAAAGTCTTGAGCGTACACCCCAAATCTTCTTGCTCTTGTTCTAGTTTTATCTTTGCTTGAAGCTTCTGGCATTTCAACATTTCCCCAAGTGCTCGGATCATCAAAATATAGGGTGTTTGTTGTTGTTTTTAAATTGAAAGCATAGGTGTCATTCTGATTGTAATCTGTATCGGTTCCAATTAAAACTTTATGATGGATGCGTCCTGTATTAAACTCACCATTTAAGTTGATTTGTGCAGAACCATAATTTTGTTCGGTATAAGTTTTACCAAAAGGTCTGTTCCAAGAAATTCTTCCAGTAGCGCTATTCGTTAGCCATTGTATTCTTTCTGATGAAAAATAATCTTTAGTAAAGTTTTGATAAGTGGCAATTGCATTTAAAGTCCATTTATCATTTAATTGATGATTGAAAGTTGCAGATGTTGAAGCTTGTTGAACGTTTTGATATTGCCAATCCGTTCCAAAAAAAGTATTTCTTCCAACACTGTCATTTAATGAATAGCTTTTATCTGCGTGTGTAATACTTCCAATACCAAAATCTGGAGTTGCATCATGTTTCAAATAATCGGCTTCAATAATCAATTGAGATTTTGAACCTAAATTAAATAAGAAAGATGGATTTACATAAAATTTCTTGGACTCTACAACATCTCTGAAGCTTTCTGCAATTTCATAAGTTCCATTTACTCGGAAAGCGATATTTTTGGAAAGCGGTCCATAAACATCTATAGTAGGTTTGTAGGTGTTCCAACTTCCAACATTCAATCCTAGGCTTCCACCAAAGTTAAATCTTGGTTTTTTAGTAATCATATTAATTACGCCACCTGCAGCAGTATTTCCATACATCATAGCATTAGCACCTTTTAAAACTTCTACACGTTCCAATCCGCTTACTTCTGGGAAAATACCGCTATTTACTCTTCCTCCATTCTTGAAAATATTATCATTTCCAAGTGAAAAACCTCTTCCACCGAAGCTGTCTTGCGAATTTCCTCTGGATGACGTAATATAAATTCCATTTACATTTTGTAATACATCACTCAACTGTTTTGCTTGTTGCTGCTCAATAATTTCATGGGTAACAATAGCTATGGGTTGAGGATTTTCCATCACCGTTAAGTTAGATTTTGATGAAAATACCTTTGCTTTATTAGGATTGCCTGTTTTATGCAATTGTACATCTTCTATTTCCTGAACTCTAATGGTGTCGTTAATAGGTGTAGCTCCTTTTTGTGCAAAAAGTAAGGTTGAAATACTTAATAATCCTAGTGCGAAGATCTGTTTCTTCATTGTAGTAGTTTTAATTAGATTTTTTAATGTTGGGTTACTTTATTTAGAATTAATTAAAATAACATCGCAAATGTAGAAATTGATTTTTATATACACAATGCTTAATTAGAATAATTTTAAATAAGAATAATTGGTTTTTATTTAAATATTTGATACTTAATAATTTATATTTATTTCTGATGAGTGTTTATGAGATTTGTCATTCTCAAAACTTCTCAAAATGATATATTTATAGAAAAAAAATGCAATTAATAAAAGTTGGAATCTGTGCGTTTGGGATGAGTGGAAAAGTATTTCATGCTCCCTTTATTAAAGAACATCCTGGGTTTTTTCTTTCTGCAATTGTAGAAAGGCATCATAATAATTCTCAAAAAGACTATCCAGAAGCAGTTATTTATCGTTCTGTTGAAGAGATGTTGGCTAAAGCAGATGTAGATGTAGTGGTTGTAAATACGCCTGTGCAAACTCATTTCGAATATGTGAAATTGTGTTTGGAAGCTGGTAAAAATGTAGTTGTTGAAAAACCATTTACTGTAAATACTGATGAAGCTAAGTTTTTAGTGGAATTGGCTCAATCTAAAAATCTATTTATAAGTGTTTATCAAAATAGAAGATTTGATAGGGATTTCCTACAAGTGAAAAATATTATCCATCAGAATGTGTTGGGTGACGTAAAGGAAGTGGAAATTCGTTTTGATAGATACAGAATTACACCAAGCGGAAAAATCCATAAGGAAGATCCTCACTTAGCTGGATCTGGTGCTTTACACGATTTGGGCTCTCATTTAATAGACCAAGCGACTTCTTTATTTGGGAAGCCTAAAAAAGTTTTTGCAGATGTTTTTTCTATGAAAGGTGAAAATTCAGCGAATGATTATTTTGAGATTCTCATGTTTTATCCCAATCAATTAAGAGTTCGACTAAAATCTTCGGTTTTCACTTTGGAAGATCATTATGATTATAAAATCCATGGAAGTAAAGGTAGTTTTCTTCAGGAAAGAAGCGATAATCAAGAAGCGGAATTGGTGAATGGAGCAATTCCTAAGTATGGGGAAAGTTGGCAAAAAGAAATATCTAACAGTGATGGTATTTTGGTGTACTTCAATGATAATGGAGAAAAATTGAGAGAAAATTTACTTTCAGAGGAAGGGAATTATATGAATTACTACCAACAAGTTTACGAACATATTGTTTTTGGATACGCGCTCCCCTCACCTGCGGAAGAAATTATTAAAAACATGAAAATAATTGATGCTGCAATTAAAAGCTCTGAATTAGAAAAGGTGGTTGAGTTATAAAAAAAGGTTCGGCAATTTCTTCGAAATTGCCGAACCTTTTTATACTAAATTTTCAGTTTAAGACATTTTCAAAGCTGCCTCTAGAGCCAGTTCCATCATTGGTTTTAAAGCTCTTTCTCTTTCGTCCGCAGAAATAAATTCTTGTGTTGGAATAACATCCGAAACCGTAAGTATCGTTGCTGCATTTTTACCTAAATACTGTGCATTGGCAAAAAGTGCAAAAGCTTCCATTTCTACCGCTAAACAATTGTATTTATCGGCAATTGCAGGAGTACCAACTTCTTTTCTGTAGAAAATATCACTGGTATGAATGTTAGTTGTTTTTACATTAATGTTGAGTTCTTTTGCTGTATTATTAATGGTTTCAAAAGCAACACCTTGATGAGAAATAAGTTCCCCTTCAATTCCCCATGCATGTTGTGCATAAGTACTTTCACTAGCAGAATTCTCTACATTTAATACATCATAAACTTTTAATTCGGTAGAATAAGCACCACAAGTTCCAATTCTTATAATAGTATCTACTTCATATTCTGTATAAAGTTCAAAAGAATAAATACCAATACTTGGACAACCCATTCCACTTGCACCCACCGTAATTGTTTTTCCTTTGTAAGTTCCTGTATAGAAATAGATATTTCTTGTATCGCTTACCAATTGGGCATTTTCTAAAAAATTATCTGCAATATATTTGGCTCTTAAAGGATCACCAGGTTGTAAAACTACTTTTGCAATTTCCCCTTTTTTTGCTTTAATATGTACACTCATAATAAGTTTAAATTAATTTATATATATAACTAAAGTTTTAATTTTTGGTCTATCCAATTATTTCTTGAAGTTCTAGCCATCTCATTTCCATGTTTTCTAAATTTTCAGAGATGCTTTCTAAGTCTGCTGAAAGCTGAGCTATTTTCTCATAATCGGTTTCGTTATTCAGGAGTTCTAAAATTTTATCTCTTTTTTTCTCCAATTCAGGCATTTCTTTTTCTAAAGTTTCTAACTCTCGCTGTTCTTTATAAGATAGTTTTTTCTTAGGCTGTTGGCTAGGGTTTGTTGGAATATTAACTTGAGATTCAACAAGCATTTCTTGATTTTTAGCTCTCGAATCTTGAATCTTGGCTTTTGACTCTTGATTTTTCTCCCAATCTCTATATTCCGAGAAATTTCCTGTGAAATCTTTTATTTTCCCATTTCCTTCAAACGCTAAAACATGATCCACAATTCTATCCATAAAATATCTATCATGGGAAACAATAATTAAACTTCCTTGGAATTGCTGTAAGAAATTCTCTAAAACCGTTAAAGTTGGCAAATCTAAATCGTTTGTCGGTTCATCAAAGATTAAGAAGTTCGGATTTTGATAGAGAATGTACAAAAGATGCAATCTTCTTCTTTCGCCACCAGAAAGTTTAGAAATTGGCGAATATTGCGTTTGATCATCAAATAAGAACAGTCTTAAAAACTGAGATGCAGACAGGCTTTTTCCATTAGCCAAAGGATAAAATTCTGCAATTTCTTTAATGAAATCAATTACCCTTTCGTCTTCTTTATATTGCAAACCTTTTTGCGAAAAATATCCAAAAGAAATGGTTTCTCCTGTTTCTATTTCTCCTTTATCAGCCTTTTCTAATCCTTGTATAATGTTTAGTAAAGTAGATTTTCCAACTCCGTTTTTCCCTACAATACCTACTTTTTCACCTCTTTGAAACTGATAAGAAAAATCTTTCAACAAAACTTTATCACCAAAGCTTTTGTCTATATGGTGAAGTTCCAGAATTTTTTTACCGAGTCTTTTCATCTCGAAATCCAGTTCCAAGCCTTGTTTTCTGGTATCCGTTTTGGCTACTTTTTCGGTTTCGTAAAAGGCATCAATTCTACTTTTAGATTTTGTGGTTCTGGCTTTTGGTTGACGGCGCATCCACTCCAATTCTTTTCTGTAAAGATTATTGGCTTTGTCGATACTTGCATTTAAATTTTCTTCACGAATCATTTTATTTTCCAAATAAGTAGCGTAAGAACCATTGTGAAGATAAAGATTTTGATCTTCCATCTCCCAAATAATATCGCAAACGCTGTCTAGGAAATATCTATCATGGGTTACCAAAAGCAAGGTTATTTTTGCTTTACTCAAATAATTTTCTAGCCATTCCACCATTTCTATATCCAAATGGTTGGTAGGTTCATCCATAATGAGCAAGCTGTGTTTATGTTCAGCTCTGGTTTCCGTTAAAAGTTTGGCTAAAGCTACTCTTTTTACTTGTCCACCAGAAAGAGTTCCCATTTTTGCTGAAAGATCCGTGATTTTTAACTGAGATAAAATTTGTTTCATCTCATTTTCTAAATCCCAAGCTTTGTGAACTTCCATTTCTGCTAAAGCTTTTTCAATAAAATCATGATTAGTGGAAGTAAGGGACTTATGATAATTTTTCAATGCTAAAATAGGAGCCGAATCCAAAGTCATCATAAATTCTTCAATAGTCAGATTCGGATCAAAAAGAATTTCCTGATCGAACAAAACGACTTGAATATCTTTATTAATGATTACCGTTCCGTTATCTGCAATTTCTTTTCCCATCAAGATTTTTAGAAGGGTAGACTTTCCGCTGCCATTTTTGGCCACAATAGCTATTTTATCGCCTTCGTTAATGTGAAAAGTAATGTCTTTGAACAAAACTTTTATACCATAAGATTTGGTGAGATTTTCTGCAGTAACGTAATTCATGAACATTGAAAATTTAAAATGCAAAAATACGAAAATGCTTTTCTAAAACGATTACTATATGAGATAATTCAATTTATCAATCTAAAGTCAACATTTTTAGAGACCAATAGCTTCCATTGTAAATATCTACATCCACTTTGGTATTAATGCCATATACAATTCCTTTTTCTGTAAACTGCCAAAAATCCCAGTCGTCATTGGGGGATGGTGCGGGAACATCGTTATAATTGGCCAACCAAAGAGGGTAACCATCAAATTCGCCTTTTAAAAAATCTTTGTAATAATGGTAATAAGTGTAAATGATTGGTTTTTCGCCATAAGTGTCTTCTACAATTTTGCACCAAGTTTTTAAATCTTCAACCAGCTTTTCTTTGCTTTTCCGTTTAGGAATTTTTTCAATATCTAAAATAGGTGGAAGGTCGCCACTTTCTAATTTTACGTTGGCTAAAAAATTATTGGCTTGTAAGACGGGATCTTCATCTGCTCTGTAGAAATGATAGGCTCCTCTAATAAAGTTATGTTCTTTAGATTTTTTCCAAAATTCATCAAAATGCTTATCGTTGCTTCTATTGCCCATTGTGGCTCTCAGAACAACAAATTTTATAGGAATTGTTTTGTTGCCAATGCTTAAACTATCCCATTGTATATCTTCTTTTCTTTGATAATGAGAAATGTCAATACCAAAAGTTTTTGTGGCATATTCACCAATAATTCTATCAATTCTTGCAGCTTCTTCTTTAGAATTTTTGAGCTTTTTGTGATGAAATTTATTAAAGTAGGATGCGTAATAAAAAGAAATTTTTTCTTTTAAATAATAGCCAGTTCCTGCTAAAACCAGCAAAAGCATGCCTATAAAAATATACCTGCGCAGAAGATAATTCTTTCTGCGATTTTTATGGATTTTCTTTCTTGTGTTTCTTTTTTTGGGTGTTGATTTTGGCATCAGAGTACAAATGTAAATAAAGTGTTAAAAGAAGACAAGCAACAAAAGAACATTTACAAAATCTCATATTCAAAGTCGATGTTTAAGCGGTAAAATTTCAGTAATTTTGTAAAAAATGACGTATGCGAGATAAAATAGTTATTGTAGGCGGAGGTTTTGCAGGTTTATGTTTTGCACGTAAGCTCAATGGCAAATCTGGACAGAAAGTTATGTTGATGGATAGAGTAAATCATCATATGTTTCAACCTTTATTTTATCAAGTAGCATGTGGAAGAATTGAGCCTTCTAATATTTCTTTTCCTTTCAGAAAAATTTTTCAGCGTTCCCGAAACATACAGTTCAGGATGGTGGATGTTCAAAATATCATTCCATCAGAAAATAAAATAGTTACCAATGACGGTACTTTTTCTTATGATAAACTAGTAATTGCTACAGGTTGTAAGACGAATTTCTTCGGAAACGAAAAAATGGAAAATCTGGCCTACGGAATGAAAAACACCCAAGAAGCCATAAGTATTAGAAATCACGTTCTGCTTACTTTCGAAAAATTAATTAATGAAAAAAGTAGAAGTGACGATGGCAACTGGAATATTGTAATTGTAGGAAGTGGACCAACGGGTGTGGAAATGGCTGGAGCTTTTGCCGAAATGAAGAAAGATGTTCTCCCCAGAGATTATCCGCACATGAATTTCGAAAATTTAAAGATTATCTTAATTAGTGCTACCGAAAAACCTTTGGATGTAATGAGCAAAGAAGCTCAGGCTAAATCTGAAGAATATCTTAAACAATTAGGAGTAGAGTTTTGGAGCGGAGAACGTGTGGTGGATTACGATGGTGATAAAGTTTACCTTAAAAGTGGTAAAGAAATTCCGAGCAATAATGTAATATGGGCTGCAGGTGTCACCGGAAATATTGTGGATGGTTTCGAAACTGAAAATATAATTAGAAACCGTTATGTGGTGGACAGGTTTAACAAAGTAAAAGGATATGATAATATTTATGCTTTGGGGGATATAGCATATATGGAAACTCCGAATTATCCGCAAGGTCACCCTCAAGTAGCCAATGTTGCTTTAACTCAAGCCAAAAACTTAGCTGCAAATTTATTGAAAAAAGAAGGAAAAGATTGGCGAGAATATGAATATGTAGATAAAGGTTCTATGGCGACTATTGGCAAACATAGAGCGGTTGTAGATTTACCCAATTGGAAATTCCAAGGGGTTTTTGCATGGTATTTCTGGATGTTTCTGCACCTAATGCTTATTTTATCTGTAAGAAATAAATTGGCTATTTTCTTCAATTGGATGTGGAGCTATTTTAATAAAGATTCTTCCCTTCGACTTATTATTTTACCCAACAAAAAAAATACAACTCAACAATGAGGATAGATATAATTTCCGTACTTCCTGAACTTATGGAAAGTCCGTTTCAGGCTTCAATTTTAAAAAGAGCCGTTCAGAAAGGTTTAGCCGAAGTACATTTTCATCAATTAAGAGATTTTGGAATCGGAAAACATAAGCAAATAGATGATGAGCCTTATGGTGGAGGAGCAGGAATGGTAATAATGATAGAGCCTTTGGATAATTGCATCTCTAATTTGAAATCTCAAAGGAATTATGATGAAGTAATTTATCTAACACCAGACGGGAAAACTTTAAATCAAAAAATAGCCAATACTTTGTCCATTAAAGATAATCTTCTTTTTATTTGTGGACATTATAAGGGGATAGATCAGCGAGTTCGTGATATGCATGTAACTTTAGAAATTTCTATTGGAGATTTTGTGCTTACGGGTGGCGAATTAGCGGCTTGTGTTTTGGCGGATTCGGTTATCCGTTTGCTTCCAGGTGTTTTGAATGATGAACAAAGTGCTTTAACAGATAGTTTTCAGGATGATTTATTGTCGCCACCTATTTACACAAGACCAGATGTGTATAAAGGGCATGAAGTTCCAAAAATTCTTTTAAGTGGAAATTTTCCTAAAATTGAAGAGTGGAGACACAACCAAGCTGTAAAAATTACAGAAGAACGCAGGCCAGACTTGCTTTAATGTTTATTTTTTTTATTCTATAACTTTATTTATTGCTTGTATTTTATACATGTAATTGTTAATTGTTGTTGAATAATATTAAGTAAAGTTAAAATTAACATCTTTTTATATATTGAAAATTTGAAATTCCTAAAAAAATATTATATTTACGTTTTTAATGAAAAAATTAAGAATAAAAGGAAAAGATTTTAAGTGTAGATGGAGTTGTTTGTCTTTTATAATGTAGAAAACCTTTTTCCTCCAGATTCAAAGCCATTGAATAGGTCTAATTCACGAGGTTCGGGGCTTCGCAATTGGGACGAAAAAAAATATCAAAATAAGCTGTTGAAAATCTCTAATGTTTTTCATCTTATCCAAAAAGAATATTCTGTACTGCCGTTTATGATAGGTTTGTCAGAAATATCTGGAAGGAAAGTTATTGAAGATTTATTAGAAGTAGAGGGGTTAAAAGATGTTTATGGAATAGTGCATTATAATTCTATGGACGAGAGGAAGGTAGATGTTGCCTTGCTATACGATACTACAAAAGTGGAAATTCTGTCTTCAGAACCTATTACTTTCTTTTTTGAAATTCAAGATAATAACCCTGAAAATTACGATACTACAAGAGATGTTTTGCATGTGGTAGCAAAATATAATGGGCATATTATGCATGTTTTTGTATTGCATCTTCCTTCCCAAAAAGAAAAGATTAATAAACCTAAACGTGCTTTTATTTTAAATGAAATTCAGCAAAAGATTTCACAAATCTCCCAAAGGAATGAGTCTGTAATTCTATGTGGAGACTTTAATGAAAACCCTTATGGGGACAACATAAAATCTTTCTCCAAAGAAGAAAACGGTAAAAAATTAATGCTAGATCCGTTTGAAGATTTATTTATAAACAGACAGTTTTCCACTTACCATCAAAAAGAAGGATTATTGTTTGACCAGATTTTAATAACCACAGATTTTGTTTCGGGAAATACCCCTTTACAATTTGAATCGGCTGAGGTTTTTAGACCTGAAACGATAAGGGAAAGAGATAAAAAGTTTTTTGGAAGACCGTATAGAACTTATGCAGGAACAAGATATTTAGGAGGATATAGTGATCATTTTCCTGTACTAGTAAAATTTAGAAAGAAATAAATTTAATATTAAAAATAAAAATGAAAAACTCAAACAGTGAAACCTACCATTTAGACGCTATTGATAAGGAGATTATCTATATGCTAATGGATAATGCTAAAACATCGTTAGCGCATATTTCTAAGTATGTTGGAATTTCAACAACGGCTGTTCACCAAAGAATTAAAAAGCTAGAACAAGCAGGAGTTATTGAGAATTCTATCTCCTTCTTGAATCCTAAAAAAGTAGGTTATAATGTTGTTTCTTTTATTGGTGTTTACCTGGAACAGCCAACGCAATATCAGGAGATTGTTAAATCTTTGAAAGATGTGGATGAAGTAATAGAAGCTCATTGTATAACAGGTAATTATTCTTTATTCTTGAAAGTTCTTTGTAAAGATAATGAACACCTAATGGAAGTGTTGAGCAAAGTGCAAAAACACAAAGGTGTAATGCGTACAGAAACCTTTATTTCACTAGAGCAACCCATTGGAAGACAATTGAAAGTATAATAAAATGAATATTGCTAATTATTTAGATTCAACTTACCTTAAAACTCCGGCGCAGTCTGGACTTTCGGATGCTGAAACTTTACAAAAAAATATAGAACTCACTCAAGAAGCTATTGATAACGGTATTTTTGCGGTAATGATTCGTCCGAATTATGTAGCAGATATCAAAAAATATATTCAAGAGAAAGGTTCAAATGTTGTAGTGGGAACGGTGATTGGTTTTCATGAAGGAACTTATTCTACCGATGAAAAGCTAGCTGAAGCTCAAAAAGCAATTGCTGACGGAGCAGATGAGTTAGATTTTGTTATCAATTATGAAGCTTATAGAAAAGGCGAGGAAAGTCTTGTGAAAAATGAGTTTTTACAATGCACAAAACTTTGTTTGGAGAACGGAAAAGTAGTGAAATGGATTATTGAAATTGCTTCTTTAACCGATGAACAAATTGCTGATTTAACTTCTAAAATCTGGACTTGGTCTCAAGAAAACTTTTCAGAAAATGAATTTTCTAAAATTTTTGTAAAATCATCCACTGGTTTTTATCAAACTGAAGATGGGAAACCTAATGGAGCTACTTTTGAAGGTATAAAAATTATGTTGGATAACGCAGGAAAGCTTCCTGTAAAAGCTGCAGGCGGTGTAAGAACTGCCGAAGATGCAGAAAAAATGATTAACCTTGGCGTGAAAAGAATAGGAACTTCTTCTGCTTTGGCTTTAATTAAAAATCAATCAGCTTCTAAAGGATATTAAATTTAAATACTTCAATACAATAGAAAAAGAGGCAATCTCAAAAGTGAGACAGCCTCTTTTTATTTTATACATGTTGTGCTAAATATTCTTTGTAAAATTCTTGAGTTTCATTAATCAATGCATCCATTTCTTCTAAAGTATAAACTTCTAAGAATTTTTTTCTGAAATCTTTAAAATGAGGAACACCACGGAAATAATTACTGTAATGTTGACGCATTTCTATTAATCCCAATTTTTCACCTTTCCATTCTGTGCTCCATTCTGCGTGTTGCCTTACGGCAAGTAATCTGTCTTCAATAGTAGGTTCTGGTAAATGTTCTCCAGTTTCAAAAAAATGTTTTATTTCATTAAAAATCCATGGATAACCAATGGCAGCTCTACCAATCATAATACCATCGCAAGCAAATTTTTGTTTGTATGCTAAAGCTTTTTCTGGTGAATCTATATCTCCGTTTCCGAAAATAGGAATTTCAATATTAGGATTTTGTTTAATTCTAGAAATATGCTCCCAATCTGCTTCACCCTTGTACATTTGCGCACGCGTTCTCGCATGTATGGTTAAGGCTTTAATTCCTGTTTCTTGTAAACGTTCCGCAACTTCATCAATATTAATACAAGTGCTGTCCCATCCTAAACGAGTTTTTACGGTTACAGGAAGGTGAGTAGAATTTACCACAGCTTTGGTAAGGCGAACCATTAAGTCGATGTCTTTCAAAACACCGGCTCCAGCCCCTTTACAAACTACTTTTTTTACAGGGCAACCAAAATTAATATCTACTAAATCTGGATTTACGGTTTCTACAATTCTTGCCGACATTGCCATAGCTTCTTCGTCTCCTCCAAAAATTTGAATTCCAACTGGTCTTTCGTAATCAAAAATATCTAGTTTTTTTCTACTTTTCATAGCATCACGAATTAATCCTTCAGAAGAAATAAATTCAGAATACATAAGGTCTGCACCATGCATTTTGCACAATCTTCTAAATGGAGGATCACTCACATCTTCCATTGGAGCTAATAAAAGTGGAAATTCAGGAAGTTCTATGTTGCCTATTTTTACCATTTTGCAAAATTACTAAATTCTTATTTATGTTATTAATGTTTGAATGGAAGAGTTTTCGATTATCGTTAACGTCTGTTAAATAGTATTATTTTGGTGTATTTTTATAATTTTAAAAGTCTTATTGATGTAAAATGAGTTTTAATTAATGATTTTTGTGAAATATTTTATATATATTTATTAAACCAAAAAAAATAATATTTATGAGAAAATTTTTATTCCTCTTAATTACGAATTTTGCTGCTGTGAGTCTTCACGCGCAAGTGAGTGTTGTTGCTACCTCTGGGACGACAACGGGAACTTATACCACATTGAAAGGTGCATTTGATGCTATTAATGCTGGAACACATCAAGGAGCTATTAATATTAGTATTACTGGAAACACTACCGAAACTGCTGTTGCTAATTTGAATGCAAGTGGTGGTGCGGTAAATTATTCCTCAGTGTTAATAAAACCTGCAGCAGGTGTTAATGCGGTTATTACAAGTTCTGATCCTGTTGGTGCTATAAAATTTAACGGAGCAGATAATGTAACCATCGATGGAAGTAATAATGGAACTTCCAGCAGAAACCTTTCAATAATTAATACATATGCAGCTATTACAGGAACTACACCTGTGGTAATTTGGGTGTCATCCACGGCTACTGATGGGGCAGATAATATAACTGTAAAAAACTCTAATATTACAGGAGCTACTTCGGCAGGTACTATTGGAGGGATTTTAGTTTCTGGAACAACATTAGGGGCTGCAGAAGTCCCTAATAATAATTTTACTGCAATTAACAATGCAATAACTAAAGCCCAAAATGGGATTTTTGCAGTTGGCAATGCAACAAATACCGATACAGGATGGATTATTAGGAATAATATTGTGGGATCAACTGTGACAGCTGAAAAAATGTTGTATAGAGGGCTTGCTGTTCAGAATGCAAAAAATTTCGAAGTAAGTGGTAATACTATTATGGGAGTTTCTTTAACAGCAACTTCAACAAATACAACGCAAGGAATTTTAATTGGTGCTGCAGTAACCAATGGAACTATCTTTAATAACAAAATTTCAGATATTAAACAACCTAATCCTAATGGTTATGGTGCGGTAGGTTTATATTTTAATTCAAATGTTGCTGCATCAAATTTATTAATATATAATAATGTTGTTAGTGATGTCGCAGGGATGGGATATGCTTTAGCTGGTGGGCTTGCAGATAATGGTAATGGTATAGTGATAGGTAATGGTGGAGGTTATAAAATATATTACAATACTGTTGTAATGAATACTAATCAAACAAATGCAGGAAGACCCTCTGCTTTAAATGTTCTTAGTACAGTAACTGCTGCTGGTGCAATTGATCTTAGGAATAATATTTTTGTGAATTCCCAAACACAAGCAGGCGAGAAATATACTATTTATTCAGGTGCGGCTAATACTGTTTTTTCTAATATTAATTATAATAATTATTATTCTACAGGAACAAATCTTGGATATATTGGTTCTGCAAGAGCTAGTTTAGCAGATATTCAAACTGGATTTGGAGGGAATGTGAATTCTTTAAATGTTCAACCTATGTTTGTTTCTGCTTCTGATTTTCATTTAGCAGCAACAGGAAATAATACTTTAGATAACAAAGGGACGCCTATAGTTGAGGTAACAACAGATGCTGATGGTGTAGCTAGAAATGCTACAACTCCTGATTTAGGAAGTTATGAATTTACTTCTACATTGGCTGTTCAAGAGGTTGGCAAAGTAACTAAAATCAGCTTCTATCCAAATCCAGTTGTGGATTATTTGAATGTTAATAACGATTCTATGAAAATTATGACCGTTGAAATTTATGGTGCTTCAGGTCAAAGAATGATAAAAGAGAATGTGAATTCTGAGAAAGCTGTTATAGATTTGAGAAGTTTGGTTTCTGGTGTTTATATCTTGAAAGTTAGTACAGGAAAAGATTCTCAAACCTTTAAGATTATTAAAAAATAAATTAGATTAATAGAAATATTAAACCCTGACTTTCGAGTCAGGGTTTTTAAATTTTTTAAAACAATGCCTTTATCTGCATACTTCCAATGTGAATGGTTTTATCACCAGAATTTCTTCCTTCGTAGTTGAGGTTCAGTTGAAGGAAAGAATTGATGGCTTGTTGTATGAAAACGCTCCAAACTTGGTTTTTACCAGGTTTTAACCCATCTAACATTTGGTTTCCTACAATACTGAAACTGTTTCCTGTAAAATCATTAGAAATAAATGAGAAATTCCCACGAATAGAAGTTTTCTTGCGTTCCCATTGCAGGGAACCCGTAATATCAAAAGCTTTTAAAAATTCTTCACCAGTTAAATTTTTCTTCTGTCTGTAAGCAGATGAAAATTCCGCTTGTATTGCATCTGTAAATTTATAAGTCGCTTTTGGCTTAGATTCAAAATTGTTGAGTTTATAATCTCTAGTTGCAAAAATTTGTGATGAGTTTTTAATTTCATGAGCAGAATTTTCCCAATCCACACGGAACTCTTTATTAAACCAATATCCAATATTCACAAAATGAGAGGTTTGCTCGCGCTGCTCGTTGCTATAATTGGCGTTGAGTAAATTATTGTTGGCGATAAAACGATAATTCCCGTTCCAGCCAGATTTATCTGTTGGATTAAATTGTGCGGAAGCTAAAATATTCTGATTTTTAAGAATTTGATCTGCATTTTTCTCAAAAGGATTCAATACCAAAACTTTTTCTTTTTTATAATATGAGTTTTGAGAATTAATGGAAAGGTTGAAATTCCAACGCTTTAAAAAGGTATTTTCAGAATTGAAAATCACAGAAGGATTCACAAATAAAGCCAACTGTATTTTATTTTTATTGGAAGGAAGATATTTTACAGAATTGGTGTAAACTCTAATGTATTGCGCTAAATCTGCATATTCGGCAATTTCAAATTCGTCTAATTGTTGCACGCCATCGCCGTTGTAATCCGTCCATTTATAAACACCTTGTCCGTCTGTTACCTTTAAATATTGGAATTCACGTTGCGCTTCCTGTCCGTTTCCGAGTTCATAAAAAGCCTGCAAACGCATTCCATTATTAAAAAGCTGTTGATTGTACAAAATATTCCCTACCACAAAATCCTGATTGTATTGTGCGTTTTCGTTGTTGCTATTGTAAAAGAATTTTCTGTAATGTACTAAAGCGTTTAATGTAGTTTTCTCAGTTTTGATAATCTGACTTTCCGCCATGAAACCAAGAATTTTATTCATATTTTGCAAGCGGTTATCTCTCACAGAGTCATTGGAGCGAAGATACATTTTTGCTAAAAGTTTTGTTCTTGCAGTATCGCCAATTTTCCTTTGTACAAAAGCTTCTCTCCAACTAAAACTCGTAACGTCCATTAATCCTGTTTCATCATATTTCTTTTCATTATGTTCCATGCTTCCTCCAGTGCTCCAGCTGCCTTTAGCTCCAGTGTACTCCGTAGAAACGGCTCCTCTAATAAATTTGGTATCTTGGGTGGTAGAGTTGGTATTCAGGTAAGATAATTTTCCTTTTGTGTTGAATTTACCTTTCAGCCAACCAAAATCTAAATCATTTTTTAACCCTTTGTAAGAATCTTGCTCATCTAAATAATTGACTCTATAATTCAACATAGAGGTGTTTTTCCACTTGTTTAAAAAGCTGAAAATAAACCTGTTTTGCGTTCTCTGACTAAATTCTTGAGCTAGGTTAAAATCTCTGGAGAATTCCACATCGTTAATTCTGTCCAGAATATGAAATTTCTTGTCAATTCTTTGGTATTCGAAGCTTGGGCTTCCCTTCCATTCGTTTTTGATGAAGGTTTTATTACCGTAAATTCTACTTGCATAACCGAGGTTGGAAGCATTGTTTTTAGAAGAAAATAAGTTAATATCGTAGTTGCTTAATGAGAAATCTCCACCAATTTTTCCTTCATTAATAAGATATTCGGTGTGGAAAGAATAAACTTGAGATTTTTGTGGCGAAGGCAATTTTCTTACCGCTCTATAATCGCCCATATTAGGTCCTACGTACTCAAAAACTCTACCATTATTAGTGGTTTGTTTAATGGTGTAATCTCCTTGGTTGGCACCAAAATATGTAAATGAAACTTGATACAAAACAACGTCTGAAGCTGTTGTAAATTCATAAAAATCACCCGTTGGACCAGTGGAAAGTTTATAAAGAATTTTATTCACATCATATTCAGTCACCACTGCTGAAGGAGCGTACATTAAATTAAGATCGTTTCCTGCGTCGGCAAGTATTTGCTCATCTTCTTTGGAAAGATTTAAAGCTAATGGCGAGTTTTTATTATCATTCTCTAAAAACCAATTGAAACCAATTTTTAATTTTTCTCTGCTGTGGTTAATCCCTCCAGTAAACTGATATCTTGAATAATTTCTGTTGGTGTAGTTAAAAGAAATAGTAATAAAGTTTTGACTAAAAATAGGTCTAAAACTGGTAAAAGTAACTTCTCCAGTGTTGTAATTAATTACATAATCTAGATTTTCACCTCTTTTCATTAAAATACCATCAATAAAAACCTGTTCTGAGCCAGAAATAATGGTAATAAACTGTTCACCATTTTTTCCTGTAAGTCTATAGGGGCCTTGGTTTCCTTCTACGGCTTGAAATCGAATTCTATGAAATTCACTTCGTGCCACACCCATAGAAAGATCTACTTTGGTTTTATTTTCTTTCCCGAAAATAGTCCCAAATTGTAAACCCATACTTTTACGTTGGTATTTTGCAAAATAGGTTTTATCATCTAAAAGATCAATATGCCCGGCTCTAAGTATAGATTTGTCTTTAATGTTGAGTTGTATATAAATTTTGTCAAATTCTTCTAAAGTTTGCGTATAACCATCGGCTTGAATGGGTAAATTGTGATCGGAAATACTTGCAAGAATACTTACATCTTTCGAGAGTTTACCAGTAATTTGCAAATCCATTGAACTTTGTACGGATTGTCCTTGATTATTCCCAAATGAGATTCCTCTAATAATAGATCCTTTAGAATTCAGCTCGCCTAAAAAACGTTGTCTATCGTTTTTAAGAAGTACGGCATCGTCAACAATAATTTTGTTGTGATTTTTAATAAAATCTAGAGTGTCTTTTATGAAGTAATCTGTCTCAATTTTTGAAGCAAGAATACTGTCTTTTTTTAAAGTGTCTTTTGGTAAATTAGGGTTTTGCCATGTGAAAACTTGTGCTTTTGAAAGAAAGCATCCGCAAATACACAACAGAAAAATATAGATTATTTTTTTCAACCCTTTTTAAAAATAACGTACAAAAATACTATAAAAAACTCACCTATGATGATTTTTAACATATTAACAATTATTTAATGTAAAAATTACATAGGCTTGAAAAAAATTAGTAATTTTGTAGTATAAATTATTAATAGTTAAAAATTTAAATTATGAAAAAGATTTTTACAGTTTTAGGAGTTATTTGTGTGGCAGCTGTTGCAAATGCACAAAACTTAGTGAGTAATCCTACTTTTGATAATGGATTAACAGGATGGGCTGCAGGATTTGTTGCTAGTTATACACTTCCTACTTTGGTAGCTGCGGATGGTCATAATGGTTCAAACTCTGCACAATATCAGGGAACTACTGCGACAACTGGCTTTTATCAAGATATACCGGTTACAGCAGGAACTACGTATACAATTTCTTTTTGGTATAAAGCTACAGGTGATGGGACAGATGCGAGAATTTGGTCTAATTATAAAGATGCTGCAGGAGCGATTATTTATCAAACTCAAGATGCAACAACAGATCCTTTAAGAGGACCTATGAATGGTTATTTGCCTACATCGTCTGTTTGGACTCAACATACGGTAACAGTTACAGCGCCTGCGAATGTTACTTTATTGCAATTAGCATTAAGAGCTTATAATAATTCTACACTTGTTGCTTTTGATGATTTTTCTGTTACAAGTGGAGCTTTAGCAGTAGGTGAAGTTTTGCCTTCAAAATATAGAATGGTTAAAAACACTCTTGTAAAATCTGATATTAATTTTGGGGCAGATGTTAAAGATGTTAAAATTTACAATATGTTTGGTCAAGTTGTAAAAACAGCTTCTGTAAAAGCAAACTCTACATTGGAAGTGTCTGATCTTGCAAAAGGTGCTTATATTGTTACAGGAACTGTAAATAATGAAGCTGTTTCTCAGAAAATCTTAAAAGACTAGTACTTAGTCGAATAAATATTAAAAAGCTATCCTTTTGGGTAGCTTTTTTTTGTTAATTGTGTTAATGTATATAAATAAAAAAAACATCTGAAGTTTCAGATAGCTTATAGACTCATAGGTAATATAATCTTTAGGGCTACACTATAAACAAAGCAATTTCTGAAACCAACTGATTGTTTTTTATTTTAATTATTAAGGTCATAGGATATTTCATCATCCTAAAATATATTAATAAAAGATATTTATTGAAATTTTCATTCAAGAGTTTTGTGAACCCTTCAAAATTGATTAGGATTGCTAAGAATAACTTGCATACTTCAAGTGAGAAAATAGCTATTGTAGCAAAAAATGAGGGCATACAAAAAGCCAAATTTGGAAGGGCTTTTCTAGAAATTGCAATATTTGTAGCGACAAACAAAATTCCACTTCGGGAACACTTTTCCATAATTGTAGATTTGGTTTACGTAAAGAGATTTTTATTTGTTTTGAGAGGTCATCAACAACAAAAGTTATGTCTGCTATGAAATGTCTGTTCGAAATGGAATATGCGAAAATATTGCCCGAATGTGTATGCACAAAGTTCGTGAAGCAATGAAATCGAACAAAAATAATGAAATGAAATGGACACTTTATATGGATACTCAGATTATAAAACAACAACCCTAACTTTTTAACTTACACACTTTATGGCATAGTATCTTTTTTATCAACCCAAATATATTCAAATTCTATTCTCAGGAGCACTTTCCCGCTATTCGCTTCTACTCCTCGTTCCATTTCTTACCCTTGGCTTACTGTGGGGTAATCGCTGCTATCGGGGCTAGGTTATGAGTAATGAGTAATGAGTAATGAGTAATAGTTAATAATGGAAGGTGATTTTTGTTTTTCAATAAAAAGAGCTGCGTTTCTAGTATTTTTTAATCTTTATCAAGAAAAGGATATAGATTAAAATTATCCCACATACATTTTATTAAGATCAGCTACATCACTTGAGTTCCAGCTCTATTAGATCATAATCATTTCTACTTCATCCTTCATCCCTC
>JAEWOR010000058.1 GCA_023399595.1 Bacteroidota bacterium | reverse complement strand
CTTTAGCACACAATTTAAGAAAGAAAGTGGCTTAGAAACCACTTGCCAATTTTTTAAATCCATTTTTAACTCCTGCAAAAAAAATAAAAATCCGCCTCATTGTGTTATGAGACGGATTCTTTTTATTTATTACCTATTGATTATTGTAAGCCTACAAAGCTATAATGCAATTGAGAAACTCTAGGATTTCCTGTTTTAGAAGTATCTGTTTTCTTTAATACACCGTCAACATAAATATTAGTGATTAATGTTGAAGTAGCATCCAAAGGAACCGCATTTGAAGAAAGATTCACTGAAGACTGACTAGAATTAACAATCATTTGATCACTTTGCCAAACAACCTCTTGAGGTGGCGTAGTTGGTGGTGGAACAGGGATTGGGAAAGGATCATAAATCGGAAGATTTTGAGTGGTTCCTATTTGCGTATTAATACTTTTAATATAAACACCTTTTGATGCTTTCACTTCAAATTGAACAACATGGTCTTTATAAAGATCCTCTTCGTCGTCATTTTTACATGATGAAACTACAATTCCAGCAGATAAAACAACTCCAAAAAGAAATGCCATTCTTTGAAATTTCTTAGATGTGTAAAGGTTTTTCATTTTTACTATTCGTTTTAATGTTCCAAATATAGGTTTTTTCTTCATATAATTTCTATTTTGATTCAATTTTTCAAAAAAATTAAGACTTCTTTTTCAGTTTCAAATTAAAACCAGCAAAATACTAAAAGATTAATTTTAGTAAAAACATTGCTACTTCACACCTCTATTTATCATTATATTTGCTTTATGGATTTAAAATATTTAGTTCGAGAACCCGAAAATATCACCCCCAATACCAATATATTATTCATGCTACACGGGTATGGCAGCAATGAGGAAGATTTATTTAGTTTTAGAGAAACTTTACCCAAAGATTGGATTATTGTGAGTTTTAGAGCACCTAGAAATACCGAATTTGATGGATACTCATGGTACGACATCAATTTTAATAATCCAGATGAATTTGTAGATGTCGCTCAGGCCGAAGAAAGTCTAGAGGCTTTATTACAAAGCATCATGAGACTTACAAATCATTATGGATTAACGGAAAACGAAACCCATTTATGTGGTTTTAGTCAAGGTGGAATTTTGTCTTATGCACTAGCATTGCGCTATCCTGAACTTTTCTCAAAAGTGGCTTGTATGAGTGCTTATCCGGAAAAAAAACTCCTCACCAATATTGAAAAAAATAAAAAGAAGTTAGAAAAATTAAGATTTTTCATCTCACATGGAAGCGATGATGCTGTAATTCCTTTAGAATGGGGAAGAAAAGCCGCTGATTTACTCTACGATTTAAGTTGTTTCTTCTCTTTCCGAGAATATATGAACGGACACGGCGTCAACCAAAAAAACTATATGGACCTAATGGACTTTTTTAATAAATAGAAGCTAGACTTTAGACTTTAGACTTTAGACTTTAGACTTTAGACAAAATTAAATTATTACATTGCTACATTGCTACATTGCTACATTGTTACATTGCTAAATTGTTACATTGCTAAATTGTTACATTAAATAAAATATGAATCTATTCTGGAAATCTTATTCTAATATTATTCTTTTGCTGGTGGGAATTAGCATCGGAAGTTGTATTGGAATTTTTTTCCCGAATTGGGTTAATTATTTAAAACCTATTGGTGACATTTTCCTCAATTTATTATTTGTAACGGTAATTCCGCTGGTGTTTTTTGCCATCGTACTTTCGGTTTCACATATTGAACAAAAGGGCAAATTAGGAAAAATCCTCGTGGCAATGGTATTTACATTTTTATCTTTTGTAATAATTGCCGCTCTTTTTAGTTTAGTTGCCGTTTATCTTTTCCCTACAGAAAGGCCCTCAACTGCAGATGTTACGAAGGTGGTAGAAAACTTAACTTCCAATGAATCTTGGAGCGAAAGAATAGTCCGTTTTTTTACGGTGGGTGAGTTTTACAGCTTACTTTCAAGACAAAATATGCTTGCCTTATTGGTTTTTTCTTTTCTTTTTGGAATTTCACTTCGAAATTCTGACACTAAAAAAGTAGAAACTTTCAAAAAATTTATTGAAGGTGGAAACGAAGTCATGAAAAATCTTCTTTTGGTAATTATGAAAGCCGCCCCCATCGGATTAGGAGCTTATATCGCCTATCAAGTAGGAAGTTTAGGACCTCAACTTTTCGGATTTTACGCCAAACCTTTAGCTGTTTATTACGGAGCAGGAATTGTTTTTTTCTTTCTGTTCTTCAGTATTTTTGCTTTTGTGGGAAGAGGTTCCAAAGGAGTTCCTCTTTTTTGGAAAAACAATATTTTACCCACTTTCACAGCGATAAGTACGTGCAGTAGCTTAGCAACAATGCCTTCTAATTTGGATGCTGCAAGAAAAATAGGCGTTCCCGATGATGTTGCCAATGTTGTTATTCCAATCGGGACAACCATTCACAAAATGGGTTCCTCCATGTCTTCTATTGTGAAGATTTATGTGGCTTTTTTACTTCTAGGATGGGATTTTTTTGAATTCAACAATTTAATAATCGCACTTGGAATTACAGTTTTTGTAAGTGTTGTGGCGGGTGGAATTCCCAACGGTGGCTATATTGGAGAAATGTTGATGATTTCCGCTTACAACCTTCCTCAAGAAGCCATTCCAGCTGTTATGATTATTGGAACTCTAGTTGATCCTTTAGCAACAGTTCTCAACTCAACTGGCGATACCGTTGCAGCAATGGTGACTTCAAAATTGATTGGCGAGAAATACAACTCACCAAATGAAGTGTAAGTTCATCACCACATTATAATTTATAACCCGTAGTGCATTTGTAAGAGTAATATAAAAAGGTTGTTCCAAAATAGAATATTTTGTATATTTAATTAATTACCAGTTAGTTAAATAATATGAACAACCTGAAAGCAAGTTACAATAAAAT
>JAEWOR010000057.1 GCA_023399595.1 Bacteroidota bacterium | reverse complement strand
CCGCCGAAACTGTTTAATATCCTAAAAGCTTTAAAACATCTTCAGGTTTTTGTTCTTCTTTGAAAACTGAATAAGTAAAATTACCTTCATCATCCTTATCAATCAAAATATGTTTAGGTTGAGGCATCAAACAATGATGAACTCCGCCATAACCAGAAATCGTTTCCTGATAAGCTCCCGTATTGAAAAATCCGATATACAAAGGTTTAGTATCTGTAAAAACAGGCAAATAAATAGCATTAGTATGCTGTTCAGAATTATAATAATCGTCTGAGTCGCAAGTTAAACCACCAAGGAAAACCCTTTCATAAGTATCTTCCCAACGATTTAATGGCAACATAATAAAGTGACGAGAAATAGCCCAAGTATCAGGAAGAGTGGTCATAAAAGAAGAATCGATCATATTCCATTTTTCTCTGTCGTTCTGACGTTTTTGAGAAATAATTTGATACAAATGTCCTCCACTTTCACCAACGGTAAAACTTCCAAATTCAGTATAAATATTAGGTTCTTCAACGCCTTCTTCTTCACAGAATTTTTTAATCTGAGAAACAATTTCGTTCACCATATATTGATAATCGTAATCGAAATTCAAAGACGTTTTAATAGGGAAACCACCACCAATATTTAAAGAATCCACTTCTGGAGCTACTTTTTTCAAACGCGCATACACACGAAGACATTTATACAATTCATTCCAATAATAAGCAGTATCTTTTATACCAGTATTAATAAAGAAATGAAGCATTTTTAATCTTGCATTAGGGTGTTCAGCAATTTTTTGTGAATAATACGGGATAATATCCTTATATCCTATACCTAATCTCGAGGTATAAAATTCAAATTTTGGTTCTTCCTCAGAAGCAATACGAATTCCGATGTTAAAAGTTGTATCAATGCTTTCAGTAAGCTTATCCAACTCACGATAATTATCCAAAATGGGTGTAATATTTTCGAAACCGCTATTAATTAAATCTGCTATTTTCGTTAAATAATCATCGGTTTTAAAGCCATTACAAATCACTTCGATATTTTTATCTACTTTTCCCTTATCGTAAAGTGATTTTACAATATCCATATCATAAGCGGAAGAAGTTTCCATGGATATGTCATTTTTTAGCGCTTCTTCTAAAACAAAAGCAAAATGACTAGATTTTGTACAATAGCAATATCTATAAGATTTTTTATAATCATTAAGTTCAAAAGCTTCTTTAAACCAAGATTTTGCACGGTGGATATTGGTAGAAATTTTAGGTAAATAATTAAATTTTAAAGGCGTTCCAAATTTTTCGACCACTTCCATTAAAGGAATGTCATGAAATTTCAAATGATTCTCCTCTACATTAAATTCTTCAGTAGGAAAATACAAGGTTTGATCTATAAGTTCGGAATACTTTATTTTCATTTTTTAATACAAAATTTTAGGTTGCAAAGTTGCTAAAAAAGTTTGATTATTTAGTCTAAATTTTTATTAAAAATTAGTGACTGCATCATAAATAATTTCTGCCAACAAAAATTAATAAATCTCCTTCTTGGTAAGATATTTCTATGTTGTTTTCTACAGCAAAATTCCTTGTTCCAATACGGTTTTGCATATTCAATTCTTCATTATTAAGTTCCCAGTTTAAACCTTTCGTAATTACATTTTTTACACTAGGATACGGAAACAGAGAAATCATTTTATTTTGAACATTTTCTAAACTAAAATTTTCATCAATAAAATAATATTCAGAAAACTCGTCATAAAACTTGATTTTCAATTGATTTTTAAACAAATAAGCCACTGTAAGATTTCCCAAATAATGATCCATTTCGCCACCGCTTCCTCCATAAATATCAACATCTGAAATCCCTTTTTCAATAAGAATTTCTAAGGCTTTCTGGAAATCTGTTTTGTTTTGATCGGGAGTATGGATAAATTTTTCTTCATAAATCCCCTCATCATTTCCAGAATGCGAATCAAAATCTCCTGAAATAAAATCGAGTTTTTCTAAAGGAAAATTCAATCGTTTTAAATAATGGAAAGCACCATCAGTACAAGCAATTAACGAATAACTCTCCATTAATGGAAGACTTTGAGGAGGTTTTCCGTTAAGAAAAAGCAAGGCTTTTTTCATTTAAGGCGTTTTTAATTTTTTATTTTTCGGAAGTTGCAAAAGAAGATCTAAAATTTCTTTTACTAAATCTTTTGGAATATCTTTTTGGGGGTCTATTAATAAAATTCCAGCCCGTTTTCTATCCTCCATTAAAAGTCTTGAATCATTCAATAAATTCGCATCCATAAAGGAAATATAAGGCTTTTTGAACCTATTATGAAACCACAAAAAACAAAGCATTTTCTTTTTATAGTAGAAAAAAGGCAATTTAAACTTCCATTCGGCGGTAATGTGTTCATCATAATTAAGAATAATGCTCCTTAAAGCCAAATAAACCTCCCGAATTTCAGGATTTTGTTTCTCGTAAAAAGCTTCAAGTTCGGTCATTTGGAATCCAATATTCTTCTGGCTCATTCTCGATTTTTGAAATGTATCTTGCCAATACAAAAAGATAGTCGGAAAGTCGGTTCAAATATTTTATCAATTCTGGACGAACTTCTTCGGTTTCGTTTAAGAAAACAAGGCTTCTTTCGGCTCTTCTGCAAACGGTTCTTGCGACATGAAAATGTGTTGCTGCTTTTCCACCGCCTGGTAAAATAAAATATTGTAAAGGTTCTAGTTCTTCTTCAAAAGCATCTATCCAATGTTCTAATTCTTCGATTTCCGATTCAGAGATGATTAGAGATAATCGTGATTTTCCATTGGCTAAAAACAATTTATCGCTAGGTGTTGCAGCTTCGGAACCTACCGTAAACAAATCAAACTGAATTTTTCGCAGTTGTTCCAAAACAGGAATATCATGCACGTAAGATTTTGCAACGCCAATAAAAGCATTGAGTTCATCAATATTTCCGTAAGATTCTACCCTTGCCGAAGCTTTGGAAATTCTTGTTCCACCGTAAAGTCCTGTTTCGCCTTTGTCGCCCGTTTTTGTATATACTTTGAATGTCATTGCTGTAATTTTAAAGTCTAAAATTAATATTTTTAAATGATTTTAAGAGGCAACTTCCATAAATTGATAAATAACTCCTGTTTTAGGATTTACAATAATGGTAGACTTATTAGGTAATCGGTTGATTTTGTAGAACTCAATAGAATGATCTGTTTTTACTTCATTTAAAAAATTAGAATCAAAAGTGCCTTCGGGAATAAATTTTTCAAAAAAACTAAATTGATCTATAAATTTTTGACCATCAATTTTTCTTGCTTCTTTATCGGATTTTACCTCATCGGTTGTAGGCTGAGCCGCCATAAGTTGTAATAAAGCTGCTTTGTCTGCTTTGTATTTTAAGAAATAGGCCGGACTTCCGTTCGGAAATTTTATTTTTTTGCCTTTAAATTCTGTAATTAAATGAGGCTCTGCTCCAGAAAAAATCTGCTCAAACTGAACATCTTCGGCTTTAGTAATAGAATTAATAGAGGTATTAATGGTTTCGTTTAAAGTATTTTGGACCGCTTCCTGCGTTTTTTGCTTAGCCGTTTCTGTAGCTTTGTCGATACTTTCATTAATCTTTTCTTCAACTTTATTGCAAGAGACTAAAAATAATGCAGATAATATAATAACGTAATTTTTCATTTCAAAAATTTAATTTTTTTATCGCAACAATTTACCTGCCAATATTTATTTAGCATTTAGCTTCAATTTGTAAACCACAAAATAAAATTCAAGCTAAATATTGAAAATAAAATATTTTGAATATTTCAAAAAATCAATCTTCTTCTTTAAAAGTTTTCACCAATAAATCGAGGTTTAAACTTCTTGCCGAAGCATCAAAAATTTCTTTGTAAACGCCCTCCTGATGGTATAACTCGTCATGTGTTCCGTTTTCCACAACGCGACCTTTTTTCATTACATAAATCCTATCCGAATCGATAATTTGAGATAAAGAATGAGAAATAATAACCACCGTTCTCCCTGCTTTTATGGCATCTAATGAGTTCTTAATTTGTTCCGTAGCAATCGCGTCCAAACTCGCAGTGGGTTCGTCCAAGAAAATAATGGGTGGATTTTTCAGGAATAATCTTGCAATCGCAATTCGCTGTTGTTGACCGCCAGAAAGTTGCGTTGCATCATGTTGATAGGCCGTTGGCAAATCCAGAATTTGTTCATGCAAATAGGCTTTTTTTGCAGCTTCTTCAACTTCTTCAAAACTCGCATTCATATCGCCGTAACGAATGTTATCTTCGATGCTTCCTTTAAAAATATGATTTTTCTGAAGCACCAATCCTAAATCACCTCTCAAAAAAGTATTGTCATATTCATTAAGATTTACCCCATCTAAATGAATATTACCCGAATCTGGAAGATAAAATTTGCACAACAAATTAATAATACTCGATTTTCCTGCGCCTGAAAGTCCGACCAAAGCAGTGGTTTTTCCAGCTTCTATCAGCATATCGACATCAAAAAGAGCTTGCGCACCGTTGGGGTAAGTGAAATTAACATTTTGAAGTTTAAACTCACCTTTAATTTCTTTTTCCACAAAACTGCCGCTGGGTTCTGTTTCTTCATCCGCATTTAAAATATCAAAATAACCTTCGGCATAAATCATGGCATCGTTCATATCATCATAAATCCTGTGCAACTGACGAATAGGCGAAGAAACGTTGTTAAAAAGCATAATGTGAAGCATAATTGCACCAATCGTCATTTGCTGATCGAGCACCAAATACACCGTTAACAATATGATTAAAACCACACCAATTTGTTCGATAAAAGTTTTTAAACCATCATAAAAAAAGTTGGTTTTACGCGTGTACAACTGACTTTCCATAAGTTGCATCTGCAAATCGTATTGTTTTTTACCTTCAAATTTTTCGCGGACAAAACTTTTAATCACCAAAATAGAATTAATGAGATTTAAAAGTCCTGAAGTCTTTTCCTCACGTTGATTTCTAAGCTGACGACGAACGCCAGAGAGTTTTTTTGCTTGCATATTGCTCACCCAAAAGTAAATCGGAACAACAATTGTGGAAACCAATCCCACATACACATTTTGCATATACATCACCACCAAAGCGATAATGGAAGTCGTAAACAAGGGCAAAATATCGATGAAAAAATTCTGAACTAATTTTGTTAAACTCTCAATTCCTCTGTCGATGCGGGTTTGAAGTTTTCCAGATTCGTGGTTTTCATCATTAAAATAAGCAACTTTATAGGTTAAAATTTTATCAATTGCGCGTTGAGCCAATTCTGAACTTACATTAATTCGGATTTTTTCACCGTAAAATTTTTGTCCAAAATTGATGAAGATGTTAGCGATTTCTTTCACCAAAAGAATAATGGTGATGACGACCAACACATGAATTCCCTCTTGCATCGGATTTGGCAAATCTATTAATTTCTGAACCTCATCCACCGTATATTTAAGAACAATTGGGTTCACCTGTGCTGCCAAAGCGCCCAACAAAGTGAGAAGCAACGTCCAAAAAATCATTAAACGATAAGGCTTAATGAAAGGTTTGAGCTGTTTAAAAATTCCAAAAATGGTGATGGTTCTGTTAAAAGGATTTTTCATATTCTTTCGCGAACCTTAAATTTAGGAAAAAAAGATAAATCGAATAGAGAACAAAAAAAAGAGCAAAGATTTTGTTTTCACTCATCTTTGCTCTTTAATTCTTATATCTTTATTCTTGTCTCTTGATTCTTGATTCTTAATTCTTGACTCTTAATTCTTGACTCTTGACTCTCGGCTCTTGATTCTTGATTCCTAATGTGGAAGTTTCTCTCTGAATTTCCCGTACACCCAAGTTCCAAGGATTGCTGACAATAAGGTAACGATTACCACCAAAGCGCCCGTTCCTATTTGTGCAAACAATGGTCCTGGGCAAGCACCTGTAATCGCCCAACCAAATCCGAAGATTAAACCTCCGTAAATTTGACCTTTATTGAATTTTTTATCAGCGATTTTTATCGGTTCACCATCCAAAGATTTTATTTTGAATTTCTTAATCAACCAAACTGAAATCATCCCTGTAACCACAGCACTTCCGATAACACCGTACATGTGGAAAGATTGTAAACGGAACATTTCTTGAATTCGGAACCAACTGATGAGCTCCGCTTTTGTGATGACGATTCCGAAAAATATTCCGGCTATTAAAAACTTTATATAATCTATTGTTTTCATTTTTTATTTTTAAAATTAATAGATTCAAGACTTTATTTTAAAGTTAACTTAAATCTTGACTCTTGGCTCTTGATTCTAAAACCTCAACTCTACAAAGACAAAATCCAAGGCATTACAAAATTAGCAACGATAAATCCGCCCAACATAAAGCAAATAGTTGCCACCAAAGAAGGCCATTGTAAATTTGCCAATCCCATAATGGAATGTCCACTTGTACAACCTCCTGCGTAACGCGTTCCGAAGCCTACCAAGAAACCTCCCACCACGAAAAGGAAAAAACCTTTCAAAGAAAATAAAGTTTCCCAATTCATAAAATCGGCTGGGATAATGCTCGAAAAATCTGTAATTCCATAGCCCGCCAATTCGGTTTGAAGATCAGGATTTACAGCAACAGCTTGTCCATTAGAAAGAAAATTGAAAGCGACAAATCCACCAATTAAAATTCCGATAACGAAAACTAAATTCCAGATTTCACTCTTCCAATTGTATTTAAAAAACGGAATATTCGCTGGTGCACAAGACGCACAAATATGTCTTAAAGACGAAGAAATTCCGAAGGTTTTATTGGCTAAAATAAGTAATATAGGCACCGTAAGACCAATGAGTGGCCCCGCAACATACCATGGCCAAGGTTGCTTGATAAGTTCTAACATTTTTTATAATTTATTCTTTAATTTTATTTTTATCTTTTTTAAACATTGAAAAAAATACACCTCCCATAAAAGCACCATAAATACTGCTGTTAAAAGGTTTTGATGTAATAGCGCAACTTCCTGTGCTACATCCTATAAAATTCCAATACAGAAATCCTGCAATAGCACCCACAACAGCGCCTAAAATGACAATTTTATTGTTTTGAAAAAAAGTATTCATATTGTTTCAATTTGGAGTTAATGGGACAGAATTATTTTACAACGAGTTCTACAAAAACTTCTGATCCTTTTCTTGGAGGGACAGAATTGTAACATTCTTCCATTTTTTTAATCTCAAAATAAGGTTCGAAAATCGCTTTGTACTCGCATGAACAGCCACCAAACGGCGGACCTTGTTTCTTGAAAGTGGTATCGAACATGACGCCAACAATTTTACCATTTGGTTGCAAAAGTTCGGCAGCTTTTTTAGCGTAATCTTTTCTCATTAATGGCGGAATAGCACAGAAAAAAGTTTGTTCCAGCATTAAATCATACTCACCTTTATGTTCGAAAAAATCGCCTAACAAAACTTTTATTTGAGGATCATTTCGGAATTTACTTTGAAGAATTTCCACCGCTTTTGGTGCAATATCAATTAACGTAATATCCTGAAATCCGTTTTTTAAAAGATATTCAGCTTCATAAGCATTTCCGCAACCTGGAATTAAAATCGAGATATTTTTATCCTCAACTTTGTCCATATAATCGGTAATTGCGGGCGATGCGTAACCAATATCCCAAGAAGTTTCGCGATTTTCCCAACGCGTTTCCCAATAATTTTTATCCAAAGGAAGATCGCATTGCGTAACGCAACATTGCATATCTGTTTTGTTATGGTCTTCTGTATTCATTTTTCACTTTTAACGGGTAATGTTTTTCATATTTTGCAAAGAACCGCCATTAAAAACATTGGTAATTCCGGCTTGTTTTAAAATAGATTGCGCTTGTTTGCTGCGCATTCCACTTCTGCAAAATACAACAATATTTTCCTTATTTTTTAATGATTTTACTTTAGAAGAAATTTCATTCAACGGAATGTTAATCGCGTTTTTCAGACTTCCAGAAGCAAATTCACCTTTGGAACGAACATCTATTAAAGTAGCTCCGTTATTGATAACTTCTACTAGTCTTTCCGAATCTTCGGAGCCAAAAAGTTTTTTTAAAAATCCGAACATTATGACATTATTTTAGATTGACAAACAAATTCAGTTTTGGGAACATCTGTTTTTGAAATGGCATTGAAACCACCTTCAACTTCAGAAAAATTATGATAACCACGCGCTTTCAAAATACTTGCGGCCATCATACTTCTGTATCCACCTGCACAATATATGTAGAAATGTTCATCAGCTTTCACCTCTCCAATCCAATCATTAATATACGCCAAAGGTCTTCTGTAAGCGTTTTCTACGTGTTCAGCTTCGTATTCGCTTTCTTTACGAACGTCTATTACTTTTACATTTTCATTAAACTCAGTATTAAATTGCGTTGCAGAAATTCTGTTCACGGTATCAATTTCTTTCCCTGAATTTTTCCAAGCTTCAAAACCACCCTCTAAAAATCCTAAAGTATGATCGAAACCAACTCGGCTCAATCTGGTAACGGTTTCTTCTTCATCACCAAGATCTGTAATCAACAAAATAGGTTGTTTAACATCTTTTATCAAAGCGCCTACCCAAGGTGCAAAATCGCCTTTAAGACCGATATTTACAGATTGAGGAATATAGCCTTTTGCGAAATCTGCAGCCGAACGAACGTCTAAAATTAAGGCTTCTGAATTTTCTACAACCTCCTCAAATTCCGTTACAGAAAGCGCTCTCAAACCATTATTAAGAACCTCATTAAAATTTTGATAACCCTGCTTGTTCATCGCTACATTCATCCCAAAATAAGCGGGAGGCGGCAACAAACCATCTGTAACAGCTTTTATAAACGCTTCTTTATTAGGTTGATTAAGGGCATAATTGGTTTTCTTTTGGTTTCCTAAAATATCCACCGTTTCTTTCTGCATATTTTTACCACAAGCCGAACCCGCACCATGAGCAGGATACACCGTAATATCATCCGCTAACGGCATAATTTTATTTTGTAAACTGTCGTAAAGCATTCCTGCCAAATCTTCTTGCGTCATATTTGCAGCTTTCTGAGCCAAGTCTGGACGACCAACATCTCCTAAAAACAAGGTATCTCCAGAGAAAATTGCGGTTTCTTTTCCGTTTTCATCTATCAAAAGATAAGTCGTACTTTCCAAAGTATGTCCAGGTGTATGGAGTACTTTAATTTGGATATTTCCGATTTCGAAAATTTGTTCATCTTCTGCGATAATAGCTTCAAAATCTGGGTTGGCTGTTGGTCCGTAAACAATTGCCGCACCTGTTTTTTTACTTAAATCTACGTGTCCACTCACGAAATCTGCGTGAAAATGGGTTTCGAAAATATATTTTAAACGAACATTATCTTTTGCTAGTCTATCTGTATAAGATTGCGTTTCACGAAGCGGATCTATAATCGCGGCTTCACCATTTGAAACAATATAATAAGCTCCCTGAGCTAAACATCCTGTATAAATTTGTTCTATTTTCATATTCTTTATTTTAGTTGTACAAAGTTCTTGATAAATAAATTCCTGCACAGTTACTTTTGTTACATTAGGAGTTTTTTAGAAGTTAGAGGTTAGAAATTAGATTTTAGACTTTAGACTTTAGACTTTAGACGAAACTAATTCAAAACTTCTAATCGATTAAAAAAACATTTCTTTTACGATGACAAAAATGCCCATCACAAGGACAAACCAACCAAAAGCGGGTTTTAGTTTTTTACCATCAATATTTCTGGAAAGTCGGCTTCCTATTAAAATTCCTATAATTGCCATTGTGGTAATGCTCAATAAAAACTTCCAATTGACTTCTCCAAAGTGTGCATAAGAGGTTACAAAACCGAACGCAGAATTAATAGCGATAATCAGTAAAGATGTTCCGATGGCTTTCTTCATAGGAGTTTTCAGTAAACTTACCAAAGCTGGAATAATTAAAAATCCGCCACCCGCACCTACAAATCCTGTTATAATTCCCACCAAAAAACCTTGAAAAACCACCAATGGATAATTGTAATTTTGATGAGAGGTATTATTTGGTTTTGTATCTTTTTTTATCATTTTAAATGCAGCCATCAACATTAAAACTGCGAAAACAAGCATTAAAAAATTACTTTTGGTGACTTCAAAACCACCAATGTTGAAAAGTACGTCTGGAATATGAGGTAAAATTTGCTGTCTGGAAATATACACTCCAATTATTGAAGGGATACCAAATGCAAAAACCGTTTTAAAATCTATTAATTTATTTTTGAAATAAGTGGTTGACCCCACAAAACTGGTTGCTCCCACTACAAAAAGCGAATAAGTAGTGGCCAAAACAGCGTCTACATGAAAAAGATACACCAATACAGGAACCGTAAGAATACTTCCGCCACCGCCGATTAATCCTAAAGAAATTCCTATTAAAATTGATGCTAAAAATCCTGCTATCTCCATTCTCTTGTTTTGTAATGCAAAATTCAGCAAATCAAAAGAGATGCACAGCTACTTTTGTTACAAAAGGATTTTTTGGTTGATGGTTTTTAGTAGTAAGTCTGAATATTAACTGAAGTTTTACGAACGAAGTTCAAGAAAACTAATTTCTTGATTCTTGACTCTTGGCTCTTGATTCTTGGCTCTTGATTCTCCTAAAGCAAAGTAATTTTGTTGCGTCCAAGTTGTACTTCACCGTTTTCTTCAAGTTGCTTCAGAAGGCGAGAAACCACTACACGCGCAGTTCCCAACTCGTTAGCAAGTTGTTCGTGAGTAACGTTGAGGCTATTAGATTGTGTGAGTTCAGCTTTCTTTTCGAGGAGGTTTAATAAGCGTTCGTCCACTTTTTTAAAAGCAATTTCGTTGATGATTCCAAGAAGTTCTTCGAAACGTTTATGATACAATTTAAAAATATAATCCAACCATTCTGGATGATCTTTTATAAACTCTGAAACTCTGGTTACGGGAAGAAAAAGTATTTCGGCATCTTCCTCTATTTCAGCTTTCACTTTACTGGTTTCGTTGTGTAAACCACCCAAAAAAGACATAATGCAAGATTCGCCAGCTTTAATATAGTACAAAAGTATTTCTCGACCATCTTCCTCAGTACGCACCACTTTCATAGCACCTTTTGTGACAATAGGAATCGATCGTATTTGAGAATTTTCGTCCACAATAATATCTCCAGCCTGATAGTTTTTTATCATGCTGTATTCATATAATTTTTCTAGAAGTTCCGGTGTGGACTGAAATTCTTGTTTTAATTCTGGGCTTTCCATTTTTATATTGTTTTAGTATCAAACGATGTTAGAAACTTCATTTTCTGACTGGAAAGCTTTTCGGCTTGGTTTTTAATTTCGTCCAAATTTCTATTAGGTCGCAATTCTATTTTTTGGAGGATGAAAGAATTGTGTGCGTTTTTGTCCACCACTTCAGCAAAAATATGTTCGATTTCAGAATTGGCCAAAGAAGCAAAACTGATATCCTCAAAACCATGAAGAAGTTTTAAATCGCTTGTATTTTGGAAAGTATCATCTGCATAAGCTTGAAATTCTGTTTTTGAATCAAAATCTCCAGCCCAGATATTATACACCCAATGTTTTGATTTTGGTTTATCTTCAATTTTCTGATAAACGAAGTTTTCACCCAAATAGGCTTCACGAACTTGTGGATCATTCGCTAAATCTTCAGGAAGACCTTCTTTTAAGATTTTCCCTTCGAACATAATGTAGGTTTTATTGGTAATCGCTAAAGTTTGCTGCACGTTGTGGTCGGTAATTAAGATTCCGATATTTTTGTCCACCAAACTTCTCACAATTTTCTGAATATCTTCCACCGCAATCGGGTCAACCCCCGCAAAAGGCTCATCTAGAAGGATAAAATTCGGACTTGTTGCTAAACAACGGGCAATTTCTGTTCTACGTCTTTCACCTCCAGAAAGCAAATCGCCACGGTTTTTCCGAACATGTTCTAAAGAAAACTCTTCAATCAACTCATCACATTTCATCTGCTGTTGTTTTTTGGAAAGCTTTGTCAATTGTAGAACTCCTAAAATGTTATCTTCCACAGACAATTTTCTAAAAACAGAAGCTTCCTGAGCCAAATATCCAATTCCTTTTTGAGCTCTGCGATACATGGCATCGCTGGTGATTTCTTTATTATCGAGGAAAATTTTTCCAGAAGTAGGCTTCACCAATCCAACAATCATATAGAAAGAAGTAGTTTTACCTGCTCCATTGGGTCCCAACAAACCTACAATCTCACCTTGTTGAACCTGTACCGAAACACCTTTTACCACCTTTTTAGGCCCGTATTCTTTAATTAAATTTTCTCCTCGTAGAATCATACAACAAAGATAAATATTTGGTTTGAATTAATAATTGAGTTTTTATCTATAAATCCAAATTAAAAAGAGGCTGTATCTCAACAACCTCTCATTATTTTATTCCTTAATCACCACTCCACTGCCTTTTGTATGGGCATTCATTTGTGGTGCGTAATAGTTTTGCAGCGTGGTAATTCCGTTGGAGAATTTACCAGAAGCATTCGCTATAACATCGTATTCAAACACATATTTTCCTTTTGGCATGTATTGAATATAGAAATTAGTGGATGCATCTTTGGTGGATTGATAATAACCTAAATTATTCTTCCATTGATATCCGGAAAGAACATCCAAAGGCTCAAAACCTGCGGCTCTCATGTCTTTAATATGAATAAATTGCATGGCTCTATCGGTATTCAAAATCATTCTTACCGTTACTTTATCACCAATTTTAAGAGGAATATCGTTACTTATTTTTTGCAATTCTTCTCCGTTTACTGTTTTTATTTTTTTGTAAAACTCTTTAGTAATGGATAAATAATTTTCTGAAGATTTTATTTTATCCAAATCCTCATAATACTGCCAGAATAAACCACCTTGAACCACTCCAGGTCCTGGTTTTGTAATGGTTATACTCGCCAAGTTTTTGTCGATATTTTCAGAAGTAATAGTAGATTTTACATAACCTGTTGCTTGAGTTTGAGGTTTCAGTTCTTTTCCGCCCCAAACAATCGTTGCTTTATCACTTTCTGGACTCGTCCAAGATTTACCAGAATTTAAAATCGTAAAAATAACTTCTGCTGTTCCTCGTGATGTTCCCCAAGAATTAACTTCTTTCTGAGTAATCAGCCATATTTTCATTTCCTCAATAAATTTTTCATCCTGAGGTTGAACTTTATTCCAAGCTTCCATTACTCCTGCATGATTCACTATTTTTGAGGAGAACCAACCCCAATCGTTCAAGTTTTGTTTCCAATAAACGCCTTGGTTATTGCTTTCTACAGAGGTTTCCTTTAAATATTTCATGTATTTGCTAGAAAGATCTTTTAAACCATAATCATTGAACAAAATAGCAACTCTATGCAAACCGAAGAAAGTGAAATCTGAGAATTTTGCATTTTTTGCGTCATTTTTGAAGGCTGTTTTCAAAGTATTTCCTTTAGATTTCAAAGGATATTCTTTTTCCCAATAATTTCTGGTATCCAAATAATCCAAATTGAAATTCGACCATAAATTATCTTTTGGTTTGGTATAATATTTCTCCATTTCCTGGTCTACGTATTTCACTAATTTTGAAACCATCATCTTTTGATCTTCATTTTGATAATCTTTCACATTAGTTTTCAACCAAGAATTGAGTTTTCCTAAATTTTTCAATAAATACAAAGAAACATAATAAGAACTCGGATAACCCGCTTGCCAAGAGAATCCACCATCTGGATTTTGAAGTTTTGCAAACGTATCCCAATCGGTTTTTATAGAATTTCTCATGGTGTTGGCATCAAAAAGAAGTGTAATTTTCTGCATTTGCTCTTCCTCGTTTTTACTATCTAAAACCCATGGAGTTTCTTCTAAAAGCAATTGTTTTAGTTCTTGATTTTTCTCCAAATTAGAATTTAAAAGTCCTTTATTTTGATACTCCTCAAAAACAGTTTTCATTCTAGGATTAGCTTTAAAAACCTCCGAAGCCAACACATCTGCAAACCATTTATTGAAAATAACATCGGCAGAAGTATTTTGGTCGTTTTTCAAACTTGGAAGCGCAAATAAAACCTCCCAAATCGGATTGGTTGTTAGTTCCAAAGTATTGGAAACATTGCTTGCCGTTGTTGAAACGTTGTTTTTAAGGTTTTCTAAAACAAAAGTTTTGGTTTCACCTTCTTTCACAAAAACAGGAACAGCGTCGGTTACCAACATTCTGTTCGGTAAAATTGCGATGCCTTGTTGCTCTCCATCAGAATAAGCGCCTGCTTTTGCTACCACTTTTATAATGATTGAAGAAATATTGTTAGGTGCTTTCAGCTTCCAGCTTACCATTTCGTTGGCGTAGGGTTGCAATGCAAAACTGTTTTCGATGTTGTAACCTTTTGCAGCGCCCAATTGAGTAATCCCAAATTTCTCAGAAATATTTTCATTGGTGAAGGCATCTAAAATTTGTAATTGAGCTACACCATTCAGTTTTTTATCGGTTAAGTTGCTCAATTTTGTTTGCAGTGTAAGTTCATCACCTTCACGCAAAAATCTTGGATAATTAGGCGTTACTGAAAATTCTTTTTGTGTTACCACTTCTTTTTCTAAAGTAGCAGCTCTTGCATCTTTGGTGTGAGCAAGGAACATTAATTTCCATTTTGTTAAAGCTTCAGGAGAAGTAAATTCAAAATTGACATTTCCTTCGGCATCGGTTTTTAAATCTGGATAGAAAAATGCGGTTTCGTTAAGGTTTTGACGAACTGGAATGTTTTCTAAGTTTTCTTGTCTCTCACTTTCGTCATCTTTGACTATACCAACAGATCCTGTGTAAGCTTCTTTCTTTGCACTTCCATACCCAACCATAACAACTTCTTCAATATTTGTATTTTTACTCATAGTATCGGCTACTGCAGACGGAGCTGGAATCGCTGTACTTTTCATACTTCGCATTATAATTCTTTCATTAAAATTCAACCAATTAAAATTCAATATATTTACATTTTTACCAGTAGCATATTTTAATCGTTTCTGATAATAAATTTGTCTTAAATCATTTCTTTCATCGTAATATGAGAATTGATAAAATGGCGAATACATTTTTTGCCATTCGAAATCATTTCTTGCAAATTGATCCAAAGACATATCGTACATATTGGTTAAAACCTCTGCATTAATCTTCTCCTTGTCATTCCCCAAAATCTTAACCGACCATTTTTCTTTAGAATTGGGCTGCAATTTATCTCTAAAAGTAATGGTTTCTATTCTTAATGGTTTTTCAGAATCTTTGATTTGCAGATTTACGGTTTGAGTTTGTACATCGTTAAAGGCAACCAATTGAAACTGCAACATTAATTGTCCCACTTTTTTATCATTTGGAATTGGTGTTTCGTATTTTAAAACTCCATTTTTCAAAGATTTGGTTTCAGAAATGGTTTTTCCGTCGCCATTTTGATAAAAAATATTCACCAAAGCATTTGGAATAGCCGAATACACGTAGATTTCAGCTTTAGAACCTCTTTCCACCTCTGTTTTTGGTGCAACGACTTTCAAAAATGGTTTTTGATTATTTTTTAAAGATTTTTTATCCCAAACAGAGAAATATTGTTGCGTTTTTATCGTGTCTTTACCTTCAATATTGTACAATTCCAAGAGATAATCTCCCGCTTCCAGTTTTCCTAAATCTAGATGGGTTGCTGGTTGTTGGTTATTGGTTGATGGTTTCGAATCTTGATTCTTGACTCTTAACTCTTGGCTCTTGGTTCTTGGCTCTTGACTCTTTTCAAAAACAATCGTCTTTTTCCAGTTTTTTTGTTCATCATTTTTATCAAATAAATCGTGTGGAAATTTCTTAATAAAATCATCTTTCGAAAGTTGTGAAAGATTTTGAATTTGAGAATCAAAATTACTTCTAAAAACTCTGTTAGGAACTTCCAGTTTAGACAATTTCACTCGATAAGATTTATTGACATCTTGCTCATTATAATTTTTGGTTTCCACTTTTAAACCCACATTTTCATCAGAAAATTTATTATTGAGTTCTTCAGCTTTAATATAATGAGAAACTGACGCCACTTTCAAATTGGTATCTGCAGTTTGCGTTTCACCGTTAATATCAGTTACTGAAGCGTTGATGCCATAATTATCAATTTGAATTCCTTCGATTTTTTCCTCTTTTTTAAGATCCAATTGAATGCTAAACTCCCCTTTTTCATCGGTTGTAACGTTTCCTAAAATAGAATTTTCATTATCATTTCCACGAGGATACCAAGGGAAATACTTCCAACGTATGTTCTGTTTTTTAATTTCGTAATTCACGGTTGTATTGCTTAAAGCAACGCCAGAAAACATCATGGCTTTCCCTTTGAGTTGTATGGTTTGTCCATATTTATACTCGTCTTTAACAGGCTCGAAAGTGACTTCAAATTTTGGACGTTTGTATTCTTCTACATCGAAATATTTTGCTGTTTTATTATCAATACTCAATCTGAAATCTCCATTTAATGAACCTTTTGGAAGGATAAAACTTCCGTGATAAGATCCAAATTCATTAGTAGTAAAATTTTGAGAAGAAACTTCTTGTCCATTGGCATCAAACAACGTTATTTTTTGTTTTAAACCTGAAGTTACAGATTCTTTATCAACATTTAATTGAGTATTAATTACTTTAAAATAAACGGTTTGTCCAGGTCTGTAAATTCCTCTATCGATAAAAATTTGAGCTAAAGTCTGTTGATCTTTTGATGGATTGTAATTCTCATAATCACGGTTTCCATAAGCAGAAATCAGTTGAAAATCGTTGGTTTTAGGTTGCTGAATAAGATACAATCTATAATATTGTTTATTTGCAGATTGCGGAATAGAAAAAGCTCCATCACCAGAAGTTTTTACCTCTGTTTTTACCAAAGTTTTCCCCGAAACATATTCATTAACAACCAAAGATTCATTATTCAAAGATTTTCCGTTCTCGTTGTTGACTAATTTCAGGATGTTTTGTGAAGGTTTGTCTTCACTTTTATTTTTATAAATAACACGATTATTAGATGCAATAAAATAATAGGTTTTATTCTCATTATTTGTTTGTGAATCATTGTTCACTTTATATTCAACCACATAAATTCCACTTGGAAGAGGTTTTACTTCCAAAGAAGTTTTGTAAGAAAGATAATCTTGTTGATTTGGAACAGAAAACTCATCCTTTCTCACCAAGTTTTTTTTTAGTTTATTAAAATTGGATTTGCTAGGGTTTCGAGAATACTCAATAAAGTTTTGAAAATCAGTTTTCACTTCGTAAATCGACAAAGAAAACTGCGAAATATTTTTATGTTCGGCTACAATATGAATGGGTAAATTGCTCTGGGTTTCTCGTTCGTAGTTTAGGATAAGTGTGGGATTCGTAATTTGATTTTCCTTGTTTTCAATATTTTTTACAAATGGAGATTCTGGATAAGCAACTTTTGCTTTTTTTGCCCATTCTAGAGCTTCAATATTCTTTTTATCTGCTGAAAGAACCTCCATAATATCGGAAGCAATAATCAATTTATAATCACCGTCTGTAGAAGAATTATAAAGGTTTTGGAGCTGAACCAATTTATCTTTACAAGCTTCATAGACGCAATTATTATTGATTTTTTGATGCGAAAAATAGAGTTTAGAATTCCCAGAATTTCTTGCAATTAATTCATCATAAATAGCATTGATTTTTTTGTAATTCTCTTGAAGTTCATTCTTTGTAAACAATCTTGAATTCCCGAAAAACTGAATTTTCTCCATAGAGTACCAATCCAAAACGGAAGGGAAATATTCCACATCTTTTGTATTATTAAAAACAGCCTTGTATTTCTGAATTTTCAGTTGAGCAATATCACTTTTTTGAGCGTCTAACTCTTGATACGTTTTAAGAATCTGATTTTTAAAATCGAGTTTCGACCAAGTTTCAATTTGAGAAAAATCCGCATTATCAATATTTGTTCTTTGATTAATTTTCCATGAATTTCTCTGAAAATAATCCATAAAAAAAGAGCTCAACATGGTTTTGAAAAACAGCTGCTCCTCACCTTTCAATTTTTTTTCTGTCGTTTGTAATTTCGCAAAAAACTGAGAAACCGTATTATTTTGGTCGTCATTTTGAGTAGAATTGAGAATTGCAAATTCAGATTTTAGAGCTTTAATAAGTTCTACGGCGTTGTTGTCTTTCATGGCTTGTTTTTCAATTTCCTGAATAAGGGGAAGATTAGATTTCACCGTTCCCGATTTTGAGTTGGTTTCTATTTTTTTCCATTGTTGCTCGTAATAGTTTTGTGCAGAAACAGAGGAAAATCCTGTTAAAAACACGAAAAATATGCAGACTTTAAAGAGCTTTTTCATAAAATACATTAATTTTGAATAATGAATACATTAAAAATACTAAAAAAGTACCTAATAGATAGTCAAATCTATGTTAGTTTAATGGGAACTCTTTTTGCGGTATTTTTCATGCTAGAACAAAACACGTTCCGTTTTCCAAGTCTTATTTTGATTTTCATCACGTATTTCAGTGGTTATATTTATACCAAATTCCAAAAAACAAAGTTTTTTAAAAGCATTTTGGTTCTAAATTTTACTTTGGGACTTATCTCCGCATATTTAATTATTAACAATCACAATGAAATTCGACTCATAAAATGGATTGTGATAGTGGTTTTAGGACTTTTATACAATAGCTTTTTTTTAGAAACTTATATCAGAAAAATCCCTTTGTTAAAGGTTTTCTACGTTGGTTTGATTTGGGGATTAATGAACGCATGGCTTACCCTTCCAGATTTTAATATTCCTATATTTTTTATTAGTTTTTTATTCGTTACGGCTTTGGTTTTACCGTTTGATATTCGAGATATGAAATACGATACCGTGCAAACTTTTCCTAATTTAATAGGTGTTCAAAACACAAAATTCTTAGCTTATTTTTTAACTGCTTTAAGCTGTGTTTTAGCGGGTTTCTATTTAAAAACTGATTATTTTTTAGCTTTTTTTATAACTACAATCATCACGTTTATTTTTATTTATTTTTCGGAAAATTCCCGAAATGACGCCTATTATTCTTTTGGTGTGGAAACTTGCTCCGCATTACCCTTTTTATTTCTCATTTTATTGAAGTAATTTTGAAGAATGAAAATCCGAAAACTTTCATTACTTCATTTTAAAAATCATCCTGAAAAATCGTTTGAATTTTCCCCTCAAATCAATTGTTTTGTAGGGAATAACGGTGTTGGAAAAACCAATATTTTAGACGCTTTGCATTATCTTTCAGTTGGGAAAAGTTTTTTAGGAAATAGCGATCTCAACAATATTGAAACTGATGAAGATTTCTTTAGGATTGAAGCCTTAATTTCTGAGGAGGATAATGAAGATATCATTAAAATTCTTCAAGCTAAGGAAAGTAAAAAAATCATCAAGAAAAACGATAAAACCTACGAAAGATTAGCCGATCATATCGGTTATTTGCCTTCTGTGATGATTTCTCCATACGATTCTAACTTAATTTCGGATTCTGGAGAAAGCAGAAGGAAGTTTTTGGATGCGATGATTTCTCAAACGGATTCTGAATATCTTTTTTCCTTAATTCAGTATCAAAAAACTATTCAACAGAGAAATGCTTTACTGAAATATTTTGCTAAAAACCGAACTTTTGATATAGATTCTCTAGAGATTTATGATGATCCCATCTCTAAGTTTGGAACGCAGATTTACAATAAAAGAAAAGATTTTATAGATAAGCTAAATCCTGTGGTTCAGGAGTTTTACACCATTATTTCTGGTGGAAAAGAAAAAGTGGAAGTAAGTTATCAATCCCATTTGCATCAACAAAATTTCGCAGATTTATTGAAAGAAAACATCGATAAAGACAGACTTCTCACTTATACTTCAGCAGGAATTCATAAAGATGATTTGCTGTTCGAAATGAATGGAAATCTGATCAAAAAAATTGGTTCTCAAGGTCAGCAAAAATCATTTTTAATTGCTCTGAAACTGGCTCAAATAAGTAGAATTAAGAAACTTACTGGTAAAAATCCGATTGTTTTATTGGATGACATTTTCGATAAACTGGATGACACAAGGGTTTCGCAATTAATTGAATTAGTAAACAAAGAAAACTTCGGACAGATTTTTATTACAGATACGCACTTAGAACGAACAGAAAATGTGGTGAGAAGAATTAATGAGGAAAGCCGAATATTTGAAATTTGAGTAATATTTTAATAGCCTCATCACTCTATAACTTCATAACCTTATAACTTCACAACCCTACATTCCCCAATGAGAAGAAAAAGAAGAGAATATCAATCCTCAGAACTAGTGAAATCCTTTGCTAAAATCTATGGTTTTGAAGATAAATTAGTGGCTTTTGAAGTCAAGGATTTTTTAGAAGATTATTTGGATGAATCTTTATTTCAAGAGATTGAAAAGGTGGATTATAAAGACCATTGCATTTCTATTAGGATAAAATCGCCTCTCTTGAAGAATGATTTTAAAATGAGAAAAACCTTTTATCTACAAAAGTTTCAACAGAAATTTGGTGAAGAAAAAATTAGTGATCTGCAGATTTTGTAGGAACAGAATCGCTTACCAATTTCGTCGCATTTTCATCTAATTCCGATTTTAAAGGAATAAAGAATCTGAATGGATTTTTCAAGAAATATTTAAAAATAGCTTTAAAAATATCTCCAACTTGTCCGAAATTTAATTTTCTGGAGCGGAAAGCCAACAACATTGAAAGCCCGAAACTTACTGCAAAATTGAAGAAACCAATTAGCCAAATCGTGACAAAAGAGATCCAAAAAGTAGATGCATCAATAGTAAACCCTTTTCCATAAAGTGCTACACCAAAATACCCTGTTGAAAAGGTTATATGTCGAATATCAATATCAATTCCAAGGAAAATTCCAAGAGGTCCCGTAACTCCTAAAAATACCCCAAACCAGAAATTAGACATTATTCCTGCCCAGTTTCGCTCGTAAAACTTCGAAAGTTTTTTTGCTCTCGTCTCTCCAAAAAGGTTAATCAGGAATTTATGTTTTGCTATTCTTTTAGGAATTTGATGAAAAATCGTGTTGTTTCCCACATTTCCAGAAATAATTCCAGAAATAAATAGAAAAACACCAGCAATAGAAGCGTGAAGCAAAGCTTTAGATTCAAACATATCAATGCTTAAGAAAAGTTTATCCGCTTTTTCTACACCATAATTGTAATTGAACAATACATCCAACGCATAAACCACCAATAACGCGGAAATAAAAGTCACAAAAACGTTACCTACAAACGCAATAAACTGACTTCGGAATACTCGAGACACAAAATGAGCAAAATCTTTATAATTTTTCTGCGCATTATTTTTGTCGGAAAGGACTTTAGCCATTGTTGCTGCAGTCATTGCAGGCTGTTTTGTCGCAATTGTGTACCCCATTAAATAAATAATAACGAAGCACATCGCATAGTTCATCGCATAAATAAATGCATGTCCAAATTCGCTTCCTTCTAGGTCGCTGTACAAAATTTTCAACACACTACAGGCGCCAATAATAATTCCCCCTGCACTTGCTTTCCAAAGCATTTGCAAATAATCTTTTCTGGTGGAAGTAATGTAATGCGTGCCAGTTTCGGCAGTGTGATTGGTGATAAGATGCGAGATTAATCTCGTACTATCATTCACCAATTCCGAAATATTATTTTTATGAGATTTGTAATTGAGAATATTGAAAACCAATTGTTTAGATTTTCTCACTTTGGCCTCCTCATCGTCAATTACCAAAATTTTCAGGATTTCATAAATTCTTTGAACTTGCTGTTGAATTTTAAGAAGAGATTGATTAATCTTTCCTGAAATACCATATTTAGAAGAGTTTTTGAATGCAATATTCACAAAATCTAAACATTGTTCAATATAAATTTTGATTTGTTTGTACCTACTATCTTTTGAATGCAATTGAAGTTCTGGATTTACCGAAAGTTCATCAGCTAAAGCTTCCAACTCATTTTGTAAGGCCAAAAACGGGTTATCCAAATTCCTGTATTGTGGTGCCATTCTTACCACATCTACTTCCATCGCCATTCCTGTAACACGCCAAGAAAGAATATTCATGGAGAAAATAAGCTCTTGTTTTACTTTATCCGAAGTTACAAAATCTGAAATATCCAATAAATAGAACAAATCATCCAATTCGTTGGGTGGAATATTTTGGAGATATTCTAAATCTTTTTTTGGACGTAAACAAACATTATCTACTAAATACCAAACGGTATCTTCGTTTTCTACAGGAGGTAATATTTTATTAAGAATTCTTTTTTTAAGCTCGGGAATAAAAGCATTTTCCGAAAGAATATTGGCTTCTGTAAGGGATAAATTAAAGGGTTTTCCTCGAAAAATATTATGAATATAATATCTAAAATTTTCAGTAAGGTCTGGATTCAGTTTAAGGTAATTAATAAAATCACTAAAATCTGACTTTTTTATACTCCCTAACAATTCCGCAAGAGGCTCTAGAGCACGAGTTTCATTCTTAAAAGAGAAAAACTTTTTAAGAACATCTTTGAAATTAGTGGCGTTTAATCTTAAAAACTTCATTGAGACAAAGATACTATTTCAAACTTATATGGTTCATTTGTCGCATCACCCAATTATGCTTTTTCCTTAAATAAGAAGATGGATTTTTAGGATCATATTTCTTCGGATTAGGCAGTATTACTGCAATCCATGCAGCTTCAGATTTAGATAAATCCTTAGAAGTTTTATTAAAATAATATTCCGCAGCAGCTTCCACGCCAAAAACTCCTTGTCCCATTTCTATGGAATTAAGATATCTTTCCAGAATAATATCCTTACTCCAAACTTTCTCAATAATAAAAGTATAAATAGTTTCTAAACCCTTTCTAATCCAGCTTCTACCTTGCCAAAGAAAAATATTTTTTGCAGTCTGTTGAGAAATAGTACTTCCTCCACGAATTTTTTTGCCTTTTTCATTATGTTTAATGGCTTTTTCAATCGCATTATAATCAAAACCATTATGATTGAAAAATTTCTGATCCTCAGAAGCGACGACTGCTTTTTTCACATTAGATCCCATTTCTTCGTAAGAAATATAATCTCTTTCTAATTTTCCGTATTGAAAAAGTCCACCCAATTGGGTAATGGTAATAGGTGGATTGAAAAATCTTCCCCAAATAATAAACAGCACATTGAGTGCAATAATGATAAAAATGATTTTCTTAATCTTTTTCCACATAATAAAAATACTGCCGCAAAAATACTAATTTCTCCTTGACTATTGTATTTCTTGCATATAAATCAAATCATGTTTTGGTAAAAGTTGAGGATAAAAAATCTTTACATAATCTTTCAAAACCCAATCTGCTCGTACCACTCCACTCTCGAAATAGTCGTTACTTTTATTTCTTTGACGTCCATTTACTCCATAAATCTTTCCCTTCTGAAAAACATTCATTCTTGAATAATTGGGGTTTGTAGCCAATAATTCTTTTTTTGAGTGTTGATTTCCAGCATTTACCCAAATTTGTGCATTTTGAGACAGCGCAAAAACTTCCTCAAAGTTCATATTTACTGCTTTACTTTCATTATTGTTCTTTAAAATATAATTCCCTCCTGCATCATTAATAAATTGAGCAACAGCCGTTTTTCCACCTGGCATATACCATATATTTCCGTACATATTATTAGAAATTACAATAGGTTGAGATTGTTCTATAACCACTAATTTTTGAGTGGTAACATAATTATTTTCAATCTCTGAATACAACTTTTCAGCTTGTTTTTCCATTTCTAAAAACTTTCCAAAAACCTTTAAATAGGCTGATTTTTTTAATGGATTTTGTTCTGTAAACTCATCTAAAAAGATTACTTGAACGCCATTAGATTTTAACGTATTGTAAATGTTTTCGAAACTGCTGATATAATTGGTTATCACTAAATCTGGTTGTAAAGCGATTATTTTTTCAACATCATATTTCTGTTCATTTCCCACATTCTGAATTTTACCAGACTTTATTAAAGCATGAATTTTTTCTGAATAAATATACTCTGGACTAGAAACTCCTATTAAAAAATCTTCCGCATTTAATGTTGACAAATAGCCTATTAAACTAGCATTTAGTACAATAATTTTCTTAAATGGTAATGTTTTTTTGGGAATTTTATAAGAAAACTTACCCGATTGTAGCTCTATCTGATCTGTGGTTTCTAAAAATTTCAGATTTTGAGAAATGACTTGCCAAGAAGAATTACCTTCATTTTTTTGCTCTTGTTTACAAGCAATTAAGAAAAATAAGGTAAATAAAAGAAGAAAATTCGCTTTCATCTTTCAAAGAAAAGAAAAAAGTGCTATATTTGCAAACCGAAATACAAGGCCTCGTGGCGCAACTGAATAGCGCATCTGATTACGGCTCAGAAGGTTACAGGTTTGAATCCTGTCGAGGTCACACATAGCCAAATGGCGCCAACTGAAGACAGTTGGCGCTTTTTTTGCAAAATTTCAACTTATAATTTATCTACATAAAGTCTTGACGTTGTTTAAATATAATTTAATCTTCATTTTTGAAATATTTAAATTAAAAAGGATCAAAATTATATTCTTCAAAAATTGATTTAAAAACAAACTATGTTAATTTCAGAATTGATATAACTAAATTACTTGAATATCTCAAAACATTATATTTATGCTCAAATTAAATTTATTATCTTTTTCAAAATTTTAATTGGATATAGATATAACCCGTAGTGCATTTGTAAGAGTAATATAAAAAGGTTGTTCCAAAATAGAATATTTTGTATATTTAATTAATTACCAGTTAGTTAAATAATATGAACAACCTGAAAGCAAGTTACAATAAAAT
>JAEWOR010000029.1 GCA_023399595.1 Bacteroidota bacterium | reverse complement strand
ATATCTCCAATTATACCTCAATGAGTTTGTTTATAAGCTAAACCGTAGATATTTTGGCGACAGACTTTTTGAAAGGCTTATTGTTGCTAATATTACAGGATTAGGTGATTAAACGGATAATCAGTTTAATATTTAACTGAAAAATCGGAGAAGTAATTTTTTCCGATTTTTTTAAAGTAAAATCTCACTACAATCGTCATATTAGTATGGAGATTGCCGACAATAAAATAATGTCTCATCAGGAAAAAGAAAATATTATTTCAGAAGCTGTACTTAATTATGGCGGAAAACTGATGTCTTATATTCGTCCTAAGGTGAAAAATACTGAGGATGCAGAGGATATTTTGCAAGAAGTATGGTATCAGTTCAGTAATCTTGCCAATATTTCAGAAATTGTAAATGTTGGAGGTTGGTTATACAGGGTAACTGCCAATAAAATAACAGATAGTTATAGAAAGAAAAAAACTGAAAATCTTGAAGATTTTTCTTATAAAAATGAAGATGGTGAATTTTCTATAAAAGATATACTTTTGCTGGACGATAGCGGAAATCCTGAGCTTAAAATATTTCAAGATCAAATTTGGAAAAAACTTTTTGATGCTTTGGATGAACTTCCAGAAAATCAAAGAATTGTATATGTAGATAATGAGTTGAATGATAAAACTCTGCAACAAATTGCAGACGAGCAAGGAGAAAATATAAAAACTATTATCAGTAGAAAACAATATGCCATAAAACACCTTAGATTGAGGATGAGTAAACTTTATGAAGAATTAAAATTTTAAGAAAAACCATGAACAAACATAATAAAAAACCGTTTATATTTTTGTTTTTTATCCTTTGTCTTTTTGGGATTACCGCAATAGTAATGTGGTTGTGGAATATGTTGTTGCCAGAAATTATTGGAGTAAAAAATATTACATATTGGCAAGCAATGGGGATTTTGGTTCTCTCTAAAATTCTTTTTGGAGGTTTTGGTGGAAGATGTGGTAGAGGAAAAAAAATAGGTTGGAATAAAGAAACCTTTTGTGAGAATAGTCCAGAAAATTCCTCACCTGAAAATCATAAATTTAAAGAAGAATTTAAGAAAAGATTTCAGTCTCGTTTTTGTAAATAAGACTAACAATTTTTAATGTCATCTAATATTTGAAATATTCTTTTAAAAAAAAAAATTGTGAGTTCAATACGTTCATTGCTGTCTTTATTTCGCATTTTATCTAATATTTTGATCATCAAGAGAATCGTTATTTTTTGTAACCAATGCCGAGCAACAGAATATTGATGTTGGAATTTCCAAACTCTCAATTGGTATGATTTAACACTAAAACAAAATCATTTTTCTGAAATAAAATAGAATACTTTGTAAGTATCTATTAATTTGCTGAAAATTAGTTAGTGATGTAAATTTCAAAACATTTATTGTATTGATTTTTCTAATACTTGTAGCTTTTGTCGTGTGCTAAGGTAAAAACCATCATCTTGAGCATCATTTTTGGATGGTATCTCGGATGAGGCATATTTTATAGATCTTTAATCATGGTTGGAGCTTTATCTGTACTATAACTTCATTCCTAACATTAACTGGATAACTTTCTGGAATCAAATCTTCAAATGTCGTTTGAAATAAATTCAATTGATTGTAATCTTTAAAAATTAATATACAATGTTGATTACCAATACTATAAATGAAAAAATCCGCCTTAGTTGTAAGACGGATTATTTTTTATTTAAAAGTTAATTAAACTTTTAAAATTTCAGCTTCTTTTATTTTGAAATGTTCATCACAAACTTTAACATATTTATCAGTTAAATCCTGAATATCTGCTTCTACACCTTTTACCACATCTTCAGATACCCCGTCTAATTTTTTAAGCTCTTTGTGACCATCTTGTCTAGCATTACGAATAGTTACTTTAGTTTGTTCAGCTTCAGATTTTGCCTGTTTTGCTAGTTCTTTTCTTCTTTCCTCCGTTAAAGGTGGAACACTTAGGATAATAACATCACCGTTGTTAGAAGGTGCAAAACCTAAATTAGAATTAATAATAGCTTTTTCAATGGCTCCAATAGCTCCTCTGTCCCATGGTTGTATAGAAATAGTCATTGCGTCCGGTACCGATACATTGGCTACTTGGTTTATTGGCGTCATTGCTCCATAATATTCTACCATTACATCTTGTACCATATTTGTAGAAGCTCTTCCAGCTCTAATTTTCTGGAATGCATGATCCAAATGTTTGATGGCAGCCTCCATGTCTTCTTTTACAGATTGTACTATTAAATCTAATTCTTCCATTATATATTTAAAGTTTGATAGTTACACATTTTGTATGAGTAATAAGTAACTGATAATTTACTCTAACTTTTTACTCTTTATTATTTTAAATTCACTAAAGTTCCTACTTCTTCGCCTTCTACTATTTTCAGAAGATTTCCTTCTTTATTCATATCGAATACAAGAATAGGCAAATTATTTTCATGGCTTAGAGTGAAAGCAGTCATATCCATTACTTTTAAATTCTTTTCAAAAACTTCATCAAAAGATAATGAATTAAACTTCACTGCATTTTCATTTTTCTCTGGGTCGCTGTCATAAATACCATCTACTCTAGTTCCTTTCAAAATAACATCAGCATCAATTTCAATAGCTCTTAAAGTAGCAGCAGTATCTGTTGTAAAATAAGGATTTCCTGTTCCAGCTCCAAATATAACTACTCTTCCTTTTTCTAAATGTCTTACGGCACGTCTTTTAATGAAAGGTTCCGCTACTTTATCCATTTCAATAGCAGATTGTAAACGAGTTTTAATTCCTACGTCTTCCAAAGCACCTTGCAAAGCCATTCCGTTAATAACCGTTGCCAACATTCCCATATAATCCCCTTGCACCCTGTCCATACCTTTTGCTGCACCCGCAACTCCTCTAAAGATGTTTCCTCCTCCTATTACGATGGCAATTTCACAACCTATGTCTACTACTTTTTTTATTTCAGCAGCGTATTCTTTCAGTCGCTCATTGTCAATTCCATATTGTCTGTCGCCCATTAAAGCTTCACCGCTTAGTTTAAGAAGAATTCTTTTGTATTTCATATTTTTTTATCTCTAAAGAAGTTTATTATTAATTTTATAAAAAATAATTGTGCAAATATAATGAATAGAAAATTCAGTGAAAAGAAAATATTTACCACTAAATAATCTATTAAATATTTTGCTAAGTCCTAAAAAGGATTATTTTTGCATTAAGTAATTTTGATTTTGAAGAAAACTGTACTTTTTTCATTTCTTTTAGGGAGTATTTTTGCATTTGGACAAAGTGGCGAAAATGTATATCCTTTCCTTAATATTCCAGTATCTGCAAAGCAAGCTGCTTTAGGTGGCGATGCGGTATCTTTACGAGATCATGATGTAGCAATGGCTATTGTGAATCCTACGATGCTGAATGAAGATTCAGATATGCAACTTTCTTTAAATGGTGCTGCTTATTTGGCAGATTCTAAATACGGAACAATTGCTTTCGCTAAAGAATTTGAAAACGGGCATATGGCATCCATCAACGCTAGATACATGAATTATGGAGACATACCAAGAACGGATGAAAGCGGTATGGAGATGGGAAGCTTTACAGCTACTGATGTTGCTGTTGGTCTTGGTTATGCTTATAGATTCGAGAAAGACTGGACCATTGGGGGAGGAATCAATTTTATTACTTCAAAAATAGACAATTACACTTCTGCGGCTATCGCTGGAACTGCTGCAGTAAGTTATCATAACAGAAAAAATAAGGAAACCGTTGCTTTGGTTTTTAGAAATTTTGGATATCAATTTAAATCTTTCAACGGAACGAGAGAAAATCTTCCTTTCCGAGTAGATTTAGGTTACACCAGAATTATTCCTAATTTCCCACTGGCCATAACTCTTACTGCTCACGATTTACAGCAATTAGATATTTCATCTGAATACAACAATAACGGACAAGAAGTAGGTATCGGAAGAAAAATTGCAGATCATTTTTCAATTGGAGCAGAATTATTCCCAGAAAAATCTTTCCAAATTCGTTTAGGATACAATGTAAAACGTGGAAATGAACTGGCTGTTGTAGACCAAAGAAGCTTTGCAGGACTTTCTGCAGGTTTTGGAGTAAAAGTAGCTAATTTCAAATTAGATTATGCTCATGTTCGTTATCATAATTCAACCAATGTTAACCAAATTGGAATTTCTGTAGATTTAAGCGGACTCAAAAGAAATACTTTTTAGAAATTCTTCAGACCAATTCATGCTTTTAATTCAAAAAAAATCTTGAAATTTGCAGCATGAGAAAACCTATCATCGCTATGGACGGTTATTCTTCCACTGGGAAGAGTTCTATCTCCAAAATTATTGCAGAAAAATTAGGAATTATCCATTTAGACACGGGGGCATTATACCGAGGAATTACTTATTTTGCGGTGCAAAATTGTTCTGATGAAAAGGGTGAAATTAACCTGTCCAAACTTTTTGAAAACCTATCCAACATTCATTTAGAGTTTAAAAAAGAAAAAAATGAACTCATACTTTATCTGAATGATGTAGATGTTTCTTTAGAAATTAGAGACCAAAAGGTATCTGAAAATGTAAGCTTTATTGCGAAACAAAAAGAGGTAAGAGATTTTCTATTAGACACCCAAAGAAAAATTGCAAAAAAAGGAGGCGTAATAATGGATGGTAGGGATATTGGAACCGTAGTTTTACCCAATGCGGACTATAAATTCTTTTTAACTGCAAGTATTGAAGAACGTACGAAAAGAAGATATAATGAACTTTTAGGTTTAGGAATTCCTGCCAATGAAGAGGAAGTAAGAGAAAACTTAATAGCAAGAGATAAAGCTGATAGTGAAAGAGAAATTGCTCCATTAAAACAAGCCGAAGACGCTATTTTAATAGACAATTCTCAGCTTACTAAAGAAGAAACTATAGAAAAAATTATTTCATTTATCTGCTAATAATTTTGTATTCTATTAACATTTTTTAATAGTGACAATTAAGACTTTGGTACATTATTGGCATTTGAAAAACATATAACAAACAATTGTATTAACTAAAAAAAAATTAAAATGTCAAGAAAAGGAAGAAATTCAGCAGGAATCTTAGCAGGTTTATTAGCAGGAGCAGCAGCAGGTGTTGTTTTAGGAATGCTTTATGCACCTGAAGAAGGAAAAGAAACTAGAAAGAAAATAAAAAATAAAGCGAACGATCTTAAAGATCAAGCTAAAGATAAATACGATGAAGTATCTGACAAAATGAAAGATCAGTACAATACTATTTCTTCTACATTCAAAGAAACTGCTAATAATGTGGCACACACTGTAAAAGATAGTTACGATAAGTACAAAGATCAAATTGTTACTAAAACAACTGATGCAGTAAAAAATGTTGAATCAGAGTTAGATAACCTTAAATAAGAAAATATATTTTATATTTACTATAGGAACTTTATGCTTTAAAGTTCCTTTTTTTGTAACTTTAAAAAAAAAATAAATGTTTGATACTCTGAAAGAATATATCTCCAAGAGATTAGATTTATTAAGACTTGAAGCTGCTGAAAAATCCTCTTTATTTATGGGGATTGTTGCTTTCCTTACTATTGTTCTTATTGCTTTTAGTTTTTTCATTATATTATTAAATTTTGGAATTGCATTTTTGATAGGTGAAGCTTTGAATAATGATTCTTATGGTTTCCTTATTGTGGCAGCTTTCTATTTATTAGTTATGATTATCATATTTGCTTTTAAAAAGAGAATCACTTATTTTGTAGCTAACAGTATTGTAAAATTCATAAATCATTAATTATGGCAGTTAATTATGAAAGCTTAGATGAACTAAGACGTAAGAAAAAACTTCTAAAAAATGAAATTGATGATTTAGAAGACTTGCTGACTTTTAGAAATACAAAAGAAAGTTTAAGTGCTTTCACACACGGACTTTCGGATGATTATTTAAAAGAAGTGGAAGATGAAAATGGAGAAGAGAAAGTTGCATTGCGAACTGATGAAATCTCAAGACAAATTGGCTCTAGTATCAAAAATGTAGTTTTCAATAAAAATACGATAATGGGATTAACAGACACTCCTGCCAGTGGTAACTTAATAGACAGCGCCATAAAATTAGGAACTAAAGCTTTAGTAGCTAATTTTGCACAGAAAAATATAAGAAGTGGCAACTGGAAAAAGAAAGTAATAGGAATAGCTGTGGTATATCTAGCTCCTTATGCATTAAGATTTATTAGGGAAAAACTTGAAGATTATCAAAAAAATAAAAGTGTTTCCAGTATGGAACAGATTATATAAAAATTGTAAAAATTTAACCTAGTAATACCTCCTCGAGGGTATTCCTACATTGAAAAGTTCTTCTGAAAAATTATGAACCCTTAAGCTCAAGTAATTTTTCAGAAGAACTTTTTACTATTTTTAAACTTTACAAGTAATGATTAACATAAAAGATTTATTTAACAACAAAGATTTTAATATTTATTAAATTTGTGAATAGTTGATGTTTTAATTGGAATAATTATGAATTTATTAACCATATGATGTAATTGTGAATTATTTTATTATATTTGATTGAATCTCAAAAACTATACTCATGAAATTATTTAAAATTGTCTTTGGACTCATGTCCTTTATGATATTCACTGCATGTATGACGACTCTTCCACAGCCTACAAATCCTACAGAAGAAAGTGCTACCAAAACTGCTAGTATCATTAAAGATTGCACTGGAACGTATGTTCGCTTCGATGGTAATAATGCTGATTATATGGTTTGTAATCCGCATTTACTCAACTCATTTTCAAGTGGAACTAGAGCTACAATAACTTTCAGAAGCACTGGTAAATGTACTATGACACCAGATCCTAAATGTAGAATGTTTCATGAAAGTAAAGGGAATGTTACCATCTTAAAAGTAGAATAAGTTAAACTGATTTGTATTCAATCCAATAAAATCTTTCATTTTGTGAAGGACTTTTTTTATGTTCAAAATACACAAATTAAAGTCAATTTTACAGCGTATATCAAAGCTGGTTTTTATTAATATTTTAAGTTATTTGAGAGCAAAAGTCACTTGAAAACAATAGCGATACATAGATCTGAAAATTTAACTTTGAATAATAATTTGTTGTTTTAATCATTTGATTAAAAATATTGATTAATTATAAAAATTAATTTCTAAATTTGTTTTTGAAAAGAATTTAGAGATCATGTCGAAGAAGAAAGACAACAAAAATTTAGATATTTCTACGGAAGAAAAAATAAAGGAAGCGGCTCGCGAAGTTTTTCATAAAAAAGGTTTTGCAGCAACCCGAACCAGAGACATCGCGGAAGAAGCAGGGATTAATTTGGCGCTGCTCAACTATTATTTCCGAAGTAAAGAAAAGCTCTTCAACATTATTATGATCGAAACCTTATCGGATTTTATGGAGAAAATGTTTGACATTCTTAATTCCGAAAAGACAACTTTAGAGGATAAAGTTCAGCAATTTTCTGAAAGTTATATCGATTTGCTAATCATAGAACCCGAAGTTCCTGTTTTTATACTCAGCGAAATTCGCAACAATCCGAAATTGCTTTTAGAAAAAATCCCTGTAAAAAAGGTTTTGCTGAATTCTATGTTTATTAAACAACATCAGGAAGCCGTTGCAATTGGCAAGATTAAAGAACCCAATCCGCTGCATTTTTTGATGAATGTTTTGGGGTTAATTGTTTTTCCTTTTTTAATGAGTCCGATGCTAAAACAAGTGAACAGCTTATCCGAAGAAGGCTTTAATCAGCTGATGAAGCAACGTAAAAAGTTGATTCCCATTTGGATGAAAACCATGATGGAAGCATCGTAAATTTCACTTACGAATTAGTGAAATGATTAAAAACTCCGAATAAAAAAAGCTATTAAAAACTATCAAATAATAAACTTATGAGTGCTAAGAGATTCAATTTTTTCATAAGTGTTTTTCTAGTCATTGTCGTTGTTTCCAAGGCTAATGCACAAATAGAGCAACTCACTTTGGAAGAATGTTATCAGCTGGCAAAACAAAATTCTCCAGCCATTAGAAAATTGGATTTAATTGCGAAAACCAGCGAATACGATCTTCAAAACGCCAACAAAAAGTTCCTTCCGCAAGTTAATTTTTCAGGACAAGCTACTTATCAGTCTGAAGTTGTAGATTATGGGAGTTTGTTGGGGAAAATGCCATCAAATTTGGGAAATAATCCACCATCGTTAAGTAAAGATCAATACAAAATTCAAGGTGAACTGAGCCAATTATTGTATGATGGCGGAAGTATAAAAAATCAGAAAGAGCTCATCAATGCGAATAAAGAACTTCAAGAACAAAATATTGAAACCTCTTTGTATTCGCTCAAAAACAGAATTAATACGATTTATTTTTCCATTTTGTTAATGGATGCTCAATTGAAACAAAACGAGTTGAACAAGGCAAATCTTCAAACGCAAATTCAAAAAGTAGAGGCTCAACTGAAAAATGGCGTTGCTTTCCGAAGTAATCTCGATGAGTTAAAAGCCGAAATCGTCAATATAGAAATGGCTTCAACGGAATTTAAATCCAACAGAAATGCTTATTTAAAGATGCTTTCTCTGTTTATCGGTAAAGAAGTTAGTGCTTCCGCACAATTGATGACTCCCCAAGTGGATTCTATTCAAACTACCATCAACAGACCAGAATTAAGAGCTTTTGATCTTCAGAAAAATATTTTCGATGTTCAACTTCAAGGTTTAAAATCTGCATATTTGCCGCAAGTGAATGCCTTTTTTCAAGGTGCTTATGGGCGACCTACACTCAATATGATTGAAAATAAATTCGGGCCTTGGTACATTACCGGAGTTCGTTTCACTTGGTCGCTCGGGAGTTTATACACACTTTCGAATAAAAAAAGTACTTTACTCCTCAATGAACAATCGGTGGAAGCTGACAGAGAAATCTTTTTGCTAAATACAAAACTCGATTTAACCCAACAGGACGAAAACGTGAAAAAATACAACGAACTCATTCGTCAGGATAATGAAGTGATGGGTTTGAGGGCTTCTGTATCAAGATCAGCCGAAGCTCAGTTGAATAACGGTGTTATCACTATCCACGAATACATTCAAAAAATAAATGCCGAACATCTGGCTCGTCAAAACAAAATTCTCCACGAAATACAGCTTTTGCAGGCAAAATACAATCAAAAATTTATAACCGGTAATTAATATGAAAAGAATTATAATATTTATTTCCACGGCATTATTTCTATCCGCTTGTACAGAGAAAAAAGATTTTGACGCTTCCGGAAATTTCGAGGCCGATGAAGTTATTGTTTCCGCACAACAAAATGGTGTTTTGCTTTCGTACAACATTCAGGAAGGTAATCAGTTAAAAGTTGGTGATAATGCTGGTCAAATTGATGTTAAAGGGGTTGAACTTCAAAAACAGCAAACTGAAGCCAGTATTTCTGCACTGCAAGAAAAAACGGTGGCTCCCACTGATCAGACAGAACTTATTCGTAAGCAAATTATCGTTCAGAAAGCACAATTGGCGCAACAATTACATGAAAAAAAGCGTACTGAAAACCTCGTGCGAGCTGACGCTGCAACGCGTAAACAATTGGACGACATTAATGCAGGTATCGATCAGTTGAGAAAACAAATCGCTGTTACCGAGCAACAACTGAAACTAAGTACATACAACATGAATACTCAAAATCGAAGTATTTTAAGTGAAAAAGCACCGATGGAAAAAGCGGTGGCGCAACTTCAGGAACAAATTGATAAAGGACAAATCATCAATCCGATTTCGGGAACGGTTTTAGTTAATTACGCTTTAAAAGGTGAAATGCAAACCATAGGAAAACCGCTGTACAAAATTGCAAATACCGATACACTTTTTCTTCGTGCTTATGTTACGGGAATGCAGTTGTCACAGATAAAAACGGGACAAAAAGTGACGGTGAGAATTGATAACGGTAAGGATGATTATAAAAATTACCCAGGAACGATCACTTGGATTTCTGATAAATCGGAATTTTCCCCGAAAAGCATTCAAACAAAAGACGAAAGGGCTAATTTGGTTTACGCCATAAAAGTCAACGTGAAAAATGACGGTTATCTAAAAATCGGAATGTACGGCGAAGTTTTTTTTAAATAGAACAACGAAAACTTTTTACCATCATGGAAAACAAATCATTCAATTTAACGGAAGTTTCATTCGAAAATAGTAGCAATCAATTATCCATTGAATGTAAAAATATTGTGAAAACCTATGGCGATGTAAAAGCGGTAAACAACGTTTCGTTTAATGTTCAAAAAGGAGAATTGTTTGGTCTAATTGGTCCAGATGGTGCAGGAAAATCTTCCATTTTTAGAATTCTGACCACGCTTTTGCTCGCCGATAGTGGAACAGCAACTGTGGACAACTTTGATGTGGTAAAAGATTATCGTGAAATCCGAAATCGGGTAGGGTATATGCCTGGCCGTTTTTCTCTGTATCAGGATTTAACGGTGAAAGAAAACCTCAATTTTTTTGCAACGGTTTTTGGAACTACGCTTGAAGAAAATTATGATTTAATAAAAGATATTTACGATCAGATAAAACCTTTCAATAATCGAAGAGCAGGTAAATTATCTGGTGGAATGAAGCAAAAATTAGCTTTATGTTGCGCCCTTATTCACAAACCTAAAGTTTTGTTTTTAGACGAACCTACAACGGGTGTAGATGTGGTTTCCCGAAAGGAGTTTTGGGATATGCTCGATAAACTAAAAATGCAAGGAATTACCATTTTGGTTTCTACACCTTATATGGATGAAGCTACGCTTTGCGACCGAATTGCATTGATTGATAATGGAAGCATTATGTCTATCAACACGCCAGAAAACATCATCAAAAGTTTTCCCAAAACCTTGTTTGCTGCCAAAGCTGAGAACATTTATAAACTCCTTCAAAATTTGAGAAACAACAGCGAAATTGAAACTTGTTACGTTTTTGGAGAGTATCTTCATGTGACTTTAAAATCTAATCATAACGATATTTTAAAAGTGATTAATCTTGTAGAACAAGGAAATCAAAAAGGAATAGAAGTGAAAATCATCACACCAACTATTGAAGACAGTTTTATTCGTTTGATGAATGAATATCATCTTAATAATGATTTAAAAGAGACTCATGGAAAATAAAGCGATTGTCTGTAAAAATTTAACCAAGCAATTTGGAGATTTCAAAGCGGTGGATAATATCAGTTTTGATGTTAATCAAGGCGAAATTTTCGGATTTTTGGGAGCTAACGGAGCAGGGAAAACAACAGCGATGCGTATTCTCTGCGGACTTTCTTTTCCGACTACCGGTGAAGCAACGGTGGTGGGTTTTGATGTTTATAACCAACAAGAAAAGATCAAAAAAAATATCGGCTATATGAGTCAGAAATTTTCTTTGTACGACAACTTGAGTATTTTAGAAAATATGGAGTTTTATGGAGGTATTTACGGCGTTTCACGAGCAGATATTAAATCTCGAAGTCATGAAGTGATAACGACTTTAGGCTTAGAAAAAGAAGCCAAGAAAATGGTGGGTGAACTTCCTTTGGGTTGGAAACAAAAGTTGGCTTTTTCAGTTGCTATTTTCCATAGACCAAAAATTGTGTTTTTAGATGAACCAACTGGAGGTGTAGATCCTGTAACGCGCCGACAATTTTGGGATATGATTTATCAAGCAGCGGAAAATGGAATTACCGTTTTTGTTACCACACATTATATGGACGAAGCCGAATATTGCAACCGCATCAGCGTAATGGTGGACGGTCGTGTAAAAGCTTTGGATACACCAACTAACCTTAAAAATAAGTTCAATACCGATTCTATGGATGAGGTTTTTTATGAATTGGCAAGAGGTGCGAAAAGAGGAGATAATTGAATGAGAAGAAAGTAAAGAACCAAAAACCAAAAACCAAGAACCAAGAACCAAGAATCAAGAACTAGCTACCAATATCCAACCCACGGAAGAAATGAAACAATTAATAGCATTTATAAGAAAGGAATTTTATCACGTTTTTCGGGATAGACGTACTTTGCTGATTCTTTTTGGAATGCCCATTGTGCAGATTATTCTTTTTGGTTTTGCATTGAGCAGTGAGGTGAAAAATATTGAAATTGCAGTGATGGATAACGCTCATGATGTGCATTCTCAACAAATTGTGAACAAAATCAGGTCGAGTTCTTATTTCATTCTTAAAGAACCCGTTTCGAGTTATAAAGACATCGAAAAACGTTTTAAAGAAGGAGATATAAAATGCGCGATTATTTTCCCGAATAATTTTGGTTCAGACCTTTACAGGCCGGGTGGTGGAAAAATTCAGCTTATTGCGGATGGCTCTGATCCCAATACTGCAACCACTTTAACTAATTATTTGAATGCCATTATCGTCAATTATCAGCAAGAACTCAATCCAACGGATAAACCTAAATTTCAAATCGTTACCGAAATGCGTGCTTTGTACAATGAAGATCAAAACGGTTCGCTGAATTTTATTCCTGGGGTTATTGCGTTAATTTTTATGATTGTAAGTACCGCGTTAACATCTGTAGCAGTGGTGCGAGAAAAAGAATTGGGAACCATGGAAATTCTGTTGGTTTCGCCATTCCAACCCATAATGGTGCTTATTGCGAAAGCCGTTCCGTATTTGGTGCTTTCATTATTAGATTTCATTCTTATTTTGTTGCTCTCTGTTTTCCTTCTCAATGTTGAAATTAGAGGAAGTTTAGTTTTAATATTTGCGGAAAGTATTCTCTACATTATCACTTGCCTTTCCTTGGGATTGCTAATTTCCAACCTTACCAATTCGCAACAAACTGCGATGATGATTTCGATAGTAGCAATGATGTTACCCACTTTACTTCTTACAGGTTTTATGTTTCCGATTGAAAATATGCCAAAACCCTTACAAATAGCTTCCTATCTTGTGCCATCCAAATATTATTTCGCCATAATTAAAGCTGTAATGTTAAAAGGAGTCGGCTTTAGTTACGTTTGGAAAGAAACCCTGATTTTGGTGGGAATGGCAACAGGATTATTAACATTGGCATTATTGAAGTTTAAAACAAGACTTCAATAATATTTTTAAAAACGTCAACTATAAAAATGAAAGTTTTAGGTTTTATATTGCAAAAAGAATTTCGGCAAATTTTCCGAGACAAAACCATATTGGCAATAATGTTTTTAATGCCTACCATTCAGCTTATCATCATGCCTTTAGCAGCGAATTTTGAAGTAAAAAGCGTGAATGTAGCTTATGTAGATCACGATCACAGCACTTATTCTCAAAAATTAAAAAATAAAATAGCTTCCTCAGGATATTTCCGATGGGTTGGAAATCCGCAGTCCTACAACGATGGCTTAGATATGATTGAATATGGAACTGCCGATTTAATTCTGGAAATTCCCAATAATTTCGAACGAAATTTGGTGCGAGAAGGAAGTCAGAAACTGAATCTTTCCGTAGATGCAATTAATGGAACAAAAGCCTCGATTGGAGGAGCGTATTTGTCATCCGTGATTAATGATTTTAATCGTGATTTGGATGTTAATATTAAACTTTCAAAAGGAAATATTTTTTCGACCAATGCTAAAATAAATCTAGAAAGTACCAATTGGTATAATCCACGAGCGGAATATAAATACTATATGGTTCCAGGGATTTTGGTGCTTCTGCTAACGCTGATTGGAGGTTTTGTCACTGCACTAAATATTGTTAAAGAAAAAGAAATTGGTACCATTGAGCAGATTAATGTTACGCCCATCAAAAAATGGCAATTTATTTTAGGGAAATTAATCCCTTTCTGGATTGTCGGCATGATTGTTTTCACCATCGGACTCATTGTAATGTACCTTGTTTACGGTATTTTTCCAGCAGGAAGCTTATTGGTTTTGTATGTTTTTGCTGCGGTATATCTTATCGCTTTGTTGGGTTTGGGTTTGCTCATTTCTACTTTTGCCGATACACAATTGCAAGCCATGTTTATCGCTTACTTTTTTATGATGATTTTCATGCTCATGAGTGGTTTTTTTACTAACATCGACAGTATGCCAGATTGGGCAAGAATGCTATCAAACTTAACACCCGTAACCCATTTTATTAAAGTTGTAAGATTAATTGTTCTCAAAGGAAGCAGTTTTGCCGAAGTAGGAATTGAACTTGTTTACCTAGCAGCATTTGCAGTAGTTTTAAACGGATTAGCCATTTGGAATTATAGAAAGACAAGCTAGCAATAAACGAGTTTTAGATTAGCACAAACTATGAATTTTCAAAAAAACTAAATATCCGAGACCTCTCCAAATTAATAATATTTTTTTCGTTAAGAAGTTATCTAAGATATTTCCGTATATTGAGGTATGATTCCTGAAAAGCTTTTGAAACAGTGTGGTGCTAAAATTCTTTTTTACAAAAAGGGTGATTTTATCTATCGGGAAGGGGATCGTGTTTCTGGATATTTTCAAATTTTAGTGGGGAAGATAAAACTGAATAATTACAGCGAAGATGGAGTAGAGTTCATTCAGAATATTTTTGAAGAACAACAATCTTTTGGCGATGCTTTGCTCTTTATTTCCGAACCATATCCTACCAATGCTATTGCTGTTGAAAATGTGGAACTTTACCATTTGTCTGTTAACCAGTTTTTCCAATTGTTAAAAACAAATCCCGAATGTGCATTGCTGGTTTGCGAACATCTGTCACAAAGGTTGTATTATAAAATGTTGATGGCGCAAAGCATCAGCTCTAAATTTCCAGAAATTAAAATTATCACTTTATTGGATTATTTTAAATACTCACATTGCCATAACCGAAAAATAGAACACTACGAAATCCCATTAACAAGACAGCAAATTGCCGATCTCACGGGTTTACGTGTAGAAACCGTAATAAGAACCGTCAAAAAGCTAGAACAACTAGGTAAACTGAGAATTATAGATCGCAAAATTCTTTATTAAAACCTAAAAAAAGACTCTATTTTTTACAATAAAGCGATCTTTATGATTGCAGTCATAAAATCCGAATCACTTACCTGCCTACTTTTGAGTAGAAAATTAGTGAAATGGATAAACTCATTGAAGAACCAGGCTTACAAATAACGACACTACTTTTAGCGGTGCCAATTATTTTCGCTTTGATTTTAATTTTGATCAAGATATATCGAATGATTGATAATATTTTGAAAAAAAAAGAACTGAGAAGAATACACGCTTCTTTAGCACAATTGAAGCCCAATGAAATTTCTGCTTTACAAGAGCGTAAGAAAGAATTGGAATTTCAACTTTTCGGGAATGAACTTACAACACAAACTCATGTAAAAGATCCAAGAGGCTTGGTGAACAGGGCGAATGAAGTTCATGAAGTCAATTTTTTAGTTGAAAAACGAAAAGAAAATAGGCAAATCCAGATTCCCCAAGAAGAGAAAAAACTCATTCTCTGGTTTTTGGGTTGTGCGGTGTTTTGGTTGTTGGCAGGAACTACGGTGGGGGTATATTTGGGGATAAAATTTGTAGCTCCAGATGCCGATCACCTCAGCTGGCTGAGTTTTGGACGGCTTCGCCCTGTGCATACCAATATGGTTTTCTGGGGTTGGGCCTCTATGGCGATGGTTGGATTGTCTTATTATGTGATTCCAAGAGTGGGAAATACGAAGGTTTGGAATTTAAACATTGGCTATTGGACTTTAATTTTGATGAATTCGGCGGTTTTTTTAGGAAGTATCAGCTTAATGGCGGGAATCAATAACAGTGGTGGGGAATACAGAGAATATATTTGGCCTATTATGGCTCTTTTTGCTGCTGGAATTATCGCTAGTATTTATAACCATTTTAAAACGATAGCGAACAGAAAAACTACGGAGATTTATGTTTCCAATTGGTATATCGTTTCGGCAATGATGTTTGTGGTGGTGATTTTGGTGGTTGCGTATTTTCCTTTTTGGCAAGACGGACTTGGCGAAACCATTACCCAAGGCTATTATATGCACCAAGGCGTAGGGATGTGGTTTATGTTTTTTAATCTTGGATTAATGTATTATTTCTTGCCACAAGAACTGAACAGTCCTGTTTATTCCTACAGCTTAAGTATCCTTGCTTTTTATACACAAATCTTGTTTTATACCCTCATCGGAACGCATCATTTTATATTTTCGGCAATTCCTTGGTGGATGCAGACAGTGGCTATTATTGCGAGCGTTGGAATGGTAATTCCTGTTGCTGCTGGTAGTGTAAATTTTATGATGACAATAAGAGGTTCTTGGCATCGTATTAAATGGAGTTATATTTTACCCTTCTATGTGGTATCGGTTATTTTCTATTTCACAGGATCTATGCAAGGAACGGTGGAAGCTTTTAGAACCACCAATCTTTTATGGCATTTTACTGATTTTACGGTGGCGCATTCACATTTAACCATGTACGGAATTATCACTTTTATGTTGTGGTCGTTTATGTACACTTTAATTCCGAGAATTACAGGAAATGAACCTCGAAGTCTCTTAGTAGGTTTGCATTTTTGGATGGCACTGATTGGCGTTTTGGTGTACACTATTTCTTTAATGATTGGTTCTACCGAAAAGGGAATCTTGTGGATGGATAAAAAACCTTTTATAGAAAGTGTAATCACAATGGTTCCGTATTGGCTTTGGAGGGCGATTGGTGGTACCATGATGTGGATTTCTCATATTATCTTCGCCTACAATTTTTACAGAATGGTTAAGCCTAGGAAAGATGTGAAGATTCCGCAATCTCCAATAGAGTTTTTAGAAATTATACAAAGTCAACAAAAAAATGCGTGATGGAATTCTTTAATAATCATAAAAAACTTTTTACTTCAGCACTGGCTTTCTTCCTTTGTCTGACACTTATCATTTGTATTTTTCCTGCGCTTAATAATCAACGGATTTACAAACCTTTACCTGGAAGTAAGCCTTTGTCTGAATCTGAAGAACGAGGCAAAAGTATTTACATTCGAGAAGGTTGTGTAGCTTGCCACACCCAACAAGTTCGAAATGTAGATATGGATCAAGTCTTTGGCGACAGAGCGAGTTTAGCCGTAGATTATGCCCGTAATAAACGTTTGAATTTATTTCAAAACACAGCAACTTTAATGGGAACTGAACGTACAGGACCGGATCTTACCAATATTGGTTTGCGACAATCCAGTGATGCGTGGCAGTATTCCCATCTTTACAATCCGAGAGCGGTTGTCCCCGAATCGGTGATGCCTTCCTATAAGTGGTTGTTCATCATCAAGGATCAGTTAGGTCCAAATGATGTTGAGGTAAGCGTTCCCGATCAATTTAAAGTCGGAATAAAAGGCAAAATTGTAGCTTCTGCTGATGCCAAAGACTTGGTGGCTTATCTGTTGAGCTTAAAACAGGTTGAACTTCCGAAATCTGTTGCTCCAAGACCATTTTTGTATAAAAAAGAAAAAAAAGAAACTGCTGCAAGTTCTGGCGGAAATCTACCCGATGGTGCTGAGTTGTTTACCGCAAATTGTGCAAGTTGTCACCAAGCCAATGGCGAAGGACTTGCAGGTGCATTTCCCCCATTAAAAGGAAGTCCTATTGTTTTGGGTAATGATTTGGAATTGTATGTAATGATTATTATGAATGGTTACGACCCACGTCCAGAATATGCTGCGATGCCTGCTGTTGGCACCAACGCTTCATTTTCACCGGAAGAAGTAGCTGCAATCATTAATCATGAAAGAACCAGTTGGGGAAACACAGCTAAAGAAGTAACTGCTGATGAGGTAAAAACGATAATGGACAAAATAAAATAAAGATGAAAACAGATAAAATATTAATAGTATTAAGCTTATTCTTGGGAATGTTCGCTTATGCATGCGAGACTTGCGAGCTTAGGCAACCTACAATCACAAAAGGATGGACACATGGTACCGGTCCCGAGTCCAATTGGGACTGGTTTATTGTGGGGATTATTGCTGCAATTACTTTATTGACGCTTTTTTATTCGGTGAAATTTTTGATGTATCCTAGAGAAAAAGATAAAAAACATATCAAAAATTCGGTGTTGAATTTTTAAACAAATTGTTATGGAAAATAATCATGCCAAGGTTTATCTCTACATCGACGACGAACCGAACCCAATTGCTGAATTGAATACGCCAGTGAAGTTTCTTCTAGACACTTCAAAATTGGTGGATGGAGAGCATATGCTTAAAATTGTAAGTAAGTTTGGAAGCAGCGAAGGATTGAAAAAAGTACCTTTCATTGTGCGTAACGGTCCAATTATTCATTTGGAAGGACTCGACAACCATGAGACCATCAACGGAATTGTTCCCATCATGCTCAATGCGTATGATACCTCAAGAAAACAAAGTTTTATTATTAAAGGTAGCGAAAGCCCTAGAACCATTCCTGTTTGGGTTTGGGTAATTGCATTGGTTTTTGTGGCTTGGGCTATATTTTATCTCATTCGTAATTTCAGTATATAAACTCTTTTTTCAATTTTAGTAAAATTGGGGTTTATATTTTTAACATACAATAGAAATGCCATGATAATACAGCTTAAAAGAGTTTATGAAACATCAAGTCCTAAAGACGGATATCGTGTTTTGGTGGATCGATTATGGCCACGAGGAATTTCTAAGGAAAAAGCAAATCTTGATGAATGGAACAAAAACCTCGCACCTTCCAATGAACTGAGAAAATGGTTTCATCATGATCCTAGCTTATGGAAAATTTTTACTGAAAAATATACGGACGAGTTAAAAAGCAGAGACGATTCACAAGAATTCTTGGAACGCAACAAAAAACATGAAGTCATCACCTTAATTTATGCCGAAAAAGACCAAGAACACTGCCATCCTTTGGTGTTACAATCCTATCTTCAAAAACTTATAAAGAAATTAAAATTTTAATCGGTTATCAGATTTACTCTTGTCGTACCATCGTCAACAGCATTTTAAAACGTTCAAGAGCTTTCAGTGCATGCGGAATATTAGCTGGCATAATGATGCAATCGCCTTTTTTTAGATGATGAGGTTTTCCACCAATTGTTATTTCCGCTTCGCCATCCAAAATCTGCACAATTGCGTCGAAAGGTGTTTTATGTTCCGATAAACCTTGCTCTTTGTCAAACGAAAACAAGGTTAAATTTCCACCAAGTGATTTTGTAACCTGCTTGCTAATAACACCTCCGTTAGTGTATTCTATTGAATTTTCGAGATTGAAAATTATTTCTTTTTCAAATGTTGCCATCATATAAATTTTAGTTGATGTTTTAATCGCCGCCAATCATTTTTGAAGCAATACCTTTTTTAGAAGAAAACTCCGCAATAGCTATTCCACCTAAATGAAAAACTATAAAAATCGGGAATGCATAAACTCCCCATTTGTGCACGGTTTCTATCCCATCTTTCCATTGGGTAAAAAATTCTTTTTCAATACAGATTCCTGTAATGGCTGCAATAAAAACGAAAAGATAAAAGTACACATAAGTAAATCCTTGTAAACGCTCTTTAAGCGGTTGGTTGCTTTTGAACGGATTGGGAAAACGAATGCCTTTTGTGAGCATATAAAGTATTCTTGCAAGGAATGCAACAATCATCACATTTGCAAAAATTTCGTGCCATTGCCACATGGGTTCTCGAATTGTTTTAGCTATGTCCGTCATCAATTCTTTGGGGATTGCTGATGTTTTACTTGCGATGATTCCTGTAATTTCATTTTTATTCATCCAATACATGCGTAGGAATCCGGTAATGAATAAAACGGGCATTGCAAAAGCCATTAGCCAATGTAATATTCGATGAAAGATGGTGAACTTTTGTGGAGATTTCATTACTGAAAATATTAATTAAAATATTGGTGATATTGTTGATAAGAATTTTGTAATTGTAAAAGCATTTCTTTGGCTTTTGTTGCATCGGTTTCATTTTCCAAAGCTTTTACTGTTTCAAGGTGCGGATGTAGCCATTTGTGAAGTTCGTCGTGACTTTTTCCATCCATAGTACAGCTTTTTACGAGTTGTTCATTTTGTTCATTCAGTTGTTTGGCAAGCGTTTTATAATCGGTTTCATGGTTTTGAATATAAGCATTTACCAATTCTTCGCCTTTTGAAACATAAGGTTTCATTTCTTCGTTCACGATCCATTTTTCTCCATTGTTCAGTTCCACGGCGTCTGTTTTTTCATCATGATGGTGTTCTGTTTTTGTTTCCTGCTGAGGAGTTGATTTTTCAGAAGCATTATTACAGCTCCATAAAAGCATAACACCCATTCCCAATAACATTACTTTTTTCATATTTTTTAATTTTTAAATTGGTTATTTTTATTATCTATTTGTGCTCAATCATTTTTAAAATGCCTTCTAAAACTATACTTCCATCTACGATAAGGTTGGATTGATGTCCTGAAATTTTCCATTTCAAAACCACCATTCTTATCGCACCAAGAATAATTGTTGTAAGCGTTGAAGCATTATTCAGATGATTATAGTGTTCTGCTTTTTGTCCTTTTTTAATATTGGCATAAACAAACTGGTGCATTATATCCATTACTTCAAAAACCTTAGTTCTCAGGCTCTCATCAAATTGAAAAATACCTTCAGAAAAAATAACACTCACAATGGCGGGTTTATTAGTGAAAGTTTGAAGTTGGGATTTGAAAACAATTCTCAATTCATCTCCTGCTACAGCATCGGGAGGGATGGCAATGTTGCTAATTCGGTTTTTCATTTCTAAAATAAAATAATGAAGTAAACCAAGCAAAATAGCATTCTTGCTTTTAAAATGTCGATACAATGCAGGTTCAGAAAAACCAATATCTGCAGACAACGTTTTGATGGTCAGGTTTTGAATGCCATATTGATCAATCCGAGCTGTTGCCGCTTCCATGATTTCAATTTGTCTGTCTGTAAAATTCTGCATACTTGTCTAAGTATTTTTTCACGTTAGTTAGTATTCACACACAAAGATAGTAACTTATTTTTATCTAAACAACTTTTTTATGAAAATCACTTGGTGAGGCGTTGTTTTCCCTTAATGAATTTTTTTATCTTATGTAATCCTTGTAGATTTATAGCTGCAAAAGTCATCACAATATGATCGATCTGAAATCTATGTATTCTCAATCCCAAAAGCAAATTCTAAAGCAGTTTAACGTTCAGCAAACCGAAGGCTTGAACAATCAACAAGTATTGCAAAACCAAAAAAAGTTTGGCTTCAATACCTTGACTGAAGAAAAATCCAAATCTGTTTTCAAATTGCTTTTGGAACAATTGAACGATGCCCTCATTTATGTTTTGTTGGGCGCAGTGATGATCACTTTATTTTTGGGAGAATGGGTAGATGCCGTCATTATTTTGGTGGTTGTTATTCTGAATGCTGTTTTGGGTGTTTATCAGGAAATGAAAGCTGGAAACGCCATTGCAGCCCTCAAACAACTTTCCAATCCGCACGCCATTGTTAAAAGAAATGGACAAACTTTGGAGATCAACACCTCAGATTTGGTTCCTGGTGATTTGGTTATTTTGGAAGCGGGACGAAATGTTCCTGCCGATATTAGAATCATCGAAGCCGCACATCTTCAAATCGATGAATCTGCTCTTACAGGAGAATCGGTGGCCAGTCCAAAAACTGCCGAAGCTTTGTCCAGTAAAACAGATCTTGGCATTGGCGATCTTCACAATATGGCGTTCATGTCCACATTGGTGACGTATGGCAGAGGCGTTGGCGTGGTTGTAGGCACGGGAAATTCTACAGAAATCGGTAAAATAGCCACGATTATTTCTGAAGAGGAAGACCGCAAAACACCTTTGGAAATTCAATTGGCCGAACTCGGAAAAACTTTGGGTAAAATTGCTATTGGTGTTTGTGCCCTTATGTTTGGGATTGGATATTTTCAGGGGCGCGAGGTTTTCGAACTTTTCATGACATCGGTTTCTTTGGCTGTGGCTTCTATTCCGGAAGGTTTAGCCGCCATTGTGGCCATCGTCCTTTCGGTGGGCGTTACCAAACTGGCGCGTCAAAATTCAATTGTCAAAAAATTACCAGCTGTAGAAACTTTGGGTTCGGTAAGTGTTATTTGTTCGGATAAAACAGGAACGCTTACCCAAAATAAAATGACCGTTACGCAATTTTATACTTTTTCTGATGCTTTAATTGATGATTTTTCTACTATTAAAACGAGTGCTTCCCAATGCTTAGCGAAAGGTATGTTTCTGGCTTCAGATGCCACTTTGGAAGATGATGTGGCAACGGGTGATCCTACGGAAATTGCTTTATTGATGTTTGCAGATGATTTAAAATTAAACCGTCAAAAACTTACGGATTCTTGTCCCAGAATTGGTGAGTTGCCTTTCGATTCCGAACGAAAAATGATGTCCACATGTCATCTTTTAGCTGATGAAACTCGAGAAATTTATGTTAAAGGCGCCTTAGATTCTATTTTATTACGTTCTAAATATGTGTTGGAAAACGATGAAGTAATCCCACTGACCGATGTTCACAGAATGCTGATACAGGAAGCTTCAGAAAAAATGTCGGACCATGCGTTACGAACTTTGGCTCTGGCGTACAAACGGGAAAATTCGGATATTCCGAAAACACAATACGAAAACGATCTTATTTTAGTTGGTGTGGTTGGGATGATGGATCCGCCAAGATTAGAAGTAAAAGACGCCATTAACGAAGCAAAACAAGCCGGGATTATGACCGTGATGATTACGGGCGATCACAAAAATACAGCCATGGCTATTGCCAAAGAATTGGGCATTGCAACAGATAACAAACAAGCTATTTCTGGTGTGGATCTTCGAATGATTGCGTCAGAAAAATACAACGATACGGTAACGGAATGTCGGGTTTTTGCAAGGGTTTCCCCTGAAGATAAAGTGAATATTGTAAAAGCTTTTCAGTCCAAAGGAAATATTGTGTCGATGACGGGTGATGGCGTGAACGATGCGCCATCTCTGAACGCTGCCGATATTGGCGTTGCGATGGGAATTACAGGTACAGATGTGGCAAAATCGGCTTCGGATATGATTTTGGCGGATGATAATTTCAGTACCATTGTTAATGCGATTGAGCAAGGCCGAATTATCTTTAACAATATTAAAAAATCGGTTCTATTTTTACTTTCCAGTAATTTGGGCGAAGTAATTACCATGCTTATTGCGGTGGTTGCGGGAATGCCGATGCCATTAATTGCAACCCAATTGTTGTGGATTAATTTAATCACCGATTCGTTGCCGGCTTTGGCATTAGGTTTAGATTCGGGAAGTACAGATGTGATGAAAGAGCAACCTAGAAAGCTATCCGAAGGTTTCTTTGCTAACGGCGGTGCCGCCAAAATTTTAATCGCTGGAGTATTGATTGGTTTGGTGACTATTTTTGGATTTTGGCATGGCTACAACCAACACGGTTATTCTCCTTTTGATTCTAATGTTCCCCAAAATGTTCTTGAATATGCACGAACACTGGCTTTTATGACTTTAGTTTCTTGTCAGCTTTTCATGTCTTTGTCTTACAACAGCATTCACCACACCATTTTGAATGGTGGTTTGTTAAGAAATAAATATTTAATAGGCGCTGTGGTAGTGGGATTCCTAATGCAGACGATTGTTTTGTATATTCCTTTCTTGGCAGAAGCTTTTCATTTGCAGCCGTTGCATGGTGAAGGATGGCTTTGGATTTTAGGTTTAGGTTTAATTCCGATGCTTTTAAATGAAATGGTGAAATTATTTAGGAAATAAAATGTGGTTGTCTCAAAAGTGTCATTTCGAATAAATATTGAGCTTGTTGAAATAGAAATGAGAAACCGAAGGTTCGATGAAATTAAATATAAACAATTGATTATTATGGATTTATCCTGCCGTCTAAATGACAAAATCTTGTGATTTTAGAATTTTGAGATAACTTCTATTATATATTGTTTGTAATAATAATACGTTTGTTATTCAGAACGGAGCGAAGTGGGTTGAAAACTTGCAATGCGATACATATTGATCCGACTCCTACAGCACATCCTATCACAATCAGTAGGTTGGAGTGTGACGAAGAATTGGGTATTGAAAAATAAATGTGATAACAAAAAGACTAAAATTGTAAAATAATTGAGCAAATCAACATTCATCTCCACTCTCCGTCATTTTCTTTTGGAGTACGATGTACACAAGCGAAATGTTTTTGGTCAGGATGGTTTATGACCAATTTCCAAAGATGTAACAATCCTAAATTATAAGCTGTGCATTGGGTTGGGGTTGATAATGCAAATTGAAGAAATTATCTTTTAAGAATGTTTTAAAAACTTTATTGTTCTTAAGTTCAAAATAAAAAGAATCCTAATCAACTATGTTATGAGACGCATTTTTTTTATGATGCAGTAAAGATTCAAAATCTTTATTGATATCTTTTATGTTCTTTGTTTTTAGAAAACTTACTAATAATAGGTTTGAAGAATGTTTTGTATTTTTCAACATCAAATAATTGAGAATCTGTAAGTGCGCTATACGCCATCCATAACCCAAAAGGAAGCAACACTATATTGGGAATCCATGCCGCCCAATAAGGGTTGAGTTTTCCTTTCCACGAAATGTTTTCAATGGACAAGTTTAAAACATAGAAAATAATAAAAATAACGATGGCTACAATTACAGGAACTCCCATTCCTCCTTTTCTAATAATAGATCCCAAACTCGCTCCAATTAAAAAGAAAATAATACATGTGAATGAATAAGAGATGATTCTTTGTTGATAAATTACCATCATATTCATGTATTTTACCGTTGGAGTAAGTTCATTATTTCTGGACTCTATGTTCGTAGATAGATTATTAAGTTTTTGATAAGCCGTAAAATAAACATCCATTTTTTTCTGATTGTTTTTAATGGTATCCAATTTTACTTGTTGTTTAACTTCTAGTTTAGGTCTATTTTTATAAGTAGCTGCAAGAGGAGCTGAAACAGCTTGGTATAGCATTTCTACATTTAGATTGTCAAATGTTTTGCTGTTTACTTTTTTGGTCTCATCAATGGTTTTTACTAATTGTCCATAAGTTTGAAAACGATAATCATCCGTAATTTGTTCTTTTTCTATGGCTTTATTAATGAGTTCACTCACGTCAAAATGAGAAACCAAAGTATCAAACTTAATGGCCTGATCGGGTTGTTTAAGTCTTGCTTCAGCTCCTTTTGATGCATAAGTATCTTCATTTACATAACCATTAAACAAAAGAAGTTTTATATAATTTTTATTGGCTGCAGGGACAAATTTCCCACTTTTAGCAACAATGGTCTGTTGATTTTCGTAAACGCTGGCTTTTCTTCTAATAAAAACACCTTCAATATTTTCGCCGTTCTCACCATGTATTTTGTCAAACTTCACCAAGTATCCAGGAATTTGATCTATAAATTGTCCTGGTGTAAAGTTGAGTGCAGGTTTTGTTCTAGCAATATTAAAGAGCATATTTTTCCCTTTTTTTTGAAAATCGGGAATAATATTATTGGAAAAAAGAAACAATATAAAAGCCAAAAAACAACTCACCACAAAAAGAGGCATCATTACTCTTGTTAGAGAGATTCCAGAGGCTTTCATGGCGGCTAATTCATATCGCTCACCAAATTCTCCGAAAGTCATTATACTTGCTAATAAAATGGTAAGTGGCATTACCATACTAATAACGGTAACACCGTAATAGAAAAGGAGCTTAAGGATTTGCCAATAGCTTAATCCTTTTCCCATAAACTGTCCAAGTTGAATCCAAATGATGTTCACAATAAAGATGAAAAACAACACACTGAATATAAACAAAAACGGTCCGAAAAAGGTTTTTATAATATATCGGTCTAATATTTTAAACATGCCCCAAAAATAAGCAAAAAGCCACAAAGATTAGTTTGCGGCTTTTTATTTTTAAATAATTTTATGAATTAAAGTTCAGTAATTAAAAAATCTTTATAATCAGACTTGCTAAAACTAAACATTTTAGGATCTAAATTTTGATTTTCTTTATATTCTTTAATGGCAATTACAGCTACATCTTTATTCGTTCCAAATTGCTCCAATTTTACCATTTGTTTTTTTGCTGAATCTACAAAAAGGTAAACATGTTTTAAGCCATTATTTTTTACAGGGGTTAATTTTATGAAATCAGTATTCACTCCGTTTACCGTTTTTTTACCATTATAAGTTACGTTATAGTCTTTTCTATAAGTCGTAAGATAATTAATAGGGGAGAACATAGCATCAGAAGAATTGGGTTTAGCTACTGTAACTTCCATATCTTCCTGATTGATATTGTAAATTTTATTACCATCAAAAATTTGCTCAGTTTCCATAATTTTTAATCTGTATTTTGTTCCTGCAGAATAAAAAATACCTGGTTCTGTTTTGGTAACTTGTCCGTTAGTTCCTGTGCCGAAAGAAAATTTGAAATAAGAATTATCTTTAGAATTATAGTTAGCTGTAATTTCGTCTAATATTTTTTTAGCTTTTGCATCAATTTTTTGAGCATAAGAAAAACCTACAGCTCCAACCAATAAACTTCCCGCAAGGATTTTCGTAAATAATGTTTTCATTTTATTATAAAATTTGTTCTCTTTTTTATGATTATTTTTTGGACATTAAGTTAAAAATGATCTATTTGCTATCAATGAATATAAACCTATAATTGTCAACTAACGCCTATTTCTTAAGTTCTTCCAAAAAATGTTCCAAAGAGTTGAGATCGCTAATAAGAACTTCTCTGGCTTTAGCGCCATTAAAAGCTCCCACAACGCCACTGGCTTCTAGTTGATCCATAATTCTTCCTGCTCTGTTGTATCCCAATTTCAATTGTCTTTGCAACATTGAAGTTGAACCTTGTTGAGTTCCCACTACTATTCTTGCAGCGTCTTCAAATAGGGCATCTTTCTCGTTTGGATCAAAAGTTCCTGCTGTGCTTGTTGTTTCTTCGGAAGAATATTCAGGAAGCATAAATGCAGAAGGATAACCTTTTTGTTCACCAATAAATTCGGCAATTTTTTCCACCTCTGGAGTATCTACAAATGCACACTGAAGTCTTAGAATTTCGTTACCATTGAAATACAGCATATCTCCTTTACCAATTAATTGATCTGCACCTGGAGAATCTAAAATAGTTCTTGAATCTACAGAAGAAATTACTCTAAAGGCGGCTCTTGCAGGGAAGTTAGCTTTAATCATCCCAGTAATTACGTTTACAGATGGTCTTTGTGTGGCTACAATTAAGTGAATTCCTACCGCTCTAGCTAACTGTGCTAATCTGGCGATTGGTAATTCCACTTCTTTACCTGCAGTCATAATTAAATCAGCAAACTCGTCCACCACTAAAACGATATATGGTAAAAAACGGTGCCCGTTTTCTGGATTTAGTTTTCTCTCACTGAATTTTTTATTGTACTCTTTAAGATTTTTACAGAAAGCATTTTTCAATAAATCGTAACGAGTATCCATCTCGATACAAAGTGAATTAAGCGTGTTAATTACTTTGTGAGTGTCTGTAATAATAGCTTCGTCAGTATCTGGAAGTTTTGCTAAATAATGTCTTTCAATTTTTGAGTATAAAGAAAGCTCTACCTTTTTAGGATCCACCATTACAAATTTCAATTCGCTAGGATGTTTTTTGTAAAGTAGGGAAGTTAAGATAGCATTAATACCCACAGATTTTCCTTGTCCGGTTGCTCCTGCCATTAAAAGGTGAGGCATTTTTGCTAAATCCGCCATGAAAACTTCATTGGAAATGGTTTTACCGAAGACCACTGGCAAATCCATATCTGTATTTTGAAATTTTTGAGAAGCAATTACCGAACGCATAGAAACCATGGTTGGGTTTTTTCTTGGAACTTCAATTCCAATGGTTCCTTTTCCTGGCATTGGAGCAATAATTCTAATTCCTAATGCAGAAAGATTCAATGCGATATCATCTTGAAGTTTTTTAATAGCTGCAACACGAATTCCCGCTTCTGGAACAATTTCGTATAAAGTAACTGTTGGTCCAATGGTTGCTTTAATTTCAGAAATTCCAACATTGAAATTCTTTAATAAACCAACAATTTTATTTTTATTTTCTTCTAATTCTTCTTTGTTAATAGAGATTTCTTCGTTACCATAATCTCTTAATAAATTAATAGAAGGCATTTGGAAATTTGCTAAATCTAATTTATGATCGTAAAGACCATGTTTTTCTACTAACTCTTGAGATTTTTTATCAATATCATCCAATACTTCCACTTCAGTTGCCACTTCCACATTGAATTTAATATCTTCAGAAGAAGGTGTTTCTTTTTTTACTGAATTTGTAGGAGCTGTAAATTTAGTTTCAACATCAAGGTTGATTGGCGTGTTCTCTACTTTCTCCTCATAAGAAGTTTGGTTTGGAGTAACAATGGTATTCACTTCTGAGCTTGCAGGAGTTTGAATTGCAACTTCTGGGAAACCTTTTGGAACAGAAACGGGTTCTTCTTGAGATTTGAAATTTTCTGTAACTTTTACATTAAGAGGTTTTCCAATTTCTTTTTCTTCAGTTTTGGTGTTGTCCTCAAGCATTTCTTCTAATTCTTCATCCGCTTCAAATTCCTTTTCTGAATTTGGAAGTAGAGATTTTACTTTTCCAACAGTATTTTCATTAATATCATTTATTTTTTTCTTAATAGCACTTGGACGAAGGTTGAATTCAAGAATAAAATATAAAGCAATACTAGAAAACAACACCAACCATAAACCAACAGTACCAATAATGGCATTTAAAAAATCCATAATTTGGTAACCGTAAACACCGCTTAAAACGCCTTGTCCTTTGGTAACTGCTCCTAAAAAAATAGGAAGCCAACAAATAAAGAATAAGGAATGACCAACGGTTTTCCAAGGTTTGAAGATTTTTTTCTTAAGAATAATTGTTCCGAAAACAAAGAATAAAAAAGCTACGATAAATGCAGTAACTCCAATACTTTTGAAAATAAAAATATTACCGAGCCAATCGCCCACTTTTCCAAAAATATTAGAGGATTTAATGGCTTTATCCATCATGGTACCTTCCTGACTTTGGTCTGCTTTCCAATTCATTAAATATGAAATAAAAGATAAGCAAAGTACTACGGAAAATAATAAAAATGTTAAACCAAAAAATATTCTAGGTTTTGATAAAATTTTGCTGTTATCAGGGATTTCCTGAGTTTTTGTTTGTGTTTTCTTGTCCATAATTTAATCTGGGCAAATTTAATGTTTTTGATGATAAAACTTAATGCTCTTCAAAAGTTTATTTTTATAAACTTAATGGATTTTTTTTGTTGAAGTCTTTATATTATAATGGTTGATTATAGGATATTTCTATCATATTATAGTTAAATAATAATAAAAATAAATAATAATCTTTAAAAACTAGGTTGGTTTTTATCTATTTTTTAATAATAACTACCAATGTTTTAGTCATTTATATTAATTCTTGATAAAAATAAAGATGATAAAAAACAGTTTTTTTTGCCTTACTTTTGAATTATCATCCTTATTTTTGCATGTCAACTAAAAAATTATGAGGAAAATACAGAATATTCTTATATCAACAAGGACGATGGCTGTATTGTTATTGATTTTTGCAATAGCAATGGCGTATGCAACGTTTTTAGAAAATGATTATGGAACACCTACTGCAAAAGCATTAATTTATGAAGCCAAATGGTTTGAGTTTATTATGTTTTTATTAATTATCAATTTCATTGGTAATATTGGTAGATATCGTCTTTGGAGAAGAGAAAAATGGCCTGTTTTGGTTTTCCACTTGGCATTTATTTTAATATTTATTGGAGGTGCAATCACCCGATATATTAGTTTTGAAGGGATCATGCATATCCGTGAAGGAGAATCCTCCAACGAAATTATTACAGACAAACAATTCTTTAAAATTCAGATTGAAGAGAAAGGAGATATTTTGAATTATCAGGATATTCCTTATTTAATGTCGCCATTGCATAAAGATTTTAAAGCTACTTATGATTACCATGGTAAAAAAGTAAAAGTTGTAACCAAGGAATTTGTTCAAAGAAAAAAAGACTCTTTAGTTCCTAATGCTAAAGGTGCAGAATATCTGCATTTGGTATCTACAGCTGAAAACGGAAGACAGAATATTTACTTAAAATCTGGTGAAGCCAAATCTATCAACGGAACTTTAGTAACCTTCAACAGAAATATTGATGGTGCTGTAGAGTTTAAGAAAGAAGGTGGAGAAATTATGATTAAAACTCCTGTTGATGCTAGTTTTATGACGATGGCAACACAAGCAACAGGAGCAACTAAGAAAGATGAATTTCAACCTTTGGTGTTAAGAAGTTTATATTCTATCAACGAATTGAAATTAGTAGTTCCTGAAGGAATGAAAAAAGGCGACTTAAAAGCTTTTGAAGGCGATAAAAATAAAGACAAAGAAGTTCCAGACATGTTAAAAGTGGAAGTTCAAGGTCCTAAAACCAATCAAATAGTAGAACTTTCTGTAGAAAAAAATAATCCTAACGCCTACAAACAAATTACCATTGATGGTATGAATGTAATGTTAGGTTTTGGTCCTAAAGTTTATACTACACCTTTCTCTTTAAAATTAGATGATTTCGTAATGGAAACTTACCCAGGAAGTTCTTCTCCAAGTGCTTATGAGAGTCATGTAAAGGTTATTGATGAAGGTAAAGAAACTCCTTATAAAATATATATGAACCACGTTTTGAACCATAAAGGTTACAGATTTTTCCAAGCGAGTTTTGATCCTGATAGAATGGGAACTGTACTTTCGGTAAACCACGACTGGTGGGGAACTTTAATCTCTTATATTGGTTATGCTTTACTTTTCGGAGGGATGTTTGTTACTTTCTTTTGGAAAGGTTCTCACTTCTGGAAGCTTAATAAATTATTAAAAGATGTCAACAAAAAGAGAATGACAACTATTATTGCATTATTATTGTCTTTAGGCTTAAATGCTCAAGAAATTGACATGCATGGAACGGATGGTACAGGAAAAGGAGCCCACAGTCACAACCAAGAAACTAGTGTTGTTGACACTTCAAAACCAACAACTCAAGTAGAAAAATCTGAACAAAATTCTTCTGCAAGAGCAATGTCTACAATGACAGTGATTTCTGCGGATGACATTATTGGAAGAAATAAAATTACCGTAGAACACGCTGATAAGTTTGCAAGATTATTGGTGCAAAACTATGAAGGTAGAATTGTTCCTATTAACACTCAAGCTTTAGATGTTCTAAGGAAATTATACAAAAGTGATAAATTTAAGGGTTCTGAAGGGAAGTTTTTAACAGCTAATCAATGGTTTTTATCTGTAAATACAGATCCAGAATCTTGGACGATGGTTCCTCTTATAAAAGTGAGCGAAGGTGGAGATTTGCTTAAGAAAAAGGTAAATGCTAATGCAGATGGTTATACTTCTTTAATTAATCTATTCCCTATAGATAAAAGAACCGGAGCAATGCATTATATTCTAGAAAACGATTTTAATATTGCCTTTGCTAAAAAACCAGCCGAACAAAGTAAGTACGATTTAGCGGTTATTGATTTAAATGATAGAGTTCAAGCTTTTAATGAATTTTTTAGCGGTCAATTTTTAAGAATTGTTCCTGTTCCTAATGATCCTAATCACACATGGAATTCATGGTTGGACCAAAATTTACAGCCTGATGAAAATTCTCAGAAAGTAATGGGACCTTATTTTTACAGTGTTTTAGAAGCTAAGCAAACAGGGAACTGGTCTAAAGCTGATGCAGAACTTAAAAATTTATCTAACTACCAACAAAAATGGGGGAAAAGTGTAGTTCCTTCTGAAACTAAGGTAGATTTAGAGATTTTCTCCAATAAAGTAAACCTGAACTTTAAACTTTTAATTTTCTATACTTTAATTGGAGGTTTACTTCTTATTTTAGGATTCGTAGAATTGTTTAAACCAAGTAGAATTTTAAGTGTTGTTATTAAAACTCTTATTGGAATTGGTGTTATAGGATATATTTGTCATTTCTTAGGACTAATTGCAAGATGGTATTTATCGGGTCACGCTCCTTGGAGTAATGGGTACGAAGCTATTATTTTCATCTCTTGGGTAGGAATTACGGCAGGTTTAGTATTGTATAGAAACTCAAATGCACTTATTCCAGCAGCAGGATTTATGGTGGCTGTTATTATGATGGGATTTGCTCATGGTGGTTCAGCTTTGAACCCGCAAATTACACCTCTTGTACCAGTTCTTAAATCTTATTGGTTAATTATACACGTTGCCATTATTGTATCAAGTTATGGTTTCTTTGCACTCTCCATGATTATTGCGGTTATCTCCTTAATCTTCTTTATTATTTCAAATAAACCTCTTTATAAAAAGCATCACGATACTACATTAAAAGAATTAGCTATTGTTTCTGAAATGTCTTTAACTATTGGGTTATTTGCACTTACTGTAGGAAACTTCTTAGGTGGAATTTGGGCCAATGAATCTTGGGGTAGATATTGGAGCTGGGATCCAAAAGAAACTTGGGCGTTCATCTCAATTATGGTATATGCATTTGTATTACACATGAGATTAGTTCCTGGTTTAAGAAGCAGATGGGCGTTCCATGTAGCAACCATGTTTGCTTTCTGTTCTATGGTTATGACTTATTTTGGGGTGAATTATTATTTAAGCGGATTGCACTCTTATGCTGCTGGTGATCCAGTTCCTGTTCCAGCTTGGGTATATATAGGATTCTCCACGATGGTTATTTTAGCATTAGTTTCTTATTTTAAATTTAGAGCATTGTCTAAAAAATAAAAATTAGACTTTAAAATACAAGAGTCAATATTTAACTTCACTTATGAGTATCATCATATCAGGTTAAATATTGACTCTTTCTTTTTGTGGAAACTGAATGAATATTGTTTTCAAAACTATCAATTGAGAATAACAACTGATACAAAAATGATTCTTCATTATCTCAGTTTTATTTTTGTAAATAGGTCTTCGAGATGCATTTTGAAAAGAAGACTCCTTTCTGAAAAATTAGCTTAAAAACCTTTCAATGAATATTGAATATCATTGGGGTGGATTTTATTTTAAGCTATCTAAAAAATAAATAAAAAAAGAGCCGCGGCAACAAAGTTGCCGCGGCTCTTTTTCCAAAGATGATTCTTTATTATTTTACTACTTTAATCCCTGTAGCTACAAATCTTGTTTCCATACCAGGTTTTGTAATAGCATCAATTTCCGCTTGAGGTTTTTTAGCATCTTCAGCATAATGTTTTAATTCATCCACTGAAACTTCTTTTAGTTTAGCTGTACCCTCTAGAACCACTTCTTTTCCTTCAAGAGCAGTTGGTACAAAGAAAGCATAATCTTGCATTTTTACGAAAAATCTGCTTTTATCTTCAGTTTCTACAGTAAACCAACAACCTTTTTTATCACAAACATCTATCACTTTTCCTTTTACAGCGATATCTTTCAGTTCTTTATCTTTATTAAGTTGCTTAATTACTTGCGAAGTAGAAACAGCTTTTTTCTCAGCCTTGCTAGAAATTCCACCACCATAAACATCTCCTACTAAAGCATTACCAGCTGGAGGACCTGCTTTTTTAGTTTCTTGTGCAAATGCAACAGTGGAAAATCCTATTGCTGTCAAAAATAAAATTGCTTTTAATTTCATGTTTTAAATTTTTTCCAAAATTAATGATAATTTCATATCAAATCTATGATTTTAAGCAATATTATAATTTTTTAACCAAATGATTAAGAGTATCGCCTAAATCTATATATTTGATGACATAAAAATAATTCATGAAAACTAAACTCAAACTAATAGATGCCATAATGATTGTAATGGGATCGATGATAGGAAGCGGAATTTTTATTGTTTCCTCAGATATGATGAGGAATTTAGGTTCTGGATTTTGGCTTCTTGTGGTTTGGGGAATTACTTTGGTAATGACGGTAGCCGCCGCTATTACTTATGGTGAATTATCTTCTATGTTCCCAAAAGCTGGTGGACAATATACCTATATTACTGAAGTTTTTGGGAAAATGATGGGTTTTTTATACGGATGGGGACTTTTTACGGTGATACAAACTGGTACTATTGCTGCGGTGGCAGTAGCTTTCGGAAAATATACCGCTTATCTTATTCCAGCTCTTAATGATGCTGCACCCTTATTTGAAATGGGAAGTTTTAAGATAACTTGGATACAAATTGTGGGAATACTCATTATTTTACTGCTCACATTCATTAATACTAAAGGTGTACAATCGGGTAAAATTCTTCAAAATATTTTTACAAGTTCTAAAGTTATTGCTATTCTTGGGTTAATTATTGCAGGTTTGTTTTTTGTATCAGTTTCTCAATGGGATACTCATTTTACAAATGGAACTTCTGCTTTTCAAAATTTTAAAAACACCAATTGGAAAGAAATAGGGGGAATTACCTTAATGGGTGGAATTGCCGCTGCAATGGTGGGTTCTGTATTTAGTTCTGTAGCTTGGGAAAATGTAACTTTCATCTCTGGAGAAATAGAAAATCCTAAAAAAAATATTGTAAAAGCTCTTGTAATTGGAACAATTTCTGTAATGGTGCTTTATTTCTTGGTGAATATTGTTTATCTCAATACTTTAAATAGGGAAGATATAGCTTTTGCAACTAATGATAGAGTAGCAGTGGCGGCTTCTCAAAAGATTTTTGGAGATGGAATTGGGACTATTATCATTGCTGTTTTGGTGATGGTTTCTACTTTCGGTTGTAATAATGGACTTATTTTGTCTGGTGCAAGAGTGTTCCAAACAATGGCAAAAGATGGTTTGTTTTTTAAAACGGCTCAAAATGAAAATAAAAATGGAGTTCCCGAAAAGTCTCTTTGGATGCAAGGAATTTGGGCTTCTGTTTTATGTTTAAGTGGTCAGTATGGAGATTTATTAGATATGATTTCTTTTATTATTGTTCTCTTTTATATGATTACTGTTTTTGGAGTTATTTGGTTGAGAATAAAACAACCTCAACTGGAAAGACCTTATAAAACGTGGTTGTATCCTATCACTCCTATAATTTATTTAGTAATCGGTATTTTATTTTGTGTTTTATTGGTTATTTACAAACCTCTTTACACATGGCCAGGTTTTATTCTTATTTTAATTGGACTTCCTGTTTATTATTTTATTAAGAAGAAGAGTTAACATCATTATTTCTGTGTATTTTTGTTAAAATTAAAGTTAGTATGAAAGAATTGGTATTAAAAAGGGAAGGAGTAATTCGTTTAATAGCGCTTATGATGATTGTAGTCTCGGTGTTTGTAGACGAAAAGGAAATGAAAATTGGAGCTTTATCTCTTGGAATTTTAGGTTTAATAATGATTTCTTCTTTTAAGAAACAAAAAGCACAAACCATTATTTATACCATTCTTCTTCTATTGACTATTGGAATTGTTTACTGGAAATTTTAATCACTCATAAAAAAAGTTTGGGCAAAAATCAGAGATCTTTGCCCAAACTTTTTTTATTTTCTAGGAGAACTTTTTTAATCTATTTATTTCTCATGAAACATATGCGTGGAAACTGCAATCCTATTCCAAGCGTTAATGGTAACTATTTGCATTATAATTTGGGCAATTTCGTTTTCTGAAAAATGTTTCTTCGCTTTCTCATAAGTTTCGCTGCTGAGTCCGTTTTTTGCAATTAAAGTGATTTCTTCAGTCATTTTTAAAACTATTTTTTCAACCTCATCAAAAAGTGGAGATTCCCACCAAGCGCTAATAGCGAAAATTCTTCTTTGGGTTTCCCCCTTTTTAAGAGCTTCTTCCGTATGCATATCAATACAATAAGCGCAACCATTAATTTGTGAAGCCCTAATTTTTATCAATTCCTTTAATATGGTATTAACTGATGTTGTAGAAAGGTATTTTTCTAATCCAAACATTGCTTTATAAGCTTCTGGCTCGGTATTTTGAATGTTAATTCTGTTGTCCATCTTTTACTATTAAGATTTTAATTAATTTCTTCATTTGAATTTAAAGCATTGAGTTTTGATAACAAGTCACGATTTCTATTTTGTAATTCTTTCATTTTTTGAAGCATATTATGAATGGCTTCCAAACCAGGAAGATTAATATCTAAATCATAATGCCAATTGGTAAACCTCTCAAAATCTGATAAATCATCGTACAGAAGATACTTTACACTGTTTTCGGTTTCTACATTCAATAAACCATAATCTACCAATTCATCAAAAAAAGTAATTTCTATATTGTATATTCTTACAAGCTCTTCTCGGGAAATTCTTTCACTCATGATGTTATGATTTTTTTAGTTGTTCAAAAAGTTCTCTTTGCTTTTCGGTAAGCTTGGTTGGAATTTTAATATTGTAGGTTACAAACAAATCTCCAAATTCACCTTCTTTTCTATACTTAGGAAAACCTTTTCCTTTCAAACGAACGGTAGTGCCGTTTTGCGTTTCGGGTTTTACTTTTAAGTTAACACTTCCATCTAAAGTTTCAACTTTAACATCACCTCCTAAAACTGCGGTGTATAAATCTAAATCCACTTTGGTTTTTAAATCATCACCATTTCTTTCAAAATGATGATCAGGAGCTATATTGAATGTGATGTACAAATCCCCATTAGGTCCGCCATTTAATCCTGGAGTTCCATGACCTTTTAATTTTATTTGTTGACCATCATAAACTCCTGCGGGAATGGTAATTCTTACTTTATTCCCATTAATATCAAAGGTTTGTTGATGGGTTTTTGCGGCATCCCTCAAGTTTAAATTGAGTTCTGCCTGTATATCTTTTCCTTTAAATTTACCAGAGGCATTTCCACGGGAATTTCTTCCAAAACCACCCCCTCCAAACATGGATTGGAAAAAATCTGAATAATCTTCTCCATCGCCAAAATCAGCACCCGAAAAACCTCCGAAACCACCACTTTGATTTCTACTTTGTTGATAGTTTTTTTGTTGCTGTTGAGCTTTTTCATATTCTTCACCATGTTTCCAATGTTCACCGTATTTATCATATTTTGCACGGTTTTCCGGATTGCTTAGTACTTCATTGGCTTCATTCAGCTCTTTAAATCTTTTCTCAGCTTCTTTATCATTCGGATTTAAGTCAGGATGGAGTTTTCGAGCTAATTTTCGGTAAGCTTTTTTTATATCGTCCTGAGAAGCTGTTTTATTAACCCCTAAAATTTTATAATAATCTATATAAGCCATGGGTTTTATCTTTATTCAAATATATTAATTTATGGACTGTTTTAGTCAACTTTTACAAAGTTTATATAATAATTAGCATCCCAAATAATAGGTTCAGCGCTCGGAAGTTCTAATGTTTGCCAGTTTTTATTGGGAAGAATGCTTTGATTGCTAATGCGAATAGGTAATTTTAAATTGTCAACGATATGGGTATATCTGAACTTTAAATTTTTACCATTTTGAGAATATTCTAAAGTGGGAATTTTTATGGTTCTTAAATATTGATTAAAAATAGTTGATAAATCTTTTCCAGATTTTTTAGAAATATAGTCTTCAATTTGTTCCGTTGTTACCGTTTGATGATAGAAATCTTTGTTCATTCCTCTTAAAATTTCACGGAATTTTTTATCATCATTAATTACTTGTCGAATGGTGTGTATCATTCCAGCGCCTTTGTAATACATATCGCTGCTTCCTTCATTTCTAACACCATATTTTCCGATAATTGGTTTGTCATTTTCAGAATTCATTCTTTCCCCTTGAATGTATCTTTCAGCTGAGTTTTTATCTATATAATTTTCTACGAAAAGCGTCTCCGAATAGGTAGTAAAAGCTTCATGAATCCACATATCCGCTTGATCTTTAGCGGTGATATTGTTTGCAAACCATTCGTGTCCACTTTCATGAACAATAATGTAATCCCAATGTAAACCAACACCTGTTCCAGATAAATCATGTCCCAAATAACCGTTGATGTACTGATTTCCATAGGCAATATTGCTTTGATGTTCCATTCCTAAATATGGGGTTTCCACAATTTTATAAGAGTCTTCATAAAAAGGATATGGACCAAACCAATATTCAAAGGCTTTCAACATAGGTTTTACTTGCTGAAATTGCTTTTTAGCTTTCTCTAAATTGTTTTCAAGAACCCAATAATCTAAATCGAGTTTTCCTTTTTCACCTTCATAGGTATCTTTGAAATTAACCAATTTTCCAATTGTTGGAACAATAGAATAATTATTAATAGGATTTTTAACTTCCCATGTAAATGAGTTTTTATTTCCAGAAGATTTTTGAGAAATTAATCTTCCATTTCCAACACCTACTAAATTTTTGGGAGTAATAATTTCCATGGTGATACCTTCATCTGGTTCATCGCTCCAAATATCTTTTATAGGAAGCCATAAAGAAGCTCCGTTGCCTTCCTGGGCAACACTTATCCAAGGATTGTTATTAATGTCTTTTGCGAAAACCCAACCTCCGTCCCATGGAGCTCGCTCTGCAATGATGGGATTTCCAGAAAATTGAATGTTGATACTAAGACGTTCTCCTTTCTTGAATTTTCTTTTAGATTGAATAAAAATGAAATCACCCTCTCTTTGAAAATCTTTAACAAACGGAAAATTGGCATTTAGTTTTTCAACTTTCATGGGTTGCTGCAAATCTATCTGGAAAGTAGGATTTGTAACCTCTTTGGTTATTTCAAAAGAAATCTTATTATTTCCCTGTAAAGATTGAGTTTCGAAACTTGGCTCTACAGAAAGCTGATATTTTTTGACATCCCAAAAGTTTCGAAATGCAGTATTGGAACCTTTTAAAGTGTCTTGTTTAGTAAATGTTTGTGCATTGATTATAGCATTTGCAACAATAAAAAGAGTAAGCGTAAGTTTTTTCATTGCCTAATTTTATACTCAAAAATAAAACTAAACTTTTAAAAAACTTATATCTTAACAATTTATTTTCTCACTTCAATATCAGTAGTTTTAGATAAGGTAGCTTGTTCTTTTAAAATTCTTTTGTGAATTTTTGAACTCATTACAATACTAAATTCATAAAGAATAACGAGCGGGAAAGCGGCTGCCAACATACTTAAAACATCTGCAGGAGTAATAATAGCTGCCACTACCATTATTAAAACAATAGCGTGTCTTCTGTATGTTTTTAAGAATTGCGGTGTTAAAATGCCTATGCTTGTTAAAAAGTAAACAATTACTGGAAATAAAAAGACTAATCCCATCCCGAGAACTACTTGTAGGAACAGGGTTGTATAGTCGGTAAGATCAAATAATTGCGTAATAGAATCAGAAATTTTGAATAAGAGACCGAAATTAATAGCAAATGGTAAAATTAAAAAGTAACCCACCAAAACTCCAGTCATAAACAGCATCCAAATAAAATTAAGGATGAATACAGAGTTTTTTCTTTCAGCATTTTTAAGAGCTGGACTAATAAATCTCCATAATTCCCAAATAATATAAGGAAAAGCCAATACCAATCCGCCAAAAACAGAAACGGCCATCATTACATTGAACTGTTGAAAAAGTTTCTTCTGTTGAACAGCAAAGTGATCTGGGAGTACAAAACTATCATGACCTAGATATTCCCTAGAAAAGTGATTAACTACTCTAAAAGTTAAAAAATCATTTCTAGTAGGACCAAAAAATACATGGTCCATAATCCAATTGATATTAAAACCCACAATAATTGCCCCTACAATAATGGCAAGTATACATCTAATTAAATGTCCACGGAGTTCACCAATATGTCCTAAAAACGACATTTCTTTTTCTTCACTCATTAAGAATAGTTTGTAGAGGTTTTGGAAGTTGCAAAATTATGAAATTAAATGGTAAATAGATAATATTAATTTTTTCAGTTGTATTTTAAATTAACATAATTTAAGTATGTGTTTTTGTTAATTCTCTATTAGAAATGTAATATTTATTTTGTGTTTTAATATATTTTTGTATTTTTAGGGAAAAATAATAATAATATGAAAAAGATTCTACTATCAAGTGTTTTAATGGCAAGTGTTGCTATTAATGCGCAAACGACAATTTTTGAAGATAGCTTCGAAACTTATACCAATTTTTTAATTACAGGTTTTGGAAATTGGCAAACATTAGATTTGGATTTGCAACCAACTTATTCTGTTGGTGGAACTCCTGCTCCAAATTGGACTAATGTAGGAACTCCTCAAGCATATATAATCTTTAATCCAACTGCTGCAGGGGTTACCAATAGTTCAACTGGTGCTGAATTAAGAAATTTTGATCCTAAAACTGGAAGTAAATATGCAGCAGCATGGGCCTCTGTACCTTCAACATCTGGAGGTCCAACAGCAAATGAAGATTGGTTGATTTCCCCATCAATTACTTTAGGCTCAACTGGAAACAGTCTTACTTTTTGGGTGAAGTCTTTGTCTAGTAGTTACGGTTTAGAGAAATATAAAGTAGGTATTTACACTGGTTCTGGTGCCCCGACGAGTTCATCTAATTTTACAATTATTTCTGGTGCAACTGCGTTATCTGCACCTTACGGAACATGGGAACAAAAGACATATTCGTTGGATGCTTATGCAGGACAAAGCATAAAAATTGGAATTCAGTGCGTTTCATCTGATAACTATATGTTTATGGTGGATGATTTTAAAGTTACTACTACTGGAACATTAGGAACCAATGAAGTTTCGACAAAATCAAATTTATCAATTTCACCAAATCCAACCTCAGATTATTTGAATATTAAAGGTGAGAAAATTGAGAAAATTGAAATTTTTGATTTGAGTGGCAAAAAAGTACAAGCTAAAGTTGATGGAAATAGAGTAGACGTGAGAAACCTTTCTTCAGGATCATATTTAATAAATATTGAGACTAAAGATGGAAAAAGAACTGAAAAATTCATCAAAAAATAATTTCAAATTATATAATATTAAAGAGGCTGTCTCAAAAGTGAGACAGCCTTTGTTATTCAAAAAAAACTCTCTTTTTTGGGAGGTTTTACATTTAAAAAAGATTAATGATAATGATACTTATTGAATAAACAAAAACACAGTCTAAAAAAATAATACCCTTTATTATGAAGACGGATTGCCAATATAAAAATTAGTTCTTTTTTCGAATCACTATTTCTCATTGAATACTAGCACATTCTGTATTTTATTTTTAATTCAAAACCAATAACGTCTTCAATAAATTTAGGGCATAAAATATCCTCCCACTTTAGTAGGATACAAGTTGTATTTCGATAAATTTAAAACAGAACCTCCTGTTCTAATTTTTGGGGAGGTTTTTCTACTTCAATTAGTGGATTATCAAGCCATTTTTGTAATTCAATCTTCACAAAAAGATTTAGCCTTATAAAAGCCACTAAATTGGATAAATGCTAATTGAATTTTGATGGTGCACGTAGGGCTTTAAGTATTAAAATAATGATAAGCGTCGTCCATATTTGTATCATTACAGCGTTTTCCGAGGTTCCCGCAAAGGATTTTATATGTAAAAGTTGTTTTAAGTTTCTAAAGAATATCTCCACCATCCATCTACTTTTATATAGTTCACTAATCGTATGGGCAGTCCAAGTAAACTGGTTGTGGTGGAGTCTAATAAGAGGATTTTTGATTTGATGCGGAACTTTACCTGTTTAAATTGTGGATGCTGTCCTAAACTTTGGAGTAAAGTAAAATAGTATTCTTTGCATAGTTCATGGCTTCGGTTTTTATTCTAATCACTTATTAATGATTTAGAGGGCGCTTTAACCCTACCAAGATGGTTTAGATTTACCATCGAGAGCGTGTTTTTTTGGTGTGCAACTCAAAGATAATTTGAGATCCGAAATTAACGTCCTTTTTTTGTGATTTTTTTAAATGTTTAGGATGTTATTGTTTATTTTTATATTAATTCTGTAAATAGATTTTGTAAAGTTTGTTAGATTCGGTAAATAGTTGTAGTTTTGCACCTCGTTACATAATAATCATTAAATAATATTGGCATGTACTTAACAAAAGAAACAAAGTCGGAAATCTTCGCTAAGCACGGAGGAAAAGCAGAAAACACTGGATCTGCAGAAGGGCAAATTGCTCTATTTACTTACAGAATTAACCACTTAACTGGTCACTTGAAAAGTAACCACAAAGATTATGCAACAGAAAAATCTTTGGTGAAATTAGTAGGTAAAAGAAAAAGATTGTTAGATTACCTTAAAAGAATTGATATCGCAAGATATAGAGCAATTATCGCTGAATTAGGTTTAAGAAAATAATTCTATCCGATACAAAATTAAAGCTATCCAATTTGGATAGCTTTTTTTATGCTTAGTTTCTAAGTTTATTGATTTGATAAGAGTTTTAAGTAAATATTTTACATTACTTATTGCACATAAATTGGAAACTTATCTATCAATACTTCCCATTACTTTTTGAGCAAAAGAATTTAGAGCGTCTTTTTCTGTCATTCCGTTGGCAACATTCGCATGAACTTCTAAAGCTCCACAAATATTAGTGATCATTTCTCCTACTACATTTAAATCTTCTTCGGAAACACCTCTGAATTCTGAAAAACTTTCTAAAACTTCTAAAGTAGCTTCTAAGTTTTCAGGACTTTGATTTTGATAAAACTGTCTAATTACAGGTAATTTCATAATTATAATTCGTTAAAAAGATTAATTAAACTATCTGCTTGGTTGGTTTGTACTTGGTTTACCAATACACCATTTTTGAAAATAGCAAAAGTTGGTAAATTATCTACTGTCGCTAATTTTCTGCTCTCTGGAAGTTTTTCTGCATCTACATATAAGAAAGGAATGTCTTCGTTTTCAGAAGCTAATTTTTTGAATTTTGGCTTCATAATTCTGCAGTTTCCACACCATGTAGCTCCGTATTGTACAACCACTTTTTCGTTATCGTTAATTATATTTTGTAAAGTGTCTTCTTTAAGTTCTGTAAACATTTGTTTAAGTTTTTTAAGGTTAAAAAAGGGGCTTGAAAACTCAAACCCCTTCATTATTTTATTAATTAGTGCTTAGCTAAATAATCAGCGGTTGAGTTTCTGTCAGCTTTCATTGCATCTTTTCCTTCTTCCCAGTTTGCAGGACAAACTTCTCCGTGTTTTTGAACGTGAGTATAAGCGTCAATTAGTCTTAAGAATTCTTTTACGTTTCTTCCTAAAGGCATATCATTTACAGCTTCGTGGAAAATTTTTCCTGTTTCGTCAATTAGGTAAGTTGCTCTGTAAGTAACATTTGAACCAGAGAAGAATTCGTTACCTTCTTCATCATATTCAAAATCTTGATCTACAATTCCTAATTGGTTAGCCAATTGTCTGTGAGTGTCTGCTAAAATAGGGTAAGTAACACCTTCAATACCACCATTGTCTTTTGGTGTGTTTAACCAAGCAAAATGTACTTCGTTGGTATCACATGAAGCTCCAATTACTTTAGTGTTTCTTTTTTGGAATTCTCCTAAAGCTTCTTGGAAAGCGTGAAGTTCTGTAGGGCAAACAAAAGTGAAGTCTTTTGGATACCAAAATAAAAGAACTTTTTGTTGGTTGTTTACTGCTTCATCAAGGATGTTGATTCTAAGATCATCACCCATTTCAGACATTGCATCAATTGTAATGTTTGGGAATTTTTTTCCTACTAATGACATAATTAATTTTTTTTATAATTTTTATAGTGCAAATTTACATAGTTTTATCTATCAATCAAATTATTTTCGATAAATAAAATCTATAACTCATTTTTAATTTAATAGAAAAACTAAAAGCTTTAATTCTTGTTAGCGCTTTATTAATAGCAAATTCTTCTTGTTTAAGAATTTACTTTTTCCATTAATTCTTTAATTCTTCTCATGGCTTCAATTAAATCCTTTTCTGAAGTAGCATAAGAGAATCTCACACATTCTGGACTTCCAAAAGAAACACCACCAACGGATCCAACATGAGCGTTTTCTAAAAGAAACATCGCAAAATCATCAGCGTTATTTATTTCTGTTCCCAATAAAGTTTTTCCTATATAAAATGAGATGTCTGGGAAGAAATAAAATGCAGATGTTGGCAATACAACCTTAAAACCAGGAATTTCCTTCATAAGATTATAGACTAAATCTCTTCTTTTTTGGAAAGCTTCAATCATATAATGGTATTCTGACGGATTGGTTTTTAAAGCTACAATTGCAGCTCTTTGTGCAATAGTATTTGCTCCACTTGTCATTTGTCCTTGGATTTTTTCACAAGCTTTGGCTAACCATTCAGGACATGCGGAATACCCAATTCTCCAACCTGTCATTGCATAACCTTTAGACATTCCATTAATGGTGGCTACTTGTTCATACACTTCAGGGAAGGAAGCTAAAGATTTGGTTGTGGTTTCATAATTGATGAATTCATAAATTTCATCAGCAATAACCGTTATTCTAGGGTATTTAGCGATAACTTTAGCTAAAGATTGTAACTCATCATAAGTGTAATAACTTCCCGAAGGATTACATGGTGAACTGAAAATAATAGCTTTTGTTTTGTCGGTAATGGCTGCTTCTAATTGTTCCGCTGTAATTTTAAAATCTGTGACGTAAGAAGTTGGTAAAGAAGTGCTGTATCCACCCATCATTTTTACCATTTCATCATAGCTTACCCAATAAGGAGCGGGAAGCAGAACTTCGTCACCATTATTGATTATTGCAGCAAGAACATTTAAAATAGCTTGTTTAGCACCATTAGAAACGCAAATTTGTGTGGGTTTGTAGGTTAAATTATTATCTCGTTGCAGTTTATGAGAAATAGCTTCTCTAAGTTCCAAAAAGCCAGAAACAGGAGAGTAATGACTATAATTTTGATCTATCGCTTCATGTGCAGCCTTTTTTATATTGTCTGGAACATCAAAATCAGGTTCGCCTAATGTTAAACTGATTACATCTATTCCTTGAGCTTTCATCTCTCTAGCTTTATTAGACATTACGAATGTTTGAGAGTATCCTAATCTCTTTAGTCTGTCAGATAATTTGTCCATAATATTTGTAATAAATAGCAAAGATAGGAGTAAGCGTGGATAAATTTGATGTGAATGTAAATAAAAACTTATTTTTGTTCCCTTAAATCAATTCAATGTCAGTAAACTTAATTTTACAATATTTTCCTAATCTTACACAAGAACAAATTCATCAATTTGAAAAACTGGAAAGCCTTTATAACGAATGGAACGAAAAAATAAATGTAATTTCTAGAAAAGACATGGAGTCTTTGTACGAAAAGCATATTCTACATTCTTTAGGAATTGCAAAAGTAATGGAGTTTACTCCTAAAACTAAAGTTTTGGATATTGGAACGGGAGGTGGATTTCCAGGAATTCCGTTGGCGATTCTTTTTCCAGAGGTGGAATTTACTTTGATAGATTCAATTGGTAAAAAAATAAACGTGGTGAATGCAGTTGCGGAAGGAGTTGGAATTAAAAATGTTACTGCAATCCATGGTCGTGCAGAAAAGCTTAAAGAAAAATTCCATTTTGTGGTGAGTAGAGCCGTTACTCAAATGCCAGAATTTTTACGATGGTTAAGAGGAAAATTCGAAAAAGAACAGTTTAACCCAAAACATAATGGTGTTTTATATTTAAAAGGTGGCGATTTAGCCGAGGAATTAGCAGGATTAAAATGTGAGATTTTTAGTCTTAAAAATTATTTTGAAGGTGAGTTTTTTGATACCAAAAAGGTTGTATATTTATCTAAAGGAAATTTTAATTCCTAAAAAATAAATTCTTTAAATTTCTGTTGTATCTATTAGTAATATTTGAAACATGAAAACTTTACTTAACTTGCTTTGCGCAACGGCTTTTACAGCTGCTTTTTTGATCAGTTGTAATTCGGATGACTATGATACTATACAATCTTATGATAGAATAAAAATAGATAGCGTAGATATTCCCAATGATACCATGGCTGTTAATTCTATTCAAACCATAAGGACGTATTCTACCTATGCTTCAAATTGTGAAGGTTTTTATGGGTACGATTATAGATATACTGGTGATTTTGAAAGAGATATAACAAGCTACGCTTATCGTACTGATGGAAATTGCGGTTCAGCACCGTATACCGCATTTTCAAATATTAATTTTAGACCAGTAACTCCAGGGAATTATAGTCTTAGATTTTGGCAAGGAGGAAATAATTGGATAATTAAGAATATTGTAGTGGAATAATGAGGTTTTTATTTTTAATATTTATTTTTTCAACGGCTTCATTTTCTGCTCAAAAAATAGAGTGGAGAGATAACGAAAGTTTAGAATGGACAGATTTTAAAAGTAATAAGAATACCTCCACTAAGATGGATGTAGCTGCTTCTACCAACTGTGGTTGGGAAATTGAGGCTGAATTTTCTACAGATTTATCTCAACCTATAGATTTTAAAATTGTTACTTATTTTCATCAACATAAATCATGGAAGGATAACTCAAAAATAAATGAGTATATTCTTAATCATGAGCAAAAACATTTTGATATTGCTGAGATTTATGCCCGAAAAATAAGAAAAAAAGTAGCCGAAAAAATTAAAAACGCTGCAGATTATCACAAACATTTTAAGGTTTTGTATGCTCAAATTTCTAAGGATTATAAAGATTTTCAGAGGAAATATGATTTGGAAACAAAACATGGAATGAACGAAGAAAAACAGCAAGAATTTAATCTAAAAATTGCCCAAGAACTGGAGCATCTAAAATCTTATAAAAAGTCTTGAAATTTCTAAATAAAATTATTTCTGAATTACTACATCAAAACGAAGATTTGTCTAGTTTTAATGTAGTTTTACCAGGAAAAAGACCCATTGTTTTTATCAAAAGAATCCTTCAAGAAAAAGGATATTCAGGTTTTTTTCCGAATTTTCTTACTATTGAAGAACTTATTAATACACTTACTCGTAAACAGCTTGTAGACGGGATTTCTCTTTGGTTATTTGCCTATAATATTTATAAAGATTTAGCTTTAATTCCTCAAGATAGTTTCTCGGAATTTTTAAAATGGTTTCCTACTTTACAAAAAGATTGGGATGATGTTTTAAAGTTTTCTGGAGATGATAAAGCAGTTTTGCAATACATGTTCGATGAGGAAAGGATAAAAGAATGGGCTCAAGATTTAGGTGAAGATGATGATGTTCCACGCAAAAAATTTCTCAATTTTTGGAGAAATATGAGTGTTTTTCTTCCTGTATTAAAAACTCAACTTTTAGAGAAAAATTGGGCAACTTCTGGGATGATTCATGAAGATGCTATGTCTAAAATTGATGATTTTGCAAAACAAACCAAAGAAAATTTTGTTTTTTGTGGTTTCAATGCTTTTACTCCAGTTGAAGAAAAATTGGTGAGAAGTCTTATGCAATGGGATAAAGCTCAGTGTTTTTTTCAGGCTGATCATTATTATTTTGATGATCCGAAACAAGAAGCAGGTAAGTTTTTAAGAAATCATTTAACATGGAAAGAATTTACAGATAAAAGACCTTTCCATTGGATAGAAAATAATTTTGTTGAGCCTAAAAATATTAAGGTTTACGAGGTTTCTGGAAATATTTCTCAAACCAAAATTCTTCCAGAAATTTTTAAGTCTATTGAAAGTGAAAATTATAACAACACAGCGGTAGTTTTATTGGATGAAAATTTGCTTCCCGCAAGTTTGGATGTCATGTCTTCCATTCCTTATCTGAATATTACAATGGGTTTTCCTTTGAAAAATTTGTCTTTTTCAATAGGCGTGAAACATCTTTTCTATTTTCAAAAACAGATTACAAAAGGTAAAAAATCCTATTATTATAAAGATGTTTTGGCTATTCTGGAGGCATTTCCTAAGTCGGACAAGGATCTTTCTATAATTAATGATTTTGTTTCCAAAATTGAGCAAGGTAATATTATTTATCTTTCTAATAGGCTTTTTAAAGATCTTTTAGGTGAACTTTCGTATTTTTCTCTTCTGCAAAAACCAATCTCTATTAAAGATTATCTTCAGTTGTTAATTCAGTTTTGTCAGGAGCTAAAATGGTTGGAGATTGATGATGTTCAATATGAAAATATCTCTCATTTTGAAGAGGTTTTTAAACTTTTAAGAAATCAGATTGCCGATTACACTTTTGTAATAGAAATGGAGACTTTAGAAGTCTTAATGAATTTTTATATTAGTTCAGAAAATATAGATTTTCAAGGGGAACCTTTGCAAGGTTTGCAAGTGATGGGTTTGTTGGAAACCCGACTTTTAAATTTCGAAAATGTAATTTTACTTTCTGTAAATGAAGGGAAGTTGCCTTTGGGAAATTCACAAAATACTTATTTGCCTTTTGATGTAAGAAAACAGTTTAATCTGCATACTTTTTTGGAAAATGATAGCATTTACGCTTATCATTTTTATCGACTTTTGCAGGATTCAAAGAATGTACATTTGCTCTTTAATGCTTTGGGTTCTGGAGTAAATACAGGTGAAAAGTCCAGATTTATTACTCAGATTGAAATGGAAAGTCAACACAAAATTGAAAATATTATTATTGAAAATACCTCAGAGCCTGTTAATTCTCATCCTATTGAGGTGGAAAAAACGCTTGTTGTTTTGCAACAATTAGAGGAATGGAAGAACAGAGTTTCGGCTTCTCATTTAATGAGTTATTTGTACAATCCTATAGATTTTTATTTTTCAAAAATTTTAAAGGCTTCAGAAACTGAAGATATTGAAGAGGAATTATCGGTAAGAAATTACGGAAATTTAGTCCATTATTCACTTCAATCAATTTATGAAAATTTCATTGGTAAAAAATTAAAAATTAATGATTTACAAGAATCAATTAAAGCGATAGATAAGTACATTGAAATTGCTATTTCTCAAATGAAACATCAACAACAGTTTTATGAAAGAGGAATTAATTATGTGCATCGCGAGATTGCAAAAAATGTAATTGAAAGAATTTTAAAAGTAGATTTAGATTTAATTGAGAAAGGAAATGTTTTAGAAATTGTTGATATTGAAAAGAGGTTTGAAGGGGTAGATTTGTATCTGAATGAAGAAAAAACAGATAAAGTTTCGTTATATGGTTTTATAGATAGAATTGATAGACTCAATGGAACGTTGAGAATTATTGATTATAAAACTGCTAAAACAAAAAACCTGAAAGTAAAAATTGATGAGAAGAATATAGATGATTATTTTCTGAATAGAGATAAAAAACAAGCTTTGCAGTTGTGTATGTATCAATATGTGGTGAATCATCTCCCGGATTTTAATGAAATGTTTATAGAAACAGGAATTTGGAGCTTTGCAGAAGCCAATAAAGGAGTGCAATATTTGAGCTTCGATAAAGGAGATTTAGACGATGGAATGGTTTCCGTAAAGAATTTAATACTGGAAATTTTAAATCCTGAAATCAAGTTTGTGGAGAATATTCAAACAACGAAATTCTAAAAACAAAGTTTTTTTCTAATTTGTAGTAATTCTACTACAAAATATCATTGAAAATATTTTTAGCTTTAATAAAAATTATTTTTCACACCAAAAACACAAGCTATGTCTAGTTCATCTTCACCCCACGACGGCAAATATTTTGTGATACAAAAAGGGATGTGCCAGTGCAATCAAGGTTTTAAATTCCCAAAATTTAAAGTCACCTCCCACCAGAAACATTATTGGAATGATGAGGAAGGAAATGCAGATTATCTGGCTGTTACAGAAGACGACCTTACTTTGGATCCACCAGCAATGCCTTTTGGAAACTGCAAACTAAAACCTACTTCGGGAGGTTATTTACCTTGTGCTTATGCTCCTGCTGGAAAATGGCAAAAAACCTACGAAAAAGTAAAAGTAATGGGCAAAAGTTGCGTTACAGAAATCTCAGAGCTGATGTGTTCCACTGGTGGAAAAATCACCATTCTTAAGCATGGTCAACAAAGTGAAGCTGGAAAATAAAACGTTATGAATGCTAACTCTCAAGAGCAAAGAATTTACAATCCTATTTTAAATTTTGATGAGTTTAAGGAAGAAATATTAAACGAAGATGATTTAGATGGTGAACCAAAAGTTTGGTAATTTAAAAACACAATCTTATGGCAAAAAAAGGAGTTTATAAAATTGAGGGAAATACTTCACCAAAAATTGGTGAAAAGGCTTTCTATAAAGTTGTAGAATGGTATCCTGCAACACCACTTTCAGATAGAGTTCAGTCTAAAGTAACTTGGGAACTCTTCATAAAAGAAAATGGAAAATTTAGACCTGCAAATCTTAAAAAGCCCATTGGTGAATTTACTTTCGGGGCAAATGCGGATAAATTTACTTACCGAGTAGAAGGATATTTACACAGTCCTGAAGGTGAAGAGCCTATGTCTATTATTGTTCAGCCACAAAAAAATGAAAACCCTAAGCCAACTGCAAAAAAAGAAATTTTAGGAGTCAGCTTAACTTATCAAGATGGTTCAAAAATAACAAAAACATTAAATTATCAGGATAAATTAAGAGCTACCGCAAAATGTCAGGCTCTTGAAGGGGAGAATATTATATTTTATTTGTGGGAAGATGATGAAAAAAATAGTGGGCATAACAAAAAAAATCAATTTATTGAAAAATCTCCTATTATACAAGTTGATAGTAAAGGCTATGCAAGATGGGATTTTACTTTATTAAGAACTTTTATTTCTTTGGCTCAAAAGAGAGAAGATGAAGATAAAAAGCATGAATATTATGTTACTGCGGAATACAACG
>JAEWOR010000019.1 GCA_023399595.1 Bacteroidota bacterium | reverse complement strand
CGTTGTATTCCGCAGTAACATAATATTCATGCTTTTTATCTTCATCTTCTCTCTTTTGAGCCAAAGAAATAAAAGTTCTTAATAAAGTAAAATCCCATCTTGCATAGCCTTTACTATCAACTTGTATGATAGGAGATTTTTCAATAAATTGATTTTTTTTGTTGTGTCCACTATTTTTTTCATCATCTTCCCACAAATAAAATACAATATGCTCCCCTTCAAGAGCCTGACATCTTGCTGTAGCTCTTAATTTATCCTGATAATTTAATGTTTTTGTAATTTTTGAACCATCTTGATAAGTTAAGCTGACTCCTAAAATTTCTTTCTTCGCAGTTGGCTTAGGCTTTTCATTTTTTTGTGGTTGAACAATAATAGACATAGGTTCTTTACCTTCAGGACTGTGCAAATATCCCTCCACTCGGTAGGTAAATTTATCCGCATTTGTCCCGAAAGTAAATTCACCAATGGGCTTTTTAAGATTTGCAGGTCTAAATTTTCCATTTTCTTTTATGAAAAGCTCCCAAGTTACTTTTGACTGAACTCTATCTGAAAGTGGCGTTGTAGGATACCATTCTACAACTTTATAGAAAGCCTTTTCACCAATTTTTGGTGACGTATTTCCCTCAATTTTATAAACTCCTTTTTTTGCCATAAGGTTGTGTTTTTAAATTACCAAACTTTTGGTTCACCATCTAAATCATCTTCGTCTAATATTTCTTCCTTAAACTCCTCAAAATCTAAAATAGGATTATAAATTCTTTGCTCTTGTGAGTTAGCATTCATAACGTTTGATTTACCAGCTTCACTTTGTTGACCATGCTTAAGAATAGTAATTTTTCCACCGGTGGAACACATCAACTCCGAGATTTCAGTAACACAACTTTTACCCATTACTTTTACTTTTTCGTAGGTTTTTTGCCATTTTCCAGCAGGAGCATAAGCACAAGGTAAATAACCTCCCGAAGTAGGTTTTAGTTTGCAGTTTCCAAAAGGCATTGCTGGAGGATCCAAAGTGAGGTTGTCTTCAGTAACAACTAAATAATCGGCGTTTCCTTCTTCATCATTCTAATATTTTGACTAGGAAATTATTGATTAAATATATAAAGAGCATAATTATGCTCTTTTATATATTTATATTATTCTTTTTTAAGTTCTTGCCAATCTTGATTCAGAAAGCGTTTACTTTTAATAAAATATTTTTCATCTTCAAATTTTAAATAAAAATCATCTGTATCATCTTGATCGCATTTACCTTTAGCATGAAGAATATCATTTTCTTTTGTAAGAGCGTAAGATCCTTCACACCAATAGTCTTGTGCCTGTTCAGCACCAATACTTAAAATTGCAGACTTATCTGACTTAATTGAGATTGTATATGATAAATCAATTTCTTTTTTATCATATTGGCTTATAGCTTTCGATGTTATTTCATAAGAACCTTTCCAATTTCCGTCAAATTTTTGGTTCAATGGATTTAATTTAGGTACATTTTGTTTAGTGTTGGAATTTATATTAATGTTTAAAATTTTGTAAAAAGAGAAATTGTTATCATTTTTCTGAATTTTAAGAATAATATCATTTTGAGTATTCCAAAAAGCATTTTCAATTAATACTTCATCTGACCAAAATGTTAATTGGTGTTGGATATTACTAGAATTAAAATTATAGATAGATATGTTTGTAAAAGTTCCTTCTGAATTTGTAAAACATAAAAATTGATTTGTTTTTTCAGAAAATATTGGATTGGATTCAATAAGATTGTATTTATAATCTGAATTGTTAATTAGTAAGGTTTTGTCTCCTTCGTATAAATTAATATTTATAATTTGATTGTTTATTTTTTTTGAATAACCTGCATACGAATAATCGATATAGCCATCTGATGATTTATTTTTATTAGGAGTGAACTTTATTTGACCATAAGGAGTTTTAAGCTTATATTGATGGAAAATAGATTGATCAACAGTAATATTGTTTTTAAAATTAATAGAATCTTTAATGTATTCCTCTTTGCTTATTGGTAGGAATCTATCTTCAATTTTATAGTTACTATTTTGTAAAAATGAATCCAAATTTGCTTCTTTATTAGAATCAAATATATATTCGTAAGTATTTTCATTTTTTATTTTTTTATGAGATTGTGCTTTTTCACAGTTCAAAAAAAATAGCGTTATCAAAAGAATTATTATATTTTTCATTTTATTTCTACTAATTTACCTGTATCTGATATTCGATATTTTTTTTCTTCATTTAATCCAATTTCAAAATTTTTGTTTTTTGTACTTACAGTTAATATAGAATTCTTATCAATTGTAAAATTTGTTTTTTCAGCAGGACCATCACTTTCAGTTTCATGAGATTCACCTTCAACATATAAATTGGAAACAACAGAATTTTTATAAATACAAACTAAATAAAATCGATATGATATGTCACCACAATCTTGGGGAATTAGTATAATATTTACTTTTTCTCTTTTGTCTAAAGAAATATATCTTACTTCTTTTTCACCGCAAGCAAATTCAGATAAACCATTTACATTGCTTACTAACATTGAATTATATGTAATTTTATTTACGTCAATTTTCTTTTTATAAGGCAAAATTGAACTTGAAAAATTAAAATAATTACTAGTATTTGTTGTTGGTTTTAATAACTGTTTACTAAATTCTATAAAGGACTGTCTAGCTCCAGATGGAAGAGTTTCTAAAGCATTTTGATTTGTTCCTTCAAGAATAATTTTATAAATATTATTAGATTTATCATAAACAAATGAATAAGTCTCCTTGTATGTATCCACTAACTCTTCATTAATATAGTTATCTACATTAAATTTGACTTTAAAAATAGATTTATTATTTATAATTTGTTCTGCTGTATAGGTCATTGCACAACTAGTTCCGCAGCTTATGACAAATGATTTCTCATTAACTTTTTCTACATCATTAATTTTACCATTTAAAACTTCAGGTTTTTTTATTTTGCTTGTATCCAAAATATTTGAAGTATTGTGGTTACTAACATTTTTTTTGCATCCTACCAATAGGAATGTTAAAATATATACAATTAAAATTTTATTTGTTTGCATCTTTTGAATTTATTAGTGCTGTTTTTATTTGCTCTGGTGTAATGTGAGATTTATTTAATCCATCACCTGCATAATAAGATTCTCCCCCTTCTGCGTATCTCACAATTCTTTTAACTATTTTTTTATCTTTTTTGATAACTTTATCACTTATACGTTTACCTTTTTCAACGCCTATGCTTGCCCATTCTTGAGCTAGTGAATACATTGCATCTTCAACATTACCATTTCCTTCAAGAAAACTTATAACTTTAGATCTTCTTACTTTAATTAAGTATTCATCAAAAATTTTATCTTGCATTTCTTCGTCAAATTTTTTGTTGGTGTCTAGTCCTAAACTATTAACTGCAATATTCAATGTATCAGGAATTAATTGATATCTCCCAACAGCAAAAACATCTCTATTTTTTTGTTTTTCTTGTATTTCTTTTATTGTAAAATCGACAATTTTTAAGTTATTTATTATTTTCAAACCTCCCTTTGTTTGATTACAAATATTGTAATTATCGCGGGATTCTTCTTTAGCGATTAAATTTGCAAATTCTGAATGTGACCACTTAGATTTATTTGTAGTTTCCTTAACTTCATTTTTCTGAGATGTAAAAGTAGCGTAGCACAAACATGTATTTTTATAACCAAGACGGTCTGCCATTGATATAATATTTTCTCCGTTTAATTCAGATACATTTTTCACAAAATATTTATCATCTAAATAAATGGTATCAAATTCTCTTACATCATAATGAACCCATGTTGTCGCACCTATTTTTGTTGATTCCAAATTAAAAATATTCTTTTCTTTCCAGTCCCATTTAGCTCCAAGATATTTATTATAAATATTTAACCTTATATCCTCCATATCTGCTGTTAACCTCGTTCGTACTCCATTTTTATTAAAGTGAATATCTAATGCTTTTCCCATGTGGTTTGTTGTAGGCTTCTTTTTGTATTCTTCATGAAACCTGCATCTATAGCCTGAATTAACTTTATTGAATTGATATTTTCCATTTATAACCATGTAAAATTTTACTGCTCTTAAAGCCCACAATAATGAACGATGAACACCTGGGTATTCATATCTGTGATGAGCTTCTTCTCCTCCTTTTAAATATTTTCCTTTATTAGAGCCATCACCAAACCCAGTACAATTTTTACATTTGCATTTTATTTCATTAAAATCAACTGAAAATTTATTCTGAAACTCATCAATGGCTCTTAAAACATTTCCGCAGATTTTTCCCGTTTCAGGAACTTTCATATAATCTCTTTGAAATTGTTTTATCATTTTCTCAGTTCTATCTGTAAACTCATCTGTTGGTACATTCCCTCCAAATCCAGCTAATCTGATATTTATTTCCCTTATTAATTCGTTTTTATCTCCTTTTTTAATACAGAATTTACCTCCACAATTATTTGTGTTTGGTGCAGGAGAACTCTGCACCATCGCAGGACTTTTAGCTTTTTCTACAGTCATTAACCCTTCTTCGGTTATTCCAAATTTTTTAGAAGTATTTGAAGTGTCGAAAGAAATAATTTCTATAAAATAATTTTGTTTTTTGGCATCTGCATCAATGCTTCCTAAATCTATTCCCTTATCAAAAATATTTTCTGAAATCACAAAACCACCCGTATCACAAGAGTCTGCAACAATTTTCATTACTCCACTTCTGTAAACTTCATCATTAGAAGTAGCATCATATTCCCAAACTACATACTGAATTCTTTTGCCTATCATATTTCTAGACAAAATTCTTATTTTAACATGTTCTCCAACACTAACTTTTGATAATTGTTGTCCTTGGTTGTTAACAAAATAAGCATCATGTATATTTCCCGCAGGGTCAGGTTGGCGAGCAGCTCCATTTCCAGTATTTCCAGCAGGGAATTTTGGAGTGTCGGCTTTTGGTTTCGGTCTGTTATCCGGATTGGTAACGCTTACATTTACCTGACTTGCTTTTTGTATTTTTCCAGAATAACTGGCTGTAACATAGTATTCATGATTGGCACCTTCATCAGTATCTCCTTTCATCATATATTTATTAGCAATCTGTCTTAGAATTCTTTCATCAGCAGACAACGAAATTTTAGCTTCGGCAATTCCATTTTCATTTACTTTGGCTTTGTATGTTCTTGGAGCTTTGTTGTTTTTATTGATTTCAGCATTATGACCACCACCTGCTGCATCATCTTCCCATAAATTAAATTCAACTTCCTGATTAAACATCGCAACACAATGTGCTCTAGCAATTAAAGTATCTCTGTAACTAGCTTTGTTAATATCTTTTGCACCTCTATTAAATAGTGCAATTTTTGTAATTTTTGGTGTTTTAGAATTTGTGGGAATCACAAAAATTTCGCCCATTTTTTTAGCTTCCCATTCATTAGTAAGCATTTTTTTATTGGCTTTGTAAATCTCCAATCTAAATTCTTCACCAATTACTTTTTCACCAAAAATAAAAGAAGCTCTTTTGGTATATTTCGGTGGTTTCTCAGTGATATTAATCCAATTTCCTGTTTTCTTTTTTTTCCAAATTGCCCACACATATTGTATATCTGGGGTTTCAAACATTTGTATGAAATCTGTAAAAGTATAGTATTCGTGTTTTCCTGCTATAGGATTTTGATTTCCAAAAATATTTATTTTATTCTACTTTTATGAACATAGCCCTTTTTACCATCTTTTGTTTGAATGAACCACCAATCACCAGTTTGATCTAAAACATCAATCTTTTCTCCAGATTTTATTTTTTGTAAAATTTCTGATGAGGTATTTTTATTTTTTCTGAGATTGGTGTAACCGTCAGGATCACTAATTATATATATATTATCATCTTCGGTTTTTTGATAAATATATTTTACATAATCTTTTAGAGTAGAGAAATTATAAAAATTATTCTTTTCTAAATCTGATTGGTATCTAGGATATTTATTTATATAACTTTCAATATCTCCTTGTATTCCAACTCTAAGTTCTCTTTCAAATAAAAAAGCGATTGTTTTCTCTGGTTCAAGATATTCTTGTGGTGAAGAATTTATTTTGGTTATTATATCTCCAATTTTAATATATCCCATCCCTTCTTTTGCATAAGAAAAATCTTCAACACGTCCTTTGTAAACATATTCTTCTATATCATCAAAGATTTGTTTCTTTAATGTTTTCTTAGAATCTGATTCTTTAAAAATTAATTCTTCAACATTTGAAAGACTGTTAAAATCAAATTTTTTAAATATGGTTTCTACTAATTTTTTGTCTTTATTGTAACCATAATGTACTACTAAGTTTTTTAAAACTTCTGGAGAGTTGGATTGTAACCAAACGAATGAAACAGGAGTTTTATAGAAGATGTATGAATTATAATGATATAGTAATTCAGGATTTAGAAAATCTGGTGCATTAGCATTAGCATCCTGCAAAAAAATAAAATTTTCTTTTCTTATAGCTACTTCTGGAAACATTGATGGTTGTAAGGCAAAAATAGAATTTTTATATTCTTTCAAATTAAAGCCATACACTTCTAATATTTTTTGATTAAAATTTTCCTCATTGGGGAATTGAAATCTTCTTCGTTCTAGTATTTTTTTTGCTTTATTAATAAACTCAATAGAGAGATTATCATAGTTTGATTTTGTTCCGTCACCTTCATCGGATATATTATAAGGAGCTTGTTTAAGTGAATTCATTTTTTTATTATTTTTTATTTGTTGAAGCTCACTTTTTTTATCTTGACCATTACAAGAAATAAAAAGTGATAAAAATATAATGCTAGAAATTACAATGTGTTTCATATTTATAATTATTTTAAATTCCTATCCATTTTTTAGTTCCATAATTTGAATTATCCCAAGTAGTTTCCTTTACTTTTCTTGGTTTAACAATAAAGTGTACTGGCTTTTTATCACCTATAGGTAAATCAGGTAGATTATCAATTAATTCTTGCACAGGTGTTTTATCAGCTCCTGAGTTAAAAGTAAAACAGCCTACCGAAAATCTCGGACAATAATGATGTAGTGCAACACCTCCACGAGAGCCATCTGGACCGTCAATTCCATTTTCTGCTGCTGCGGATTTACTTTCAGAATCTATTACATATATTTTATATTTTTGACCGCTAATGCCTGGTACAAGAAAATAATCGCCAGGAGGTATCTCATTATATTTTCCAAATCTCTTATTTGAATGTTCGAGAATTTCACCTTTAGTTGTTGAGGTTTGGTGTGTGTCTCTACTTAAATAAGTTATATAATCCGCTTCAGGTAAACTATTGCTTTTTTCTAAGTCATAATATGTTTTCAAAGACATATTTTTGAAAACACTAGTTTTATACATTACCCAAGAAAATTCATTTGGTTTATAAGGGTCTTTTTCAATTTTTGTATCTGTTCCAGATACAATAACAACAGTACTTTTTTCATTACGATCATTTAATTTTCCTTTTGGTTTGCACTTTTCTACTTGTAATATTTCCACAGCTTTCTTAAAATAACGTACTCTTTCATCATAACCTGCTAAACCTGGATTAATCAGTAATGTAACATTTTTTACAGATGAATCACTTATTTCTGTTGCTACATTACTAATACTGTTTTGTTTCCAAAAAGCTAATGCGGATAAAATAGCATCTTCTTGATTATTAACTAATTTGTATGGATTATCACCATCTAGCCATGTAATATCTTTTCCAAATGTGTTTTTAGCCGTTTTTTGAACTTTATTATAATTATCTCTCCAAGTAATTTGTTTATATCCTTTGCCACTATATCTCCAACCATCATCTTTATCTGTATTATTTTTGCCATTAGGATGAGTTTTACCATAAATTGCATTAGCAACTGTTTTCCAATTTTTAGAATCAAGAGATAAATCAGATAATCTTTTTGCTTCAGCTTGCTGCTTTTCTAGTTCTCCAAATTGCTTAAAATATGAATAAAATAGTTTTCTCATTCTTTCAGGATTAGTATATTTAAATCCTTCTTGTAAATCATAAAACTTTGTTTCTTGACATATTTGAGCAATAAAATGTGCTTTTGTTATACATGAATTTATATCAGCTTTTTTTCTATATTTATTTAAAAAAGGTAAGGCGGCTTTAATAAATGTATCATCTTTAACTAAACAGGTTTCTATTCCTTTTTTATTTTTTTTACTTACACAAATAGCTTTAATCTGTTCTAAAATAATATCTTTCTCACAATTAGGACATTTACCATCAGTTGGTTGCTGTGTTTGAGAATGCCCCACACTCGAAGCGGTTCTAGTTTTCTCTGGAGTTTCAAAAGCTCCTATTACAGCATCTACAACAAAATTAATAGACTTTGCTAATAAATTTTCTTCCTGTTTTTGAGGTTGTGATGGAGGTGTTGTAGTTGTTCTTTGTGGAGAATTTGTTGTTGAGGTTCTTTGTGGTTTAGGAATTTTATAATCTGGATTTGCTACTTCTACATTGGTTTGGTTAGCATTTAATATTTTACCCATATAACTTGCAGTTACATAAAACTCATGGAAAGCTCCTTCACTTGAATCGCCTCTCATCATCATTCTGTTGGCAATTTGTTTTAAAACATTTTGATCTGCACTCAAAGAGATTTCGGCTTCTGCAATTCCATCAACATTTACTCTTGCTGGATAAGCTCTGTTATGGCGATTGTTTTTGTTAATAGTGGCATTATGACCTCCACCAGTTGCATCATCTTCCCATAAATGAAAGTTGATCGTTTTATTAAACATCCCAACACAATAAGCTCTCGCAATTAATTTATCAGTATAATTGGCTTTATTAACATCTCTAGCTCCTTTATTAAAGAGCACAACTTTGGTGATTTTAGGTTCTTTGCTAGATTTAGGAATTACAATAATTTCGCCCATTTTATGAGTTTCATTCTTCTGTGTGAAAATATTTTTTGTTTCCTTGAAAACTTCTAATAAGAATTGTTCACCCACAACCTGAGGTCCGAAATTAAATGGTGCGGAAATACCTGTTTTCTGTGGGTGTTTAGTAATATCTTTCCAAGCACCTTTGTATTTTCTTTTTATTGTCCATTTATATTTAGGATTATCATCCAAAATATACGCAAGAAGGAATGATAGAGTTTGATGAGGCTTACTTTAGTGTGGAATCTGGTCAAATCGAACAGCAAAAGGGAATTCGTAGCAAAGGAGCTGTTGGTAAGCAAAATGTTGCAATGATGGCAGAGAGTACCTTTTTAGAAGATATTGAAACAGGCAAAAAGGAAAAGCAAGTTCGTTATTTTAAAGCTAAGGTTTTGGATGGTCATGATGGAGAATCAATCACTGAAACCATAAAATAATCAATTGATAATCAAAGTATTGTTTTCGCCGATAAAAGTACTTCTTACGTTGATATTGCTGATTTTGTAGAGCTTCATATGACGGAAAAAAGCTCAAAAGAAACCACAGAAGAAACCTTAAAATGGGTTCGTATTACTATAAGCAACGCAAAAAGGAATCTATTGGGAAATTATCATAAAATCAAAAGAAAGTATCTTCAACTGTATCTCAACGAGTTTATCTACAAACTAAATCGAAGATATTTTGAAGACAAGCTCTTCGAAAGGCTCATTATTGCTAACATTACAGCGGTATGATAAAAAACGGATATACATATAATTTTACAAAAATTTCATTTAATTTTATGTTTTTTATAATATTTTTTTACTTTTAAAATAAATAATTTATGATGAAAAAACTATTTCTTTTATTTATCACCGTATTACTTATCTACGGTTGCCGAGACCCTAAGCAAGATGAAAACACCTTACCTGCAGCCACCCAAGAAGGCAAAAATACAGGTGGAGCATTGGTAAATGGTCAAGTTTGGGTGGCTAAAATTGAAGGCCCCGACTTAAACCCTGGTGGCAATAATACTACTTATAATACAGACCCCGTATTAAATACATTTTCTCTTCAAATTGTGCTTAACCAATACAATAACTTAAATAGTCAAATTGTAATTAATATATCTGATAATCAAAATTTAACTCCACAAACTTATCCTATATTGGGAAATGGCAGTGGTTTTTATAATCCTAATTTAAATATTGGTTTTTATACCGATTCAGCAAATACAGGAATTCTAACCATAACTAGATTCGATAAAGTAAACAAAATAGTTTCGGGTACTTTTAGCTTCAAAGCGGTAAATTCCGCAGGAGAAGTAGTCAATATTACTGAAGGTCGTTTTGATAGAAAATTTTTATAATAATCAATAATTTAGCACACAATGAAAACTAAAAAATTATTTTTAGCAATAGTATTGCTATGTCTTTTCTTTGCGAAATCCCAACTTTAGCAATTAAAGTATCATTAATTTTATTTTTCTCTTCTTTACTTTGACATGAAATAAGTATAGAAAGTGAGAAAAATATTGTGTATATAAGTAATTTCATTAGGTTAATGCTACTATCTGTAAAGTAATACTTTTCTTACACCATATTTCGAAAATAAATAGTCACTTTCAAAATATATCTTTCCATTGTCATTAATTAGAACACCAAATTCAGAATTTTTTAAGGCTTCTCCTTCATATCCTGTTATTATATCTTTAATTTGTAAATGAAGTTTATTATTTTCAAACTTAATAGTTTTTAATAAAAATTGATTGTACATTTTTCCCATATCTCCAGTTTCGGTATAAATAAGTGAATCATTTTTATTTTGAATACTAATACCAAAATCATCAAGCTTATCATCTTGAGCAAAATACTCAACATTCTTATCTAAAAGTTTTAGATAATCATTTTTTTTAGATAAAGATTGAGTAATTTTTTGAATATCAATGTTTTCATTTTTCTTAATTAACTCATCTTTTTCTATTTGTGTAAAATGGCATCTTAACTTATTTGAATTATCATATACACCGAAGTCAAGTTTATTAAATGTTTCAGAGGCTTTAATCTCAGTTTTTTCATTTAAACAATTAAATTGATTAAGTGAAATATTGGTTTTGTAGCTAATCTCTTTTTCATTAAATTCATAGACATTATAGATTGGATATTCATTTGTATAGCCTGGTAATAACAAATATCCTTTATTTTTTTTATTATTATATAATATTTTTACTTCATTTTCAGCAATTTGAAATGAACTTTCATAACTAAAATTATAAGATACTTGTTCCCAATTGGACAACAAACTGTTATTGAAATTATATTGGAGATATGTTCTATCTTCTATTAAATTAAAAATAAAATTAAATTTTTGAAATTTAATTTCTAATGATTTGATTTCACCTGTATAATTACTTTTTTTATCAAAATTTACTTCAGCATATTGATATACATTTTCATTAGCTACAATATTTTTAGTAAAATCAGTTTTTTTACTATTACTTTCTTTACATTGTACTAATGTTGTGAATAAAATAAATATTGTAAAAATGTATTTTTTTAAATTATTTTTCTTTTCCATAAAAATCATTTATTTTAGTTTTAAATGCTTCTGCTTGTAATTCTTTTTCTTGATTTGATTGTTCTTTTGGCGATTTAAAATGAACATAGTATCCTGGATTGCATCTAAATGATAAACCTAAACCAACTGCATATTTTGTTGTGAAAATCTCAAAATGTAAATGAGGAGCACGAGTTCCTCCTTTAACTCCAGAAACTCCTGTTTTCGCAATAACTTTTCCAGCATCAACTTTATTTCCTTCATCCACAAGAATTTCTTCTAAATGTGCATAAAATAAAAAAATATCTTGTGACTTATCAAAACCTTGTCCTTGTATAATTTCACCTTGGGAAGGATACAATAAAGAATATTCTCTTCGGTGGTCATAAAAAGCTTGTTTATCGGTGATTTTTAAAGTAAGTGTGTTTCCGTACCCACTATGCCAAGTCCTTTTATAAACTATAGCTTCAGCGCAAGCATAAACATCCTTACCTGGTGTTGCAAACAAATCTAGTCCTTGGTGTACATGACCATTTCTTGTTCTTCCAAATAGTCCCCAATGCTCTCCTACAGTTCCAATTCCTCCTTTAACATTTTGCATATGTAAGGTACATATTGGATTGTCTACAGGTTCATGCCATTTGGAATTTTTTGGAAGCGTAGGTTTAATAGTGGATACATTTTGACAAGAAAAATCTTTAACTTTGTGTTTTAGTCCATTATCATACCATTTCTTTATATTTTCAGCAATTTCCCATACATATGTTTTCCCTTTTTCATTTTTTTCTTTATGAAATGCCGGATTTGCCTTATATCCTTTGTTTCTCCAATAATTTAAATTTTTAATTACTTTACCATTTTTATATGTAATTGGTAAACTATTATCAAATACAATATGATTTGGCTGATTGCCTTTACCGCAATCAACTGGAAACAGAACAGCTAAGTAAAAATCTGTTAGAGTATTTAATTTTCCCTTAATCCATTTTAAGTTAAGATATTTTTCCATATAATCTAACTGTTCCATGTGAGACATTTCAAGTAACTCAGTTCTTGTTATACCTATGTCTTTTGCTGCATCTTTACCAATTTGTAGTAAACCTACATATCCTTCTTTGGATTCATCTTTATGACTTTTAAATGTACCACAAGTAGGATCAAATGTTCCGCCTGTTTCATGAGCCATTGCGGCCATGAAATTATTAGGATCTACTCCTGCGCGTCTACTAATTTCCACTGCTTTTTTTCTAAACTCACAACTTACTTTTTCTCCCCAAATTAAATCTTTGTATTGTTCTTTACACAGACAAGTTGAAGGAGTATTTTGTGGTTTTGAGTTTTTCACCATCGCAGGACTTCTTGCTTTCTCTACAGTCATTAAGCCTTCTTCGGTAACTCCAAATTTTTTAGAAGTGTTGGAGGTGTCGAAAGAAATAATTTCTATAAAATAATTTTGTTTTTTGGCGTCTGCATCAATGCTTCCTAAATCTATACCTTTATTATAAATATTTTCGGATATTATAAAACCTCCTGTATCACAAGCATCAGCAACTATTTTTATTACACCACTTCTGTAAACTTCATCATTAGAAGTAGCATCATATTCCCAAACTACATATTGAATGCGTTTGCCTATCATATTTCTAGACAAAATTCTTATTTTAACATGTTCTCCAACACTAACTTTTGATAATTGTTGTCCCTGATTGTTTACAAAATAAGCATCATGTATATTTCCTTCAGGGTCAGCTTGGCGAACTGCTCCATTTCCAGTATTTCCAGCAGGAAATTTTGGAGTGTCATCTTTTGGTTTTGGTCTATTATCAGGATTGGCAACACTTACATTTACCTGACTTGCTTTTTGTATTTTTCCAGAATAAGTTGCTGTAACGTAGTATTCATGATTGGCGCCTTCATCAGTATCACCTCTCATCATGTATTTGTTGGCAATTTGTTTTAGAATTCTTTCATCAGCAGAAAGTGATATTTTTGCCTCCGCAATTCCATCTTCATTTACTCTGGCTTTGTAAGTTCTTGGAGCTTTATTGTTTTTATTAATTTCAGCATTATGACCGCCACCTGCTGCATCATCTTCCCATAAATTAAATTCAACTTCCTGATTAAACATTGCAACGCAATGTGCTTTAGCAATTAAAGTATCTCTGTAACTAGCTTTGTTAACATCTTTTGCTCCTCTATTAAATAGTACAACTTTAGTAATTTTTGGGGATTTTGAACTTGTGGGAATTACAAAAATTTCGCTCATTTTTTTAGCTTCCCACTCATTGGAAAGCATTTTTTTCTTGGCTTTGTAAATCTCCAATCTAAATTCTTCACCAATTACTTTTTCTCCAAATTTAAAAGAAGCTCTCTTGGTATATTTTGGCGGTTTTTGAGTAATATTTACCCATTTTCCAGTTTTCATTTTTTTCCAAATAGCCCAAACATATTGCACATCAGGAGTTTCAAACATTTGTGTGAAATCCGTAAAAGTATAGTATTCGTCTTTTCCTACAATTGGATTTTGATTTCCTGTAATCATAATTTGTGTTTTTGCTATTGATAATCTTTAGAATAATCACCAGAAGTCTCGTCTTTAAACTCCTCAAAATCTAAAATAGGATTGTAGATTCTTTGCTCTTGAGAGTTGGCATTCATAATGTTTGATTTTCCAGCTTCACTTTGTTGACCATGCTTAAGGATGGTTATTTTTCCACCAGTGGAACACATTAACTCCGAGATTTCTGTAACGCAACTTTTGCCCATTACTTTTACCTTTTCGTAGGTTTTTTGCCATTTCCCAGCTGGAGCATAAGCACAAGGTAAATAACCTCCCGAAGTAGGTTTTAGTTTGCAGTTTCCAAAAGGCATTGCGGGTGGATCCAAAGTAAGGTCGTCTTCTGTAACAGCCAGATAATCTGCCTTTCCTTCCTCGTCATTCCAATAATGTTTCTGGTGGGAGGTGACTTTAAATTTTGGGAATTTAAAACCTTGATTGCATTGGCACATTCCTTTTTGTATCACAAAATACTTTCCGTCGTGTGGTGAAGATGAATTACTTTCATTAGAATTTTTTTCTTCCTTTTTCTGTTCTCTCTTTTCTTCAGTTTGAGAATTTTGATTTTCATCTGTTTCAGTTTCGTCATCCATTGTATCAAATCCTTCATCCGCATCTTCATTATATTTGGTTTCTTTTTCATTTAATGATCTGAATTCATCATTATTTGAAGCCAGCCCATCTAATTCAGTTTCCTTTGGAGGAAAATTATCTTGATTGATTATTTCTTTCATTTGAAGTGCGTGTTTTTAGATTGATGAAATTTTTTTATTCGAAATAGATATAATCTTTAAAATGATAAATTTAGAAATAACTCATATAAAAATTTGTAGTAGAATTACTACAATTTCATTTTTTTTCTTCTAATTTTTTAAATTGTACTTTATGTTTTTGATAGAGTTCTTCGTCATGAAATAAAGAAATGGAAACTTCACCACTAAGCAATTGTTTGGTTTTTTTGTCTGTTTGGTAGCTTACCTTAATTTCTCCAATAACATTTTCTTCTAGCTCTTCTTGCCAACGGATTCCTTTTAAAAGCTCTTGCAAACTGCATTTTTCTATAATTCGTCCTTTAAGAATTGTTTCCAGAATGTCTGAATCCTCATGAATGTATTCTGCATTCATTTCGCATTTTACAGGAAATGAACTTTGAATAAGTAACAAATCTTCTTCCCAATTTTTGGTTTTATGAAACCAATTGAGTTTTGGGAAAAGAAATTGATAGAGTGGGGATGATAACAATTGCTTGTTGATATACTTTTCGTTCTCCAGATTTTCTGAAAATTTATTGAAGTAAGCTTGGTAAATTTCCCCTGAATAAAAGTCTTCCAAATCTTTACGTTGAGATTTGAATTTTTTTTGAAGTTCTGGGAAATTAAAAATTTGGTAAAGACTTCCATTTTGATTCATAAGAAAAGAAATAGGGGAGATACTTTCCATACAGGCGAAAGCAACAGAACTTATTTTATCATCTGGTTTTTCGTCATTTTTAGTATAATCAAAACATTTTATGGAAACAATTTTTTCGGATGGATTTTCGGTGTGGTTTTTTGGATGTTGAATTTCAACTTTGTATTTGATTTCTAAATCGGGAGTGAAAGTTTTTGTAATTAATTCAGTTACTTCGTATAAAGCAGCATGAAAAGTGGGATAATAATTTTTTGAAGGAAGTTTCTTATCGAGTTTCTTAAGTATTTCTTCAGGATTTTTATAATCTTTGGGAATAACAATCTGTTTGATTCCGATGAGATTATCAAACCAAATTTTTTCCATTTTTCCACAATTTTGATTGTGAAAATCTTTGAGTTGATTTCCATTCATGCCTATTTTTTGGGCAATTTTTTCTAAAGTATCTCCAGACTTTATTTCATGTAGAAGAGTAGTGTTATCCATTATTGTGTTTTAATGAGTGTATTGTTTTCTATAAAAATAAGAAATGTATGGCTATGGTATTGAGTTTTTAACATAAAAATTTATAACAAAAAAAAAGTTGCTCCTTTTGGAACAACTTTTCTATAAAATATTTTTTCTGGTAATTATAAACCAAATTGCATTACAAATAAATCTGGATAAACTCCCAATGCAATTAAGACAATAATTACAAAGACTGCAACAATATTGTAGGTTAATGTTACTTTCTCAGAAGTTTTAAAAGAAGTTTCTTTGAAGAAGAACATTGCGATAATAATTCTTAAATAATAAGCGATGGAAACCGCAGATCCTAAAACAGCAATTAATACTAAGAAGGCTGCACCGTTCATAGCTTGTGCAAATAGAGAAAATTTACCTACAAAACCCGCTGTTAGTGGAATTCCCGCCATTGATAATAAAGAAACTGAAGCAGCAACAGCTATCAAAGGTTCTGTTTTCGCTAATCCTTTGAAGGCATGAATGGAACTTTCTCTTTTGAGTTTTTCTACATAAATTAAGCACATAAAAACACCTACCGAAGCAATAGAATAAGCAAATAAATAGAATGCTAAATTATAAGCGGAAAGGGTATTTAAACCAAAGAAAATTAATGAAATATACCCAGCGTGTGAAACAGATGAGTAAGCCAACATTCTTTTTGCGTTGGTTTGTGCTAATCCCATTACGTTGGCCAATAACAATGTAATAATTACCAAAACTCCTAAAACATTAATCCATTCGTGAAACACTCCTGCAAAACCAATAGTCATCAATCTGAAAAGTGCATAGAAACCAGCAATTTTAACTACGGTAGCCATAAAAGTGGTAATTAATGTTGGTGAACCGTGGTAAACATCAGGACTCCACATGTGGAAAGGAGCTAAAGAAACTTTAAATGCCAATGCACAAAGCATTAATAAAACTCCTAAAATAAACATTGGATTTTTAACGCTGCTAAACCCAAAACTTTGAATAGTAGCTAAATCAAAACTTCCTGAAGTTCCATAAATCATAGCAATACCAAATAATAAGAAACCTGTAGCAAAAGCACCCATTAAGAAATATTTAATAGAAGCTTCGTTAGATTTAAGATCAGTTTTATTAGCCCCTGCCATTACATATAAAGGAATAGAAAGAATCTCAATCCCTAAGAATAAGGTAACTAAGTTTTGATATCCGAATAATATAATTCCTCCACTCAGCGCAATTAGCATTAATGCATATAGTTCAGATTGGTGGCTTCTGTGATTGTTGAAAGCAAATCCACCTAAAAAGAATAATAATAATGTAACTACAATGGATATTTTAGCAAATAATGCTGTATTGGCATCATACTCAAACATGTGGTTATACTGAGCGAAAAAAGAACACTCTGGTAAATAACTTACATAAAAAGCAATGATAAGTCCTAAAATTCCAATATAACGTGCGAATTTTCCTTGTCCGAAGACTCCTGAAAATAAGACTGCAACTGCAGTTATGAAAATAACAATAAAAACACTCATTTCTTATATCAAATTAACTTACCATTGATTGGTAGATAAACTTCAACGAACTATGCACCATGTCTATAATGGGCTGTGGGAAAATTCCAAAAGCGATTACAAAAACCACTAAACTTGCCAACACTGTAAATTCTACTCCTGATAAGTCTTTAGCAGCAGCTAAAACAGCTTCATTGCCCTCTCCAAACATTGCCTTTCCATATAATCTTAGCAAATAAACAGATGCGAGAATAATGGTTAAACCAGCAATAATAGAGGCCAATACATTAAAATCGAAAATAGATTTAATAAGGATGAATTCTCCAATAAACCCGTTGGTTAATGGAACTCCCATTGATCCTAATAAAAGAATGAAGAAAAGAATAGCAAATTTAGGGGCTACTTTCGCTAAACCTCCCATTTGACGGATATCTCTTGTTTTAAATCTCTTGAATAAAATATCTGCACAATAGAACAAACCAACAATGTTAATACCGTGTGCAAATGTTTGTACCATGGCTCCTTCAGCACCTTCAATAGTAAAAGTTCCTCTTAAACAAAGAATTGCTGAACAGAAAATACCTGCTACCATTAAACCAACGTGTGAAAATGATGAATAAGCCAAAATTCTTTTTACATCTGTTTGTATAATAGCGATTAAAGCACCATGAAGAATTCCAATAATAGCAAGTACAATTACTATTTGTCCAGAAAGTCCAAGAATTGGAATTGGTGTAATAGGTAATAAATATCTAATTACTCCGTAAACAGCCATCTTTAGCATAATACCCGATAACAACATCGAACCCTGACTAGGAGAGTAGGTGTAAGTATCTGGTTGCCAAGTGTGGAATGGGAAAACTGGTAATTTTACTGCAAATGCAAAGAAAATAAACCAAAAAACCACTGTTTGTTGTACAGAATTTAAATCTGCGTTGTACATATCCGTTAATGCAAATGATGCTGAATAATTGTACACATAGATGAAACCTGCTAACATGAATAAAGATCCTACGAAAGTATACACAAAGAATTTAGTGGTAAACTCAAATCTTTTGTTTTCCTGTCCCCAAAGTCCAGCAATAAACCAAATTGGGATAAGGGTAACTTCCCAGAAGGCATAGAATAAAATTCCGTCTAATGCTGTGAAAACTCCTACTAAACCAAACTGCATTAATAAAATAAGTGCATAGAAAGTGTTTTTGTAGGCTTTCCCTTCATTAAAAGCAGAAAGGATAACTAATGGAACTAAAATATTCGTCAATAATAATAGCAACATGCTCATTCCATCTATACCGAAATGTATGCTACTTTTAATAAAATTAGACCATGGTAATTGGATTTCGTATTGCAATGCTGAATCTACTGTTGGCTCATAATTGAATCCTGACAATAAATAAAAGGTAAAAAACATTTGTACTATAGCAATAGCCGTAGCGACGTATTTGCTGTTAGCATTTTTAAATGCAAAAACCAATCCCGAACCTATTAAAGGTATAAGTAGTAATGCTAGTAACTGATACATTATTGTAATAAAAAGTTAACAATTAATATTATTCCGATAGCTAAAGACATGATCAGAACATAATTTTCCACATTTCCGTTTTGTAAACGTTTCATCGATCTTCCGCTGTCTTCAGCTCCTTCTCCTACGAAATCTACAACTTTATCTAAAACGCCTTTATCAAACATTTTTCCTGCTTTTCCAAGGCCTTCAACTGTTTTTACAAAAGTTGCGTTGTACAATTCATCGATATACAATTTGTGAGCAGAAAGTTTTTCCCAACCTGTATATTCGTTTTCTGGAAGAGCCAATTTTTTCTTGTTCACATAAATGTTTTTCACAATGAACCACACAGTGAAGAACATAACAATGGTAATGGCTAAAAGTATCATCTCAGTATTGAAACTAACTCCTGCAATATTAGCTTCCATTTGTCCAAAACTTTCTTCCGTAAGAACTGTTTTTAACCATTCTGTAAGTTTAGCGTAATGACCGTGACCAATAAAGTGTGGTAAATTAATGAAACCTCCCACTACTGAAAGAACCGCCAAAACAATTAATGGTAAAGTCATGTTCATTGGACTTTCGTGTAAGTGGTGTTTTTGTTCTTCGGTCCCTCTGAACTCTCCGTGGAAAGTTAGATAATACAACCTGAACATATAAGTAGCTGTAACTGCGGCTAAAATGAATAAAATTCCCCAATAGATAGGATTACTTGCATAAGCAGCCACTAAAATTTCGTCTTTAGAAATCATCCCCGATAATAATGGGAAACCAGAAATAGCCAAAGTACCAATTAAGAAAGTGAAATGAGTTAAAGGAATGTATTTTTTAAGACCTCCCATATAACGCATATCTTGTTCACCACTCATTGCATGGATTACAGAACCAGATCCTAAGAATAACAAAGCTTTAAAGAAAGCGTGCGTCATTACATGGAACATTGCTGTTGTGTAAGCTCCTAAACCTAAAGCCACAAACATAAATCCTAGTTGTGAAACAGTAGAGTAGGCCAATACTTTTTTAATATCGTTTTGTCTCAATGCATAGAAACCTGCAAGAGCTGCTGTTAAGAATCCAATTAATAAAATTCCTCCTTGTACAGTTGGCGCTAATGTAAATAAGAAGTTAGATCTTACTACTAAATAAATACCCGCCGTTACCATGGTTGCAGCGTGAATTAATGCCGAAACTGGAGTAGGACCCGCCATTGCATCTGGTAACCAAGTGTATAAAGGAACCTGTGCAGATTTACCGATAGCTCCAATAAATAAACTTGCTGTGATGAATATAATAATGTATCCGTCTAACTCAAATGTTGAAGCGTTATTGGCTACAGAAAGATAATCGATAGCGTTCGTTTGTTGAGCAATCATGAAAATCCCGATTAATAAACCTAAATCTCCAATTCTGTTCATAATAAAAGCCTTTCTTGCTGCTTTTCCGTATTCCTCGTTGGTATACCAGAATCCGATTAATAAGTAAGAGCATAAACCTACACCTTCCCAACCAATGAAAAGAATAAGATAGTTGCTACCCATTACTAAGAGAAGCATTGAGAAAATGAAAAGGTTTAAGTAAGTAAAAAACTTGTAGAAACCTTTGTCGTGGCTCATATAACCAATGGAATAAAGATGGATTAAAGAACCAATTCCAGTAATAATCATCACCATCGTTAAAGACAGTTGATCTATTTGAAAACCGAAATTAATTTGAATACCATTAATTGTAAACCATTCAAAAGCCTTTACAATAACGGGTTGCGAAGTTGAATCAAACCTAAAGAAAAGACTTGTGGCAATGCAAAAAGAAGCAAAAACTACTATTGTTGCAAGGCTGCCAACAAGAACTTTAGGAAGATTTTTCCCGAACAAACCATTAAAAAGGAATCCGAAAAGTGGTAAAAGTATTATTGCATACACTAAATTTTCCATCCTTTATCCTCTTAATTTATTAAAAATACTAATATCTACGGAACGTGTGTTTCTGTACAACATAGCAATAATAGCCAATCCTACTGCTACTTCTGCAGCCGCTACTACCATGATGAAGAAAACTAAAATTTGTCCGTTACCATCTCCTCTATAAGCTGAAAATGCAGCCAATAGCAGATTTACAGAGTTCAACATCAATTCTACACATCCTAAAATGATGATGGCATTTTTTCTTAGAAGTACTCCTAAAACGCCTAAACAAAACAATACGCTGCTTAGAACAATAAAATATTCTAAGGGTACATTTTGTATAAAAGTATTTGCTGTCTCCATATTCTATAAATCTCTTTTACCAATTAATACTGCACCAATAATCCCTGCGAAAATAAGCACCGAAGCAATTTCGAAAGGTAAAACATATTGGTTGAACAACAATTTTCCAAGGTTTTTAGTTAAACCCACAGAAAAGTCTATATTTCCTGAAGCTTTTTCTGTTGAAAGTCCTCTGAAAGCTCCTAGAATACCTATAAAAAGTATTCCTCCTGCAAAAACACCTACAAATTTTCCAATATTGTTTTTCTTACTCTCATCTTCTTTATTCAAGTTAAGCATCATTAAGATGTACAGGAATAAAACCATAATGGCTCCTGCGTAAACGATAATTTGAATAATTCCTAAGAACTGTGCATTCAATAAAATATACAATCCCGCAATGGAAAAAAAAGTAACGATAAGGGACAAAATTGCATATAACGGATTTTTTGCGAAAACAAAATATCCTGCACTTAATAGCGCTAGTCCTGATACGATATAAAAAAGAATCTGCTCCATTATTTAACCGCTTGTTTTTGTTTTTCAGATTGTCTTTCAGTAATATCAATTCTGTTATTGATATTTTCTACCAATTTGTCTTTACCATATATAAAAGAACCTCTGTTAGTTTCTACATCCACCAATCTATCTGTAAGATAAATTGCAGATTTAGGACATGCTTCTTCGCACATTCCACAGAAGATACATCTCAGCATATTAATTTCATATACAGATGCATATTTTTCTTCTCTATAAAGGTGTTTTTCTTCTTTGGTTCTTTCTGCAGCCGTCATTGTAATAGCTTCTGCGGGACATGCTACCGCGCAAAGTCCACAAGCTGTACAACGCTCTCTTCCTTCCTCGTCACGTTTTAGTACGTGTTGTCCTCTCCAGATAATGGCTCTTGGTTTTTGAACCTCAGGATATGAATATACTGCAGGTGCACCTTTTATCACGGTTCTTACCGCATGTTTAAGGGTAATTCCCATACCTTTAAAAATTTCAGGTAAGTAAATTTTCTCAGACAGAGTCATTTCTTTATTGGAAACAACTTTTGATCTATTGGTGAGTTTCATTTAATTATAGATATTAGATGTTAGACATTAGATGTTAGACTAATCATGTCTTTAATCTTAATTTTATATTGATGAAGCTAAATTATTTAGCGTAATTTTCAAATTATTTTAGCTTCCAAATGCTAATATCATAGCTCCAGTTACTAATAAGTTTACTAATGCCAATGGAATTAAAGTTTTCCATCCTAAATGCATTAATTGGTCGTAACGGAATCTTGGTATTGTCCAACGAATCCACATGAATACTAGGATACCGAAGATTGTTTTTCCTAAAAATGCAAGAACACTCAATACTACAGCAGTTGTTTCTCCCCAGTTTTCAGTTACCCAATCTATTCCTGGATAATTATAACCACCGAAGAATAAAACGGTAATTAAAGCATTAGAAATAAACATGTTCACATATTCCCCAAACATATACAATCCTAATTTCATGGATGAATATTCGGTAGAATAACCTGTTACCAATTCAGATTCACATTCTGGTAAATCGAAAGGAGCACGGTTGGTTTCTGCTAAAGCAGCGATATAAAAAATTAAAAATGCAATGGGTTGATAGAAGATATTCCAGTTCATACCAGAAACTTCTGGGATAATTCCCCAAATTTTACCAGTGCCTTGAAGTTCAGTAATATGAGATAAATTAAGAGATCCACTCATTAAAATAATAGACAACAAAGCTAATCCCATAGCCAATTCATAAGAAATCATCTGAGAACTCGCACGGATAGCACCAATTAATGAATATTTGTTGTTAGAAGCCCAACCCCCAAGCATCATTCCGTACACTCCAATAGAAACCATTCCCATTAAGAAAAGGACTCCGATATCAATATCTGCAACTTGAAGTGCAAAAGATTGTCCATCTATTGTTAAGGGTTTTCCCCAAGGAATTACAGCACCTGTAATTAAGGAAATGAACATTACCAATGAAGGTCCTAAGATAAATAAGAATTTTTCTGCATTAGCGGGAGTAAAATCTTCTTTAAAGAAAAATTTACCACCATCCGCCAATGGTTGAAGTAGTCCAAATGGTCCTGCACGGTTTGGTCCTATACGATCTTGCATAATAGCAGCTACTTTTCTTTCCGCCCATGTAGAGTAGGCAGCAACGGTAAGTGCTAATAAGAAAAGAGCAAGAACCAATATGATTTTAAAAGTAAGTACGTCCATATATTTTTGAAAGAAATTAGAAATTAGAAATTAGAAATTAGACTGAGCTTATTTTCAAAATATCCAATTATCATATTATCAAATTAATTATCTGTTTCTAAATTTTGTTGAGCAATTTCTTCATCTTTATCGCTCAATTCTTTTGCTCCTGGATTATCCAATAATCTATGCTCGTATTTTGGTTTCTCGTAATGGTTTAGAGATATTACAGAATGTCTGTCGATATTTCTTGGCCCTTCGATGTTCCAAAGTTTTACATCTTTTCTATCAAAACGGCAAGTATCACAAATAAATTCTTCCACTTCACCCCACTGATCTTTTCTTGCTGTAACACGAACAATTTCTTCACCTTTCATCCAAAGAACGGCCTTTCCAGAACATTTTTCGCATTTGCAAGTAGCATTTACCGGATTTGTAAACCAAACTCTACTTGAAAAACGTGACGTTCTATCTGTTAAAGCACCTACTGGACAAACATCAATAACGTTTCCTATGAAATCATTATCTAATGCTTTATTTAAATTAGTTGAAATTTCAGCCTGATCTCCTCTAAACAAAATACCGTGTTCTCTTTGACCTGTTAATTGATTAGCTACCAATACACACCTTGCACACAAAATGCAACGGTTCATGTTGAGTTTAATGTGCGGACCTAAATCATCGGCTTCGTAAGTATTTCTTTCGAATTCAGTTCTCGTGTCTGCAACTCCATGTTCGTAGCCAAGATCTTGAAGATGACATTCACCTGCTTGGTCACAAATAGGGCAATCTAAAGGGTGATTCACCAATAGAAATTCGGTAACTGCTTTTCTACCTTCTTGTGCTTTCTCTGATGTAAGGTTTTTAACTTCTATACCATCCATAACATCAGTTCTGCAGCTAGCTACCAATTTAGGCATTGGACGAGGATCTGCTTCTGAACCTTTAGAAACTTCTACTAAACATGTTCTACACCTTCCACCACTTTGCTCCAATTTGCTATAATAGCACATTGCAGGAGGTACAGATTTTCCACCAATTTGTCTTGCAGCTTCCAAAATAGAAGTTCCAGGCAAAACTTCGGTAGTTTGTCCGTCTATGGTTACTTTAAATTTTTTAACTTCTTCGCTCATTCTAATAATGTTATAAGCTTATCATTAAGGCTTTCGCCATTTATTTTTTCTTATTAACTCCAAAAATATATCCAATACCTAGGTTGGCTTGTGCAAAAAAGAAATCTTGCGAAGCTTTATCGGGCTTGTTATTTAAGGTTGTTTTAATATCCGGCATATTAATATAGCCTAATTTCCCTTCTAATCTCAACATAATGTGGTTAAGGAAAATTGCATTTAAACTTGCTCTTGCATCTGCGCCAAATCCTGCTAAATGAAATCTATCACTTCTTTCGTTACCGAAAAGTTTAACATTAGATTTGGGTAATAATGCTCCTAAACCTGCTCCATAACCAAACTCCATATTGAAATTTTTAGATTTGGATAGGTTTTGGTATTTCTCAACACCAATATTGATATAATTTAAGCCGTCTGTATGTTCAAAGGTTAAGAATTGTCCGTCTCTTAAATTTACTGCTTGTCCACTGTTGACCATTGCAGCGTATTGTGGATCGGAAATATGACCTTCGAAACCTACTGTTTGGTCTTGATCCATAACATATTTCATGTGATCTAAACCTAATACAATTGCGGTATTATCTTTAATAAAATATCCTAATCTGGCGTTGGTTTGTGGAATGGTTAAATTGTCTAAACCAAAATAATCCTTAAATGTAAATTTTGTAGGACGATCGTGTGCTGAAACATTTTTCAAGGTGAAATCATACCCATCACCTTTAAAACGGATGTCTGACTTGCTATATCCAGTTGTGTTCCAACCCCAGAAAACAAATATTTTCCCTTTTTTAGTTAATGAACTCTCTTCTTGCAGATTTTGACTAAATGCTTTTGCAAATGATAATAGACAAAAACCTGCTAATAATATCTTCTTCATTTTAATTTTTCGCTGCTGCAGGAATTGGATCTGCATAATTAGCTATTCCGTAATTTTGAGTCTGACTTAATTCAGGGTTTTTTACATACCATTCAAATTCATCTCTGAAATGACGAATGGCTGCTGCAACTGGCCATGCTGCTGCATCGCCTAAAGGACAAATGGTATTTCCTTCAATTTTTCTTTGAACATCCCAAAGTAAATCAATGTCTTCCATTTTACCCTCTCCTTTCCAAATTTTCTTCAAAATTTTGTACATCCAACCTGTTCCTTCACGACATGGTGTACACTGTCCGCAACTTTCGTGGTTATAGAACCTTGCTAAAGTCATGGTATGTTCTACTACTGATTGATCTTCATCTAAAACAATGAAACCTCCAGAACCCATCATAGTTCCTGTTGCAAAACCACCATCTGCAAGAGATTCGTAGTTCATATAACGAGGTTCACCATTAATGGTTCTCAATAATAAATTGGCTGGAACAATTGGAACAGAGCTTCCCCCAGGAATACAAGCTTTTAGTTTTTTTCCGTTTGGAATACCACCGCAATATTCATCAGAATAAATAAATTCTTCAACAGTGATGGTCATATCTATTTCGTAAACTCCTGGTTTATTAATATTTCCACAAGCTGAAATCAATTTTGTTCCCGTAGATCTTCCTACACCAATTTTTGCATATTCTGCACCCGTAATATCAATAATAGGAACTATTGCTGCAATAGATTCTACATTGTTTACTACAGTTGGTCTTTCCCAAAGTCCTTTTACCGCTGGGAAAGGTGGTTTTAATCTTGGGTTTCCTCTCTTACCTTCTAGAGATTCCAGTAATGCAGTTTCTTCTCCGCAGATGTAAGCTCCAGCTCCTCTTTGAACATAAATTTCTAAATCGAAACCAGTTCCAAGAATATTTTTACCCAAGAAACCAGCTTTTTTAGCTTCTTCAATAGCTTCTTCTAAAATATCTGGAATCCAAGAATATTCGCCACGAATGTAGATGTAAGAAGTATTACAACCTAATGCATAAGATGAAATTAACATTCCTTCAATTAAAAGATGAGGAATGAATTCCATTAAATATCTGTCTTTGAAGGTTCCAGGTTCAGATTCGTCTGCATTTACCACAAGGTGTCTTGGAACTCCTTCAGGTTTTGCTAAGAAACTCCACTTCATACCCGTTGGGAAACCAGCTCCACCACGACCACGAAGTCCAGAAGCTTTTACTTCTTCCAGAATTTCATCAGAGGTCATTTTAAGAGCTTTTTCTGCTGCTGTATATCCGCCTTGTTTACGATAAACATCGAAATAGCGAATTCCCTCTACATGTGCGTCTTTAAGTAAAAGTTTTTTACTCATTGTTTTGTATATTAATCTAAAGCAATTTGTCCTTGTCTGCAAAGATCAAGGATTTCATCTACTTTTTCTATCGTTAAATTTTCATGATAAAATTTCCCTAGCTGTAACATTGGTGCGTAACCACAAGCTCCAAGACATTCTGCAGGTTTTAAAGTGAACATTCCATCTTCTGTAGTTTCACCATCTTTTATGTTCAGTTTTGTACGGATATGATCTAATATTTTCTCACTTCCACAAACCATACAAGGACCAGTTCTACAAACTTCCAGAACATATTTACCAACGGGTTTCATATTGAACATGGTGTAAAAAGTAGCTACTTCATACACTTCAATAGGAAGGATGTTGAGAACGGAAGCAACATAATCCATTACAGGAATATCTAACCAACCTCCAAATTCTTTTTGAGCAATATGAAGAACAGGAATTAAGGCAGATTTTTGTCTTCCTTCTGGATATCTTGCGATTATTTTGTTAACCTGTTCTAAAGTTTCAGGTTTAAAAGCTATTGTTGCGCTCATTTTATTTTAGATTAAAGAATCAAGAATCAAGAGAAAATACTTTTAATTCGTGATCTAAATTCAATTAATATTGTATTGATGAAAGTGTTTTTTCTTTCCTCTTTATTTTAATTTTTCTATGCGTCTAATTCTCCTGCAATAACGTTCATGCTACACATGGTAACTACAGCATCAGAGATTACGGCTCCTTTTATCATTTCTGGATAAGCTTGGTAATAAATAAAGCATGGTCTTCTAAAATGTAAACGGTATGGACTACGTCCGCCATCACTTACTAAATAAAATCCTAGTTCACCATTTCCTCCTTCTACTGCATGGTATACTTCTCCTTTTGGAACATCTGTTTCTCCCATTACAATTTTGAAATGATAAATTAATGCTTCCATTTTGGTGTAAACGTCGGCTTTTTCTGGAAGATAAAACTCGGGAACATCCGCATGGAAAGGACCTTCTGGAAGGTTTTCGTAAGCTTGTTTAATGATTTTAATAGATTCCCAAACTTCTTGCTGACGCACCATGAATCTATCATAAGTATCACCCGCAGTTCCTACAGGAATAATGAAATCAAAATCTTGATAAGAAGAGTAGGGTTGAGCTACTCTTACATCGTAATCTACACCAGCGGCTCTAAGGTTTGGTCCAGTAAAACCATAGCTTAAAGCTCTTTCTGCAGAAATACTTCCTACGCCAATAGTTCTATCCATGAAAATTCTGTTTCTTTCTAAAAGGTTACAGAATTCTTGGAATCTTGGTGGGAAGGTTTTTAGGAAATCTTTTATTAATTCATGGAACTTAGGAGTAAGATCTCTTTCGAAACCTCCAATACGTCCCATATTGGTTGTCATTCTAGCACCACAAATTTGTTCATACATGTCGTAGATGCGTTCTCTTTCAATGAACATATAGGTAAGTCCGGTAATGGCACCTGCATCCATCCCAGTTACTCCATTGCAAATAAGATGGTCACCAATTCTGGCTAATTCCATCAAAATTACTCTCATGTAATCTACACGCTTCGGAGTTTCTACACCGATAAGTTTTTCAACTGTCATGTGCCATCCTAAGTTGTTGATAGGAGCGGAACAATAGTTCATGCGGTCTGTAAGAGTAGTAATCTGTGCGAAATTTCTTCTTTCAGATATTTTTTCAAAAGCACGGTGGATATATCCAACTGTTTGCTCAGAATGGATAATTTTCTCACCATCCATGGTAAGTACGTTTTGGAAAATACCATGTGTTGCAGGGTGAGTTGGACCTAAATTGAGGGTGTATAATTGACCGTCAATCTGTTCGTTTGCATCGTATTGATGAAGTATATTAGAGAGTGTGTTGTCTTTCATAGTTGTAATGCTTTAGGCTTTAGGCTTTAAGCTTATGGCTTATTGCTTATTGCATTTTATCTTCCAAACATTTGATCGTCTTTATCTGTTCTTGTGCCATCTTCCAGACGATATTCCTTAAGCATTGGATGGTAACCCAAATCTTCGTCGTTAAGAATAACTCTTAAATCTGGATGACCTTTAAATTTAATACCAAAGAAGTCAAAAGTTTCTCTTTCCATCCAGTTGGCACCTGCATAAAGTTCAGTCATGCTGTCCACTTCCATGCTTTCTCTTGGCATGAAAATTTTTAGTCGTAACCTGAAGTTAGCCATCATATTTTGAAGATGATAAATAACTCCTATTTCTTTTTCTTTATTTTCAGGGTAGTGAATTCCGCAAATATCTGTAAGGAAATTAATCTCCAATGAAGAATCTTTCAGAAAATGAATTATTTTTTTAATATCGTCTTTTTTAACCTCAATGGTCAACATTCCATATGGTTCGTACGATGAGATAACAGAATCTTTAAATTCCCTCGTGATGGCTTCTAATACAAATTCGTTTGTCATAATCCTTTCTTACTTATTTAATCCCGTACGAGTCTAATAAAGCTTGATATTCTGGTAAGTCTCTTCTTCTAATACTTTCGCTTTCTACTAAAGCTTGAACTTGCATTACCCCTTCAATAATTTGTTCTGGTCTTGGTGGACATCCTGGAACATAAACATCAACAGGAATAATTTTATCTATCCCTTGAAGTACAGAATACGTATCGAAAATACCTCCACTTGAAGCACAAGCACCTACGGCAACCACCCATCTAGGTTCTGCCATTTGAGAATAAACTTGTTTTAAAACTGGAGCTAATTTTTTTGAAATAGTACCACAAACCATCAGCATATCTGCTTGTCTTGGTGAGAATGAGTTTCTCTCCATTCCGAAACGTGATGCATCATAGGTTGGGTTAAGTGTCGCCATAAACTCGATTCCACAACATGAAGTAGCGAAAGGTAGTGGCCAAAGAGAAAATTTTCTCGCCATACCGATAACGCTGCTTAATTGTGTTGCGAAAAACCCTTCACCTTCATATCCTGGAGGAGCGGGAGCATCGGTTTTTATTACTGGTTTATTATTGTCTGACATCTTTTTATCTGATTTATGATTTTAGATATTTTAAATTTATGTGTTTTTCTAAACTTAAAAATTTTCTAAAAATTATAATTTACAATTTATACTATGCTATTTATTCCAATCTAGAGCTCCTCTTTTGAGTACATAGAAGAAGCCTAAAAAGAAAACAGCTACAAAAGTTACAATAGCAAGAAAGCCATCTACTCCAAATTCTCTAAAGTTTACTGCATACGGATAAAAGAAAACAATTTCTATATCGAACAATACAAAAAGTATAGCGGTAAGGAAGTATTTTACCGAGAATGGGGTTCTTGCATTACCCTCAACTTCAATACCACACTCAAAACTCTGGTTTTTTACGGTGTCTCCCTTTTTTTGGCGTGGCCCTAAGAAATGAGCACCCAAAAGTGAAACTGCAACGAAACCAAGAGCAACTGCTGCTTGAATTAGAATAGGAATATAATGGTCAGGTAAATTCATTATTGCATAATTTTCTCAATTCGCAAAGTTACTAAATTATACAGATAATGGAAAATTAATATGCTTAAAACTCTTTTGAAATGAAGCTTTATAATATAATTTAGAATTAATAAAAATAATTATTTTTTCTTTATTTTTTTCAAAAGTCTAAATGCCATATAAGCCACGAAACCGAAAATAATACTTGCTATTAAAATATTGATAGCGGTATTGATTCTTTCATCGTTAATTTTGAAGAATAAATTGTAAATAATATAAGCAATAACTAAGATTGCGTAGATGATGATTTGGGTTTTCATAAGTGTGGGTTTTGCTTGTTTTTAGCAAAATATAATGCGAATAATAGGAGTCCAATTGCAAACAAAAAATTAGCAGAAATAAATGCAAATTGAAGAACTCTAAAATACATTTCAATCTCACTGAAGCTTCTTCCTTCAAGTTCCATACTTTGTATATTGATGTTGAATTGTAGTAAACTTCCAATAATTCTGAGTACTGTCCCAATTAACATTAACCAAAGAGAAAGGTGTTTATATTTTTGAATTAGGAAAAATAGAGCTATTACAATAATAAGTTCAGGAATTAAATGGAGGGTATTGATGAGTGTTTTGATAATAGAGTCCATGGTAATTCAATTAAAAATTCCAATTATGGGTGAGAATACTGTAAGTTCTTCTCCTTTTATGATTAACAGGATTGTAATCTTGCCAAAGCAATTGTATGCTTTTGTTTTCTTCCAACTCGGGGTTGGTTTCTAAATATTTTACACCTTTTGATTTAAAAATGTCAAAAATTTCTTTAAAAATAATCGAAGTTATTCCTCTTCGTTGGTATTCAGGTTGAATTCCGATTAAATAAAAATTAGCTCTGTCGTTTTTTCTTCCCGCTTGTAAAAAATGCCACCAACCGAATGGGAAAATTTTACCCTTAGATTTTTGTAATGCTTTGGAATAGGAAGGCATTGTAATGGCGAAAGCGATAAGTTTTCCTTCAGAATCTGCAATACAAACAATATAATCTTTGTTTAACAGCGGAAAATATTTTTCTCTATAGGTTTTTCTTTGTTCTTCGGTAATTGGAGTGTAGGTGGAAAGGTGTTTGTAGGTTTCGTCCAATAAATCGAACATGGCATCTGCATACAATAATATCTCGTCTTTAGAGTTGAATTTCAAGACTTTTAATTGATATTTTTCTGTAATAAGACGATTGAATTTTACAATTTTTTCAGGTAAAATATCAGGAAATATAATTTCGAATTCTACCCATTCTTTTTCTTTCTCGAAACCTAATCTTTCTAAATGTTGAGGATAGTAGGGATGGTTGTAAATTCCAATCATGGTGGCTAATTGATTAAAACCTAGCGTTAGCATTCCAGCTTTGTCCAAATTGGTGAAACCCATTGGTCCTTCCACTTTATCTATATTATTTTCCTTTGCAATATCAATTGCTTTTTGGATAAGCGATTTTGAAACTTCTTCATCATCAATAAAATCTATCCATCCAAATCTTACTTTTTTTATTCCAAGTTCTTTTGCTTCTTTACGATTAATGATAACAGCTATTCTGCCTACTAAATTCTCATCTTTGTAAGCTAAAAATAATTGTGCATCTGAATATTCTAAAGCTGGGTTTTTACTTTCTTTCCATAAATTCATTTCATCATTAAAAAATGATGGAACATAATAAGCATTTCCTTTATAAAGTTCTGAAGGAAACTTTACAAAATTTTGCAAATCATTTTCGGAATTTACTTTTTGGATAAGTACATTGGACATATTATAAATAGGGAAAATATATGACAAATATAATTAAACTTTGGCATAGTTTTTACTTAAAATAAATAAAATAAAAAGTTTAAATTATTAAGTCATGATGTATTATGTAATTTTGGGAATTATCTTCGTTGTAAGTATGATTGTCCAGAATAGGCTTCGTTCAAAATTTGAGTATTATTCGCAAGTGCATTTGCAGAATGGGATGTCTGGAAAAGAGGTGGCCGAAAAAATGTTAAGAGATAATGGTATTAATGATGTTCAAGTTATTTCTGTTCCAGGACAGTTGACTGATCATTATAATCCTATGGATAAAACCGTTAATTTATCTGAAGGTGTTTATATGCAGAGAAATGCAGCAGCAGCGGCAGTTGCGGCTCATGAATGCGGACACGTAGTTCAACATGCAGTAGGATATTCCATGTTGCAGTTCAGATCTAAAATGGTTCCTATGGTGAATATAAGTTCAAGACTTTTACAATTTGTTTTATTAGCAGGTTTAGTGGTTATGGCTTCTAGTGGAAATAAAACAGTATTAGCTATTGGTGTTGCTTTATTTGCTGTCACTACTTTGTTTGCGTTTGTTACTCTTCCTGTGGAATATGATGCAAGTAATAGAGCTTTGAAATGGTTGAAATCTACTGGTACTGTTACTTCTGAGGAATATGCAGGTGCAGAAGATTCTTTAAAATGGGCTGCAAGAACGTATGTTGTAGCTGCATTAGGCTCTTTAGCGCAACTCATTTATTTCGCATCCATGCTAATGGGGGGAAGGCGAGAATAATTGTAATTAAGTTTGATTATTAATTTGTCTATTGGAAAGTCAAAGTGGCAAATTAATCAAGAAATTGATAAGTGATATATTGCATCTCGGACAAAATGTCTGAGATGTTTTTTTGTTGTGAAGTTTTTATTGAAGCTTGGATAACACAGTTTTCTTGAGCATCAAAATTGATAATTTTTGCTTCGAATTTTGAAAGAATTGTAAATATCGTGTTTTGTTGATTGAAGTTGAATTGTATTTCAATTTCTGTTTCTAATTCTTTAGTGATAATTTCAGATTCTTCTAAGGTCATTTTTGCAGACTCTTTATAAGCTTTCACTAAGCCCGCGACGCCTAATTTTGTTCCACCGTAATACCTTACGACAATTACTAAAGTATTGGTGATCTCATGGGCTAAAAGCTGATTGTAAATGGGTAAACCTGCACTTCCATTAGGTTCTCCATCATCATTAGCACGGTAATTTTCTCCATTAATTCCTAATCTAAAAGCATAACAATGATGGGTAGCTTTAGGATGTTCAGATTTTATTTTGTCTAATGCTTTTTTAAGCTCAACTTCGTTATTAACGGGGAATGCAAAGCCAATAAACTTACTTCCTTTTTCTTTTAGAAGTGTATTTTCAATGGGTTTAGAAATGGTTTTGAATTCGTAAATCATGCTTTTTTATAGATGTTAAAGAAAATGGGGTTTAAAGTTTTGGGAGTTTTTATACAATTCAATGCTATTATCTCTAAAATTTTGAATTTCAAATGGGTGTAGGTTAAATTTTGGAGCTTTAGTACCGTTTTCAAGTTTTAAATTTTCGTTTTTTATGATAAAGGCTTCATCCCAAAGGTTTTCATCAATAAATTTTTGTAAAGTAAAAGCTCCTCCTTCAATAATAACAGATTGAATTTGTTGTTGGTATAAAATTTTCATCCATGTATTTAAACCATCATTTTTATCAGTTTTACAATATCTAATATTATTTTCTGTAGTTTCTTTACTGCTGTTGATGATAATGGTTTCAGACTCGTTGTTGAAGATATTGAAGTTTTGAGGAATTTTTAATTCCCAATCGATTAAAATTCTTACTGGATTTTTGCCATTAACATTTCTCACAGTCAAACTTGGATTGTCATTCAGTGCAGTTTGTGTTCCAACTAAAATTGCATGTTCATCTGCTCGCATTTGATGCATAAATTGATTAACCAATTTATTGGAAATGCTAACGGGTTTAAAATCCTTATCCATAAATCCATCTCCAGATTCAGCCCATTTTAAAATAATATAAGGTCTTTTTTTATTATGGAAAGTGAAAAATCTTTTGTTAAGAGCAATACATTCTTCTTCCAAAATTCCAGAAACAACTTCAACTCCTGCCTCTTGGATGATTTTTTTGCCTTTTCCATTTACTTTGTCATGGGAATCCATAGCGCCAATCACCACTTTTTTGAAACCTAATTCTTGTATTTTCAAAGCGCAAGGTGGGGTCTTCCCAAAATGTGCACAAGGTTCCAGGGAAACATAAATGGTAGATTCAGGAATTAAACTTTTATCTTTTACAGATTCTATGGCATTAATTTCTGCGTGGTTTTCACCTGCTTTTTTATGGTAACCTTCACCAATAATTTTGTTATTATGCACAATTACGCTTCCTACCAATGGATTGGGGTAGGTGTTTCCAAGGCCTTTTTTAGCCAACTCAATGCATCTGTTGATGTAAAAATGATCTGTATTCATGATAAAAAAAGCGAAGACAAATTTCTTTGCTTCGCCTTTATATAATTCAATATTTATTTATTCTCCCGCAATAATACTGTGAAGATTTTGTTTTAAAATTTCCAATAACTCTTTCTTTTCATCAATCGTTTTGTAAGTGTCTTGTAAAAGAGGATTTTCTCTGGATGGGTTATTAAAGAAGGCTAAATTGTTCTCCAGTTTTACAATCTCAGATTCTAGATCAGAAATTTGATTTTTCGTTTTTCTAGCTTTATCAGTAAGCTGGTTTTCAGAAAGACCTTCTTCTTTTAATTCAAGTTCGTTGATTTTGTTGAGTTTTAATTTTTCTCTTAAAACCTTATTGAATTCAGAATTAATAGACATTTTATCTCTAGGAACTTTTCCGATATTGTTCCAAGATGTTTTTAAATGTTCGATTTTTTCCACACTTCCTTCTTCGTTTCCAACTGCTTTTAATTGCTCTAAAATTTCTTTTTTATTCTTGAAATTTTCTTTCCAATTGTCCACCGTTGCATTGTTTTTCTCACGATAGTTGTTGAAGAAAGTATTGCAAGCTTCACGGAATTCTTCCCAAACTTTGTTGGTCATACTTCTTGGAACGTGGCCAATTTTTTTCCAGTCTTCCTGAAGTTTTTTATAAAGACCAACTGCCATTTCCCAATCTTCGGAAAGCATATTGTCTTTTGCCGTCTGTATTAATTTTAATTTCTCTTCTAAATTGGTTTGCTGTGAACCTTTCAAAGATTTATAAAAATCATTTTTTGCTGAATTGAAAGCTCTTAAAGTCGTTTTAAATTCATTCCAATTTTGGTTAGATAATTTTCTTGGAACGCTTCCTGTTTTCAAGAATTCAGAACGAAGGTTTTCTACTTGCTTAATAGCGTTTTGCCAGAAATTATGGTTAGGAGCATTTTCTGTAGCGGATAATTTTTTAATTTCCTCGATAATTTGGTTTTTCTTTTCCAAATTAGCGTTTTGCTCTGCTTCAATATTAGCCGTAAGTTCCGCTTTTCTCTCATGGATTTTGTTAGAAACTTCTTTGAATTCTAACCAAGTTTTCTCACGGAATTCTTCAGAAACGGGTTCTGCTTCTTCTTTCCAAAGTTTGTGTAGATATTGGAGTTCATTTAAAGCTTTTTGAACAACAGGTTCATTCTCGAGTTCCTTAGCTCTTGAAATAATGTGTTCTCTTTTTTCAAGATTATGTTGATATTCTTGCTCTAAAAACTCCTTATTTAGATCCAACATTTGATAAAACTGATTCAAATGATGGAAATAATTATTATTAAGAATTTTGAATTCAGATTTGGCGACTTGTCCGGCGTTAGACCATTCTTCTTTAATTTCTCTAATGGATTTAAAGAGATTTACTCCTGGTTCTGGGTTGGTGTAAAGGTTTTTAAGCTTTTCAATAGTATTTTGTCTGGTTTCAAGATTTTTCTTTTGTTCCTCTTCCTGAGATTTTAAATAATGATCTTGTTTTTCCTTGAAAATATGAACAATTCCAGATAATTTATTTTGTAAAGGATGCTCATAATTGAAATTTTCAACTGCATTTCCACCTTCTACAAATTCATGTTTTTTATCTTCAACTTCGTCGTGAATAAAATGATTTGCTTTTTCTTTCAAAGAAATAAATCTTTTGTAGTATTCTCCAGCATTCTTCAGATTAATAATGTTTTCCATCTCTTTTAAAGTTTCTGGAAGAGATAAATCTGCATCAGAATTTTCTTCATTATCATGTTCTTCGTCATGAGTTTCTGCTGGTTCTACATTTTCATTGGAAGAGTTTCCTACTGAATCTTCAATTGTAGGGTTTTTGTTTTCTTCATTTTCAGAAAGGTTATTTTCTGTAATCATAGCAAATCGTTTTGGTAACAGGTGGTTTCAGTTTTATTAAGTATTAAAATACTATATAAGCTACTAATTTATAATTTTTTTATGAATAATTCCAAATTTTCCAAGCTTTTTCTGCCTGTTGTTCAAGCATTAACAATCCATTAACTGTTTTTGCACCGTTTTTCTCTGCATTGCGCATGAATTGTGTAGTTGAAGGATTATAAATTAAATCAATAATTAAATGTTGGGAAGTGATAGCTTCAAAAGGGAAGGGAAGGCAGTTTTCAATATTAGGAAAAGTGCCTACAGGAGTGCATTGTATGATAATGAGATGATTTTTTACAATAGCATTTGTGATATTCTCAAAATTAATTTCGGATTGTCTTGAAATACTTATAAAAAAGATATTATTTTTTTCTAACACGTATTTTACCGCTTTTGCAGCGCCACCATCACCCAAAATTAATGCAGTTTTTTGAGTTTCTGTTTTATGGAGTAAAAGAGTTTTTTCAAAACCATAAGCATCAGTATTGAAGCCTATTTTTTTTTCATTTTTTATGAGAACGCAGTTAACAGCACCTATTTTTTCTGCTTCAACACTTAATTCATCTAAATATGGAATAATTTGTTCTTTGTAAGGAATGGTAACATTAAACCCAATAAGATTTTCTACTTTAAATAGTTTTTGAACTTCCTCAATATTTTGTAAGTCAAAAATACTATAAGAGAAATTGGAAATTCCTAAGTTTTTAAATTTTTCTTCAAAATATTTTTTAGAAAAAGAGTAGGAAATGTTCCTACCAATTAATCCTAATTTTTTTGCTGAATCCATCTTTTAAAGGTATAAAAAAAGACCGATACAATCGGTCTTTAAGTTTTAGTCTAAAATAAACTTAGAAGTTGTTTTGTCTAGTTTCAAGATGTAAACTCCTTTGTTGGTTTTATTTAAATGAATTTGATTTCCTTTGATAAATGGTTTATTAATAGTTTGTATTAAAGTACCATTAATACTGAATATTTCAGCTTTCTGAATATCTTTTAAATTCTTACCATTTACATTAATGATATTGTTTTTTACAGGATTTGGATAAATACTGAAGTTTTTTGTAGCATTTGTTTCGGAAGTTCCCATAGTGGAGTAACAAGTCCATGTAAGATCATCTAAAGAAATTCTTCTTTCTGAAGTAGGATTTACAATTTCAATAATAATATTTCCTGAGATATTAATATCGTTAATGGTTGTAGTAGTATTGCTTGAATTGTAAGGAATTGTACCAACAACATTACCATTTATCTTCACATTAAGATTGCTTGCATTATCAGAGGTAAAAGGTAGGTTGGTTGTTAATGTCAAGTTTCCTATTCCTCCACTAATAGAAGAGCTTTTAAGGCTTCCATTTCTAATAGTGATAGCTTTTCCGTTAATAGTTTGGTCTGTTCTAGCATCAGTTGCAGTCCATTGAACACTGTTATCACCAGTCCAGGTTCTTGTTGCGTAGTTATTTGAACTTGTAGGGATGTTAATAAATGTTTCTGTTCCACAACTTCCTCCTGGAATTCCACCTGCTAATGTAGTTTCTGTTGCGATATTACTTTGTGCAGAAGTATTTCCTGCGGCATCTTTTGCAACAATATAGAAGTTATAAAGAGTAGAAGGTATTAAACCTTGCGCTATAGCAGAAGTTCCCGAAACCGTAGTGTTTAAGCTTCCATTAGCATAAACATCATAACCTATTACAGCAATATTGTCTGTAGATGCAGTCCAAGATAAATTAACAGTATTTGCAGTGGGGTTGTTAGCAACTAAATTAGTAGGTGCAGTTGGAGCTTGAGTATCAATAGTTGGAGTTCCCCAAACTAAATTAACAAAAGCGTTATTGTCAATATAAGGGTTTCTGTTTCCTTGATAAGTATAAGAAGCGTTATTTCTTGAGATTTCCATAGGAGAAACAGGGTCTAAAGCATTCCAAGCTAAAAGTTGGTTAAGTTCCCAAGTTTGCAAACCTGGAAATGCTGAACTACCAAGCATGTTTCCGTTAATAAAACCAGATAATTGAGTTTCGTATCTCGTTACAAAATAGAAAATCATTCTTGCAACATCCCCTTTAAATTCGTCTATTGGTTCGAAAACAGTTCCTCCATATCCTGGAGAAACAGAATTTCCTAATTTTGATCCATTTAAAGAAGTAAAACTTGCTGTTCCTACTTTTCCAAAAGGGAAATTAGATCTCATTCCGTTTACTTTTCCGTCTGTAGCACGAATAAAATGAACATCATTTTTCATTGGAGAATCTTCATTGAAAAGACTTTGAGGAACAATATGTTCTCTGTTATAGCAGTCACCTTCATTAGAATAATTTCCACATTGGTCGGAGCTATAATTAAATTCATACGGATCTGTACCATTAGGATTTTCAGAATAGATATCTAAAATTTTACCATTGTTTTCGTAGAAATAATCCCTATCTGTTGTTTGGTATGCTGTCCATAAACCGTTGTAGCCATGATCTTGATGACCATTGGTAATAATCTGTTTAAGTTGAGATTTTAAAGTAGCTCCTGTTAAACCAGCCGTGCCATCATAATAGTTGGCAGGAATTTGTGCTATTGCAAATTGAGTAATTAACACCCAAAAGCAAAATAATAATTTGTTTTTCATAAATTAAAATTGGGTATGCAAAATTACGAAAAAAATTAATCTAGAATGTTAACTTTTAGTAATGTAATCTTTGTTGATTTTTGAGAAAAACCAAGAAACGCTAATGCCAAATAATAATGCTAGTGCCGCCACAATAAAATAATTGCTACTCACAATTCTTACAGGGAAAGCTAGGGATTCATTTGCTTTAAAGAAGCCGGTTGCTATTTGGAAATAACAAAGAATACTCCCTAAAACTAAACCAGAAATAACTCCTGCTACAACAATTAATACACCAGTGTAAAAATAAATTTGGCGCAAGTGGGATAAAGGTAATCCTAAAGAAATAAGAGATTTTGCCTGCGCTTTTTTATCGAGTTGTAAAATAATTATAGCTCCAGCAAGGTTAAAAGTAGTGATGAAAATAACCAACGCAAAAATTAAATAAATCATTAATTTTTCTGTATTAATCATTTTCCAGAAGGCTGCATTTTCTTCTGATTTGGTTTTAATTTCAATGTTTTTATTCAGAGAATTCAGTAAATTATTTTTAACCTCATTCGCTTTTAAAGGATCTTTAAGTTTAATTACGATTTGGTAAGCGGAGTTTTTAGGAAGATTTAGTAAATGTTCGGTTAGTTCAATAGAAGTGATAATATGATTGTCTATTTGATCGTTACCAGGAAAAACACCTCTAACATAAATGTCGGCTTTGTTGTAAATGTCTTCTTCTTTATTAATGAGACCTTTACCAGGTTTGGGCATAAATAAAGTGGCAAATTCATCTCCGGAACCTACAGGAATTGCCAGTCGGTTGTTTAAAGAATTTTCCATAATAGCATCAGAAATACTGTCGGACGCTAAATATGTACCATAAAAAATATTTTTGTCTATAGGATTTACTCGGATATAGTTTTTATCTACTCCTCGTAAATAGGCAATGTCTCCTTTTCCTTTATAATTAACATAGACTTTCTCTTCAATAACCTTCGAAAACTCCACTATGTCAGAATTCTTTTTAAGTGTATTTTCTACAGAAGAAATATTTTTGATGGTTTTTCCAGAAGTACTTTTAATGGTTAAATCTGCATGAAGATTAGCAATGAGATCTTTGTTGAGATCTTCGAGTCCTGAAAAAACAGAAATAATTACAAACATTGACATTACCGCTACAGACATTGCAGCAACTGATAACCATGTAATAAAAGTTACGGCTGTGCTTCCCTTTTTGGAAATCAGATATCTTGTCGCGATGTAAAAAGCAATGTTTTTCAAAATAATTCTACTTGAAAAGTCTATAAAATAGGATTGTCGCCTTCTCCTCTAAGTTCTTTATCTAGTTTTTCTACATCATCTAGCGCAGTGTCTAGATAAAATTTTAAATCTGGGATAATACGAACTTGTTTTCCCATTTTTTGTCCTAGGAAATTTCGGTATTGCGCTTTATTTACCTCAATTTCTTTCATAATTGGTTTTCTGAAATCTTGAGGGAAGATGCTTAAATAAATTTTTGCAATGCTTAAATCTGCTGTTACTTTTACATCAGAAACACTTACCAAAAAGTTCTGAGCGCTGTCTGCAGATTGTTTTCTGAAGAGTTCTGCAAAATCTTCTTGTATAATTTGTGCTACTTTTCTTTGTCTGTTACTTTCGTTCATGCCGCAAATTTAATACTTTTGTTTGAATTATTAAGGTCTGTTGTAAATGCTTTAAGACCTAGTTATTTTATAAATTGGAAATATGAAAATAGAACATTTAGGAATTGCTGTAAAATCTTTAGGATTATCGGATGATTTGTTTGCGAAATTATTAGGTGAAGAAAGTTATAAAAAAGAATCTGTGGAGAGAGAAGGTGTTACAACGTCTTTTTACAAAGTAGGGGATTCTAAAATAGAGTTGCTTGAAGCCACCAGAGAAGAGAGTCCAATTTCAAAATTTATAGAAAAAAAGGGAGAAGGAATACACCATATTGCATTTGGGGTGGATGATATTCTTTTCGAAATAGAAAGATTAAAAAAAGTTGGTTTCCAATTTATTTCTGAAGTTCCAAAGGAAGGCGCTGATAATAAATTGGTTGTGTTCTTGCATCCAAAATCAACGAATGGAGTCTTGGTAGAATTATGTCAAGAAAAATCATAAAAAGTTTGGAGGGAAAGTAAATTTTGTTATTTTTGCACTCACGAAAATTAACCAATTTTTGAGGCCCTATAACTCAGTTGGTTAGAGTAGCTGACTCATAATCAGCAAGTCCTTGGTTCGAGCCCAAGTGGGGCCACTTGATTATAAAGCACTTACAGAAATGTAGGTGCTTTTTTTGTTTTTGAGTGAAACATAGGTGACTAGCAGTCTCTAATAATCATGGGGAACTTTTCTCATATGGTTCAGAAGAAGTATAAAGAGCTAAATTCTGAGCAACAAGGTATTTTTATTGAAGAATATGAAAAACGGAAAAAATCCGTAGGTATAGCTTATTTACTATGGTTTCTAGTAGGATGGCATTATGCTTATTTGAAAAAATGAGGATGGCTCATTTTATATATTCTAACTTTTGGAGGATTCGTCATTTGGGCCATAATTGATTTTTTTAGATTTCCAAGATGATTTGATAACAACCTATGGGTTCTTTGGCTTCACTAAAGTGCTATTCCATGATGGAAAATTGAAAAACCTTAATTATTCAAATAGAAATGAAAATCCTAATCCCTATCATTCTGAAACCAATAGTTCTTATGAAGGTTATGAAAATATGAATACTGAAAAATTTGATGGAAAAAATAATTCTTATCAGAATGAAAAATCCAATTATTATGAAACTTACGAATCTTGAGAAAATAAAAATACAATGAGTGAAGACTCAATACAAATTAATTAATGATGAAAAAATTATACATAATTATACTTTTCACATTCTTTTCTATCGCTTGTTCTCAAAATAACTCTTTAGAATACAAGCTTGAAATAAAGAACCTAAAAACTTATATTGAGAATACCTATAAAAACGATTCTAAGAAAATTAAGTCTTATGTGAAGAATGAAAGTAATGGAAAGATATTTCTAATTAAAACGGATGATATTTATTCAGAATTTGATTTTGAATTTCACTATGCTTATGATTTTTTGAGAAAAGATGATAATGTGGTTTATGTAAGAAAAGAACTTGTTAGTCAAACTGGAGATTCCGCAATTTTTTATGACTATTACTTTAATAGTAAAGGAAGACTAATTGGTGCAGAAAAAAATGTTAGTTCTTTTTATGGAGATAATAAAATTGTCTTTTATATAATTGAATACGAATTGAGTGATAAAACCAATAAACTAGAAAGAGTAAATGAAATTTACCCTGATGAAAATGAGAAAATAATAGAAAAAAATTCCAAACTATATAAAGAAGCGGTTGAAGATGGTCTGATTTACTCTTATATTGAAGGCTTAGATAAAATCACTTTTAAAAATTTAGAAGGATTTATGAAAGCTGAAAAAATTAAATATTATAAATAACTAGGGTAAATATTTAATGTAAAATACTTAGCTATTCAAGAAGTTATAATATTTGAGGCGGTAAAATTACTGCCTTTTTTATTTCAATTAAATAGATTAATTAAAGTTTGTTATTTTCTTTTTCAAGCTACAAGAAATTAGTAATTTAAAGAAAAATTATAAAGCACAAAAAAATGATGAGTTATGTTTTGGCAGGTCAAACACTTGCTGGTCTTTCCGATGAATTACGAATAGAAAACCCAGATTATCTTCGAGAGTATCATAATGAAAATTGCTCTTTAGTCGAACATTTTGATGAGGATATAGAAGAAGGAATGAGAATTCATGTTCCAAATGCAACAGAAATTGTAAAAATTAACCAAAAAATTAGAGAAAATAATGAAAGCCTCTATGATTTCCCTGAAAATGGAAAATTCAAATTTGATTTTAGTTTATGGGAAGGAACTTACCAAATAACTCAATCTAGTTTTTTGAATGATGAGTTAATTAATACCAATGAAAATAAATTCCATTTGGAGTTTGAAAATACAAAAAATAACTGTTACAATTTTCTTTATTCAGCTTTTGATTTCTATAGAAATAATGAAGAATCTGATGGCAAAGCTTCTAGTTTATCTCAAAAATGCATGGAAATAATTTATCCCATTCGATTAATAGTAAATGCCAATGGAAAACTAATCAATGCAGAACTTTCAAAAACTATTAGTGAGATTTATCCAAAATTAGATGAACTTAAAGATTTTTTCATAGATGAGTTTTCTTCTCAGTTTATAGAAAAGCTAAAAGCAATATTAAATGACCCTAAAACGGTATCAGAAAAATTTTCAAATACTTTACTGAACTCTTTTTTATTTGGTTCATTTTACGATGTGAAATTAAAAGAATGGACGACTTCTTCTCTTTATCAAGATTTTCTTCCTTGGATTTGGGATGCTGATAAAATTAGGTTTGAATTCCAAAATAGAATTCTTCCAAAGGAAAATTTAGTGGATGAATATTTAAAAATTCATCAAAAAGGGATTTGTTCAGATTATCGCAAAATGGAAGAATTGTATTATTCTGAATTTAGCGAAGAAGAATTTGAAATCAATAATGATTCTATTCATTGTGAGCATGAAGCAGAATATATTTTCAATCGAGAAAATAGAGAATTACAAAGAATAGAAGCGAGTTTTCAAAACTTTATTAATGATAATATAGAAAAAGAAATATTTTTATTAGAAAAAATAGTGGAGAATAATTAAATTTGATAAAACGCAAAAACAAACACAATGTCTGAAAATTCTTCACCCCATGATGGTAAACATTTCGTGGTTCAAAAGGGGAAAGCTCAATGCAACCAAGGAAATCAGTTTCCACAGTTTAAGGTTACTTCTCATCAAAAACATTATTGGAATGATGAAGAAGGGAAATCCGATTATTTAGCCGTTACCGAAGACGATTTACAATTTACTCCTCCAGGACCTAGTTTTGGTCAATGCAAACTCAAACCCAGCTCAGGAGGTTATCTTCCTTGTGCATTTTCTCCCGCTGGAAAATGGCAAAAAACCTATGAAAAAGTAAAAGTGATGGAGAAAAGTTGTCTTTCTGAAATTTCAGAGCTTATGTGTGCAACTGGAGGAAAAATTACCGTAAAAGACCATGGACAAACGGTAAGTATGACGAAGCAAAATGTGAAAAATGCTGATGCTAAAGAACAGCAAAACATTAATCCACTATTTAATTACAAAGAATTTCAAGAAGAACAAGACGATGAAATAGAAGTTTGCGAATAAAAACACAAAAACACGATGGCAAAATTAACAATAATAGGAAACGCCAATCCCGTAATTGGGAAGTTAGAAATGTACACCATTTCCGACTTTAACGATTGGTTATCCCTTAATAATACCAGTTTTAAACCGCCTTTGAAAGTTCCAAAAATAGAATGGGGTATTATGGTACAACTGAAAAACGGATGGGTAAGAGCAGAAAAAAACAATAAAGACGGAAAAACTGTTCCTTATACATTTGGGCAGAAAAGTCTTACCTATAAAGGAATAAAAATAGTTGTACAAAAGGGTGAAGATAAAGGAGAGCTTATTATACATCCCCAAAGAGCCAAAGAATCTAAAATAACCAAAGTTGAACTTTTGGATGGAAATGTACCTAAAGGTTATGGAAAACAAATTTTTCTTAAAGTACTTGACAAAGAGACTTTTTTAGCCCATTACAAAAAATATTCAAAATTATACCCAAAATTAGAATATGAAACTATAGGAAGCTTTTCAAAAGATAATGATATAATTTTACATTATGCTCATTTAAGAAAAATTTACGTCAAAAAAGGATGGATAATATCTAATGTAGATATACCAATTGGCGAAACTGGTGTGTCAGGGGTAATCCAAGGTGGAAAACCAGATGGTACATGTGCACCTCATCTTCATTTTGAAATAAGAAACATGAATAAAGAAAGAATAAACCCTGGGTTTTTCATAAATTTTAATAGTTACGATACAATGAGTGATGCTGAAAAAAAACTTCAACAAAGTACAGCAAAAAATGGTAAAATAAAAGAGTTTTCTGGGGCTAAAGACACATATAAAACAGAAAAAGATTATGAATAATAAATTAATTTGTTTAATACAGAATATATTATTTTCTTTATTTCTTTTGGTTGTAAGCATAAATATTAATGCATGTAAAAAAGAGAATCAAAGAATAAACATTCAAGAAATACTCCCAATTTCTAATGACTATTCTGAAGTTAAAATCGAAAAAAATAAAGTAAAGGAAGATTCAAAAAACATTATTTATCAATTAAAAACACCTGAGTTGAAAAATATTTTTTTGAATCTAGATTTAGAAAAAGAGAATGCAGTTTTAGAAATCAATGATCAAAAAATTCTTACCGATTTTAATTTTACTTATGATGTCATAACCGAAGATGCAATCAGTGAAATCAAACTGCTTATTAATAATGAAGGTAATTTAGTGCTCCTTTTTCCTGTAGCTACAGAAGAGTATCTAACATTTCAAATCTTGAAATATGATAAATTGAAAAATATATTTTCAGATAGTAGTTTCTATTTTGAGACTCATGATGATATTCATGAATTATATATGAAATCTAAAGCAACTTTATCTGAACAAGGAAATTCTTATCTTCTTAAGATTGGGGCATATCAATTCAAAGGAAATTTTGAACCAAAGAATTTTAATACAGTAAGTGATTCAAATCAAAATTCTGAGATATTTAACGGTAATTATAATATTTGTATAGAAAATCAAAGAGAAGACTCTATTAAATCTGAAACTTGTTATGAAATAGCAATAAAATCTAATACTGCTATTGTTGATGCAAATACTTCAGTTTGTAAAGGAAATTATATGATTGAGAAAATATCTGAAAATGAAATAACCATTAAAAATGATACAGATGCCAATTGTTTTTTTAAAATAAAGAAAGAAAAAAATAATTATTTCATTATTATAAATGACTCTAAAAAATGGCAAGAACTTAAAAAAGAGTAATGAAAATTTTAATTGTATTATTTGTACTATTAAATATAATTTCTTGTAAGGGTCAAGAAAAAGCAACTTTTGCATATTTTGATGATGATAATATAAAAGACAAGTTAGAAATTCTAGCTAGGCCAAATGCAGAAAAATTAAGTTATGAATTTTCTATTTCCATGTCGGATAAGGTAATTCGAATCCCAATTTTAAATAACAGCGTATTATATAACAATAAATATTCAGACTATTATTTAAGTGATCCAATAGTTAAAAATAAAATAGTAAATCTTCGAATAGAATATTCTAATCAGACTACAATCCCTAATATTTCAGGTGAAAAAAAAGATTTAATAGAAAATATTAAATTTAGATTTGATTCTAAAAATAATAATATACAAATTATTGGCTACGATGTCAGTTATTCAAAAGAAGGAAAGGGAAAATTTGAAAAATCATTTAATTTCCTTACAGGAAATTATTTTTCTAAAAATAATTATAAAAGTAAAAATAAAGAATCTTCTGGTTCTGCAAGAGAGTTAAAAAACATTTATATAAACAATTGGAATTCAAGTTTTATTAATAAAATATTATTATACGGTAGTGATGTTGAATAACATGAAAAAATAATGATTGTTCGTGTAATCTTCCCCAAAAATCGAAATGAATATAAATATAATTTTATGACGAAACTTCTGTAAAATCGTCAGTAATGCCAATAACTTTAGATGCTGAACCAACAAAAATACCACAAGGAAATAGTGATGTGGTGATAAAAGGAAAAAAAATTGAGAAGATTGAGGAGAAGACAAATGAAAACTGTGGTATAGAATATAGAGAAAAAATAACATGTACAAGATATGGTAAGAAAAATCCAAAATACGGCCCTGTCTTTTGGGGTGCATTAAAACTAGCTAATTATAGTGAATGGAATATTTTATTATCTACCAATAAAATCACATTTGAAGAAAAAGATATAATCATTGGCATGTCCTCCAATGAAGGTAATCTAGATTCTGTACAGTCTTATGATTCAGAAATAGTAACAGTTGGCGCAATGCAAAAAACTATAAACCCTGACGGTTATGGTGAATTTCCAATACAGATGCAAGAATTTAAAGGAGAATATCCAGATAGATTTGAAAAATTGTTTGCCAATTGCGGATGGGAAGTAAAAAAAGAAGTTATTAAAGTTGGTAAAAAGGAAATTATTAAATGGAAAGCCTATTATCAAAATATTACGGGTTCTGAATTAAAAAATAAAATTAGAGATGGATTTAATGTCGAAAATTATAAAAAAAAAGTAAAATGCATACCTATTGAGCCATTAATAAATGCTTCTAAAGACCCCTATTTTCAAGCAAAACAAATAGAAGATTTTATTATAAGATTAAGACAAAAAGTTTTACCTATTATTCCAACAGGTTATACATATAAAATTAGTGATTATTTAAAATCGAAGTTAGGAAAAGCAACAGCATTAGATCAACATATAAATAGACCTGCTTATGTTAAAGAGGATTTTGGGAAAGCATTAAATGATTTCTATAAACAAAATCCAAATGCATCAAAAAAACCAAATGACTGGAAAAATAATCATAAAGACTACGAAGAAAAAATCTTGGAAATTTATGGTAAAAACAGGCGTGGAACTCAAATGTCTTCACGTTACACTCAAATGAAAAATAATCCATATTTAAAATAAAAAATACAATGAAAAATATAATATTACTTTGTACATTAATTTGTTTGATTAACTGTAAGAAATCAAATGCACAACAAACAGATGTAAATAAAGTTGTAAATAAACATATAAATAAAGAAAATCAAAAAAACGTAACAATTAACGAAAATGTTAAATTAATTTTCACAGATAAAGTTCAAAATTATTGGAAGAAACCAAAATTAATCATTAATAAAGACACTCTCTCAATTAAAGGGTGGGATGATGAATGGGGTAGCGAATTAGATATAAAAATATCTCCTAACAAAAAATATATTATCGTTGATGCTATTATTACTGATATGCCTAGTAGTGAAAATGAATTAAATACATCAGAAAATTATACATGTCAACTAATTTCAATTTATAAATCTGAAATTCTAGATTCATTTCAAACTGCTTGTGATGGTGAATGGAATGATAATAATGAGTGGACTTCCAATGGAGAAATTATTTTTCTTAGTAATGAAAATAATAATTCTAAAAGATTAATAAATTCTACATATGTAGCAAAAAATTGTGAAAATTCAAGATTCACAATCCACTTGGAAAATAATGTTTATGAGATTCTAGATAGAGGAAAAATTATATCTAAAGGGAAAATTAATCAAGATAAAACTAGCAATTCTAATATTATAAAATTGGGAAAAATTGAAGGATCTTACTATAAAGATAGCATTGTTATTCAAAACTATGGTAATTCAATAAATGAATATAACCATTTTGTGCAGTGTGATTCTAAATATTTGACATTTATTAAGAAATAAAATTAATTCTTGTAATGTTAAATTAAAGATTTTTGAGAATGAACATTAGCAAGAACTAAAAAAAGAATAATGAAAATTTTAACAGCATTATTTGTTCTATTAAATATAATTTCTTGTAAGAGTCAAGAAAAAGTAATACAATTCACTAACCTTTTTAATGAAGGAACTAATATTGATTTTACGCCAAGTGATTTAAATAAAGATATACCAGAAATTAAAATTTTTAAAGAAAAACTTGAAGCATTTCTTAATGAATCACCACAAGAAGATTTTAATATAAATAATTTATCGTATCTAATAAATAATGAAACCTTTTTTGATTTGCAATACTATACGGATAGTAGTTGGTTGCAATATTTTATATTAAAGTATAAAATAGATGCTAAAAATCTAAATAGTTTAATGAACTTAGCAATACATCAGGAAGATTATAATGCAATAAAAATATTAATAGACAATCATTATATTATTTCAGAAAAAGATTTGCAAACATCTAATGAAGCTAAACAAGAATCAGAAGACAAAATTCAAGCTAATAAAGATGATGGTTATGAAAGTTACGTAGTATCTAAATCAAGAATCAATCAAATTGATAAATTACTAAAAGGTTCTTATTCAAAAAACCATATTCAAGATCCTGACGGTTACACAAATCTTAGAAAAGACAAAACTACAACATCAGAAGTTTTACAAAAAATAAAATCAGGAGAACATATCGATGTTTTGGATAATTCTAGGGATTGGTTTTTAGTAAAAACAAAAGAAGGGAAACAAGGATACATATTTAGGAATAGAGTGAAGAATTAACTATATTTCTTAAAAACTTGTAAATAAGCAAACTTTAAATGATTAATCGTCATTAGTTATAAAAAAAAACTAAAATATTTCAATAATTTTACACAAATATTTTTAGAATGGGAGTAGCAGATTTATTATTCAAAAGAAAGCAAGAACTTGCCGCAAAAAATTTGAAAGAAGGTCAAGAGTATCTTGAGGAAAATGGAAAAAGAGAAGGTGTTGTTACATTGCCAAGTGGCTTACAATACGAAATTATTGTTCAGGGTGATGGCGAAAAACCTACCGCCAAAAGCAGAGTAAAATGCCATTATCATGGTACAACTATTACAGGGAAAATATTTGATTCTTCTGTGAAAAGAGGTGAACCCGCTATTTTTCCATTGAATAGAGTAATTGCAGGTTGGACAGAAGGTGTTCAATTAATGCCTGTTGGAAGTAAATGGAAATTCGCAATTCCTGCGCATTTAGCTTATGGTAATGAGCAGATTAGTAAAGAAATTGGACCAAATTCCACTTTGGTTTTTGAAGTGGAACTTTTAAAAATTATCTAAAATAAAATCGGCTCAGAAACGAAGTTTCTGAGCCGATTTTATTATTGAAAACAGTGAATTATAAATTAATAAATAATTTAGGATTCACAGGAGTATTGTTTTTATGAACTTCATAATGAAGGTGAGGTCCTGTTGATCGGCCAGAATTCCCACTTTTAGCAATTACTTCCCCCACTTTTATTTTCTTATTGGCTTTTACTAATAGTTCGGAAAGGTGCGCATATAATGTTGCTAAGCCATTTCCATGAGAGATAATTACACAATTACCATAACCTCCTTTAACACCAGAAAATAATACGGTTCCAGCTGCTGTAGCTCTTACATCCGAACCGTAAGCTACTGCGATATCTAAACCTTTATGAAACTGAATTTGATCTGGTTCCGCAGGAGTATTGTTTTTTTCAATTACTTTTTTGCCAGTTGTAGTATTGGTAGATGCAACTGAAGCTGTAGCAACAACAGGTTGAACAGGAGCTTTTGGAGTTACCAAGACTTTTACTTTTCTTACAATACCATCGTCACCCGTTATTTCTAATTCTTTTTCGTAAGGAGCTGCAGGTTTTACTTCAGCAACAGGAGCTGCAGTAGTTTTTGCTTTTGCAACGGGAGCCACTGTTGATGCATGTACAACTTTATAAGGAATTGGATTTTTTCTTTTTCCAAAATTTGAAGAGATATAACCATCAGAAGGCATTCCCAAAGGAACTTGTTGTAGTTTTATCTGTAAATTTATTAAATAATCACTATATCTATTCGCTTGTTTTGCAAGATAAATAGAGCTAGAAATGCTATCTGTCTGTAATCTCTCTAGTTTTTCACTAGAAATATTTTTGTCTTTTAAAAATGCGTTTAGTTCACCTACCGATTGGTCTATCATCCCTAAATCAGTCTTCATTTTCAGATAGTCAATACTGTCTTTTTCGGTGTTTATTTTTACTAAATTAACTTCGTAAACTTTATCATTTTTATCAGCATAAAGTTTACCTATAAATAAAGCTTGGCCGAAAACTAAGGCTCCAAGGCCAACAAGAATAAGGTTTGATTTTTTTTTGAAATTGATTAGATTTTTCATTTTTCTTTTTAGGAAATACTTTCTTTAGATTTTAAGTTGGCAAAATTAGTTAAAAATTACTTTAATACAATTTACTTTAATAGTATTTTAAGTAATAACTTAAATAACGAGGTTTTATTCAAAAGATTGTGTATATTAACATTGTTTATGGAATTTTAGATATCATTAAACCTTTGATTTAATGTGTTAGGTTTGATATCTTTGCAGCTTATATTCTAAAAATGACCAAGAAGAAAGATAATACTAAAGTAAAAAGTAAAAAAATGCAAGATGTGTCTGTTGGAGTTGTGGGAAGTGGGAGTTTTGCCACTGCTATTGTAAAAATGCTTGTAGAAAACTGTAAAGTAGTGCATTGGTGTGTTCGCAGTGAATTTGTAAAAGGTGCAATAGAACTTAGAGGACATAATCCTACTTATCTTACTGCTGTTAATTTTAATTTGAAAAGTTTGAAATTAACTACCGATATTAATGAGTTGGTTTCCAATTGTGATATTGTAGTTTTAGCAACGCCGTCTATTTATCTTTCAGATACGTTAGAGAAAATGACTTGCGATTATAAAGATAAAATCTTCGTTTCTGCCATTAAAGGGATTATTCCTAAGGTGAATGATATTGTTGCACATTATTTACGAGATGAATTCCAGATTGGTTTTAGAAATCAAGCAGTTATTGCAGGTCCGTGTCATGCGGAAGAAGTTGCTATGGAAAGACTTTCTTATCTTACTATTGCTACAGTTGAAGATGAGGTTTCTCAAAAATTAATTAATATTTTCAGTTCAGATTTTATTAAAGTTACACCAAGTAAAGATGTTTTGGGGAATGAATATAGTGCTATTCTTAAAAATATTTTTGCAATAGGAGCGGGGATTGCCAATGGTTTAGGATATGGAGATAACTTTACAGCGGTTTTTGTTTCGAATGCCATCCGAGAAATGGAGCTTTTCCTAGAAAATATTTATGAAACCCCAAGAGATGTAAATGAGAGTGCTTATTTAGGAGACTTATTGGTAACAGCTTACTCACTGTTTTCTAGGAATAGAAATTTAGGGAATCTTATCGGAAAAGGTTATACCGTGAAATCTGCTATTCAATCTATGAATATGATTGCTGAAGGTTATTACGCTACAGATTCTATCTATAAAACATCAGAAGACAGACATTTAAAACTTCCCATTGTAGATACTATTTACAGTATTTTATATGAAGGCAAAAGCGCAGAAAAACAGTTTAAAAAACTAACATCAAAGCTTAATTAATATTTTAACAAAAAATTTTTAAAATACATTTAAAAAATCACCAGTGAATCTTGTGATTTTTTTTTGCTACTATTCAAAGTCTTATTTATTAGAAAGAATTATTGATAAAATTGAAAACATTTAAATAAGCGTTTAATTTTATAAATCGAAACTCGAATGTTTTTAGCGTAAGTTTTCCGAAATTTGTGCAAAATTTAGAATTATGGGGGAATCCATCACCAAAAAAACACCTAAACCAAAATATGATGCTGTTCTTATAGGAGGAGGTATAATGAGTGCTACGCTTGCAATGCTTTTACACGAGTTCGATCCTAACATGAAAATTGCCATTTTCGAGAGATTAGGAAGATTTGCAAAAGAAAGTACCGCCGCTTGGAATAATGCAGGAACAGGGCATTCTGCGTTTTGCGAGCTTAATTATACCCCAGAAAAAAAAGATGGAAGCATAGATATTTCAAAAGCCGAAAAAATTGCTGAACAATTTGAAATTTCAAAGCAGTTTTGGGCATATTTAATCGATAAAAATATTATTTCTCAACCTAAAGATTTTATCAATTCTTGTCCTCACATGAGTTTGGTTTTTGGCGAAAAAGATGCTTCATTCCTTAAAAAACGTTATGAGAAATTAACGCAATCTCATCTTTTTTCTCAAATGGAATTCTCAACAGATCATAATCAATTGAAAACTTGGATTCCTTTAATTATGGAAAACAGAAAGGAGAATGAAGTTCTAGCTGCTACCAAAATGGACATGGGAACGGATGTTAATTTCGGATCTTTAACCAGAAAAATGGGAAGATATCTTATTGAAGATTCCAATGTTGAAATTTTCCTTTATCATGAAGTTAAAGATGTTGATTATAATGACGATGGAACGTGGGAAATGACGGTTAAAGACAGAATTCACAATCATAAACAAGAAGTAAATGCAGATTTTGTATTTATTGGTGCAGGTGGTTATGCGTTGTCTCTTTTAGAAAGTTCTGGGATTAAAGAAAGTGAAGGTTACGGCGGTTTCCCAGTTTCTGGACAATGGTTGGTTACTCACAATGAAGAACTTATAAAAAAACATGAGGTTAAAGTTTATACACAAGCCAGTGTAGGTGCTCCTCCAATGTCTGTTCCTCATTTAGATTTAAGAATTATAGACGGTAAAAAAGCATTATTGTTTGGGCCATTTGCTGGTTTTTCTACTAAATTCCTAAAAAATGGCAGCTATTTAGATTTACCCGAAAGTGTGAACAAAAAAAATATTCGTTCTCTATTTGGCGCTTGGTGGCATAATATAGATCTTACAAAATACCTTATTCAGCAAGTAGCGATGAATAAAGAGCAGAGAATTGCAGCTTTAAGAGATTTTGTTAAAGATGCTAAAGAAGAAGATTGGGAACTGAAAGTGGCTGGACAAAGAGTTCAGGTGATAAAAAAAGATCCTAATTTGGGTGGGAAATTAGAGTTTGGAACCGAGGTGGTTGTGAACAGTACAGGAAATCTAGCTTCCCTTTTAGGAGCTTCTCCTGGTGCATCTACAGCGGTTTCTGCAATGTTAGATGTTTTGGAAAAATGCTTCCCGGAGAAAATGAAAAACGAATGGAACGCTAAAGTCTTAGAACTTATCCCTTCTTATGGTAAAAAATTAGCGGACGATCCAGAACTTATTAATAAAGTGAGAAACTTCACTAAAGAAAAATTAGAATTAGAATATTAATATTAAAAGCTTGGAAACAACAATTGTAAAACCAATTATTGATGAAAAAATTTTGGAAGATTTACAGTCCAAAATTAATGAGGAAAAACAAGTAATTGTACATTGTTGTTTCCCGGCTTCTCCTTTTTGGGGCAATCTTATAAGAATTTGGAAATCTACTTTCCTTATTGATACCGTTTCTGGTTCTAAAAGTGCGTTAGTACACAACGAAAATATTAGCTTGTATCCTTATTGGACGGAAATAGAACCTATGAAAGATTATTGGTTTACCCTTGTTTTTACAGGTTTACCTAAAGACTGTACTCAGTTTAATCTCGTAGAAGAAATTCCACAAGAGGGTGGTTTTTTTATTCAAAATATTAAACGTAATTCGACTGATATTTATAGAGTTAAAATTTCGTAATTTTAAACTATGAATAAACTTATTGTACTGCTTTTTGCATTGGTGATGATGTTTCCTCAAGCTCAAAATAAAAAATGGACTAAGGAAATTAAAAAGTTTCAAAAAGAACTCAATGCGGAATATAAAAATACCAAAGAATCGCCTTTAAGAGGAGATAATTTCACCAATTTCAAACAACATCCTTTCTTTCCTATAGATCTTAATTACAGAGTGAATGCTCATTTTGTAAAAACTGAGAATGCGGAACCTTTTGAACTTCCTACTTCTTCTGGTAAAACCAAAACTTACAAAGAATATGGGAAAATAGAGTTTAAACTGAAAGGAGAAACTTTTAAATTAAGTCTTTACCAAAGCATGTCTTTATTGGATGATCCTAAATATAAAGATTATTTATTCTTGCCTTTTAGAGATGCTACTAACGGAAAAGAAACTTACGGAGGTGGCAAATATTTGGATTTGAAAATTCCAACTTCTAATACCATGGTTATAGATTTTAACCAATCTTATCAACCTTATTGCGCGTACAATGCCTTCGATTATAATTGTCCGTTAGTTCCTGAAGAAAATAAGTTACCTGTAGAAATTCGTGCAGGTGTAATGTATGAAGACGTTTATCACCATTAATATAGGGTGCATTAAAATTTTATCAGCCAGAAGATTCTGAATAATACAATAACATGTTTTTTTTGTTTTTGAATGTTGTTTTGTTATAAACAGGTGTGTTTGTAAGCAATGTAAATGTTATTTTGTTATAAACAGGTGCGTTTGTAACTAATGTAAATGTTGTTTTGTTATAAACAGGTGTGTTTGTAAGCAATGTAAATGTTATTTTGTTATAAACAGGTGTGTTTGTAATCAATGTAAATGTTGTTTTGTTACAAACAGATTGTTGATGATATTTGAATTTTCATTCGAAAATCTCCTGAATAACCTCTAAAGAAATAGGATTTTTAAAATCTGAAATATGATAATGGAAATACACCAACAAAGAATCTAAAAAAGCTCTTCGTTCAGAATGGGTAAGTTCAATATGATAAGGGTTTTGGTCTGTCAGAATTTTTCTCCAAATATTTGAAGTTTCATAATTGAATAAATGATGGGTGATTGTTGCTTCAAAAGTTCCAGATTCCGGATTCAAAAAAGAATTTTCCTGTAATAATGGTGCAACACCTTGAATTTTTATAATTTGAACTAAAAATATTAAATGGGCTTGGTAATTGTTAAGTTGTAAAGCTTCCAAAAAAACATTAATTTCTTGGTAGATTTTCGTATTTTGATATTCATTTCTTAAAAGTTGATTCAAAATATCGGAAACAAAAAACACGATTGTATTGCTCTTAATATCGGTATAAATATCCTTGGCTTCTATAAGTTCAAGTTTTAATATACTTTGAATACTCGCGTTTTTATTTTTAGAATTTAACTGAAAATCTAGTTCACAAAAAGGCAAAAGAAAGGCTTTCTTTTTACTGTTTTTACCGAGAATATTTTTGAGAAAAAAGGCTTTAAAACCACTGTTTTCTGTAAAACAATGTGCAATTACATCGTTTTCGCCGTACTTTAAATAGTGGATTATAAAGCCTTTTTCAGAATTCATTAATTTACGACTGCAATTTTAGCAGTTGCTTTATCAGAACCATCTGCATTGGTCATTAAAACATAATAAATTCCCGAAGCAACTCTTTTACCACGTTGGTTGTTGAGGTTCCATTCGTAATATCCGCTTGTAGAAACTGCAGAATGTACAAGGTTTCCAGCAACATCTGTTATTCTAATATTGGTTTTCTTAGCCAAACCTTTTATAGTAACATTTCCTTTGAAAGTACTTTGCACAACAGGATTTGGATACACCAAAACATTACCGAATTCAGATGTAAGTTCGCCAACATCCCCTTGGTAAACTACAATGCCATCATAAGTTGCAAAATATACTTTCCCTGTTTTCTTATCCACCTTAATGTCTGTAACTTCATTTGTTGGAAGTGGAGAATTCTGCATATTGAAAAACTTTAGAGTATTTTCTCCGTCTGGGGATAAGTAATACACGCCACCGCCATTTACAGAAATCCATTTATTATTGGCTTCATCCACTTCAATTTGCAAAATTTCAGTGTTTCTGAATAATTCCTCACCTAAACCGTTTTGACTAATAATGATAGGTTCTACCGTAGGATTATTCTTTATTGATGTAGTGATATTTGGTAAAACTCTCAAACCTTGGTTTGTACCAATCCAACCAGTATCATCTTTATCGGCTGCAAAAGAAATTATACCATTTGAATTACTAGGAAATCCGTTAGAGGAAGTAAGGAGATAGTTTTGGTCGTCCGCAAAATTTAAAGCAGTATTTTTATAATCATAGACCGCAAAATCTGCTGATCTAGGAAATGGGAGCCATAATAAATTGTTGTAAAGAATAGGTTTTTGTGTAGCTGAAATAGGTATGTTTGTAAAGTTCATTTTGAAATCATCTATTGATCTATCATAAACTCCCAATGCATAAGACATATCTACACTTCTTGACATTGAAACATTTAAAAAAACGTTATTTTGTTCATCTTTTACAAATCCCACAGGACGCATATACCATACGATATCTTCGGCTCCTAAATCATATTTTTTTTGGAAATCAAAATCATTGGTAGTGGTGTTGAATTTAAACTTATAAACCCCATTGGAGTTGTTCCCAGAGATATAATTCGCAACAAAAAATTCAGATTCGTCAGTTGGGTTTTTTACGACATCCAATACATTAAAGCGTCTTCCGCTGGTTTCAAAATAAGAAGCATACATCCATTTTCCACCATCAAAATAATAAAACCCGGGATTATTCGGATTGGAAGCAGACCCATTGTAACGATCTGTTCTTGCACCACTAGAGACTAATAATTGATTATTGTCTAATAAATTTATTTTATAAGTTTCGTTATAGTAAGGACCATCAGGTTTGTAGGTATTTTTCGATTCATCTTTAAGCCCTGATTTAATAGTTCCTGCAAATAGTTTTCCTCCTATTAATGATGCTGTATTAGAATCTTCTTCAACGGTTGTTGCCTGATTCAGTGTGCCATTTGAATTGAGGATATATATTCTAGATTTATCTGTTACTACAATTTTGTCTGTAAGGGAAACAATATCTGTAATATTGGTAAAAGCTTGTGATGTAGGGGTATTGGCTCCATTGTTATACAAATAAGCTTGTGTTGTATTTGAAAAAGTAATGTCAGATTTTGCACTAATTTGTGTAAAGCTTCCTGGCATATTATTGGTCCAGGTGGTGTAAACTGGGAAGTTTACTGAAAAATCATGAGATTTTAATCCGGTGTTGGTAACCGAAAAAACTTTATTATCAAAAATTACAGCTTCATTACTCGCTTCAAAAACACCGTTGCTTCCAAAAAAGCAAGTATCACCAAATTCTTTTCTTGTAAGATCAAAAACAGAAACTCCATATCCTACAGAAATTACAGCTTTATCGCCATTAATAGAAATATGGTTAATTTTTTTATCTCCAGTATAACCTGTTGCAATGGGAATATCTACCACATAGGTAATTCCTTCAGGAGTTATAATGTCTAAAGCTCCACTTTTATAGCCTACTAAACCTATTTTAGTTTCAGGGTTATAATCGAAGGCAGAAATTTTCACTTCATGTAAACCATTGGCTTTAGAAAGTTTTGAAATTTCTCCTGAACTTAAATTATAGAAGAAAATACCATTTTGTGTAGCAGCTACAACTCTTCCGTTGTCTTCTTTCAAAGCGAGAACGTTGTTGTAAGAAAACAAGTCTGTCCATTTTTTAGAAGAAATATTTTGTGCTTTTACAAAACTTAAAGAAGCTATTAAGCTAAGAGCAATAATGGAGTTTTTTTTCATATATCTATTTTAAACTACAATGGTATTATCTATCACTTGGTTTTGCCAAGCTACATTTTTTACGTTTTTATTTTCATCAAAATAAAAATCTAATCTTCCTAAAAGCAAACCGGCCCAACCCACTTGGTTAACAAGTATTTTTTTGCCATCTTTATTCAACAAAGTTTGTGGCTCTGGTAAAAAAGTATGGGTGTGACCTCCTAAAATAAGGTCGATATTTTGGGTTTGAGAAGCTAGTTTTGTATCAGAAATTTTGTTAGACTCATTATTATAATCATATCCTAAATGAGAAAGACAAATTACCAAATCGCATTTTTTATCATTTTTTAGAAAATTACCATAATGTTGAGCAATTTCTACAGGATTATTATAAATCGTTTCTTGATAACTTTTTTTACCAACAAGACCTTCTAGCTGAATTCCAAGACCGAAAATACCTACTTTAATTCCGTTTTTGTTAAAAATTTTATACGGAATAGTTTGCCCGTCTAAAATAGTATTTTTAAAATCATAATTGGAACAAATGAAAGGAAATTTTGCATTGGGTAAAACCTTTAAGAAACCTTCAAGTCCATTGTCAAAATCATGATTTCCCATGGTTGCTGCATCGTATTTCATCATGGACATTAATTTGAATTCCAATTCACCTCCAAAAAAATTAAAATAAGGAGTTCCTTGGAAAATATCTCCAGAATCCAATAACAAAACATTATCCTCCTTACTTCTAATTTGTTGAATTAAACTTGCTCTTCTTGCAAAACCTCCTTGGTTAGGATTTTTGGTGTAACTAGCATCAAAAGGTTCAATTCTGCTATGTTGATCGTTGGTATGAAGTATGGTGATTTTTTTTGTAGAGCTGAGTTCTAATGACGAAAAATTTTCTGCCATTAAAAAGTTCGGAGCTAAAGTCATGGCTAAAGTTCCTGCACCAATATTTTTTAAAAAGTCTTTTCTGTTCATAGTCTTCAGCATTATTTAATAAAAGTTAAACGAATATCTGTTGGTGCTTTTATCTCAGGATTTTCTTTAAATTTTTCAAGGAAAAGGTCTCTAAGTTTAATCCCAGTGGAAATTATTTCTCCTTTTTTGAAAAAATACATTCTGTCGCCTCCAAATGCTAAATAATCTGATGTTGCGATGTAATAATCTTTCTCAGGATTTACTTCTTGCCCGTTAATTAATTTTTTGGTGAGTGAATTTCCTGAAGTTTCTATATTGAGATGAGAAACGGGATTGTTGGTTTTATTTTCGAGATAATATTGAAATAAACCTTCCAAATCTTTACCTTTTAATTTTACAATAATCACTTCGTTTTCAAAAGGCATCACTTCAAAAATATGTTTGGTTGTAATGTCTCCTGCACCAATAATAGAGCGTATTCCCCCAATATTAATTACAGCTGCATCAATACTAGGAATGTTGTTTTTTTTTGCCCATTCTAATGCACCTTCGTAAGTGAAATCTGCAAGTAAGTTTCCTAAATTACTATTATCACCCGTTTTAGTAAGATCTATTGAGGTGTGAGAAATCTTGGTGCTCATTTTACCATCTAATTCCTTTTTATAAGGAGCAATTACATCATTGAATTTTTGATCCTCAGTAAGCGTAGAATTAATGGAAATATTCTTTTCGGTATGTACATTAGCAATGTTGAGACTACTTTTACAAGCTCCTAAACTTAATAATGCCAATCCGAAAATGATAAAATTCTTCTTCATTATTATTACAAAATCTTTTGAATAGCAAATCTAATGAATTTATTGTTTGGAGTAATCATTTTGATTTAATGTATTCTATATGTTGATGATAAAATTTATTGGAGAATTTAACGTTAGAAAATTACAAAAGTGCTACCTTTACAATGTTAATTTTTTACAACTATGAGTAATTTAAAAGGAGTTGGTGTTGCTTTGGTAACGCCATTTAATGAAGATTTATCTGTAGATTTTGATAGTCTTACAAAACTTGTTAACTATAATATAGATAATGGAACTAGCTTTTTGGTGGTTTTAGGAACTACTGCAGAAGCGGCTACATTGTCTTCTGAGGAAAAGAAACAGGTGATAGATCACGTTATAAAGGTAAATAATCAACGTGTTCCTTTGGTTTTAGGAATTGGAGGAAACAATACCATGGAAGTAAAAAAACAGATTGAAGAAACAGATCTGTCTGCTTTTGACGCTGTTCTTTCCGTGTCACCTTATTATAACAAACCTAATCAGGAAGGGCTTTACCAACATTATAAAGTTTTAGCAGGAACAGGAAAGAAAATTATTATCTATAATGTACCATCAAGAACTGGACAAAATATTGAGGCTTCAACTACTTTAAGATTAGCAAAGGAATTCCCTAACTTAATCATGATTAAAGAAGCGGCTCCCAATATTCTACAATATTTTGATATTCTAAGACAAAAGCCAGAAGGTTTTTCTTTAATGTCTGGAGATGATGAATTTACGCTTCCAGTAACGCTTGCAGGTGGTGATGGTGTAATTTCGGTAATTGGACAAGCATATCCTAAAGAATTTTCTACAATGGTGAAGTTGGCATTTGAGAGAAAAGTTAAAGAAGCTTACGCAATTCATAATAAACTGGTAGAAATTACAAGACTTATTTTTGCTGAAGGGAATCCTTGCGGTATTAAAGCTGTTTTATCAGAAATGGGAATTGTGAAAAATTATCTTCGTCTTCCTTTGGTGAAAGCATCTGAAGGTCTTCATGAGACTATTAAAAGTGAAATGAAAAATATATAAAGTATAAATTTTTTCAATAGCAAAATGTCATCTTTAGGATGGCATTTTTTATTTAATTTTGAGGTATGAAATTGCAAAAAGCGGAATTTAAAGAAATCCCATTAATTCAGGAATTGGCAAGAAAATCTTGGGAAGTAGCCTACAAAAATATTTTATCGAATGAGCAATTGGAATATATGTTAGAAATGATGTATTCTCAAGAGGAAATTTCTTTACATTTAAAAAATCCCCACTATCTTTATTACATAATTATTGATGAAAAAACTGGTAATTATGAAGGGTTTATTGGATTTGAAAACCATTATGAAGAAAAAACCACCAAGCTTCATAGAATTTATTTAATTCCAGAAAGTAAGGGGAGGGGTTTTGGAAAAGATGCCATGAAATTTTTAAAATCTCAAATTCGAGAAGTAGGGGATAACAGAATAATTCTCGCGGTTAATAAGAATAATTCTGCTCGTGATTTTTATGAATCTCAAGGTTTTAAAGTTTATGACGAAGGTATTTTCGAGATTGGAAACGGTTATGTAATGGACGATTATTTAATGGAATTCCAAGTCTGAATTTTGTTGAAAATAATAAATCCTAAAACAGCGACAATCAGAAAACTTGTATAATAAGAATAACTTAGAAGTTCTAAATAATTTATTTTGTCTTTACTGAAACTCATTAAAATTAGTATCTGTGCACCATAAGGGAGAATGCTTTGTATAATGCAAGAAAAAATATCCAATACAGATGCCATTTTTCTTGGTTCTATTTCATATTCCGAAGATACAGATTTGGCAACTTTTCCAGCTATTAAAATTGAAATAGTGTTATTCGCAATGCATGTATTGATGAGACTTACTAAAATTCCCATGCCCAACATGGCAGAAATTTTTGAATGTATCCTTTTTAAAATTTTCTTCAACAAAAAACGTATGCCTCCAGCATATTCTATAATTCCGGCAAGCCCACCTGTAAGCAAGGAAAGAAGAAAAATTTCTGTCATAGAAGTAAATCCTTCATAGCTGGACTTTGCGAATCCAAAAAGATCCATGCTGTAATTAGAAAGTCCAATAATTCCGGATGTTGCAATGCCAATAAGCAAAACAAGGAAAACATTTACCCCCGAAAAAGCCAGTCCAATAACCAAAATATAAGGAATTAAAAGATAAAAACTGCTATCGGATGCTGTATTTCTATTATTGTATTTCCTTCTGAATTATTAAAATAAAGAAAAACCAAGGTGAGTAAAAATGCTGGAGTCGCTATCCATAAATTGGTTCTTAATTTATCAGACATTTTACTGCCCAAAGATTGAGTTGCAGCAATAGTGGTATCTGAAATCACAGAAAGATTGTCGCCCAACATAGCACCTGTTAATAATGAAGCTCCAATAAGATTGATGTCTGTATTGCTTTTTGTAGCCAGCTCTACTGCAATAGGACCTAAGGCAACAATACTCCCCACAGAGGTTCCTGATGCTAAAGAAAGGAATGATGCAAGGATGAAAATTCCTAAAGCAATATAATGAACAGGAATGTATTGTAGTCCCAAATTAACAATGGCATCTACACTTCCCGAAGCGTTGGAAACCGTGGAAAAAGCACCCGCCAAAAGATAAATAATACACATTGTAAGCACATTTTTATCACCTAAACCTTTTAGAAACTGGTCCATTTTGGTTTCGAATGGAAGTTTGATGATTAAAAATGCGACAATAATACCTAAAGACATGGCAATGGGAGAGGGAAAAGCATAAAAATCGTTATTGTAAATTCCTGCTCCTAAAAAAATAAGTACGAATATTAAAAATGGGATAAGACTTATAAAGCTGTCTTGGGATGTTTGTTTTGTAGTCATTTATTTTAAAAAAATATAATGAATCCAAAGCAGAAGAATAGCATCAACATTTTTTCCAAAAAATGGCTTATCATTTCAGCACCTTGCTTGTTGTTGCAGGTTGCTACCTCTGCTGAGGTTCGAGATAAAGAACTGCAAAAGTAGATGTTAAATTACAAAGAACCAAATCTTTAAGAAATTTTAGACCATTTGTTTTTGCCTTTGTAATTTTTAATATAGTAGTTTTTGATAATTTGATGATCCATTCGGCTTAAAAGAGGATCTTTTTCAATGATTTTTTCTACTACCAATTTAGAATTTTTTATAATCCCTGAATCTGTCGCTAAATCTAATCTTTTAAAATCCACCACACCACTTTGTTGAGTTCCCAAAATATCTCCAGGACCACGAAGTTTCATGTCCACTTCAGAAATTTTAAAGCCATCATTGGTTTCAACCATGGTTTTCAAGCGCGTTCTGCTGTCTGCGGAAAGTTGGTCCGAAGTCATTAAAATACAATAGCTTTGTTCTGCGCCACGTCCCACTCTTCCTCTTAACTGATGGAGTTGAGATAAGCCAAATCTTTCAGCACTTTCAATAACCATTACAGAGGCGTTAGGAACATTTACACCCACTTCAATAACCGTCGTGGCGACCATAATTTGAGCGTTTCCAGAAGCGAAATATTGCATGGCGATTTCCTTTTCTTGAGGTTTCATTTTTCCATGAAGCATGGCTACGTTAAAATCTTTAAAATAGCTCATTACATGCTCCAAGCCTTCCATTAAATTTTTATAATCTAAAGCCTCAGATTCTTCAATTAAAGGATATACAAAATAAATTTGTCGACCTTTTGCAATTTCTTCTCTACAGAAATTATAAACATAAGTTCTGTCTTTTTCTCTTCTATGTGCAGTTACAATGGGTTTTCTTCCAACAGGCATTTCATCAATTACAGAAACATCCAAATCTGAATAAAAACTCATCGCCAAAGTCCTAGGAATGGGGGTTGCAGTCATAATGAGAATATGTGGGGGAATATTATTTTTTGCCCATAATTTTGCTCTTTGAGCAACTCCAAACCTGTGTTGTTCATCAATAATAGCCAAACCTAAATTCTTAAACTGCACAATATCTTCTAAAACAGCATGTGTTCCCACTAAAATGGAAAGTTCACCATTGAGAAGTTCCTCATGAATTTTTTTTCTTTCTGAGGTTTTTGTGGAACCAGTCAGTAATTTAACATTGATATTGGAATTGACTAATAACTCCTGAATGGAGTTAAAATGTTGTTGTGCCAGAATTTCTGTTGGAGCCATTAAACAAGATTGAAAACCATTGTCTAACGCTAAAAGCATTGAAAGTACAGCTACCATTGTTTTTCCTGAACCTACATCCCCTTGTAAAAGTCGGTTCATTTGGATAGGCTTTTTCATATCCAAACGGATTTCCTTTAAAACTCTTTTTTGAGCATGGGTAAGATCAAAAGGAAGTTCATTTTTATAAAACTGATTGAAATAATCACCAACAATAGGAAATGGATTTCCAAATGAATGGGATTTTTGATATCTTTTTTTCAAACCATAACCCAGCTGGAAGAAAAATGCTTCTTCAAATTTTAATCTTTTATCCGCTCTCTGGTATTCATCCATATTTTTTGGAAAATGAATGTTGAGATAAGCTTCTTGTCTATTAATAAGTTGTAAAGATTTTAAAAGATAATCTGGTAAATTTTCCTGAATGATATTGGGAATTTCTTTACAGATATTCTTTAGAATATTTTGAAAAAACTTTTGGTTCAATCCTCTTTTGGTTAGCTTTTCAGAGCTTGGATAAATGGGGCGTAATCTTGTTTCGGTTTCTTTTTTTTCATCCAACTCAATTTCTGGATGAGGCATGGAAAATTGTTTATTGAAAACGTTGAGTTTCCCAAAAATATAAATTTCTTTATTAATGGGAAGCTGCTCTTTCATCCATTTTGTGTACTGAAACCATACCAAATCCATGCTTCCTGTGTCGTCATGAAATTTTGCGGATAAACGTTTTGTTTTTCCTGTTTGTATTTCTTGGACTTGGGTAATTTTTCCTTTCAGTTGGACATCTAAATTTCCTTCCTGAAGTTGAGAAATTTTATAAACCTTGCTTTTATCCAAATACCGAATAGGGAAGAAGGTGAAGAAATCTTCCACGGTAGAAATTCCCAACACATTTTTAATGAGTTTGGCTCTTTCCGGACCAATTCCTTTTATAAATTCTATGGAAGTATCGAGCTGCAAGAAATTTGTAAGAAATAAAGGGATAAATTTCGGGAAATTTGTTTTTATCTGCAAATGGGATTAACATGCAATTTCTTAAAATTTTCAATTTATGTAAGAATAAAAAAGGCTTTCATCCCTGAAAGCCTCTGTATTAATTTTTAATATTGGATTTAAATTTCTTTTGATAGTTTTCCCATTCTTCACGAGATTTAATTTTTTTATAATCATCCGTAAAAAACATGGTGAGATAAGGTTCTACTTCTTTTGCGGAAAGTTCACCTTGTAAAATGGTAATGGGGCCGCCTCTTTCGTCTAAAAAAACAATGCTAGGAACCGCAGCTACATTCATATATTGCGTGAATTCGTGTAGAGAATTTCTTCCTTTTTTCTTTTCGGAATTTGGGTTTGAGAATTTCCTACCATAAATTTCTACATCCTCTTTTTGCTCGGCATTAAACTTTACCGGATAGTAGTTGTTGTTTAGCATTTCTGAAATAATAGGATGGTTATAGGTATATTTTTCCATTGTTTTACATGGACCACACCAATCGGCATAAAAATCGATAAGGATTTTCTTAGGATTGGTTTTTTGAGCTTCTAAAGCTTGATCTATGGTCATCCATTTTACTTGTGAAAAAGCAAAACTCGAAATAACCGCAAAACAAATAGCAAATATTTTTTTCATAAAGTTGAATCTATTGAGAAATGATTATTTCACTTCTTGCATTAATTTTTTAATAAGAGGAGATATCAAAATTAATACCACACCAGCAATTAACGCATAGACGCCCAATTGTTTGTAACCATCTGTATAAGTTAATAATGATTCTGCTGCACCTGCATTTTCTCTGGCTTCAGCCATATTGGCACCAATTAGTCCCGCAACATATTGTCCATAAGCAGAGGCTAAAAACCACATTCCCATCATAATTCCTTGAAGTTTTGCAGGTGAAAGTTTGGTCATAATGGATAAACCAATGGGTGATAAGCAGAGCTCACCAATGGTGATAACAAGCAAAGCTGTTGTGAAAATATCTAAAGACGACACGCCGTCTGTTGCAAAAAATCGTGTTGCAAACAAAACATAATAACCCAAGCCTAGAAAGATAAATCCTAAACCAAATTTAATAATCGTATTGGGTTCTAATTTTCGTTTTCCTAACCAAATCCATAACAATCCAAATAAAGGTGCTAAAAGAATAATGAAAAATGCGCCTCCAGAGTTATTGACGCCGTTGGGATCAACTGTTAATCCTAATAAAGAATCATTTAGATTCTTTGCGGCAAAGATGCTTAGTGAGCCTCCACTTTGTTCATAGATTCCCCAAAAAACAATCGAGAAAATAATGAATACCAAAGCAGCAATCAGTTTTTTACGTTCTGCAACCGAAACTTTTGACATCTCGTAGAATAAATAGACTAAAGTTGCTGGACCAATGATGTACATGAAATAATCGGTGTATTCTGTTTTAGAAACCATCACTTGGATTAACGGAATCAAAAGCAATGTGCCCGCATACACGGCGTATTCTGCCCATTTTGGAAGTGCTTTGGCTTTTACAATCGCTTCTGGATGTCCAGGCTGTAGGCCAATAGGTCCTAATCTTTTTTTGGTGAAGTGGAAATTAATTAAACTAATCATCATTCCTATAGCTGCTAATCCGAATGCGACATTCCAACGATGTGCCTCATCAATAACCGAAGAAAGCATGTATCCTTTACCAATGGCAACACAAATGTAACCTCCTAAAAATGCTCCTAGATTAATCCCTGCATAAAACAGAGAGAATCCAGCATCGGTTCTGTTATCGCCTTCTTTGTAAAGCTCGCCGACCATGGTGGAAATATTAGGTTTGAAAAAGCCTGTTCCAATAATGATAAAGGCTAAACCGAAATAAAAGAAATCGTGCGGATCTGTTGCCAACAAGCCACTTCCGACAATCATTAATAATCCACCCCAGAAAAGTGATTTTCGGAAACCTAAAATTTTATCAGCGAAAAGTCCTCCAATAAAAGTAAAAGCATACACAAAAGCTTGTGTTGCGCCGTATTGTAAATTGGCTTCTTTTTCCTGAAAGTTAAGTTGATGAATCATGAAAAACACCAGCATTCCACGCATTCCGTAGAAGCAAAAACGTTCCCACATTTCAGAGAAAAATAAACTCCAAATTTGTTTGGGATACTTTCCTTTAAAATCTTGTATTTGTTCTAATGTGTACATAAAATAAGAAGCTGCTTCTACTAATGAAACAGCTTCGCTAATGTATAAAAAAACCTCCGAAAAGCGGAGGTTTTATTGTTTTATTTGAGAGGGATACTCCATGTAATTATTTTACACCGTGCATCATTCTGCTGATATATTTGCTTAAAAGTAGAAGTAATAAACCGCAGACAATTACAAATCCAGAGATGTATGTAAATACTTCACCTGCTCCTAAAGTTTCAACAATTGAAGCTACAAATCCACCGATAAAGTTAGCTACGGAAGATGAAAGCATCCAAACTGCCATTAAGATAGATGCTAATTTTGGAGGCGAAAGTTTAGTAACAACTGACAAACCAACTGGGGATAAACAAAGTTCGCCAATAGTGTGTAGTAAGTAAGTCATAATCAACCACATCATCCCAGCTTTGTTAGCGATATCTGCGATGTCACCGTTAGAATTACGTTCAGCAACTGCTCCTAGCATAAACCAGAATCCGATACCTAAAATAATCATACCCACACCCATTTTAACAGGGGTAGAAAGTTTTTTACCTAGTTTAGAACTCCAGAACATGGCGAATAAAGGCGCTAATGTTACAATGAATATTGGGTTGACAGATTGGAACCATGAGGTTGGAATTTCAAATCCGAAAACCGTTCTATTAATAAATTTATCGGTATATAAAGATAAGGACGAACCTGCTTGCTCAAATCCTGCCCAGAAAAATACTGCAAACAAGAATAAAATAAAGATAACAGAAATTCTTTGCTTTTCTTGAGGTTTTGTTAAAGCTTCTCCAGTTTCTGGATTAATGGATTGTAAATGTTCCTCAGTATTTTCGTTGTTAGAAATAGCACCAATAGGTTTTTTACCTAAATCGCCTAAATATTTTTGAGCTAAAACATTAAATACCAATTGTCCCAATAACATACCAACACCTGCTGCAAGGAAACCATATCTGTATCCAAATGCTACTGTACCATCAGCATTTGTGGTAGCGAATAAATTATCTGTAAAATAACCTACAATGAAAGGCGCAATTAATGCTCCTAGGTTAATTCCCATATAAAAAATAGAGAATGCAGAGTCTCTACGGTCGTCACCATCCGCATACAGTCCACCAACCAAGGTTGATATATTTGGTTTAAAGAATCCGTTACCAATAATTAGTAAGAGTAGGCCGATATAAAGCCCCGTCATGTTGTTCATTCCGAACAGTACAAACTGCCCAATCATCATGGTGATACCTCCTATGGTAATCGCTAATCTTTTGCCTAGGAATTTATCTGCAAGCCATCCACCAATAAGTGGTGTGAAGTAAACAAGACCTGTGAAATAGCCATATAACAAAGTTGCATTTTGTTCGTCCATTCCTAATCCGCCTTCTACCAATTTTTTTGTAAGGTAAAGGATAAGGATTGCACGCATTCCATAGTAAGAAAAACGCTCCCACATCTCAGTGAAGAACAAAAGGTATAATCCTTTAGGATGCCCTTTCTGTTGTACTGTATTCATATTTATTAATGTTAATTTTTTGTTAAGACTCACAAATATAGTTTTTTTTGATGTTTTAGCAAGTTTTTCATCTCCTAAAAACAAAAAAACCACATCCTAAGATGTGGCTTTATATTATTTAAAAATAAATTACTTAATTCCGTGCATTAATTTTTTAATTAATGGATTCAAAAGCATCACCAATAAACCTGCTCCTACTGGAATTGCTGTGAACAAAAAGAAGAAATGGCTTAATGAATACTGGGCTTGGATTGTTTCTACTTGTCCACCCAAAACGGCAGCTAACTTTTGTGCAATGGCGATGGCTAAATACCAAATTCCAAACATAAATGCCAACATACGTGCGGGAACCAGTTTAGAAACATAAGATAATCCTACTGGTGAAATAAATAATTCGCCTAAAGTGTGGAATAAATAAGTTAACACTAAGAAAATCATTGAGATTTTTACCCCTTCTGAAATGCCCATTGATCCTAATCCTAAAATTAAGAATCCAATTGCAACTAAAATAAGTCCGAAACCATATTTGAAGGCTGCAGAAGGATTGTATTTAGATTCCCAAAGTTTTGAAACGGTAGAGGCTAAAGCGATAATAAAGAATGAGTTAAGCGTTGAGAACCAAGAAACTGTAATTTCTGAAGCTTCTTTAGAAAACTCATTTTTCAACATCCAAAGTGCTGCTCCCCAAATAAGAACAAAACAAAGGACAAGAATAACATTCGAAAGTGCAATTTTCTTCCAAGTATTTGCCGCTAACTTCACCAGTACCCAAGAAATAATAGCCAAAGGAACTATTGTAAATGCTGCGTTTACCATATTGAAGATGGTTAAACTAGAACCTGTTAAACTTCTATCGATATAATCTCTTGCTACTAAAACCAATGAAGTGGCTCCTTGTTCAAAACTCATAAAGAAGAAAATAAGGAAAAACGCCAGTAAAACCACGGCAAACATTCTATCACGAACCACTTTGTCGTAACGAAGAATACGAGAAACAATAAGATAAATAAAGATGATTAAAGCAAAAATAATCATGATATATTGTCCACGTAAGAACGGCGTGTCCAAACTTGAGAACATATCAATAATTCCGTTTTTAGACAATGGATCGTTGAAGGCGTACAATAAACCAACTACTCCTACAATTCCGATTAGAATATAATCTAGCGTCGTAAAAGGGTTTCTTTTGTCGGTGTCTTCTGTAGATTTTATTTCTTTTGTTTCTACAGTTTCTGGTTTTTCTTTAGATTTATCTAATACTCCCAAATTCCCCATTAAAGGTTTTGCAAAAGCGAATTGCAGCGTTCCCAACAACATGAAAATTCCGGCTAAACCGAATCCCCAATGCCATCCTTGAGTTTCTGCAATATATCCGCAAAGCATCATTCCGAAGAACGCTCCAGCGTTTACACCCATATAGAAAATGGTGTAGGCACCGTCTTTCTTTTCGGGTAAATCTTTATACATTTCCCCTAAAATAGAAGGCATATTAGGTTTGAAAAACCCAGTTCCTATTACCAAACACGCCAAACCAATAAAAAACATGGTAGGGGTATCGAAAGCCATGGAAGCATGTCCAATGGTCATAATTGCGGCGCCAATAATTACCGCCATTCTAGAACCAATATATTTATCAGCGATAATTCCTCCAAAAATAGGAGTTAAATAAAGCATCATGGCATAAGTTCCATAAAGAGCTCCTGCTTGTTCTGCGCTCCATGCCCAACCGGATTTTGGATCACCAGCGATTACTGCTGCTGTTAAAAACTGAATTAAAAGTACACGCATTCCGTAGAAGGAAAAACGTTCCCACATTTCTGTGAAGAAAAGGACAAATAAACCTGATCTTTGTCCTAAAATTTCGGATTTATAAAAATCTTTCTGCGCTGTTTCCGTTGCCATTAAATTAAAATTTTACTTTTTTGGAGCCGAAAGATAGCGAAATTATTCAGATTTTGGAGTTGATTTTTGATGTTTAAAACTAAAAACCCCTTCAAATTTAATATTGAAGAGGTTTTATTTTTATTTTTTTAATGAGGAGAACTATTTTTTTTGAGGTGAAACTCAAAATTTTAACATTAATGTCCTTTTTCTTTCATTATTTTATTAAGTCGTTTCAGCATGGAAAGACCTAAAAGCGTTGCAAAAATCAACAAAGCAAAATTAACTAAGAAGTAATTGGCCTTGTTTTCGTAACTGTACCAAGTACTTGCTAAAATTCCTGAAAGCTTGTTCCCAACAGAGTTGGCTAAGAAAAATCCACCCATCATTAAAGCTGTAATTCTTGCAGGCGAAAGTTTAGACACGAAAGATAATCCCATTGGTGAAAGGCAAAGTTCGCCCACTGTAATTACACCATAACTCGCTACCAACCACCATGGCGAAACCTTCATACTTCCGTTGTCGCCTGCTTGAACCGCCCAAACCATTACTAAACAAGAAAGTGCAGAAATAAAAAGTCCTAAAACAATTTTTGATGGAGTGCTAGGTTCTTTTCCTCTTTTTCTTAAAAACATCCAAGCTCCTACAATTATTGGGGTAAGAACAATTACCCAAAAAGGATTTATCGATTGGAAAAGCTCGGTGTTGTAAAGGAATATTTTAGAATCTGGTTTTGCTTCAATTGCAGATTTTTGTTCAGGAGAAATATTATTAAAATATACATTCTTGCCAATGGCTTTTACCGGTTCTCCATTTTCTTTTTTAGCTCTAAATTGATCGTCATAAACAGGAATTGGCTCTTTAGAATCAGCATAATCAATTCCTTCCACCATGTAGATTTTTTCTAAAGGTTTTTCTGCAGCAGCAGGAACACTTCTATCTGTATAATAATTTGCCCATCTTGTTAAAGCTGTTCCATTTTGTTTGAAAACTGCCCAAAAGAACATCGAAATTAAAAAAATGGAAAGTAACGCTCCTATAGAAGGTTTTTCTTCTGGTTTTGATTTAAAATAAAGAGAAACATAGAAATAAATAACCGGAATACACGCAAAAATAAAGGCGTCTGTAGAATCACTTCCTATTAAATTTCCTGGGATAAACCAACCAATAGCTCCCGCAATAATGGCAGGAACAAACACTTTTAATAAAATCTGCGAAAGTTTGGTATCACCTTCTTGTACAGGTTTCATTTCTGCAGCGTGTTTGTAGTGTTTTAAACCAATACTGAAAATAACTAAACCTAAAAGCATTCCCACTCCAGCGGTAATAAAAGCTTCTCCCCATCCGAATTTATTACGCATAAAAGCAGCAATAATATTACAAATGAATGCTCCAATATTAATTCCCATATAGAAAATATTGTATCCCGAATCTTTATTGGCTTTGTAAGGTTCCTCTGAATATAGATTTCCTAAAAGGGTAGAAATAGTAGGTTTAAAAAAGCCGTTTCCGACAATTATTAACGCTAAGGAAGCATAAAACAAAGACATCTCTTTGAAAAGTCCCAAACCAATATATCCGGCAGCCATTAAAATTCCACCGAGGTAAATAGATTTGATGTATCCTAAAACTCTATCTGCCAAAAATCCACCAATAAAAGGGGTTAAATAAGTTAAAGCGATATAAGTCCCGAAAATATCATCCGCATTTTTGTCGGTAATTCCTAAACCGCCGCCCATTCCTTGAGGTTCTATAAGGTAAAGAACGAAAATTCCAAGAATTAAATAATAACCAAATCTTTCCCACATTTCTGTGAAAAAAAGATAGGGAAGTCCTTTAGGATGTTTTGATTTCATATTTTTATTTTTCGAATTTTCCAAAAATAATATTTTATTTCAATAGATAAAATAAATAATATTGATGCATCTAGTTTTTTTTGAAAAAAAACACCTTTCATGGATAAGAAAGATGTTGGTATGGATTAATTAAAGATTCTCTAAAATAAAATTCGTCATTTTTTCATAAAGTTGAGGCCTTGTTTGTCCTCCGTAAATACCATGATTTTTGTCTGGATAAGCCATGAATTCAAATTGTTTTTTATTTTGAATCAAAGCTTCAGAAAACTCCATAGAATTTTGGAAATGTACGTTATCATCAGCTGTTCCGTGGATTAATAAAAACTTGCCTTTTAATAATTGAGCGTATTCTGTTGGCGAATTTTTATCATATCCGTCAGGATTTTCTTGAGGTGTTTTTAAGAAACGTTCTGTGTAAACGGTGTCATAATATCTCCAGTTGGTTACTGGTGCAACGGCAATTCCCATTTTAAAAGTGTCTGCCCCTTTTGTTAAAGCCAAAGATGACATATAGCCACCAAAACTCCACCCGAAAATTCCAATTCTAGATTTGTCGATATAAGATTGTTTTCCAAACCATTTTGCAGCAGTTATTTGGTCTTCAATTTCGTATTTTCCTAAATTTAAATAAGTTACTTTTTTGTATTTAGAACCTTTAAAACCAGTTCCTCTTCCGTCAACACAAGCTACAATATATCCTTTTTGAGCCAACATTTCAAACCAAATGGTATTTCCGTTATCCCAAGAATTGGCAACAGATTGTGAGCCAGGTCCAGAATACTGATACATGAATAACGGATATTTTTTAGAAGGATCGAAGTTTTTAGGCTTAATTATCCAAGCGTTCATTTGGTCACCTGCTTCATTCGGAATGGTGATGAATTCTTTATCAACAAAATTATCGGCTTTTAACTTTTGCAGCTGTTCGTTGTTGTTTTGTAATTCTTTAAGCTGCTTTCCGTCATTGTTTTTTAAAACATAAGTGTATGGTTTTGCTGCTGTAGAAGAAGTTTCTATGAAATATTGATAATTTTTACTGAAATTTCCGGAATTATTGCCTTCGAGATTAGAAATAATTTTAGACTTCCCGTTGTCGATATTAATTTTTGAAATTACTTTATTAATGCTTCCTTTTTCTGTAGTTTGTACATAAACTTCCTTAGATTTTGGGTTGAAACCGTAATAATCTGTAATCTCCCAATTTCCTTTCGTAATCTGTTTTTTTAGCTTTCCGCTTTCATCATACCAATATAAATGACGGTTTCCATCTCTTTCAGATCCCCATAAGAATGAATTATCCTCCAAGAATTCCAAGGTTACATTATCGGTTTCTATCCAAGCAGGATCTGTTTCTGTGAAAAGTTTTTGTACGTTTCCAGTTTTCGTATTTACTTTTAAAATATCTGAAGCATTTTGAGTTCTTTCAGAAGTTATGAGTACAATTTCGTCCGCTTTTGCTGTTTTGTACACATTTGGAATATAATAATTTTTGAAAGATTTTAAATTTAAAGCTGTTGTTTTAGCATTATCTAAACGGTATAAATTTGCAGAAACAATAGCGTTTTTTTCTCCAGCTTTAGGATATTTAAATCTCATTTCCTGAGGATAAAGATTTTTCCCGTAAATAGGAATATACATCTCTGGAACTTCGGTTTCATCGGATTTTATAAAAACAATGGCATCGGAATTTTTGGTCCATTCATATTGTTTGGCATGTCCGAATTCTTCTTCATACACCCAATCGGCTAAACCATTAATAATGGAATTTTTTTTCCCATCATTGGTTATTTGAGTGATTTTTCCTGAATTTAAATCCTGATAAAATAAGTTATTGTTTGAAATGAAAGCCACTTTTGTAGCATCTGGAGAAAATGTAGGCTCTTGAACGAAATCTCCATTGTTTAAACTTGTTGTTTTTCCGGATTTTAAATCTTTAATATCGAATTTTCCTAAAAAAGAATGTCTGTAAATGGGCTGACTTTCCTTTAGTAATAACATTTTGGATTCATCTTCTGAAAACTGGTAGCTTTCAAAGTTTCCATCTACAATATTTCCTTCTTTTTGAAAGGATTTATAAGAATATTTTGCAATTCCTCCTTGCTCTATCACTGCATAGTTTTCACCGTTTTTTAAAGAGGAGATTCCTGAAATTCCTTTTCCGCGATAGTGGCCGGAATATATTTTGTCTAATGTGATGCTTTGTGCAAAAATATTTTGAGAAAAAATGACAGCAATTGTTGCCGTCAGTACAATGTTTCTTTTCATTCTAAAAAAAAGTTAAGTAACAAATATACAAAAACAAATATTTTAGTTTCTTTTATTAATGTAAATTAATTCGTAAATTAGGTGAATGAATAAATATCAAACAAAATAAAAATATTATGGAAAAAAGTTCTTCTAACGAGAGATTAAAAAGGTATGAAATTGATAATGGTATTATTTATGTAGGTTTTGCCAGTTTCAATGATGCCGAAAAATATGCAAAAGCCCATAATGGAGAATTAAAGGAAATAGGTTTTGTAGATGGTAACGACAATCCTTCTTATACTAATAAAGGTCATTTGCTAGAGAGTAAACAGCATTATGTGGTGCATGCAGGAGCGGAATATAAGTTTATACATTCTACAGATCCTGGATTTAGAGAATATGCTGATGAATTACAAAAAATAAAATCTAATCTTAAGGGTTTTAGTCCAGAAGAAAAATTTGTTTCTAACGGAGAAATTGAAATTACAGAAGATCCTATTATTGTTTTAAAGAATAATCAATTTGAATCTGTAACTTCAAGGGAAAGAAGTAAATATTTGAAGCATGCCCATGTGTATGAAATTGGGGTTGTTGTTAGTAAATAAATTTAAGTAATTGAGTCGAAATTATGTATTTGTTGTAAATGAATATTAATAGTTTCGAATAAATGTATTCTGCTTTTTGAAAATTAAATATTTTCAAGAAGAATAATTAAATAAAAGCCAAATCACTAAGGAATTGATTTGGCTTTATAATTGGTATTAAAATCATTTTAATACAAGTATTAATTGTATTCATTCTTGCTGTTTATTTGTTTTTTTTATTTATATTTATTTCGTAAAATTTTGATTTTCAATGTTTTTTAAATGAACAAGCTGTTTTCTGAAGAAGGTTTAATTAAAAACCTATCGCTGTATTATCTTAATAGACATCTTAATAAGAAGCCTATAGAAAGGTATCACCGCGAAATAGATAATTCCTCGCTTCACGAAAGAGAAAAATACCGCAAGAAGCTGGAGATTTTAATGTTGAATTCTTTTATGCATCACTTTCCAGAAGTTATATTTGAAAACCTTACTTGTGAAAGTCCAGATTTTATTGCAAAATTTAACGAGAAAACAATTGGCATAGAACTTACGGAAGTTATTAACCATTTGGATTTAAAAAAAATTGAAAATCAGATTAATAAAATATTTAGAGAAGCTGAAATATTATTAGAACAAGAAAACACTGCGAAATATCGTGGTGTTTATTTTTTGGTATTTCATGATATTTCCCACTCGGATTTATTGGAAAAACAACAAGAAATTGTGGATAATATTCGTAAATCAATCCAAAAGCAAAAGCCAATAGGTGTAGTTAAAGATATCAGAAAATCTTCCTACAGACGCAATGTGTTTATTACATATGATTACAATATCAGTTTGTTTGATGATCTCGCTTCTCATAAAATTATTGAAATTATTAATAAAAAGAACGAAAAATATCCTTTCTACGATAGCAGTCCAGATGAATGTTGGTTGGTGATAATTTCTAATATGAATTCTTTGGCTTCTCGCTATTCATTTATAGAAAACAAAGAATCTCTTGATGATGTTAAAAGTCCATTTAATAGAATTTTTCATCTCGAGAATTTATTCGGAAGCCTTACTGCTATTAAATAAATGCATTGTTTTTTGTTATTTTAAGATTCTTTTACAATAATTTGCTATTGTCAAATTTTTAATAAAAAATATACTTTATTGTATTGTTGTTTGTTAATCTTTTATTAAATTGCGTTAATTAATCGTAAAAAGATGTTATATGAGAAAATATTTATTTTTTATCTTTTCACTTATAATTGCAAATTTTTATGGACAAATGGATTGTTCAACGGCAATTAGTGTTTGCGGAAATAGTAATATTAATTATTCTCCCGTAGGAATAGGAAACGTAAACGAGAGTTTAGGTGGTTGTTTGACCGAAGGGGAGCATAATTCGGTATGGTATAAAATTACTATTGCGACTGGCGGAACTTTAACTTTCGATTTGGTTCCTACCGATCCAGATGCAGATTATGATTGGGCGATTTATGGTCCCAATAAAACATGTGGGAATTTAGGTTTGCCAATCCGTTGTAATGCAGCAACTGTTATTGGTCCTGGTCCTAACACTGGTTTGAATATGACCAGTACTATTATATCTGGACCTGGAGGTTCTCAAACTCCTTATTGTAGGTATTTGGATGTGTTACCAGGTGAAATTTATTATTTGTATTTAGATAATTGGGTAAGTGCAACTAGTACTACAATGGCTCCATTTTCACTTACATGGGGAGGAACTGCTACAATTGCTTCTCCTTTTGCTGATCCTGCATTAACGCCTAATCCTTTTATGCCTCCTGGAGAGGCAGGGGTAAATCCTAATGATCCAAGACTTGTTACTGTTTGCGAGAATCCCGCTGTTTTTAATATGAGTACTCTAACTCCTGGGATATTAAATGGTAATTCTTCTTATGTGGTTACTTATCATAGAAACTCTAATGATGCTTTAACGAGTAGTAATCCCATAATAGCACCAGAACCAGTGAATTTTGCGGCTGTCTATTTTTATACAATTAGATATAATGATGTTGCAAACCCTAATAATAATTTAAACAGTTGTAGACAGATTGGTGAGTTTAAATTTAAAGATGGAACTATTCATCCTACTAACGTTACTCTTTCTGAGTGTAATAATAACAATGAAGGAACAGCGATATTTGATCTCACCTCTGCTAATGTTTATACAGGAACAGCTCAGGTTACAAAAAAATATTATGCTACCATGGCTCATCTTAATGCTGGTACGCCAGAAATTTCAAATCCATCAGCTTATCAATCTTCAACAGGAGATGTTTTTGTGAAAGTTACAGCTGGGACGGGTTGTTATGGTGTTGCAAAAATAACTTTAGCATTTAAAGCTTCTTTTACAGCTACGGATGGTAGTTTAACGGTTTGTGCATTAGAATCTAATCCAACAATTGGAACTTTCAACTTGAGTAATTCTGGTATAGTAGCCACTGTTTCAGGAACTACTAAAAAATACTATCCATCTATGCAGGATGTCATAAATGGAACCAACGAAATTTCTAATTTTACCAATTATGTTTCTCCAAGTGGAGTTGTTTATGTAAAAGTTGAAAATGCCCAAGGTTGTTATGTTATTGCTAAAATAACTTTAACGGTAAGTCCTCAAAAATTTTCTTCAGTTCTTAAAGATCAAAGTATTTGTATTGATGCAAGAACAACCTTAGATGCTGGTCCAGGTTTCGATAGTTATGAGTGGAGTACGGGGGAGACAACTCAATCTATTTCAGGTGCTACGGTTGGAACATATTGGGTGAAATTAAAAACAGGTGAATGTGTAGTTAAACAAGATGTAAAGGTTTATCCTGTTGAATCGCCTGTTATTTCTGGTGTCGAGGTTAGTTTTAAAACAATTAAAGTAAGTGTTATTGGTGGAAACCCTCCTTATAAATACTCTTTGGATAATATAAATTGGCAAGATTCTAATGAATTTACTAATCTTCCAAGAGGTGAAATAAAAATCTTTGTTAAAGATACTCGAGATTGTAATCCTATAACTGTAAGTGTTACGGTTCCTAATATTATTAATGTATTAACAGCAAATGGTGATGGTGTAAATGATGTGGTTGATTTTTCAGCATTGGCTAACAAGAAAAATTTGGTTTTCAGTATTTATGATAGATATGGAAGTCAGGTTTATAAAGCTGAAAAAAACAATAATTATAAATGGGATGGAACAATATATGGAAGAAAAATTCCTACAGACACTTATTGGTTCTCCTTAAGCTGGAATGAAAACGACTCCAATCATACACAGTTTATCTATAATAGTTGGATTATGGTGAAGAATAAATAATAATGCAATTATTAAAATCTATTAAACTGCTTTCATTTTGAAGGCAGTTTTTTTTAGCTTTATATAAAATAAGTAACCATGAAAGATTTATTTATCAAACGTTTCCAATATTATAAAGATTTGGGGGATAAAACATTTTCACAGTTGAATGATGAGCAGATGTTTTGGCAGTACAATTCGGAAAGTAATTCAATAGCAATTATTGTGAAACATATTGCTGGAAATATGCTTTCGAGATGGACGAATTTTCTTACAGAAGATGGAGAAAAAGATTGGCGAAATAGAGATTCTGAATTTGTGAATTCATTTTCAACAAAACAGGAGGTAATTGATTTTTGGGAAAGAGGTTGGACTTGTCTTTTCGAAGCTCTCCATCAGATTGATGATTCTAATTTATATGCAACTATTTATATTAGAAAAGAGCCACATTCGGTGATAGATGGGGTTTTCAGACAGCTCTCGCATTATCCATATCACCTAGGTCAAATTATTTATATTGCAAAAATGCTAAAGAATGAAAATTGGAAATCTTTATCTCTTCCAAAAAACAAATCTGCTGATTTTAATGCAGAAATGAATCAGAAGTTTCAGGAAAGTCTCCCTCAAAACTCGTCTCCCGTTTGTTTCCAAAATGATAAAGAAGTGAGAGATGAATTTAAACTTTAAAAATATTTAAAAATGCTTATCTTTGCACTTTCAAATTTTGAAAAATGTTAAGTCATCAAAAAAACGCCGCATACCATACTTTAGGCTGCAAACTCAATTTTGCAGAAACTTCTACTATTGCCCGTCAGTTAACAGAAAAGGGTTATGCAAAGGTGAACTTTGATGAAAAAGCTGACGTTTACGTTATCAACACGTGTTCGGTAACAGAAAACGCTGATAAAGAGTGCAAAATTCACGTTAAAAGAGCCATGAAAGCCAATCCAGAAGGTTTGGTGGTGGTTGTAGGATGTTACGCACAGCTAAAACCTGAAGAAATTTCTCAAATTGAAGGGGTAGATTTGGTTTTAGGAGCCAAAGAAAAATTCAATATTCACAGCTATTTAAACGATTTGCAGAAGTCCAATACAGAAGGTATTGTGCATTCTTGTGAAATTGAAGAAACTGATTTTTTCATCGGAAGTTATTCCATTGGAGATAGAACGCGAGCTTTCTTGAAAGTTCAAGACGGTTGCGATTATAAATGCACTTATTGTACAATTCCTTTAGCGAGAGGGATTTCTCGTTCCGATACCATAGAAAATGTGGTGAAAAATGCTGCAGAAATTGCTTCTAAAGACATCAAAGAAATTGTTTTAACAGGCGTAAATATTGGTGATTACGGAAAAGGTGAGTTCGGAAACAAAAAGCACGAGCATACTTTTTTAGATTTAATTACTGAACTTAATAAAGTGAATGGTATTGAAAGAATTCGTATTTCTTCTATAGAACCTAATCTTTTAAAAGACGAAAGTATAGAACTAGTGGCGCAAAGCGAAAGTTTTGTTCCGCATTTCCATATTCCATTACAGTCGGGAAGCGATGATTTATTAAAAAAAATGAAACGCCGTTACTTAACGAAATTGTATTCTGAAAGAATTGCAAAAATTCGTGAAGTAATGCCTGATGCTGCCATTGGTGTAGATGTTATTGTAGGTTTTCCAGGAGAAACAGAAGAGAAATTCTTGGAAACGTATAATTATTTAAACAGTTTACCGATTTCTTATCTTCATGTTTTCACTTATTCTGAAAGAGAAAATACTGAAGCCGTAGAAATGGATTGTGTAATTCCTGTTGCTGAACGTAAAAAAAGAAATAAAATGTTAAGAATTCTTTCTGAAAAGAAGAAAATGGCATTTTATGAATCTCAATTAGGGAAAGTCTTACCTGTTTTGTGGGAACACGAAAACAAAGGTGGTAATATGTTTGGTTTTACAGAAAATTATGTGAGAGTTCAAAAACCTTTTGATTTGAATTCTGTAAATCAGATAGAATTTTTGAAACTCAACAAAATTGAAGCAGACGGAAACGTTTCTGTAGTACCAGTCTTCGAGGATTTTTTGGCGAAGGTGTAATTTTTTTCATCTCGCCGAGTATACCTTATCTTGTGCGAAATTCAGTAAGGAATTTTGACTATTAATCTTATTTTTTTCGATGTTACTTATAATAAATTTTAAAAGTGTAATTTTTTAAGACTAAAACGAGGATAAATTTGCGTTAATAGGTTTTGTTTTCCTAATTTTAGGCACTGAATAATAAATCGCAATTTTTAGTATAGAATTTTGAATTAAATTAAAATGCAAATAAAATTAAATTTCACTTTTTATGAGAGATAAGTTTTTATCATGGGGAACTGTTATAGTAATAGTTTTTTGGGTATTAGCGATTGTATTTAAGTCGCAGTTTTGGTTGCCCGCAATCATAACAGGTATTTATATCATAGGTTTGTTTGATGCCTTTCAGACAAAACATGCTATTAAAAGAAATTTTCCGATTTTAGGGAATTTCCGTTATTTATTTGAAGAAATATCACCAGAAATTCAACAATATTTTATTGAACGTGAAAGTGATGGAAAACCTTTCCCAAGAAATGAAAGATCCGCGGCCTACAGGAGAGCAAAAAATGTAAGTGATACTGTAGCCTTTGGAACACAATTGGAACTGAATCATAGAAAATACGAAGGTATTAAGCATTCTATTTATGCAAAATCTCCAAAAGAAGAGTTACCAAGAGTAACTGTTGGTGGAGAACAATGTACTCAGCCATATAGTGCATCTTTGTTTAATATTTCAGCAATGAGTTTTGGATCTTTAAGTTATCGAGCTCAATTGTCTTTGAATAGAGGTGCAAAAAAAGGAGGTTTTTTTCATAATACGGGTGAAGGTGGGATTTCCCCATATCATTTAGAAGGAGGTGATTTATGTTGGCAAATTGGTACGGGTTATTTTGGTTGTAGAGATGAAGAAGGTAAATTTAACCCAGAGTTATTTAAGAAAAATGTTTCTATTCCAAATGTGAAATTAGTTGAAATTAAACTATCTCAAGGAGCAAAACCAGGTCACGGAGGCGTGCTTCCAGGAAGTAAAAACACACCAGAGGTTGCAAAGATTCGTCACGTCACTCCAGGGATGACTATTATTTCTCCACCATCGCATTCCGCATTTTCTGATGCAGAAGGTTTACTGAAATTTGTTCAACTATTAAGAGACTTGTCAGGGGGGAAACCAATTGGTTTTAAACTTTGTATTGGTGAGCCTAGAGAGTTTGAAGATATTTGTGAACAGATGAATGCGTTGAAAATTTATCCTGATTTTATTACTATTGATGGTGCAGAAGGAGGTACTGGAGCTGCTCCACCAGAATTTTCAGACGGTGTAGGTATGCCATTAGAACCTGCTTTAATATTTGTTAACAGAACACTGAATAATTACGGATTAAGAGACAAACTTAAAGTTATTGCAAGTGGTAAGGTTTTAACAAGTTTAGATATTCTTCGTGCTATTGCAATGGGAGCGGATATGTGTAATAATGCTAGAGGATTCATGTTTGCATTAGGTTGTATTCAAGCTTTAAAATGTAATACTAACACTTGTCCAACAGGAGTAGCCACGCAAGATAAAATGTTGATTAAAGGTCTTGATGTTACAGATAAAGCGGAAAGGGTTTATCATTTCCATAAAAATACATTGCATACTTGTAATGAATTGATTGGTGCAGCAGGAAAATCATCTTACGATGAAGTAGACGCATCAATGTTTATGAGAGGAGACGAATTTGATCACTTGTCTGATTTGTATTTCCCCGATATTTTAGATAACGTAAAACATAAAGCATAATAAAAAAACCATCTGAAAAGATGGTTTTTTTATTATGCTTTTCAATGATTAAAAGACTTAATTTTCGTAATTTCACATTTTAAAAATTTTAATATGACTTCTAAAGATAAAATAACTGCACTCCGCAGCGAAATGGCAAAAGAAAAAATCAATGCATTTATCGTTTATGCTGCAGATCCACATATGAGCGAATATCTTCCTAAAGAATGGCAAGAAAGAGCTTGGTTGTCAGGTTTTACTGGTTCAGCAGGATTTGTGGTGATTACTCAGGATAAAGCTGGTTTGTGGACGGATGGTAGGTATTTTGTTCAAGCGCCAAAAGAATTAGAAGGTTCTGGAATAGATTTATTTAAAGATGGAGTAGAAGGAACTCCCAATTATATCGATTGGATAATTTCTCAACTTCCCAACGGTGGAAAAGTAGGTGTTAATGCCATTGCTACTTCCAATACAAATTGGGAGGCTTTACAACACAAACTGCAAGCTAAAAACATTCAGTTGGTGGATGCTCCTTTGTTGAAGAACATTTGGACAGAAAGAGATAATCCCTCTAAAAATAAAATTTATGTTCACCCTTTTGAAAACGCCGGGAAATCTGTTGTTGAAAAACTTTCTGCAATTAGAGAAAGTATGGACAAACAAGAAACTACGGTTCATATTATTTCTAGTTTGGATGATGTTGCATGGACATTGAATTTAAGGGGAAGTGATGTAGATTATAATCCAGTTTTCTTAAGCTATATTGTTGTGACTATTAATGATGCACATCTTTTTGTAGATTTAGACAAATTGGATGTAGATGCAAGAAAATCTATGGATGAAGCAGAGGTGAAAATGCTTCCATATGAAGATTTTTTTGATTTCTTATCTAAAATTAAAAATCAAAAAGTATTAATTTCTCCAAATACAAATCAATCTATATTTGAAGCTTTAAAAACGGATAATACTTTTATAAAAGGTGCTGTTCCAGGAAATTTGATGAAAGCAACAAAAAATGAAGCTGAATTGAATGGTTTCCGAAAAGTTATGGAAAGAGACGGAGTTGCTATGGTGAAATTCCTCTATTGGCTAACTCAAAATGTTGGAAAAGAATCTATGAATGAATATTTCATTGGTGAAAAACTGAGAGATTTCCGTGCTGAAGGAGAAAATTTTGTGAGCGAAAGTTTCGGAAGCATTATTGGTTACAAAGAAAATGGAGCAATCGTGCATTATTCCGCAAAAAGTGAAGGAAGTAAAGAAGTTACCAATGACGGAAGTATTTTGATAGATTCTGGAGGCCAATATAAAGAAGGAACAACGGATATTACCAGAACTTTAGCTATTGGTGAGGTTTCTGATGAATTCAAAAGAGATTCTACATTGGTTTTACAAGGTATGATTCGTCTTTCTATGGTGAAGTTTCCAAAAGGTACAAAAGGCGTTCAGTTAGATGCTACAGCAAGGATGCCTCTTTGGATGGATAGTAAAGATTACAACCACGGAACAGGACACGGCGTAGGAAGTTTTATGAATGTACACGAAGGTCCACAAAACATCCGAAAAGATATGAATCCTCAAGAACTTCTTCCGGGAATGGTGTGTTCTAATGAGCCAGGATATTACGTAGAAGGAAAATACGGAATTCGTCACGAAAATTTAGTTGCAGTAAAAGAATGGAAAACTACAGATTCTGGAACTTTCTATGAGTTTGAAACCCTAACTTTCTGTCCATTCTTTAAAGATACTATTGTTAAAAATATCTTATCTGAAGACGAAATTAATTGGTTAAACGATTATCACAAACAGTGTGAAGCTAAAATTGGACCTCATTTGGAAGGGGATGTTAAAACTTGGTTCTTAAACTTAGTTTCTCCTTTGTAAGATTGGGATTATATTTAAAACTCTAATCGAATAAAAAAATTAAACCTTGAAGGATTTTAAATCCTTCAAGGTTTTTTTTAAGGTTTATAAAAATCTTCTTTTCAATACTTTTTTTATCAACTTTATCATTATGCTTTGCGCAAGAAAATCTTATGCCGAAACCTCACAAAATGGCCATCAATAAAGGTGAATTGCAATTAACTTCCGATTTGGGAATCAATTTTGGAAATGCCAAAGAAGAAGGAGAATTTTTGATTACACAACTGACACAGATTACCAAAAAAGACTTTAAATTCTCGAAAAAAGGAAAAATTAAAGTCTTAATTTAACCAATCAAGCAGATTTTACCTAGCTTTCAAGAGGAGTATAATTTGGACATTTCTCAATCTGGGATTATTATTAACGCAACAACAAGAGAAGGTATATTTCGAGGAATTCAAACACTTTTACAGTTGGTTGAGGAACATCAATCAGATTTATAATTGCCATATTTAGAAATTTCTGATTCGCCTAAATTTGCTTATCGCGGAATGCATGTGGATGTTTGTAAGCATTTTTTCACGGTGGATAAGTTGAAAAAGTATTTGGATTATTTAGCGATTTACAAATACAATAAATTTCATTGGCATCTTACAGACCACCAAGCTTAGAGAATAAAAATTAAAAAATACTCTAAACTCACTTCGGTAGCGTCCCACTAACTGTGTAAGTTGAAAAGTTATTCTGAAAAATTATGAGCTCTCAAAGCTCAAATAATTTTTCGGAAATAACTTTTTATTATTTTTAAACATTACCTAGTTATGATCGACAAAGAAGAATTATTAAACAACAAAGATTTTTGTAAGACCTTCAAGAACGGAGAAGATTTAACATCATTCTTCAAAGAGCTGCACAAAAAAGCACTTGAACATAGGCTAGATGCTGAATTGGACAGCCATCTTGACAATGAAAAGCATAAAAATACACCAAAAATAAAATGTCTTTTCCTACTGATGATGCCGTATTAAAGTCTGTTTATCTAGCACTCAAAGAATCCACTAAAAAATGGACGATGCCTATCCAAAATTGGGGAATTTTTTTGAACCAATTTATGCTTATTTTTGACAAAAGGCTCAGATTATAAAATCCAAGCCCTAACTTTTTAACTAACACACTTGAGGGGATAGTGTCGTTATTTTAAGGCCTTTCCCAAAGGTTTTTCTTCTGAAAACAGCATTCCACCAATTGTATTTTTTTCTTTATAAATAAGAATGTTTAGGAATTTTGCATTCGTAAGTTCACTGGTTTTTATGTCGAATGAATACATTTCTGCAGGTTTTACTGTCTTTGTATTATTGTAATAGTATGCAGCATTAAGTTTTATAATTTCAATATTTCCGTAGAATCTTGACATTTCTGGGCATTTAGTACTCAATAAATCATAAAAACCTGCTTCCGCATTTTCCTCAATATTAATTCCTTCAAATTTTGAAGAATCTTTGTTTTCGCATTTTTTTATAAACGCTTCGGCAAATTTTTTCGCGGTATTTAGTCTTTCCTGATTAATGTCTTTGGCTTTAATCTCCGTGTAAAGTTCCTGCGAAAACGCTATTGAAAAGCTCAATAATAATGCTAATGCAATAATTTTTTTCATTAATTTATTTTATTTTTTATTTTTCTTATTTCTTCAACATCGACTTCCTCAGAATTTTTTTGAACACATGCAGAATGTAAATATTTAAAATTTTTGGAAAGTTCCTTTGCATTGCTCGATCTGACGCCACCTCCCACTAAAATAGAAATTCTATTCTTAGCTTCCTTTTCCATTAATTTTAATATTTCTAAACCTTCCATTGCTGTTTTTTTGCCACCAGCAGTTAAGATCGTAGAAAATCCACAACTGATAACATCTTCTAACGCTTCTTGCCAGTTTTCAACTCTATCAAAAGCTCTGTGAAATGTACAAGGTAAGCCATCCGCTAGCTCAACAAGTTCTTTGTTTTTATTGATTTCTACTTTATTATCGTCGGTCAGAATTCCAAATACGAAACCATCAGCTCCAGCATTTTTAAAATCAATAATTTGCTGTTTCATCAATTCAAATTCTTTTTCAGAATAACAAAAATCGTTTCCACGAGGACGAATCATCACAAAAACAGGTATGGAAGAATCTGTTTTTATCTTTTGAAGTGTAGAAATTTTTGGGGTAATTCCACCTAGTGAATAATCCTCGCAAAGCTCTATTCTGTCTATATTTTCGTGAATTGTTTTTAATGCAGATGCTTCATTGAAACATGCAATTTCTAATCTTGTCATATGCACAAATATAAGCAAAGAATGTTTTGAATTTTAAATTTATGAAAAAGATGAAAGGAAGAAAATGCCTAGAACTCAGTTTGCAGTGTGTTCATATTCCTAGTTTTTTGTGTTTTTGGGAATTGTTTTTCTGCTTAGTCAGATTATACTCTGTAGTAATTTATATAAGTAAATTTGAGAGGCTTATATATTTATTTATTCTTTTTCATCAATTGGTTGTAAGCAATATAAAAAAGAACTAGGCATTTATTTTATTAATGTATTGTTTTTCATATATATTAATAAAGGTAAAAAAATAAAATTATATAATAAATATTCTTTTTAACTTTTTTTAAGAATTTTATTTTAAATGAAAGTCAGATTTTAAAAGTTGATTGCTTTTTTCATTATGAACTGCATAATTAAAACCGCTCTGAATGCAATATGCGCCGTATTCTCCTTTTTTATTGAGAGCAATAAAGCCAACCTGAATATCTTTTAAGTTTTTGTTGCGCCTTTGGTTAGTTTTTACAATTCTTTCTACGGCTTCTTTACAAGCTTGTTGGGGAGTTTTTCCTTGTCGCATCAATTCTACCACCAAATAAGTTCCAACAGTTCTTATCACTTCTTCGCCATGTCCAGTTGCAGTTGCGGCACCCACTTCGTTATCTACATACAAACCAGCGCCAATAATAGGAGAATCGCCAACTCTTCCGTGCATTTTAAATGCCATTCCGCTTGTAGTGCAGGCTCCAGAAAGATTTCCAAACTCATCAAGTGCAATCATGCCAATAGTATCGTGGTTTTCTATATTTACGATAGGTTTATATTTGCTTTCTTTCAGCCAATCTTTCCATTCTGTTTCCGATTCTTGAGTGAGTAGATTTTCTTTTTTAAAACCTTGAGAAATTGCAAATTCAAAAGCTCCATCACCCACCAACATTACGTGAGGCGTTTTTTCCATAACCGCTCTTGCCACAGAAATAGGATTTTTAATATGTTCCAAAGCAGCCACAGAACCAATATTGTAATTTTCGTCCATAATACAAGCGTCTAAAGTTACTTTTCCATCTCTATCAGGTCTTCCACCATAGCCCACACTTCGTTCTGTAGGATCGTTTTCTACCAAACGAACACCCTTTTCCACAGCATCCAAAGCTCTTCCTTTGTTGCCTAAAATTTTCCACGCTTCGGCATTGGCCTGTATTCCGAAATCCCATGTAGAGAGAACAATTGGCTTGTTGATGGCTTTTTTTTCTGGAAGTTGAATGAGTTCAGCAGCTTCTAATGGATTAATGGCAATTGCAGCACCTACAATTCCTAATTTTTTGATGAAATTTCTTCGGTTGTTAGACATTTGTTTTTGTGTAAATTATTAGACTAAGATAATTATTTTGTTTAATTTTCGTCACATAGATTTTAGTATTTAATTCATGAAACTACTTTATATTTTTATTGGCTTTTTTTGTCTTGTTGGAAAAAAATCTTCTTGCTCAAACCACCAATCGAAATTTATCCACGGAAAAATGGTAATTTAAAAATGCAAAAGAAAATAACTGGCTTACTGCCGCGGTTCCAGGAACGGTTCATACCGATTTGATGACAAATAAAATTATTCCCACTCTTTTTTTAGACGAAAACGAAACAAATGTCCAGTGGATAGCAAATGAAAATTGGGATTATCAGACAAAATTTATCGTTTCTAAGGAAAAATTGAACAATCAAAATATAGAATTGATTTTTGAAGGTTTAGGTACTTTTTCCGAAGTTTTTTTGAATGTAAAATCTTTTGGGAAAACAGAAAATATGTTCCGAATTTGGAAATTTGATGCTAAAAACCAATTGAAGCTTGCGAAAATATTCTTCAACTAAAATTTAATACTGATTGTCCGTAATTCGTCCTAATTAAAAATTTTGTGTTTCTTCGCTAAGTGAAACGCCTTTGAGAACCTTAAAACAGTAAGTATTTAAAAAAAAAATGCAGAATTTGCCTTAAAATAAAGCGTTATGATTAATAACGGATATTCAAAATTTAAATCAATTTTTAAATTTTAAAGGGAAAATATTAACTGAAATAACAATAGTTCCTAACGGAAAAATATTAACTAAAAATATAGAATTTGACCTCATCGACATTGAAAATTTAATCAATAAAAATCTTAGAAATCAAAGTCTAATTATTTTGAAATTATGGGATGAGAATGAAAAATTACTTGCTCAAAATCATCTGTTTTTAGAGAAACCTAAAGATTTACAACTTCCAATACCTAATATTAACATTTAAAAACTTTCTCCATCGAAAATTGAAAATGCTACAGATAGTTTCTCAAAAGACGTTTATTTAATGGGTGATACGCATTTTTCGGATAATTTTTTGATTTATTTCCCACTGAACCCAAAAAAATCAAATCTTAAAATCTTTGGATAAAGTGGAAGTAATGAGCTTGTGGAATACGATGAGATAGTTATGAATTATGAGTTATGAGTTATGGAATATGGATTATATTTTTTAAACCATTTTGATTTCTAAAGGACATTGAGCTTGTCGAAATGGAATTGAGAAATCTAAATTTTATTACAGATAATTTTCAATTTTTAATTTATTGTCAGTAAATTTGCAGTCCAAAGTCCAAAGTCCAAAGTCTAAAGTTTCAAATCTCAAATCTAAAAAATGGTAAATTTTGTTTTGATAGCAATGTGCATCATTGCTGGAATGGTTTTCAAAGCAACAAAATCCATACATCCAGATGCGCACAAAGGAATCAATACTTGGATTCTTTACTTGGCTTTACCCGCTGTTTCTTTTAAATATTTACCGAAAGTAGAATGGTCCAAAGAAATGCTCTTTCCCATTTTTGCAACGCTTTTAATTGCGGTGGGAAGTGGGGTTTTCATGAAAATCTATTGCAAATACAAAGGCTATTCTAGAAGATCTCAAAGTACGTTGGATTTGGCGAGCGGTTACAGCAATACCTCTTTCATTGGTTTTCCGTTGATTTCTGCTTTTTATGGCGAAAAATTACTGAGTATTGCTATTATTTGCGACCAAACCATGTTTTTAGGATTGTCCACTTTAGGAATAATTTCTGCATTAAAAGGAGGAAGCAAATCTGGAAATGTAAGTGCACAATTTATTCTGAAAAGACTTTTCACTTTTCCGCCTTTCATTGGTTGTATAAGTGCTTTGGTGATTTCTCAGTTTTTGAATTTAACGATCGCAGAACCGTTCTTCGACAAATTGGCAGCAACGGTTGGACCTTTGGCCTTGTTTTCTGTTGGATTACAACTTAAATTCAATGGTTGGAAAAAATTAATGCCCCAAATTTCAACTTCTATGTTGTATAAATTAATTTTGGCGCCTGCAATTGTTTTGGTTTTGGCTTTAATTCTCGGAATTAAAGGAGATGTAGCAAAAATTACCATTTTCGAAGCCGCAATGCCCACTTTGGTAACTTCCAGTATCATTGCAGAACAGTTTAGACTCAATACCAAACTCACCAATCTCATCATCGGAATAAGCATTATTGTGGGCTTTTTTACTTCCGCAATTTGGTATAAAGTGATTGAGTTGTTTTTTTAAATTATCATCAAAAATTTTCATTGATTTTAGAATATTTAAAATTTCGTTTTTTAATGAAGTTTATTTTAAAAATGTATTAAAAGATTCGTAACTTTAATGTGAACTTTTAAAAATAACACACAATGGATTCGGAAAATACTAATCAAGGAAAAGACAAAGTAGATTTGGTAGAACATGCCAAAAATTACATTGAAACACAAAGAGAAAACAACGAAGACGCCACACAGGAAGGTTGGTTCAAATTATTAATCAAAGAAGATCTTATTCAAGGTTGGAATGAAGTAATGGAAACCTTTACGGGCACTTGGGAAATCGCCAATAAGATGATAGATTCCATGTTTGGGATGGATAAAGACGAAAAATAAATTGACACAGACAACAACTTCATATCACATTGTAAAACTTTTTTGGAAAAACCAAATTGCACTTTTCTAAATTAAACTTTATTTTTACGCTTTAATTTAGATTTTGCATTACTCCCAGATAATTTTGCCACTCCATTTAAAAGGATCTTTTACCTATAAAGTTCCCGATGAATTATTGAGCGAAATCCAATTGGGAATGCGTGTTTTGGTGCAATTCGGTGGAAAAAAAATCTACACAGGAATTGTTTGGGATTTGCATCAAAACGTCCCCGAAACTTTTGTTCCGAAAGAAATTATCAATATTCTTGATCAAAAACCTATTTTACCCATTGAGCAAATTCAGTTTTGGAATTGGCTTTCCGACTATTATCTCTGCAATTTAGGCGATATTTATCGTTTTGCTTTTCCATCGTCTTTAAAATTGGAAAGTGAAACCTATTTAAAATTAAAACCCAATGCTGTTGTAGATTTTCAGAATTTGGATGTGAACGAAATGTATCTTATTCAAGCTTTGGAAGTCCGTCAAGTGATTAATTTAACGGATATCGAGGCTTTTATTCCAAAAAAAGAAATCATAAAAACCATCAACTCGTTAATTGATTTGCAATATATTGAAATTGATGAGCAGGTTGCGGAAAAATACCGAGCCAAAGAAGTGGCTTATGTGAGGATTAAAGAAGGGGTTTTACAGAATTTTCAACTGACAGAAATTTTGGCTCAACTGAAAAGAGCACCCAAACAAAAGGAACTTTTTTTAGCGATTTTAGAAAAGCAAACCGAAAATCCAGATCTCGCAATAAAAAAATCGGATTTGTTTGATGATGGATATTTTGGAGCCTCCCATATCAAAGCTTTGTTGGATAAAAATTGGGTGGACGAATATTATTTGCAGAAAGATCGTTTGCAAAGTTTTGAAGGCGAAACCGAAGATTTAGAAGTTTTAACGGAAGCCCAAACCCAAGCTAAAATTCTTGTGGATGAAGCTTTTGCTGAACATAAAAACGTTCTTCTTCATGGTGTGACTTCTTCGGGGAAAACCCATATTTATCTAGAAAAAATTGAAGACTGTATTAATTCTGATAGAAATGTTTTGTTTTTGCTTCCAGAAATTGCTTTAACCAAGCAGATTACTCAGCGTTTAGAGAAAAAATACGGTTCTGCTTTAGGATTTTATCATCAAAAACTCACCGATTTTGAAAGGGTAGAAGTTTGGAGAAAAATAAAAAATAACGAGTTTAAAATTCTTATCGGAACTCGAAATGCGTTGTTTCTTCCTTATCAGAATTTAGGTTTGATAATCGTAGACGAGGAGCATGATTCGGCATATAGACCACGTGAAGTTTCACCCGTTTTTAATGCTAAAGATGCGGCTCAAATTTTAGCTCAGAAATATAAAGCGAATCTTATTTTGGGTTCGGCAACACCTTCTGTAGAAAGCTATTTTGCGGCTCAAAAAGATAAGTTGAAATATGTTTTTCTAGGTGAAAGATTCGGGAATGTGGATTTGCCGAAATTTGAATTGATTAATTTTAAAGAAGCTCAGGATTCTAAGAATGTTTCGGGAGATTTTTCCTTTTATTTATTGGAAAATATTCGTCAGAATTTAGAACATAAAAATCAAACTATTGTTCTTCATAACCGCCGTGGTTACGCCAATGTTGTAGAATGTGAATCTTGTGGTTACGTTAATTATTGCTCCAATTGCGATGTGGTGATGACGTATCATAAATTTTCGAATGAAATGAAATGCCATTATTGTGGTCAACGAGCTTCAAAACCGAAAGTTTGTCCTAAATGTCATTCGGAAAACCTCAATGAAAGAGGCGTTGGTGTGGAGCAAATTCATGAAGAATTGTCCAAACTTTTCCCTGACGCAGAAGTTGATAGAATGGATGTGGATTCAATGCGTAAGAAATTTGCGTACGAAAAACTCTACGAAAAAATTGAAGACCGCGAAACCGATATTATTGTAGGAACACAAATGATTTCCAAAGGTTTAGATTTTGATCATATTGAATTGGTAGCGATTCCGAGAGCAGATTCTATGTTATATGTTCAGGATTTCCGTGCTGAGGAACGCGCTTATCAGTTGATGACGCAGGTTTCGGGAAGAGCAGGAAGGGTTTCAGGAAAAGGAAAAGTTTTAATTCAAACTTACAATCCTCAAAATCCAGTTTTTGAGCTGATTCAAAAAGAAGATATTTCGGGTATTTACAATTATTTCCTCACAGAAAGAAAGAAGTTTCATTATCCGCCGTTTACAAAGCTCATTATGATAGAGTTGAAGCATCGCCGAGAAGATAAAGTGAATCGTGCGTCTCAGTTTTTGGGATCTATTCTAAGAAAATATTTACCCGAAGAATGTATTTTGGGTCCAGAACCCGCTTCCATAGCACGATTGAACAATATGTATCAGTTTCAGATTTTGCTTAAACTTCCGAGAGGGAAAAAATATCAGGAATTCAAAACTTTGATATTAAAAAGTCTGCAAGAATTTGACGAAATTAGCGCTTACAAATCTATAAGAAAAGGCATAATTGTTGATTTTTAACAATTTTTAACAAAGTTTATAGGCTTTTATAGTCAATAACCTATTGGTAATCAATAATAATTTTTAATTTTGACCGTTCGTGATTGAGAATGAGAAACTAAAGATTTAACTATTTGCTTGTTTTTCAATCGAATAAAATAAAAAATATATGATTAATTTAAAAAAGTATATTTCAGGAGTTTCACTATTATCCGTTTTTTTTCTTTTTGCACAGACTACTCCTTCTACAGTGATGTATTCATCCATGATTGACGGTTCTAAATCTCGTAATTTACCATCTAATATAGAAAATTCAACATCTGAAAAAGTTGTTTTATCACCAAAAGAAATGGTAGATGTGAACCTAAATGCAATGGCTGCAGATCCGGTTTTAAAGAATGCAAATTGGGCGTTTGTAGTGTATGATCCTAAAACCAAAAAAATTATTTCTTCTTATAATGAAGATATGCCTTTAATTCCTGCTTCCACAACTAAATTGTTGACGACCGAAACGGCGATTAATATGCTAGGTGAAAAATTTAGATGGAATACTCAACTGGAATATTCTGGAAAGATAGATGAAAATGGAGTTTTAAACGGTAATATTTATATTGTAGGAAGTGGAGATCCATCTTTAGGAACAAGTAAAGGTGGAGCAAGTCCTTATCGTGATATTGTTTCCAATTTTATGAACAGTATTACAGATTCTGGAATTAAGAAAGTAAACGGAGATATTATTATTCAAACTGCTTTATTTAAAGGGAATATTGCAATGATTCCTGAAAATGTTGTTTGGACAGAAGTTAATAATTATTATTTACCAGTTGGGAGTACAAAAGATATAAACCCTGCCAACGAAAAACTTTTCAGTAATAGAAATAAGAAAGTAGATATTTCTTCTATCGATAAAAAATATTTTTATATTTCTCCGTATGCTAAAAAAATAGTGTTTGCAGAAGAATACCAAGAGGCACCATTAACAACTAAAATACCTGATGCACCTGCATTTTTAGCTAATAGTTTAAAAGTAACTATGGCTAAAAGTGGAGTATTGGTAAGTGGAAAAGTGGTTACAAAGTTGGCTGATGCACAACCAGAAGCTAGAAAAACTTTATCGGTATATAAATCTCCAATGCTTTCGGATATTATGTACTACATTAACCAAAGAAGTGATAATTCTTTATCTGAGGCTTTTTTAAAGACGGTAGGATTCCATAAATATGGAGATCAAACTTCTGAAAGTGGAAGAATGGTAGTGGTGGATCATCTTAGAAATTCTTCTTTTGATTTAGAGGGGCTTTCTTATGCTGATGGAAGTGGACTTTCAAGAGGGAATAAAGTAACAGCTATTTCGCAGGTGAAGTTTTTGACTTCTTTAATGAATGAAAAATATTATAGAACTTTTTTTGATTCTTTACCCATTGGAGGGCAGTCTGGAACTTTAAAATCAATGTTTCAAGGAGATGCTAATGGAAGAGTTTTTGCTAAAACAGGAACCCTTAATAGAGTTAAAACTTTAGCAGGATATTTAAAAACCAATTCAGGAAAAACTCTTGTTTTTTCGCTATTGGTTAATAATTATAATGGTTCTGTGGGACAAGTAAAAAATAAAATGGAAAAAATTATAGCTCCAGCTTTAGAACTTTAATATTTTAATGAATATCCGTAAGATTGCCTAATAATTTGTATATTTGTGTAATTCAAATTATTACAGATGAATATTTTCAGTTTTACGGCGAATTTTGGAACCGAAGAAGATTGTAGAAAACACTTTAAG
>JAEWOR010000007.1 GCA_023399595.1 Bacteroidota bacterium | reverse complement strand
TTGATTAATATGTTTCTGTAGCTTTGAAATAAAGCACTTAATCTTTTATTAGACTCTTTAGATGTGTTTAATTTTTCTGTTTTTTGAGAAATAATTTTGGGATTAGAATTAACATATATGGGTTCAGCATATCTATATATTTTACATTCAGCCGATTTTAAATTTTTGTTGAATATAAATTTATAATCTGATTTGCCAGTTTCTGCCATAACTTCACTTATGATTATAGAATCTTTTGTAAAGTTATTAATATAGAAAGTAACCTCTTCGCCTTCTGATGAATTTACAAAAAGAGTAGTGTCTTTAATTTTTCTTAAAGTATCTTTTTTATTTTCTACCGTCTTTCCTATAGGAGATTTTGAAATGTTTATATATTGTTTTTTCTTACATGAAATAATAACACTAACAAAAAATAGTAAAATTATTAGATGGAGATATTTCATAATTTATTATATAAATATTATTCTGCTGAACTAGTAGTTTTTTTTAAAAAACCGTATATAATTATGATATTATTTAGATATTTTAATCATAGAATTAGTTTCAAAATCATTTTTTTTATCATTCCAATATTTTATAATTGGTGATTGAAAATATTTTCCACCATCATTCTTTGTGGATATTTTGAAAATAAATTCCCCATCTTGCAGCTTGTCTATTAAGCTTGTATCATATCCAGAGCAATCGGTTTTTTCTCCATCAAAATAGAAATACAATTCATTTTCACTGATAAATGGAATTAAATATATTTTACATCCAGGCAAATCTCCTTCATAGAAATTAGAATTTTTACTATCAATGATTAAAGTATATTTTCTATATAATTGTTCATAATTGTTATTATCAAATGTATATGTACCTATCCATTTTGAAAGATCACTGCTTTTATTAATTAAATTTTGTTTGGACTCTTTTTTATTATTTTCAAATTTTTGATCATCTTCCTCTGATAATACTCTAATAAAATACTTTTCTGCTTTATCTTTATTTTCATTGGAGAATGTATAAAGTTCTCTATTTCCTTTATTGTCAATAAGATAATAGTAAGACATAGCATTTATTTCTATTTTAAATGGCTTCTCATTAATAACTAAATCTGCAGATATCCAAGATGGGACTTCTGGCGTCATAATATTTACTATTTCTGAACTTGTATTTTTTTTTCCTAATGAAATTATTTCTTTTATATCATTTTCAGTTAATGTCCAATTAGAACATAAGGAATAATCTATTATGTTTTTTGAAACATTCTTGTAACAAGTTTTCTGAATGTTTTTTACAGTAATAGTAGATTCACTATTTTTTGAGCTTTCTTTCTTATCTTCAGCAGAGCAAGAAATAATTTGTAATAGTAATAATAGTGTTAAAAAATATTTCATGATTTAATCTTTTTTATTAAAATAAGGCAACATTGCATCATACACATCCTGTCCCTCATTTGGTTCTTTACTACATAGTTTTTCGTGAACTTTAACATCATCAATATTTAGTGAAAATTGATTTAGAAGAAACTTTAAAAGGCATGCTACAGATTGAGCTTGCGCGTCTGTAACTTTTTCCCAATGGTGATGTGGAATTTTATCATATTTTTTTCCAACTCTTTTATTACCATCTTTATCATAGGAATATCCACATGTTTCAATTCCTATACTATTACCATTTCCCCATCCTGCTTTTTTTGTTGATTGAAATTGTGCAACACCCATATGAGAGGCTCTCTTATTAATACCAATAGCTTGATATACTGTACCATCATAATCTATTACAAAATGTGCTCCATAACCTTCATTTTTCATATGAGTTAGTGTCCCAGAAGCTTTACCTCCAGCTGTTCTGTGTAATACTACAATTTTCACATCTTGTGTCATTGGATTTTTATTACAGTTTTCTATTAAATTTTTAGTTATTAATGAGTTATTAATAAATCCATTAGTAACAGTTCCTTCTGTACATTTTCCAATTACGGCATCTTTTTTAGGTGTTTCAGGATTATTTTCACATTTTTCAATATTTATATAAGCTAAACCTTCTGTAATATATGGTTGAACTTTTGTTTTAATCTCAGATTTCATAATTTTTCCATCTTTGTTTAAATCAAGTCCATCATTTGATGAATATGCATTAATTCTCTTATTTCTTAGTTTGTCACTTTCCGAAGGTCTATCTAATTTTTTTAAATCATTTGCAAAAACAACATGTTCAGGTAAACCAGAAGATACTGGAAATAAGACTTGTAAGTAAAAGTCTACAAATTCCATTTTTTTTCCTCGCATTGGTTCAAAATATTTTTTGACATAATCAAGTTGTGTAAGCGCAGTCATGTTAGCAAACTCCTTTACTCTTTTTAAATACCAATCTTCATATTGTTTCGTTTTCTTATTATATTTTTTTCCATAATAATTTTTGACTTTTTCAATTGTAATTTCCTTACCTAAAAGATTTTTTGCAGTTTCTGGCATAAATTGTATTAAACCAGTTCCTCCAGAATCAGCTTGATTTGGAGCATCAGGTTTAAATGTACCAGCACTTTCCCATTTGAAAACAGCCATTAGATTATTTGCCATATTTTTGTAATCATTTGGCCATAAATCTTTACAAATTTCAATAACTTTTTTCCTGAAATCACAATTAACCTTTTGCCCCCATATTAACTTATATTCTTGACAAATACAAACTTCTTCTTTTTTCTTTGGCTCAGGAACAGGATTCACCTGAGCTGGCGATTTTCGATTTTCCTGTTTTCTAGCTTCAGCTTTTATATCAACATCTATTATTTGAGATTTTGTAGTGATGTTTTGTAAAATCACTTCGGCATAGATTTCCTGATAATTTCCTGTCCAATATTCTCCAGAGTCTGGTTCTTTAGGATTGTTGCCTATTTCACCAACTCTCTGCATATCTTCTGTTAAATCTAT
>JAEWOR010000065.1 GCA_023399595.1 Bacteroidota bacterium | reverse complement strand
GTATAAACTTCATGCGGTTTGCGACAAAAACGGAATATTTCATTCTTATGATTTTTCACCTGCAAATGTTCACGATGTAAATTATCTGAATGATATAAAACATGACTTTGAAAACTGTCTGTTAATAGGTGATAGAGGCTATATGAGTAAAAAACTTCAGGTAGATTTATTCAATTATTCAAACATTAGACTTTCTGTTCCAATGAGGAAAAACCAACATGATTTTGGAGCATTCTCTAAAGCAAAATCCAAGATTAGAAAACGAATCGAAACCGCAATTTCTCAATTAAACGGACAATTTTTAATTCATATTAATTTAGCAAAAACGTTCCAAGGTTTAGCAACGAGAATTGCGTCAAAAATAACGTCCTTTACAATGATTCAGTATCTATATTTTTTTTCGTTTTCAAAAAAAGTTTAAACAAAATAAAAATTAATTTGTGCTAAATGCACAACGGGTCTACAATGTATGTTTTATTGGTCATATGAGTTTGGAAATAGTTTCAAAAAAAACTAAGTTTGAAAATACTTTAACTTATTATGTTTAGCAAACAAGAATCCCAACAATTAAAAAAAGAATTCTGGATCTCCTTTGGAAAATCGTTTCCTAGAAAATGGCTTTTATACAATACAAAAATTAAAGATTTTACTTTTAAATTTTATGCCGATAACAAAAAAGCAGAGGTTTCTTTGGATATAGAAATGAAAGATGAAATTTTCCGAAATGCTTATTACGAGAAGATTTGGTCCCTAGAAGATATTTTAAAAGAATATATTGGTGATTTTTTTAAAGAAGAACATCATGTATTAGAAAATGGTAAAACAATAAGCAGAATTTGGGTAGAAAAGCATAATGTTTCTGTTTTTAATAAAAACACATGGCAAGAAACCTTTGAGTTTTTTGTTGAAAAAATGACTGGATTCGAAACCTTTTATTATGAATATGAGGATTTTATAAAGGATGTTTGAAAGTTAAGAGTTTTTAGTTGATAGTTAAATTTTTATTTAATTCTATTTAACAATGATATTTTTTTTATCTTAATTTAAAAGAAATGAAGTTGATTTATACAAGTTCGCGGTGGCTGCGCCACCGCGAACTTATATAAAAATCTGCAAAAATAAAGCTTCGGCGCCGCAGGCGCCGAAGCTTTATTTTTTAAATTCATTATTCAAATAAAAACTAGTTGAACTTTCTCTTTCTCAACCAGAAGAATAAACCTCCCAATGCACCAATTATAGCCAATGGAAGCAGCAAGTTAATCATCTGCCATTTTGTTTTTTCTTCAGTAATTCTATTTCTATCTAATAATCTAGCTTCAATATTTCTATTTCTTAAAGACATCAAATTACTATCATCCAATAAATAATCTAAAGCATTTCTTAAGAACTGCTCATTCCCGAATTGCTCTTGTGTCAACTGATCCATTCCCAAAGGAAGTGGTTCACCTTTATGAAGCTTATTTCTCCCAACATCACCATCAGCAATAACAATCATTTTATTTTCTGGACTCGAAGCCTTAAAACCAGGATAAGATTTACGTTCAATTCTAGAAGCATAAGCAGAACTAAATTTTCCTTCCAAAGAAACAGCAAAAATTTTAGGAGTACTTGGTCTTTCCATTTGTCCAAGACTGTCAACACTTGCAATTTCCTTTAAATCCACATAATTAGGGACTTGCTTTAATAAAGTTTTCTCACTAGATTCAAAAAGAACATTGGTTTTAATATTTTTTCTACCTCCCAAAGTATCTATAGAAGTGGGAAATTCAAATTTAACAGGATTAATATTCTTCGTAATAGGGTTGTTATTTTCTGCAATTCCTAATGGAAAATAAGGCCAAGGAACACTTGTAAACTGAGGATTTCCATTCACTTCTCCTGTTACAATTTTCAACATGGCAATTTTCTTAACATCCTTTACTAATGCTGGGTTTATACGCAAACCATAGTTAAAAAAGAAGTCTGTCATGTTCAAATCTACTGGGAAAGGCATTAATTTTTTTGAACGCATCAAAGTATCCATTTCTGCATTTACCGCATCAATCATCCATAGGGTTTTCCCTCCGTTCATGATGTACTGATCCAAAATTACCTTTTCATTATCTGTAAAAGCTTTTCTAGGTTTTGCAATCACCAAAGCATTCATCTGCTTTAACATTGGAATATCTTCCAAAGTAAGTTCTGTTTGATTTTTAGGAATTATAGGTCCTGCATCGTAATTTTCAAGTGCTAAATGCATGAAACCTTGAAACTCGTCTGGACTTAACTCATCTTGATTAATAAGAATTCCTATTTTTTTTCTTTTATTATTAGAAATGGATTTAATATTAGAAACCAAATTGTATTCTAAATTTTCCATAGATTTTGTAAGCTGCTGATCTGCATCAATCCCCGTTTGCTCTACAATAAGCGGAATAGAAACTCCTTTTTTATCATATTTAATCACCGCATAAGGATACATTACAATTTGAGAAATCTTACCATCTTTAATATCTGGAAGTACAGAAGGCTGCATTCCCATTGCCATTAAAGTATCCTGAGTCATTTTTGTTTTTACAGGATCTATAAATTTAAAATCTATTTTCGGATTAATTTTTCTGAACTCTTCCAACATAAATTTGGTTTCGCTCTGCATTTGTTTAAAACTTGCAGGAAAATCTCCTTCTAAATAGACTTCAACTGTCAATGGTTTTTTTATAGATTCTAAAACCTTCACAGTGCTATCTGTAAGTGTATATCTTTTTTCTTTAGTAAGATCTAATCTAACACCCGTAAAATATAGGATAACAACAACCGGAATAATGATGAATAATAGAATTCCAAGCGGCGATTTAAAATTTAACTTCTTCATACTACTATTTCTTTTTACCGATAAAATAATTAGACAACACCAATGCAACACCAATTACTAGCACAAAATAAGCAACGTCTTTAAAATCAATTAAACCTCTTGTAAAACCAAGAAAATGCTGATAAAAACCTAAATTTTGAAGAATAAAGTCTGCTCCTCCTAATAATTTATAACTAGCCAATTGTTCTATTCCGAAATACATGATGAAACACATGAAAACACCAAGCAAATAAGCCATAATTTGGTTTTGCGAAAGCGAAGAAGCTAAAATTCCCACAGAAGCAAAAGCTGCAATAAGAACCACCAATCCGAAATAACTCCCGAAAGTCATTCCCAAATCAATATTACCTTCTGGAACCCCCAAAACATACACAGTATATAAATATACCAAAGACGGAATTAAACATAAAGCGCCTACCAACCAAACTGATAAAAATTTCCCAAAAACCAAATCAGAAATTTTCAAAGGTTGAGAAAAAAGCCAACTTAAAGTTCCTGTTTGTTGTTCTTCAGCAAAGGTTTTCATAGATAACGCTGGAATAATGAACATTAAAAGCCAAGGCACCAATACAAAATAACTTTGTAGTGAAGCAGCTCCTATTTCAAAAATATTAGAATCGTTATCAAAGAAAAATAAAAATAAAGCTCCTATTAAACTGAAAGCAGCTATAATAAGCCATGCACTCCAGTTCCCGAAGTAGCTCCAAAGTTCTTTTTTAAATATTGCAAACATAATGGGTTGTTAGTTAATAATTGATTGTTATTGGTTCTTGGTTCTTGACTCTTGATTCTTGATTCCTGATTCTTGGTTCTTGATTCTTGACTCTTGATTCTTGGTTCTTTACTCTTGACTCTTGATTCTCACTTTTTCCCTTTCCCTCTATTCACCAGTTTTACCGTTGCTGTAATTGTTGTTACTAAAACAATAAATCCTAAAATAAGTTGCCACCAATATTCTATTACCATAGATTTTAGAATGACTGTAAACACTACCAGAAAAAGTATAAACGTAGCAATTTCATTGAACTGTCTCAGCTTTATGGTCGGCGTAGAAAGAGAATCAGCCTTCAAAGATTTTATCTCTAAAACCTTTTTCCAGCACCAAAAATGATACAATACTAAACCTATTAAAAAGCAAAGCTTCAAATGAAACCAAGGTGTTTTTAGTAAAGAAGGATTCAAAATAATCATTGTAACTCCCGCTAAAGTCATTATAACACCAGCCGGAACTGTAATGATATTCCATAAACGTCTTGCCATGAACACATATTGTTCACGTAAAATCAATTTTTTGGTATCGTTAAAAGCATCGGTATCTTTATAGTACACAAAAATTCTTACAAGGTAGAAAATCCCTGCAAAATAACTCACCATAAAAATAATGTGCAAAGCTTTTATAATGGTATAAAGCATTGTAAAAAATTGATTTGCAAAGATAAGATTAATGTAATAATTAGGAATTTATTTTCCACTAAATATCAAAAAAAGACTTTCCAATGCTTGAAAAGTCTATATCTTGTGTAAAAGGAGCAATTATTTATAAAGCGCCTCTATTTTATCTGTAAGCGAATTAATGAAATTTTGAAGTGGTTTTTCCACCATCATTTTAATAAATGGATTGAATTTTCCTTCAAAAAGCATCTGTGCTTCCGTTTGATTTTCACCAATAGCATTCAAAGCTGCAGTTAGTGTAAATTCTAAACTTGGATTGGCAGAGGTTAAAATAGCTCCTTTTTCAGAAACGTCACCTATTTTCAAAGCAATTTCTGGCATCCCTTTCAAGCCAAACTTGAATCCATCTTCTCTAGATTCAAATTTCTGAAGTCCATCTGGCATAAAATCTTTGTAATTATCAGCAGTTTTTAAAAGCTCAGCCAATTCTTTTGAAGATTTATTCACTATTATTTTTCTTCCTTCTAAATTCATTGTTTATTTTTGTATTAAATATTATTACAAATGTATAAAGTTTTTGTGAATGAAAAAAAGTTATTATTTTCTGAAACTTCTCAAAATCTAAGTAAAAATCTAAAATACCAAGATCAAACGACTTTAGAAATAGCTTTAGATCTTTTAGAAAATACTTCCACTCAAGATTTAAATATTTTTGGAGAAAACATTAATGAAATTTGGAAAACATTTTCTGGTATGCTAAAAATTATTGAAGCTGCTGGTGGAGTGGTTTTCAATGAAGAACATAAAGTTTTATTTATCAAAAGATTAGGAAAATGGGATCTTCCTAAAGGTAAATTAGAAAAAGGAGAATCTCTAGAACAAGCATCTGTACGCGAAGTTGAAGAAGAAACCAACCTAAGCAACTTAGAATTGGTGAAGTTTTTAACCACTACTTACCATATTTATACAGAAAGGAACAACCAAAAAGTTTTAAAATGTACCCATTGGTTTGAGATGAATTTCAAAGGTGAAGACACCTCAAAACCTCAATTAGAAGAAGGAATAACTGAAGTTTCTTGGAAAAATATATCTGAAATTAACGCAGAAGTTCATCCCAATACTTTCGAAAATATTAAATTGATTTTGAAAGAATTTGTAGAAACAAAATTTAAATAAACTCAATGGCTTTTTCAAGGGCAATTCCTCTGGAAGCTTTTAGTAAAACATTTTTAGACAGAATTTTATTATCCTTTAAATAAGTAATAAGTTCTAACGTATTTTCAAAAGCGTGTTGTGTATTATTTATTTTCTTAAACTCTTTACCCACTGTAATAATATCGTCAAAACCTAAACTTTGAGCTAAGTTATATATGTTTTGATGCTCTGCAATACTTACCTCTCCCAGCTCCAACATATCGCCAATAATAATGGTTTTTGAGCCTTCAAAATTAGAAAAATTCTGCAATGAAGCTAACATAGAACTCGGATTAGCATTATAAGTATCCAGAACTAAGGTTGTAGCATTTTGCTGAACAATTTGCGAACGCATATTAGTAGGCATATACTTTTCCAAAACAGCTTTAATTGTAGAAAATTCCAATCCAAAATACAAACCTAAACTTGCAGCCGCACATAAATTGGTGAAATTATAGTCACCTGTTAAATTTGAAACAGCAATTTCCCCTTGATATTCTAAACCTACAAAATGATTTTTGGAAATTCTTTGGAAATTAAAATCTGAATTTTCTTTTCCGAAGCTAATTTTATGACTGTAATTTTCAGTTTTTTCTACTTGAATAGGATCATTTTCATTGACTAATATGTTTTGTTCATTCAAAATAAGATAATCATATAATTCAGATTTACCTTTAATAACGCCTTCAAAACCGCCAAATCCTTCTAAATGAGCTTTCCCAAAATTGGTAATATAACCGTAATTAGGCTGAGAAATTTTGCATAAACTTTCTATTTCTTTTTGGTGATTAGCGCCCATTTCTATCACCGCCATTTCATGTTCTGGACGAATAGATAAAATAGTGAGCGGAACTCCAATATGGTTATTCAAATTCCCTTTGGTATATTGAACATTGAATTTTTCTTGCAAAACCACATGTATTAATTCCTTAGAAGTTGTTTTACCATTACTTCCTGTTAAACCAATAATGGGAATCGCTAATTGATTTCTGTGATAAATGGCTAACTCTTGTAAAAAATCTAAAGTTGAAGGAACATAAAAAATATTTTTCTGAGTATTTTCAAAATCTTTTTGTTCTACAATTACCGCTAAAGCACCATCGTTAATTGCTTTTTCTGCAAATGTTGCAGCATTAAAATTCTCCCCTGAAAATGCAAAGAAGATATCTCCCACTTCTATTTTTCGACTATCAATAGTAACATTATTACTCTCTTTATATAAGGTATAAAACTGTTCGGTATTCATATGTCAAAAATAAAAAATCCTTTCGATTTCTCGAAAGGATTTTTATTAGTATTTGAATATATTATCTTCTTGTTGCACCTTTGTTACTATCTCTAGCATCTTGAGCTACACGGAAACCAACCCAACCATAGGCTCTGTCTTGGTTTTTGTATCTTCTCATTCCTGGATCTAGCCAATAAGCAGAATCTTGCCAAGAACCCCCTTTTACTACTCTAACATCGTTAGAAACAGTAGATGTTCTTTCTTTAGAGTCTTTCTTAACTATTACTTTACCTTTTCCATCTACTACAAAACTCATTCTAGGAGCATTGTACATATTGTATTTAGAAGAAGAATCTGCAGATTTGTAGAAATCTAAAGAAGATTGTTGATCACCATCTCTATAGTTTCTGTAATCAGCGATAGTTTCTCTTTCATACTTACCAGGTAAACCTTTATATAGTAATTGTCCGTTAGCTAAAGTATCATATTTAACTTCGTTAGCCTCAATTCTCTTATAAGTCCCGTCACCATTTCTTACGATAGTCTGAGGCATATTTCCTCTATAATAGTTGAAATCATTGAAATCTTCATCTATAATTGGTCTATATACATCAGCTGTCCATTCTGCTACGTTACCAAACATACCATAGATACCTAAGTCGTTTGCAGGGAATTGTCTAACATCAGAAGTATTAGCAGCTCCGTCATTTGCAGAACCAGGAACACCAGAATAGTCTCCTTTACCTACTTTGAAGTTAGCTAACAATCTTCCTTTTTTATCTCTTAACTTATCAATTTCAGGAGTTTTACCATTAATAGAGTTATAAGTTCTGTTTTTTTGGTTTCCTAAAGCTGCGTATTCCCATTCCACTTCAGTTGGAAGTCTGAACTTCGTAACCATTGCAGCACTAGGAGAACGGTTAGCAGCCTGAAGCCTTTGGTTGGTCGTTTTTATACCAGATTTTTGTTGTCTTCTTTTCTCGTTAACATAATTTTGGATTTCTGGATCGTTAGATTTAAACTTATCCATATTAAATGCAGACTCACCTTGTTGGTTAGACTCATTCATATATAAATCCTTAGAAATAATTCCAGCATCCATTAATGCTTTTTCATTAGATCTATCTGTTAACCATTCACAATATCTATTAGCCTGAGACCAAGACACTCCTACAACTGGATAATAATCAAATTCTGGCGCTCTGAAATACGTTTCAGAGAAGTCATTTCTTGATAGCTTATTGTCCCAAAGCAAAGTATCTGGAACTGCTCCGTTATAGATTTCTTTAAAACTTGGGTCAGACGGTGGGAAAACATATTTCAACCATGTTAAATATTCACGGTATTCATAGTTTGTAATCTCAGTTTCGCCAAGAAAGAAAGAACTAACCTGCATTCTACGAGGTGAGTTATTCCAATCACGCATAACATCATCTTTCACTAATCCCATTGTAAAAGTTCCACCTTCTACAAAGACCATTCCTGGCCAACCTTTTTGCTTTTGTTGTTTACCTGCGAAAAAGAATCCTCTTTTATCATTAGGCTTCCAACCTGTTTTACTTACAAAACTTTTAGTACCACCTCCTTTTTTAGAGCTAGAACCGCAACTGGTTAATGCTAGTGTAGAACTTAATGCTATTAATGAAAACAACTTTAGTTTTTTCATAGTCGATATAAATATTTTCAGAGTACAAAGAAAAAATAAATTATTCAATAAATCAAGTAAAGATTTGATTTTTTTGATAAACGAAAGCAAATTAATTTTATTGTATCATATAATGTTATCAAAATTTTCATTTATTTTGTAATTCATAAAATCCAGATAACAAACATGAAACTCAAAATAACATTTTTATCTTTTTTTATCTTTTCGGTTTCACTATTTTCTCAAAGAATCACCGTTGAATGGGATGGTTCTAAGATTCAAGATTACGGCGAAACAAAAATAAATCTCCCAAGTTTTAAAAATGAAGGTTTTTCTTTTAGCCAAAATAACATATTTATTCAAAACAAACAAAGGGTTGGCGAAAAAGAATTAAAAATAACTAATTTAACTTGGACTCCCATTAGCACTAAAGATGTATTCGAGCTCAATATTAATAATCTCCCAGATTTTGATATTGCAAATGTTTCTTATTATGCTAGTGAAGGAATTGATTACGCCTCTATTTCAGTAGGCTTATTTAAAAACATTAAGGGTAAAATTTTCAGATTATCGGGTTATGATATTTCAGAAAGCGGTTCACGGGTTCAGAAAAGTGCTTTGAAAGTAGGAACCACAAATAATCCTTTATCTTCTGGGAATTTTTATAAAATTAAAATCGATAAATCTGGAGTCTTTAAAATTACAGCTCAGTTTTTAAACAGCATAGGTATTAATCCGGCTTCAGTAAACCCAAAGAATTTAAGAATTTATGGAAATGGGGGTATAATGCTTCCGGAACACAATATGGATGTAAGGTATAGCGCTTTACAAGAGAATTCAATTCAAGTAGTGGGAGAAGATGATAACATTTGGAATGATGCTGATTATGCTCTTTTTTATGCTCAAGGTCCAGATGGCTACAATTTGTATAACACCAATAATGGCGCTGGTTATAAGAGAAGAGAAACAAGATCAGATACAACAAATGGTCTTAAAAACATCTATGAAGATAACTCTTACTATTTTATAACTTTTGATAAAGGTCCAGGCAAAAGAATACAAACTAGTGACATTAATATGCCTGCAAACGCACCAATTACTCAGTACGACGCTTATCAAGTCATCAATAATGACCAAAAATCGTTAATGAAAGTTGGAAGAACATGGGTGGAAGATGCTCCATTTATCACAGACAAAGTGATTACATTTGACCTTGCTTCAGCACTTATTCCTGGGACTACTCTATTGTACCGCGCACAAGCAATTGCCATGGGATCTAATGGTAATTCAATTGCTTTTGATATTAACAACCAGAATGTTTCAAATATCAATATTAGTAGTAGTAACTATTCAAATGCGAGGTATAGTGGTTCTATATCAAATCTTCAGGGAAATCAGGTTAAAATTACGATGAAACCCAACATTTCAGCCAATCCAAATGGAAATTTTTATTTTGATTATGCTGAAATACAATATAAACAAGATCTAAAATTCAATGGTTCTCAAATGAATTTTAGAGATTTTTCTCTAGTGAGTGGAAGCAATACAACCTATGGCTTTAGCGTATCTGGAGCAGGAAATCTAGAACAAATATGGGATGTTACAGATATTACTAATATTACAAAAAAAACAAACAAGTCTAACACAACAACTACTTTTAATTTTGCTTATACTGCATCCGATTTAAACTTCAACAATGAATTTGTAGCCTTTCGTGCTGATGCCGCTTTTTCTCCTGCATTTGTAGAAAAAATTGCCAACCAAGATTTGTCGGCATTAAGAAATATTGATTATTTAATCATTACAACACCAGAAATGATGGGACAAGCTGAAAGGTTAGCAAATCATCATAGAACCAAAAGTAACTTTACGGTAGAAGTTGTAGATGCAAATAAAATATATAATGAATTTGGAAGTGGAAGTAAAGATTTAACTGCAGTTCGTGATTTTGTGACAAAATTGAATTCGCCAGCTGGAACATTAAAGTATGTTCTTATTTTGGGAGATGCATCATTTGATTACAAAAACAGAATTGCAAACAACTCTAATATTGTATCTTCTTACCAAAGTGAAGAATCTGCAAATTATGAAAGTTCTTATGTAACAGACGACTACATAGTTATGACAAGCCCGCAAAATGGCTCTGCATATTTATCGAACTTACTTCCAAACCTTCCCGTTGGAAGATTACCTGCAGCCAATATTGGAGAAGCAAAATTATTAGTGGACAAAACCTTAGCTTATTATAATAATCTACCTTCTCAGGCCACTCCTTTTGGTGAATGGAGAATGAAACTAGACTTTGTGGTAGATGATGACAATGATAACGGCTCTCCTTTTCATGACGTGATGAACGAGGCTTTAGTTCCTATATTTGAAACCAACACCAATAATTTAAAAGAATATAATGTTCGAAAATTATACATGGATTCATTTGTCCCACAAAGTACAGCTGCTGGCAGAAGATACCCTCAAGTGAACCAAGCTATTGCGAATGATTTTGGAAACAGTCTTTATATCTTTTATTTCGGACATGGAGGAATTAACGGTTGGGCACAGGAAAGAATTTTCAACTCAACTGAAGCTGAGTCACTCCATAATTACTCTAATCTATATGCTAGATTACCTTTGGTTTCCACCATTACTTGTGAATTTACACTTTGGGATGAGCCTGGAACATTCTCCGTTGGTGAACAGATTATAAAGAGTAACAAAGGAGGTGCTGCCACTATGATTACTTCTAGTAGAGCAATTCAAGTTGTGTATGGTAGAGAGTTTACAGGTCTTTTCACAAATAATATATTCAATTTACAAAATGATGATTTTGCAACATTGGGTAATGCACATTTGAATGCAAAACTTTTAAAAGGACCAAGCTCAGAACATCTAAAAGTAAACTATTTGGGTGATCCTGCAATGAAACTAAGTAGACCTACAAGAAACATAATAGTAGACCAAATAGAAACTCCAGTACCGGGATTAATTAGAGGTCTTGACTTTGTAAAGGTTAAAGGTCATGTAAATAACGCTAACGGTAGCTTAAATACAACTTTTAATGGACGAGTTGTAGTAAATATTTTTGATAAAAAAATTGATAAGAAAACTCTTAACAATCCAGGAAACCTTACTCCTATTTTACAATATAAAGAAGAAGGAAGTGCTATTGTAAAAGCTTCTGGATCGGTTGTAAACGGCGTCTTTACTGTAGAATTTTACGTTCCCAAAGATATTAATTATACCATTGGTGAAGGTAGATTATTGGTATATGCTGACAATAAATCTGTAGACGTATTCCAAAATCAAACAGTACAAGTAGGTGATTTAAATCCTAATGGCGTTAATGACAATCAACCTCCAAAAGTTCGTTTGTATATGAACAACACCAATTTTGCTAATGGGGGAATCACCAACCAAAATCCAACTTTACTAGCTTGTGTTACAGATGATACAGGAATTAACTCAACAGGCGCAGGAGTAGGACATGATATTACCACCTACCTCGATGGTCAAATTATCAATACTGTTGTATTGAATGATTTTTATGCACCAGGAGAAGGAAATGGCTGTGTTAATCCTAGTTTAGCAGATTTCCAAAAAGGAAATGTAACCTATCCTTTCAGAAATCTAGCGGTAGGTGACCATCAATTAACATTTAAAATTTGGGACATTAACAATAATTCTACAACTGAAACGTTAAACTTTACAGTAAAGGATGAAACTGATCAACATTTAACAATTAACAGACCTTTAAATTGGCCAAATCCTTTTACCAACAAAACATACATTCAATTTGAACATAATTGTGATGATATTTTAGATGCGAATGTTCAAATTTATACTATTACAGGAAAATTAGTGAAAACAATTTCGCAAGTTGTAATGTCAGAACCTTTCCTACAAGGATATAGAACGCCTAAACAAGCAATAGAATGGGATGGTAGAGACGATTTTGGGGCAACAGTTGCAAAAGGTACGTATATTTTTAAGATATTTGCAAAGAGTCAAAATCAAGAAAAATGCAAAGGAAGTGCCACAGCAATAGAAAAAATGGTACTTTTGAAATAATTTAAAAACTGATAATATAAAAAAACGATATATGAATTTAACTACTAAACTGCTTTTAGGAATTAGTCTGAGTGCTGGTTTTCTAGGTTATTCCCAATTAAGTAACATAAGACCCGTTCTTACTGGAGCTCCGTTCCTAAGAATTGCTCCAGATGCAAAATCAGGAGGTATGGGAGACCAAGGTGTTGTAACCTCACCAGATGTATTTTCACAATTTTGGAATGCAGCTAAGTATCCTTTTGCCAATACAAACTCAGGCATTGGTATTAACTATACACCTTATATGGGAAAACTTACTAATGATGTTTTCCTATTGTATGCATCATATTACAAATTTTTAGGTGAAGAAGAGAGATCTACGATTTCTGCAAGTATTTATTACTTCAATATGGGGGAAGTAGACTTAACACATTTAGTAGGCAACGAGGTTCAAAGTATGGGTACATCTAAACCTAATGAATTCTCAATTGATATTGCCTATGCAATGAAATTATCAGACACTTACTCAATGTCTGTTACGGGTAGATTTATTCGTTCAGATTTAGCTGGAGGTTTTAACACGGATACCACTTTGAAGCCGGCAAACACTTTTGCAGTAGATATTGCTGGTTATTATTCTTCTCCTAAATTTACTTTAGGAAATTCTGAAGGTAGAGTAAATGGAGGTTTTGCTATCCAAAATCTAGGTCCAAAATTAGACTATACAGGAAATGAAGAATCAAGATCATATCTCCCAACTATGGCTAGATTAGGTTTAGGATATGACTATTTCTTGGATGACATGAATAGAATAAGCTTGAGCGTTGAAGGTTCTAAAATTCTAGTTCCAGGTGCAGAATATACTCAAGTAGGCATAGACCCAAGAACAAACGAACCTATAATAAAGTCTGAAATCCCTAACGTGGGTGTTATGGAAGGTATTGGTAAATCATTTAAAAATGAAAAAAGCATCATGTTAAGTGGTGGACTGGAGTATTCTTACAATAATGCTTTTGCGATAAGAGGTGGTTATTTCCATGAAAGTGAAGAGCAAGGAGCTAGACAATTTGCTACAGCAGGTGTTGGATTAAAATACAAATCTTTCGGACTTGATGTTTCTTACCTAGTTAATATGTCTAAAATAAATACAGCTTTAGATAATACATTGAGATTTGGTCTTACTTGGAATATTGGAGAAGAAACTTCTAATATGGACAGAGATTAATATTTCTCAAAATATAACATTTAAAAGTCTCATTTTATGGGACTTTTTTTATTTTCAATATGTACTTTTGTAAGAATGAACTATTCGGCGGAACTTAAAAAATTTATTACGGGACAACAATTGTACTCGGCTGTAAGGATTACTTTAGCCACAGTTCTGCCTTCACTTATATTGGCACATTTCGGATTACTGAAAGAGTTTTTCTTATTTCCATTGGGAACCAGTTTTGTAGCACTTACAGATCAACCTGGTCCATTTATAAGACGGAGAAACACCTTAATTCTTGCTATTATTTGTTACATTATGGTAGCAGCAGTTGCAAGTGTAATCATGCATTTTCCTGCACTAATTATTGTGGAAATTATGGTTTTCGGAATGTTTTTCTCGCTTATTGGGGTTTACGGTTCCCGATTAGCAGTTTTAGGCTCACTATCATTAGTGGTTCTTGCCATCTTTATCGACGAGCATCTTACAGGTACTAATGTTTTGAAAAGTTTGCTTATTTTTGGTGGTGGCTGTATATGGTTTTTACTTATTTTCCTTGTAGTTAATACTATTCAACCTTATAAATTAGCCAGTCAAATGATTGGTGAAAACTACCTCCAATTATCCACTTTTCTAAAAATTAAAGCCAATTTTTATCAGAAAAATCCAGATTTTACAAAGCTTAACTCTCAAGTTTTTGCTCAACAAATTAGTATTAAAAACCTTCAGGAAGAAACAAGAGAAACGGTTTTAAGAACCAGAACTATTGTAAACGAATCTACCACAGCAAGTAGATTATTAGTGCTAATGTTCCTGAATTCTGTAGATTTACATGAAAAGTTAATGACCTCTGAAAGCAGTTATCAAAAATTGCAAAATAGTTTTGGAGACTCAGAAATCCTGGTGAAGTTTCATAACTTTTTAAACATTCTTGCGGAAGAAATTTTCAATATTGGAGTAGCGCTTCAAGGCGGTTTTAAAGCGAAACCTATAACCGATTTGCATGAAGTACAAGAGCAACTGAATAAGAGTTATTTTCAATTTAGAGACCAAAACAGAAATGCTGAAAACTTAGAAAACTTTATGATTTTAAGACAAATTCTCCTTAGAATTAATGAAATCACTAAAGAACTGGAAGAAATTTACAATGTATTTTCTCAGGATGTAAAACTTGCCAAAAGCCTTTCTACAGGACTTGATTTAAGAAAATTTTTACCTAATGAAGAAAAACTCAATTTTAAAGTCCTTAGAAATAATATTTCCCTAAAATCCTCCCATTTTAGACATGCTCTAAGAATTACAATTGCCTTATTATTGGGATATTTGGCTTCTAAACTCACTTTTTTAGGAATTGGACATACCTATTGGATCCTCATTACCATTACGGCTATTTTAAAACCCGCCTACTCCACTACCAAACACCGAAATCTCCTAAGGCTTTACGGAACGGTTGCAGGAGCCATTATTGCATATATACTTCTCCTTAGCATTAATTCTGAAATCGCTTTATTGATTATTCTTTTATTGAGTATGATTTTATGCTACAGTTATCTTAAAGAAAAATATTTTTGGGCTGTTTTGTTTATGACGATATATGTTTTTTTGAGTTTTAACTTTTTAAATCCAGGAAATGTAAATGTTATTTTTAAAGACAGAATTGTAGATACTTTACTCGCAGGAATTATAGCATTTATAGTTTCTTATCTGGTTTTACCATTATGGGAACATACCCAAAATTTAACCTTAATGAAAAAATCTTCAGAAACCAATCTTGAATATTTTAATGTGGTGATTGAAAAACTGAGGAATTCATCATATGATCTTCAAAACTATAAAATCAAAAGAAAAAATGCGATAATCGCATTGGCCAACCTTTCAGATAACTTTCAGAAAATGCTGTCGGAACCTAAACATCAGCAGAAAAAATTAGAAGTGGTTCATCAGTTTGTGGCTACATCTCATCTTATTACAGCCTACACAGCCTCTCTTTCTCAATACGCAAAAGACCAAGAGCAATATCCTGAAATTGATTTTGAAAATTGGAACAAAAAAATTTCTGCAGAACTTCACCTTACAGATTTATATTTGAACGATCAACAAATTGATGAAAATCTGAAAATTGATAGTAAACTAGAACCAGAGGACGAGATTGAGGAGCTTTTAAAGAAAAGAAAAATTGAAATTCAAACCACAGAACGTATTGGCTTGTCAGATGCCAATAAAGTTCCGAGATTAACGGAACTTCAGAACATCCAAAATGTTTTAGATTTAATTTATGATGTCGCCAAAGAACAACGAAAAGTAGTGGAAAACTATAGATTAGAAAACCCTAATCTTCCACAATCGTAAAGCAAAAATCATCAAAAAACTTCACTCTAGCTTTCAGTTCGTCAGAGGAAAATTCATCATGAACTCTACATTGAATACTGTCCAAATATTCGAGTTCGAAAGGTCTTACTTCGTAATGTTTTTTCAAAGACCAATGCTTAGAATGATGAAGTTTGTACATGCTTTCTTTCACACTCCAAATAATGGTTAAAAAAGTTTCTTCTTTTTTTTGTGGGATAAATCCGCGCTCATTTTCATAAGTAAATTTATCTTTTACCCTTAAAATTTTAGGACTAAATCTCTCCATATCAATTCCAATTCTTCGATCAGAAATAGCAATTGCAGCATATGGAAAAGCATGAGTTATAGAAATTTCGGCATCTTTCGGACATAAATAAGGTTCCCTTTCCTTGTATAAAATCTTAGAATCGGGTTTTATATTTTTCAATAATCGCCTCACCATCAATACTTCCAATAATTTTTTAGGATGGTAATCTTTTACCTTTTCAATATTTTCTGGTTCTAATAAATCTTCAATATTCAGATTATCGGATTCATTATATTTCCACACCAAAATCGTAGCTTTATTATCGGAAAAATCTCTATATAAAGGCATTTTTATTTATTTAAAGGGATAAATTTAATCATTTTAAGAAAAGAAAAAGACTATTATTTAAACTTTTACTGCAATAAATATTTAAACATTTTTTTTAAGAAAACTGAAATAAAAAAACTTAAAGGTGGATAATTATTACTCAGATTTGCATCATCTCCCATTCCTATTTTTATTTGAATCCAAAAAAAATCACACAAAAAATCATATTTCTATAACTCAAAGAATAATTGTATTTTTGCAAAACTTTAATAACTAAAAATATACCCAAAAATATGGATACAACAACACAATATGTTCCTTACAAAGTAAAAGACATTTCTTTGGCGGAATGGGGAAGAAAAGAAATTACTCTAGCTGAAGCTGAAATGCCAGGATTAATGGCTATTCGTGAAGAGTATGGACCATCTCAACCTTTAAAAGGAGCTAGAATTGCTGGATGTCTTCACATGACGATTCAAACAGCTGTTCTTATTGAAACGTTGGTAGCTCTTGGCGCTGAAGTTACTTGGTCTTCTTGTAACATTTTCTCAACTCAAGATCACGCTGCTGCGGCTATTGCTGCTGCGGGAATCCCAGTTTACGCTTGGAAAGGTCTTAATGAAGAGGAATTCGATTGGTGTATTGAGCAAACTTTATTCTTTGGTGAAGACAGAAAACCGTTGAACATGATTTTGGATGATGGTGGAGATTTAACAAACATGGTTTTTGATAAATATCCAGAATTCACAAAAGATATTAAAGGTCTTTCTGAAGAAACAACTACAGGTGTTCACAGATTGTACGAAAGAATGAAAAACGGAACTTTGGTGATGCCTGCAATCAACGTAAATGATTCAGTGACTAAGTCAAAATTCGATAACAAATACGGTTGTAAAGAATCTGCTGTAGATGCGGTAAGAAGAGCAACTGACGTGATGTTGGCTGGTAAAAGAGTGGTTGTTTGTGGTTATGGAGACGTGGGTAAAGGTACTGCAGCCTCTTTCCGAGGAGCTGGTTCTATTGTTACCGTTACAGAAATCGACCCAATTTGTGCATTACAAGCTGCAATGGACGGTTATGAAGTAAAAAGATTAGATACTGTGGTTGATAACGCAGATATCATCATTACTACAACTGGTAACTTCAACATCGTAAGAGGTGAGCATTTCAAGAAAATGAAAGATAAAGCTATCGTTTGTAACATCGGTCACTTCGATAACGAAATCGATATGGCTTGGTTAAATGCAAACTATGGCGCTACAAAAACAGAAGTTAAACCACAAGTTGACATTTATACTGTTGATGGCAAAGAAATCATCATCTTGGCTGAAGGTCGTTTAGTAAACTTAGGTTGCGCGACTGGTCACCCATCTTTCGTGATGTCTAACTCTTTCTCTAACCAAACTTTGGCTCAGATTGAATTGTGGAACAACGCTGCAAACTACAAAAACGAAGTGTATATGTTACCAAAACATTTAGATGAAAAAGTAGCAGCTCTTCACTTGAAGAAATTAAGTGTTGAATTGGAAACTCTTTCTCCTGCACAAGCTGATTATATTGGTGTTCCAGTAGAAGGACCATTCAAACCTGAATATTACAGATACTAAGACTCTTTTGAGTTTTTTAATAATAAAATCCCTCAATAAAATTATTGAGGGATTTTTTAATTATATTTCGTAAATTCATAATATGAAATCTTATCTCTATTTCATATTATTTTTACTATGCTTTTTTGCAAAAGCACAAAATAATTTTGAGATTTCAGACCAAGAAAAAGTAAGTATTCCTTTTAAATTAATTAATAATTTAATTTTCATTCCCATCAATGTTAATGGATCAGAATTAACGTTCCTATTAGACACTGGAGTTTCAGAAACCATTATTTTCAGTTTAGAGGATAAAGAATTAAACCTTTACGAAACTGAAAAAATAAAATTTACAGGTTTGGGCGGAAGTGAAAGCATTGAAGGGTTAAAATCTGTGAATAATGTTGCTAAAATTAGTAATAACTTCATCAATACATCTTTCACGTTATTTATAATTCTTAATGAAGATTTTAATATTTCTTTCCATGTAGGAATTCCCGTGAATGGAATTATAGGGTATCATTTTTTCAAAAACCATCGAGTTTTTATCGATTATATTGCTCAAAAAATTACCATTTATAACAACCCTAAAAAACTTGACAAAAAAATTAAAAAATTCACTATTGTTCCCATAAGTATTGAAGAAAACAAGCCTTATTTTTATGCAGGTGTAGAAATGACCAATGCTTTAGAAAAAGAAAAATTATTGATAGACATTGGAAACAGTGATCCCATTTGGCTATTTCCTACTCTAATAAAAGATTTCGTGTACAATAGACCCAATATTGAGGATTTTATAGGAAGAGGATTTAATGGTAATATTTTTGGAAAAAGAAGTAGAATTCATCATTTGTATATTGAGAATTTTAAATTCACCAAACCGCTCATCGCAATGCCTGATAAATATTCCATCCAGCATGTCAATATGGTTAAAGATAGGAAAGGTTCCATTGGAAGTGAAATTTTAAGAAGGTTTTATGTGGTTTTCGATTATCCTAATCAGTTAATGTATTTGAAAAAAAATAGTCATTTTGATGATCCTTTTTCATTTAATATGAGTGGACTAGATTTTAAGCATGATGGTATGGAATGGAAAGAAGAAAAATTAGGATTTGATAGTTCTAAATCAGATAAAATAAATGACGGAACTAATGTTTTTAAAAGCAGTTTTCAAGTTCAATTTGTCTTAAAACCAATGTTTTCAATTGCAGGAGTTAGAAAAGACTCTCCCGCCTATAAAGCAGGATTGCTTGCCAACGATAAACTAATCTCCATAAATGGTAAAAAAGCATCAGAATTTACTTTACAAAAAATATTTAACCTTATGAAATCCGAAGAAGGTAAAACTATAAAAATTGTTGTTCTTCGAAATCATAAAGACTTAGAATTTAAATTTGTTTTAGAAGACCCAATCCCTTACCAAGAGCAAGAATAATATGAAAACAGAAGAAAGCACATTAGATAAAATACGTTCCAGACCAAGATTTAAACTATATACTGAAATAAGCAAAGAGGAACTTGCAAAAGATTTGCAAGCTTTCCTTAAAGCACATTCAGATAAGTTTTATGGCAACATCAACAAAGAAGTCGCTACCATACAAGTGAAAACTGAAGTTGATTATTATTGGAAGCCTAATCTTGCGTTGAGAATTGAAAATGATGACGAAAAAACTTTAATTAGAGGAATTTTTGGACCAAGCTCATCTATATGGACATTTTTTATGTTTTTATATTTTTTGTTTTCAGTATGTTGGATGACTTTCATCACCATCTTTTTTGTGGAAAAACAAATCCACAGTCATGAATTTCCTTGGTCTTTATCCGCTTCTTTTGTTATGCTTGCTGGGATTTTATTAACTTATATCGCCTCCAGAATTGGACAAAAAAAAGCCAAAACTGAAATGCAACAGCTTCGGCAGTTTGCAGAAAAAATAATATTGGGATATGAAAAGAAAGAAATTTCTCCTAATTCACCGAATCAGCAGCAATAGATTTTGCAGCTTCTTTTGCCAACTTAATAGAGTCTGAAACTTTAATTCTATTGGCTTGTTCAGATAAAATTTTATCAATATGAGGTTCAATCATATTGGTCATTTCCTCAATAGAAACATTATTGGCAGTAGGATCATTTAATAATTTTCTCCATGGTTTTTGTTTTCCCCAAGGATAAGATCCATAAACCAAAACAGCAGTTCCACGTGCTTTTGTGGTTGCTCCTCCAGGATTTAGAATCCAAGTATCTGCATATTTGTACAAATAAATAGCATCTTCTTTTAATAATCTCAAACAAGAATGTGATGCAGGATAACCTGGTAAATCATATTGATGCCATCCAATACCATCGTAGTTAAAAATATTGAAATTGTAAGGAAGTTTCCACTCGCTTTTTACTGTAGAAATGGCTAATTCTTTTTTCCAATTGGCATAAGTTAAACCCGTTCTTGTTGGTTTTGCTTTAGTTCCCATACTTGTAGGTCCCCATTTCATCAATGTCCCGTTAGAATACACTCCAAAAGCTTGTATAGGGTACGAAAACACTACAAATTTATTAACACCACTCAATACATCTATTTGTTTGGGAAACGGCGAATACTCCATTAAACTAGGATCCACTTTTGCAGGAACAATTAAGGTATCTGCATTGTATTTATGTTTGGAATCTAAGCGGTTTAAGGCTAAAATTGCATAACGCTCTTCTTCAGAATATTTTTTATTGAAAAGTTGAAAAACAGAATCTTTTTGTTTTTTATCCTTAGGGAAAACCCAAGCATTATAAAACCCCATTTCTAACTCTGCAGGTGGCAAAGATTCTTTAACGACCACTTTTACACTGTCTTTAGTTGCAACTACAGAATCCATTTGAATGGATGAACCACTAGCGGATGAAGATGAAGAATCTACTTGTGGATCTTTTTTGCACGCTTGCAATATTATTAACATTACAAAAAATAAGCTTATTTTCTTTTTCAAAATATATTTTTTCATTGTTTTTTTTCATGCTGAATTCATCAATAATAATACCATTTTTATTTGATAAAACACTTTCCACCTCTAAAAAATTTTAACTTAAAAAAAATATTGATTGAAGATTCTTATTTATCCGAGAAATATCTTCCCGTTATAATCTGAAATTGTAATTTTTGAAAATAATTACCAGAATCTCTAATTAATGGAAAAAAAAACCCTTCAAACAATTAAATTTGAAGGGTTTTGCACCCATAAAATACTAGTCATAAATTGTATTTTGTTAACAATTTGCAACGTTCTATTTATGAACAGGTAGTTTTTTCTGATTGAGGTTATTCAGGAAGTTGGAAGGAGGCATTTTGTATTTTTCCTGGAAATTTTTGGCGAAAGCTTGTGTGGAGTTATAACCTGCTTTCTCTGCTATTTCCTGTAATGTGTAAAGTCGTGATTTGGGTGCAGTTCTCCACTGACCTACAATATATTCCAAGC
>JAEWOR010000053.1 GCA_023399595.1 Bacteroidota bacterium | reverse complement strand
CAATAAAATCAAGGAGTCTGATAATGGAGCAATGGAACAATGACAAAGAGAGGAAAGAGGAAGGATTAAAGTAGTAAGAAGAATGAGGGATGAAGGATGAAGTAGAAATGATTATGATCTAATAGAGTTGGAACTCAAGTGATGTAGCTGATCTTAATAAAATGTATGTTGGACAATTTTAATCTATATCCTTTTCTTGATAAAGATTAAAGAATACTAGAAACGCAGCTCTTTTTATTGCAAAACATTATTAACTATTACTGATTACTCATTACTCATTACCCATAACCTAGCCCCGATAGCAGCGGTTACCCCACAGTAAGCCAAGGGTAAGAAATGGAACGAGGAGTAGAAGCGAATAGCGGGAAAGTGCTCCTAAATAATCAAATGAATTTATGGAAATATTAGAGTATTATTGCTTGGTTTGACTTTGTAAGTATGCTTCCTGAATGTATTTTCTTTGTTCTATTTTTTCAACTTTTGGGAACCAATAATTATAACCGAATGTCCGGTTAATGATATGTGAACAAAGAGTTGTTTTGTCGTGTATTTTAACCTCTACTGACTCAATAACATTATATTTGTTATTGGTAAATTGAGGGATTTTTTCTGTAGATTCTTGAATAGATCCATCAGCAAAATTAGCTTTCCATTGGTAAGTATATATCTGAGAAATGACGTTTGGAAAGAAGGACATGGTGTTTTCATCAACTTTCACATCTTTAAAACTTGTGATGGCAACATTACAAGGTTTTTCCTTTTGGCGTGGAGGATTTTGAATTACGATACTTCTTTTGCAATTTTTTGTTCCCTGTTCAGTTTCAACTGAAAGTAAAACTGTAGATAGTCCAGGTTCTAAAAATTTCACTGAAATCTGACCTTCTCCACTCGTTTGTATACGCAGCTTGTTTTCAGGAGAAACATTCCAATGATAGCAGTCTGTACATTTAGCAACAATATCTGACCTAAATTTTAAGCTATCACCTACTTTAGCGGTTTCCGAACCCAAAATTTGACATTGCGAAAAAAACTGTTGACTTAATATGCTGAAGATGATTATTAGAAAAGTTTTCATAGGTTTTAATTTATTAAGAATTAATGAAAACTGTAGTTTCGAAGATAGCAGCAAATGTTATTCCTTTTTACAGAATTTCATGCAAGTATTTTTCCGGAAAAAGAAGAACATTAATGTTGAAAAAAAGCCACCAGAAAATAATTTCATGGTGGCTTGTTATTATATAGTCATTAAACTTGAATCACACCTAAGTTGAATTTTTCGGTGATAGGTGAGTGATTTGCTGCTTCAATACCCATAGAAATCCATTTTCTAGTATCTGTTGGGTTAATGATGGCATCTGTCCACAATCTTGCTGCAGAATAAGTAGATTCCGTTTGTTTTTGGTATTTCTTAGAAATAGTTTCAAGGATTTCGTTATGTTCTTGTTCGCTAATTTCTTTTCCTTGTTTTTTAAGAGTCGATTCTTGAATTTGAGCTAAAACTTTTGCAGCTTGAGCACCTCCCATTACTGCTAATTCTGCCCATGGCCATGCAACAATTAATCTCGGATCATAAGCTTTTCCACACATTGCGTAATTTCCTGCTCCATAAGAATTTCCTGTAATAATAGTGAATTTAGGAACAACAGAATTAGAAACCGCATTCACCATTTTTGCACCATCTTTAATAATTCCTCCATGTTCAGATTTTGATCCTACCATGAAACCTGTAACGTCTTGTAGAAATACCAATGGAATTTTTCTTTGGTTACAATTAGCAATAAACCTTGTTGCTTTATCTGCAGAATCTGAGTAAATAACGCCTCCAAACTGCATTTCTCCTTTTCCACTTTTTACTAATTTTCTTTGGTTGGCGACAATTCCTACACTCCAACCATCAATTCTTGCGGTAGCACAAATAATTGTTTTTCCATAATCTGGTTTATATTCTTCATATTCAGAATTATCCACCAAACATTTTATAATATCATAAGTGTTGTATTGATCAGATTTTGAAGAAGGCATAATTCCGAAGATATTATCTGGATTTTCTTTTGGAGGAAAGCTTTCAATTCTATCAAATCCTGCTTTTTCGTGAGACCCAATAGATTTCATAATATTTCTAATTCTATTTAAAGCATCTTTATCGTCCTTAGCTTTATAATCGGTAACTCCTGAAATCTCACAATGGGTTGTTGCTCCTCCTAAAGTTTCATTATCAATAGTTTCACCAATTGCAGCTTTTACAAGATAACTTCCAGCCAAGAAAATAGAACCAGTTTTGTCCACTATCATCGCTTCATCACTCATAATTGGAAGGTAAGCTCCACCCGCAACGCAACTTCCCATAACCGCAGAAATTTGTACAATTCCAGCTGAGCTCATTTTTGCATTGTTTCTAAAAATTCTTCCGAACATTTCTTTATCAGGAAAAATTTCATCTTGCATAGGAAGGTAAACGCCGGCAGAATCTACAAGATAGATAATTGGAAGTCTGTTTTCCATAGCAATTTCTTGTGCTCGTAGGTTTTTCTTACCTGTAATAGGAAACCAAGCTCCAGCTTTTACAGATGCGTCATTGGCTACAATTATACATTGTTTTCCTGAAACATATCCCATTACAACTACCACACCACCACTCGGGCAACCTCCTTCCTCAGGATACATTTCATAACCCGCGAAAGCACCTATTTCAATTGAATCAGAATCTTTATCAAGAAGATAATCAATTCTTTCTCTCGCAGTCATTTTCCCTTCGTCACGAAGTTTTTGCAATCTTTTTTCTCCACCACCTTTTTTTATTTCAGCTAAAAGTTGATTGATTTCAGATAATTTTAATCTATTTTGATCTTCTCTTTTGTTAAATTCTAAATCCATTCTCTAGTTTGCTTTATTGAAGCCTAAAGATAGTAAATTTCAAGGTTTCTAAGAAGCGAAAACTTAGAGAATTAAAGTTTTGGTTTTCAGAATTTTATGAAATATTTAACTTTGTAAATACTTGCATGAATTGTAGAAATTACATAATTTTACAGAAGAGTAAAGTGAGACATTTAAATGTTGCTTTATTCAGTTCCTAGTTTATTTTTTTAATAGTTTATTATTTGAGGATCCCGAAAATTCGTAGAATTTTCGGGATTTTTTTATGGAGTATAATTTTTTTGTGGTAATAATCTTTATTGTATTTAATTCTTCATGTTTTCAATTTGTACATTTGCAAAATGAAAAATACAGCTCTTTTAAGGCTACATTTAATAGTCTTTCTTTGGGGTTTTACTGCAATTTTAGGTAAATTAATTAGTTCTAATGCACAAGTCTTGGTGTTTTATAGGATGTTTTTTGCTGCGTTGTTCCTTTATATTTTTTCAAGGATTATTAAAAAAAAGAGCTTAAAAGTTTCTAAGAAAATATTTTTACAACTAGGAGCTATTGGCTGTTTTATGGCTTTGCATTGGTTGTGTTTTTTTTATTCCATTAAAGTTTCTAATGTTTCTATAGCATTAAGTTGTTTGTCTTTATCCACCTTATTTGCGTCTATTTTAGAACCTATTGTATTTAAACGGAAGGTCGATATAAGTGAGTTTATTATGGGAATTGTAATTGTAGCATGCATTCTTCTTATTTTTAAAACGGAATTTAGGTTTAAAGAAGGAATTTTTTTTGGAGTTCTCTGTGCCATTTTTGGAACAGTCTTCTCAGTTTTTAATGGTAAAATATTTGGGAAAACCGACTCTGAAAACATTATTTTCTATGAGATTTTTTGTGGTTGGGCTATGTTATCCATTTTTTATATCTTCACGGGGCAAATGGGGCAAATGATGGAAATAAACGTCAAAGACTTTATGTTAATTTTATTATTGGCAAGTGTGTTTACAGCCTTTCCGATGTTAGAATCTGTAAAGCTTATGAAATATATTTCACCATTTACTTTAATTTTAACAGTGAATTTAGAACCAGTTTACGGAATTATACTAGCTTTTTTTATCTTTGGAGAATCAGAACATATGAGCCCGATTTTTTATGTCGCTTCATTTGTAATGATTTTAGCCATAGTAATTAATGGTTTAATAAAAGCTAAAAAACAGAAAACACTCATTAATCATCAATAATTTATGATCAAAAAATATATTTTACTGCTTCTTTCTTTAAGTTTTGGGTGGTCTCAAGCTCAAATTGTAAGAAAATATTCCAATGAATTTTTAAATATTGGAGCTGGAGCAAGAGGTCTAGGTATGGGAGGTGCTGTAATCACTAATCAGAATGATGTGTACGCACCTATGTGGAATCCAGCTGGTTTGAATGGTATTACCAAAGATTGGCAAGGAGCTGCTATGCACGCAGAATACTTTGAATCTATCGCGAAATACGATTATATGGCGTATGCAAAAGTTCTGGAAGAAAATGGAGGTGTTTTTGGAATTTCATTGGTGAGATTAGGAGTTGATAATATCTTGAATACTACTCAGATGATTGATTCTGAAGGAAATATTGATTATGATAAAATTACAAAATTTTCGCAAGCAGATTATGCAGCCTTGATTTCTTATGCTTTCCATCCGTACGGAATGGAAAATTTAGATGTGGGAGTAAATGCGAAAGTGGTGTATAGAAATGTTGGGAAATTTGCCAATGCTTTTGGATTTGGTTTTGATATCGGAGGAATTTACCGTCCAGATAACGGTTGGACATACGGTGCAATGTTAAGAGATATTACTACAACTGTCAATTTTTGGTCTGTGAATCAATCTAAATTATCTACCATTGTTAATGGAGAAGAGTTTAACCCTGCTCCAAAAGATAAATTAGAACTTACAATGCCTAAATTAAATGCAGGTGTAAGCAAGAATTTTGAGATAAGCAGCAGTATTAATGTTCTTCCAGAAGCTGGAATTAATGTTGATTTTGCTAAAACTGCAGCGCTTGTTTCTACAGATTTTGCAAGTATTACACCTTATGCAGGTGCTGAATTAAGCTATCAAAAAATGCTTTTTGTGAGATTGGGTGTTAACAGATTCCAATCGATTACAGATATTGAGGATTTAAAAAGGAAGGTTTCTTTTCAGCCAAGTGCAGGTTTGGGTATAAAATATAGAGGTCTTACTTTAGATTACGCCATCACTAATTCTGGAATTGGTGGTTCTAATTTCTTCTCTAATTTCTTCTCTCTTAAATTGGATATGGGAGAGTTTAGAAACGATTAATTATTATTCAATTCAAATTATTTTTAAAGATGTTTAAAGCAATTTCATTTTGTGTTTTTTTAGGAGCAACTTCGGTTTTTACGGCTCAAAATATTAATGATTACGAGTATATTTCTGTTCCTTCAACGTTTGAACAAAAAAAAATCAATAGATATAATTTGAATACTATTCTAGCTAAAAGTTTACAATCTAAAAAGTATAAAATTGTTTCTGAAAAGGTTTCTGAGTGGCCAGTTGAGCTTCAACAAAATCCTTGTTCAGTGGCTAAAGCTGATATTTTAGACGATAGTTCTTGGCTAAAAAATAAAATTTTATTGCAATTTAAAGATTGTAATGATAAGGTAATTCTTTCCTCAAAAGGAGATTCAGGCGCTAAAGAATTTGAAATTGGTTTCCCCGAAGCTTTAAAAAAATCTCTTGTAAGTATTCCTGTTTCATCACCAGATGCTTCTAAATTAACGACAAAACCAACGAATGTTCAACAAGTAGTTGTTTCTACTCCAGTAGCTTCTACGAAACCTGTTCAAACCAACACTTCAGAATCTTTTTCTGATGGAAATTTGAATTTACAAAAAGTAAATATTTCTGACTCGCAATTTATCTTGGTAAAACCAAATTCTTCTCAACCTTATGCTACTTTTACCGAAACAGGAAAACAAGGTTTATACAGAGTGGTTTTAGAAAATAAAATGGCAGCTTTTGGCTATTTTGAAAATGGAAGTTTAATAGTAGAAATTCCTCAAAAAGAAGGTAATTTCACAAAACAAACTTTTTTATCTAAGTAGAAGATTCTTCACCATTAAAGTATTCCCAAACCATTTTACCTTTAGATTTTCCTAAAACTTCTTCTAAGGTTTCTTGGCTGGCTTCTCGAATTCGTTTTACAGATTTGAGTTTGGACAACAGCAACTCAATAGACTTTTCGCCTACGCCAGGAATTTCTTCCAATTCTGTTTGAATAGTCGAATTTTTTCTGCGTGTTCTATGATGTTTTACACCAAAACGGTGAGCTTCATCTCGTACTCGTTGAAGAATTTTCAATGTTTCAGATTTTTTATCCAAATACAATGGAATAGAATCTTCAGGGAAATACAATTCTTCTAAGCGTTTTGCAATCCCAATAATGGTAATTTTCCCGTATAAACCAAGAAGTTTTAAGCTTTTCACCGCCGAAGAAAGTTGTCCTTTTCCACCATCAATCAAGATTAATTGTGGAAGCGGTTCATTTTCATCTAAAAGTCTTTTGTAGCGACGGTAAATCACTTCTTCCATGGTTGCAAAATCATTTGGACCTTCAACGGTTTTAGGATGAAAAATTCTGTAATCGGCTTTGCTGGGTTTTCCATCTTTAAAAACGACACATGCAGAAACAGGGTTTGTTCCTTGAATATTTGAATTGTCAAAACCTTCAATATGTCGTGGTTCCACAGGCATTCTCAAAAGACTTTGCATTTCTGCCATAATTCTTTTCGTATGTCTTTCAGGATCTACAATTTGAACTTGTTTTAGTTTTTCCAGACGATATTCTTTGGCGTTTTTTTCAGAAAGTTCTACGATACGTTTTTTATCGCCTACTTTTGGAACCATAATTTTCACATTTGGAATTTCCACCGTAAGATGAAATGGCAAAAGGATTTCTTTAGAATCTGAACTGAATTTTTGTCGAATTTCAATCAGAGCTTCTTCCATAATTTCTTCATCGCTTTCATCAAGGATTTTCTTAATTTCCGTGGTATAACTTTGGATGATATTTCCATTTCTAATCTTGAAGAAATTGACATAAGCTGCGGTTTCATCACTCGTCATTCCGAAAACATCAATATCATCAATATTGGGATTCATTACGGTATTTTTCGATTGGAAATCATCTAACAAATCAATACGCTCTTTTACCATTTGCGCTTTTTCGAACTGCAAATCCTCAGCATATTTCATCATTTGATTCATCAAATATTCTTTTGCTTTTCTGAAATCCCCTTTAATAATTCCACGGATAGCATCTATTTTCTCATCGTAATCTTCCTTGGTTTCTAGTTGTTCACAAGGTCCGTCACAATTTTTAATATGATATTCCAAACAAACTTTGTATTTACCTTCCGCTATTTTTTCGGGAGCAAGATTAAGATTACAAGTTCGGAGTTTGTACAAATGTTTAATTGTATCCAAAAGAATTTTTGCGGGACGAACTTTTGCGTAAGGTCCGTAATATTCAGAACCGTCTTTTATAATGTTTCTAGTGAGAAAAATTCGTGGGAAGGCTTCATTTTTAATGCAAATCCAAGGATAGGTTTTATCATCCTTCAACATCACGTTGTAGAAAGGTTGATGTTCTTTTATCAAATTATTTTCTAACAAAAGAGCGTCGTATTCGCTATTGACAATGGTGGTTTCTAATCGGAAAATTTTTCCAACCATTATTTTTGTTCGATAGCTCGACAAATTTTTATTGAAATAAGAAAGTACCCTTTTTTTGAGGTTTTTGGCTTTTCCAACATATAAAAGTTGATCGTTTTTGTCATAATAACGATACACACCAGGGTCGGAAGGAAGGGTTTTAAGTTGAAGTTCTAAATTAGGATTCACCTTACAAAAATAGGGAATTATATCATGTTTTTTTGTCTTGAAACAAAAGAACCCAAAATTCAAGACTGTAAAAACGATGGTTAAAAAATAAAATTGACTACTAAACTCTTTTGACGTTCGCTTCGCTCGCGTTTTTCTTTTAAAAACAAGGAAAAAAAGACGTATTTTTAGCCCAAATTTTTAAAATGATTTACGGAATAGATATTTTTACTTTTCATGATGTTTTGAACATCTGTAAAGACCCAATGAAAGCGAAATTGAATGGAGAAGCTAGAGAATTGATCTTGAAATCTCAGCAAAATGTAAAAGATATTGTGGAGTCTGATAGATGTGTTTATGGCATCAATACAGGCTTTGGACCGCTTTGCGATACTAAAATTTCTCCAGAAGAAACAGCTCAACTTCAGCATAATCTTATAATTTCTCATGCTGTTGGTGTGGGAAAACCTATAGATAAAGAACTTTCTAAAATCATGATGATTGCTAAAATTCATGCGTTGTCTAAAGGTTTTTCGGGAGTTTCTTTGGATGTTATTGAAAGAATGGTGACGATGTTGGAGAAAGATATTATTCCTGTTGTTCCAGAACAAGGTTCTGTGGGAGCATCGGGAGATTTGGCACCATTAGCGCATTTGGTTTTACCGCTTTTAGGTTTAGGAAAAGTTTGGGAAGGAGATGAAGTTGTTGATACAAAAACGGTTCTTGAAAAACACGGTTTAAAACCTTTGGAATTAGGACCAAAAGAAGGTTTAGGCTTAATTAATGGAACTCAGTTTATTTTATCTCACGCTATAAAAGGTTTAGAAAAATTCGAATATTTATTGGATTTAGCGGATATGACGGCGGCGATGAGTTTAGAAGCATATAGAGGTTCTGCAAGTCCGTTCAAGAAGGAACTGCACGAAATTCGTCCGTTTGAAGGGAGTAAAAAAGTGGCTGCAAGAATGTTAGGATTTTTAAAAGATTCAGAAAATCTTAAGATACATGAAGACTGCGAAAGAGTTCAGGATCCTTATTCTATGCGTTGCGTACCACAAGTTCATGGTGCGAGTAGAAATGCTTTTGAACATTTGAAAATGATGGCAGAAACCGAATTGAATTCTGTAACCGATAATCCAATTGTTTTAAGCGCTGAAGAATCTATTTCTGGTGGGAATTTCCATGGACAGTTAATGGCGTTGCCTTTAGATTATGCAACTTTGGCTGCTGCGGAATTAGGAAATATTTCGGACAGAAGAAGTTATCTTTTATTGGAAGGACAATACGGTTTACCAAGATTGCTAACAGCAAAATCTGGTCTTAATTCAGGATTTATGATTCCTCAATATACTTCTGCAGCATTGGTGACTGAAAATAAAACTTTATGTTTTCCTGCTTCAGCGGATTCTATTCCTACAAGTTTAGGGCAGGAAGATCATGTTTCTATGGGAAGTATTTCGGGAAGAAAGTTCAATCAGGTTTTAGGGAATTTGGTGAATATTTTAGCGGTAGAATTAATGTTTGCGGCTCAAGGTTTAGAATTTAGAAGACCTGCAAAATGTTCAGAAATTATAGAAGAAAATTACAATATTCTTCGTTCAAAAGTAGCAAAATTAGAAGATGATAGATTGATAGGTGAAGATATGTTGGCAATTGCAGATTTAATTAGAGAGAAGAAGTTTAAAGTGGTTATCTAATGAAGAAAATTTTAGTTGGAGGATTTATTTTATTATCTGTATTTAGTTTTTCACAAACAACAAAAGAAAATAAGATAAAAGATTTGTTACTCTTAATGGGAACAGAAAAAAATCTAGAAATGACGTTTTCTGGTATGATTGCACAGTATAAAGAGATCTATCCAGATGTTCCACGTGAGTATTGGGATAAAGTAGGAGAGAAGCGGAACTTAACCAATTTGGTAAATCTTATTGTTCCAATTTATTCAAAACATTTTGAAGAGAAAGAAATAGATGATTTGTTGACCTTCTATAAAACTCCAACAGGAAAAAAAATCATTGCAAAACTTCCCTTAATTATGAACGAAAGTATGAAAGAAGGAGAAAGATGGGGTCGCGATTTAAGTGAGAAAATTGGAAAAGAACTAGAAGAAAAATATCAATACAGTTCTCCGCCGCCGCCAATGAATTAATAAAAAAAGCTGCTATTTTAGCAGCTTTTTTTATTTTAACCAATTCTTACACTTGTCATGCTTAAAGAACCACCAATCAATTCATCATTCAATAATTTTAAATCTTCGGATTTTTCTTTCAAACCTAAAGAATAAATTAAAGGCAAATAATGATCGGGAGTAGGAATAGCATTTTGTAAGGCTTTTCCTTGTTTTTCGAAATTAATTAAGGTTTGGAAATCGCCATCCAAAATCCAGTTATTGGTTTTTTCTCTAGCTTCAATGGCCCAGTCCCAACCCGCTCCAACGGTATTGATATTGCGCCAATCAATTAACCTAAGGTTGTGAACAATATTTCCGCTACCAATAATTAAGATGCCTCTCTCTCTTAATTTGTTTAATTTTTTAGCCAAATCAAAATGATATTGAGGAGGTTTTGTATAATCTATACTCAATTGGACAACAGGAATATTTGCCTCGGGATATAGATGTTTAATAACCGACCATGCACCATGGTCCAATCCCCAATTATGGTCTTCTGTTGCCAAGTTGGGAGCTAAAAGTTCAGTAGTTTCTTTGGCAAGCTGAGGACTTCCAGGTGCAGGATAATTGACTTCAAAAAGTTCTTTTGGAAAACCATAAAAATCATGAATGGTTTTGGGCATTTCCATAGCTGTAACAAAAGTTCCGTTGGTAAACCAATGCGCAGAAACGCATAAAATAGCTTGTGGTGTCGGAATTTCTTTCGCTACATTTCTAAAACCTTGTACAAACTGATTTTCTTCAATAGCGTTCATCGGAGAGCCATGTCCCAAAAATAAGACAGGCATTTTTTCCGTTTTCTGGAAATGTTCAGAAATAGTATTTAAATCATTTAAATTCATGTTGAATAGAAACCACAAAACCTATTGTAATAATAGGCTTCATGGTATTTTTTGTAGAATTAATTTGTAATTATTCGCCTTTTGCGAATTGTAAATCTCCGGAGATTCTCACTTCATCTCCTACCATTACTCCACCTGCTTCAAGTGCCGCATTCCAATTTAATCCGAAATCATTTCTGCTAATTTTTCCTTCAAAAGTAAAGCCTGCTTTTGTATTTCCCCAAGGATCCACCTGCATACCACCAAAATCTACTTCTAGCTTTATAGGTTTTGTAACTCCTTTAATAGTCATGAAACCTTCAATATCACCGTTTAAAGATGTAGCTTCAAAGTGCATTTGAGGAGTGGTTTCTGCATCAAAAAAATCTGAAGATTTTAAGTGATTGTCTCTGTCTTTACTGTTAGTGTCAATAGAATTAATATTGATATCTGCACTCACTTTTACATTTTTAAATGTGTCGTCTTCTGATTCTAAATTGGCGGTAAAATCATTAAATCTCCCTTTCACGTTGGAGATCATCATATGTTTTACTTTGAAAGTTATTTCACTGTGGCTAAGGTCTAAATTCCATTTTGTTGACATGTTATATATTTTTTAATTTGATGTTACAAAGGTAGGTGCTTAAGAATTGCAATCTCTTGATGTATGTTAAAAAAACTTTTTTAGCTAAAATTACTATCAATAAATATACGCAATTAAAAATCTTAAATTCATCTTTAGACTAAAAATACTTATAAATACGTAGGAAAAGATATCTATTATTGCATTATTCACTTTTTGTTTATCGATATTACTTTAGTGATTGTCAGTTTATAAAATAGACTCAATAAAGAGAATGCCCAATAATAAAGATTGTGTTTCTGATATTTTGATTAGCCTTGAGGAATGGGAAACAAGAAAGTATGAAAATGATTCTCTATAAGAAATTTCGTCGTTCCAATTAAATTAATATTTTTAACCTTCATTTTTTATTTCTTATTTTTGGTTTTTGAAATTTAAGAAATGAAAATAACAAAATTATCTTTATTATTCATGGTTATGGGTGGTTTAGCAACTGCTCAAACTCAGAAGTTTACAATGGCTGAAGCTGTAAACGGCTTGAGAAGTAATTTAGCTGTGAAAAATATATCACAATTTTCTTGGTCTAAAGACGGAAAATCTTACATCAATGCAGTTAAAAATGCTTATTTGATAACGGATATTAAAACAAGAAAGCAAGATACCTTGGTTTCTCTGTATCAAATTAATAAGAATACAGCCGCTAAACTAAAGTCGTTTCCGCAGATAACTTTCATCAACAACAATTCTGGATATTTTAAATCTGGAAATCAAATGATGTGGGCGGAAAAATCAGGTTCAGAATGGAAGGTGAAGTCAACTTCTAAGATGGATGATGCTGCTGCAAACTTCAAAATGTTCAGTGATAACCAAACTTTTGCTTATACTATAAAAAATAATCTTTTTGTTAACAAAAATGGAGTTGCAACAGCAGTTACGAATGAGCAAAATGAAAATATCATTAGCGGACAAGCGGTTCATAGAAATGAATTCGGGATTAATGAAGGTATTTTCCCTGCTCCTAACTCCAATTCGGTAGCTTTTTATAAAATGGATCAAACAATGGTGACAGATTATCCTATTATTGATTGGTCTGTAACCCCAGCTGTAAATACCAATATAAAATATCCAATGGCTGGACAAACTTCTCACGAAGTAAAATTGGGAATTTACAATATCAAAAATGCTACTACAATTTTTGTTGATGTTGAAGGTCCAAAAGATCAATATTTAACGGCAATTTCTTGGAGTCCAGATTCAAAATATATTTTTATTGGTGTTTTAAATAGAGGTCAAAATCATTTAAAATTCAATCAGTATAATGCAAATACTGGAAAATTCATCAAAACTTTATTTGAAGAAACGAATGATAAATATGTAGAGCCGCAAAAACCTTTAACTTTCTTCCCAAATTCAAATACAGATTTTATTTGGCAAAGTCAGAGAACAGGTTACAACCATTTATTCCATTATAATTTAGATAAAGGTTTGGTTTCTCAAATCACAAAAGGAGATTGGTTGGTGAATGATATTTTAGGTTTCAATGAAAAGAAAAAAGAAATTTTCTTCTCCTCAACTAAAGATTCTCCTAAAGAAAAACACCTTTACAAAGTAAATTGGAATAATTTTAAAATAGAAAGATTAGATACTGCGCCAGGAATTCATACTGGAATTTTGAGTGATGATGGAGCTTATTTATATGATTCTTATTCTAATGCTAACACGCCGAGAGTAGCAAATTATATTTCGACTTCTAATGGTAAGAGCACCAATATTCTAACATCTGAAAATACCTTAAAAAATTATCTCCGTCCGGAAATTAAAGAGGTAAATCTTACCGCTGATGATGGGACTCCACTTTATGGAAAGATTATTCTTCCAACCCATTTCGATCCTAATAAAAAATATCCAACTATTGTTTATTTGTACAACGGACCGCATTTGCAGTTGGTAACCAATACTTTCCCAGCTTCAGGAAATTTGTGGTATGAATATATGGCTCAAAATGGATACATTATTTTCACGATGGATGGAAGAGGTTCTTCTAACAGAGGGATGAAGTTTGAGCAGGCAGTTTTCAGAAATCTAGGAACTACAGAAATGGAAGACCAAATGAAAGGTGTTGACTATTTAAAATCTTTACCTTATGTTGATTCTTCAAAAATGGGTATTCACGGTTGGAGTTTTGGTGGATTTATGACGACGAGTTTTATGTTGAAGCATCCAGACGTTTTCAAAGTGGGAGTTGCTGGTGGACCAGTTATCGATTGGAATATGTATGAAATTATGTACACTGAAAGATATATGGATACGCCGCAAGAAAATCCACAAGGTTATAAAATAGCTAATCTTTTAGATAAAGTTCAGAATTTAAAAGGTAAACTTTTAATGATTCATGGAGCTCAAGATGATGTGGTGATTTGGCAACAGTCCATGAAGTTTATAAAGTCTGCTGTTGATAATGGTGTTCAAATGGATTATTTTGTTTATCCTGGACATGCTCACAATGTAATTGGGAAAGATAGAGTTCACCTAATGCAAAAAGTAACCGATTATTTTGATGAATATTTGAAGAAATAATATTGTTATAAAAAGAGTTTCGGGGGCCGAAGGC
>JAEWOR010000033.1 GCA_023399595.1 Bacteroidota bacterium | reverse complement strand
AAGTGTTTTCTACAATCTTCTTCGGTTCCAAAATTCGCCGTAAAACTGAAAATATTCATCTGTAATAATTTGAATTACACAAATATACAAATTATTAGGCAATCTTACGGATATTCATTTATTTTTTTGAAGAAATTTGAATTTCATCAGAAAAATAGTTGAAATTACGAATCTTGAAATAATCTTAAAAATAATCATTACTCGTGCTCCAAATTTCAAGGAATATACTTCTAATAAAGCAGTTACAAGATGAAAAATGATAAAAGAATTGAGAATGAATTTCAACGCTTTCCTATCCTGAATTTTTGTGGCTTGAAATGATAAATAAGCAATTGAAATCTAGCCTCCACCCCAAAAAAAATAACACAACAAATATTAATTTTCAGAAATGGAAATATCCGCTGATTTTGGAATGGTTTCAGGTGAAATAATCAACACCAAACCCCCAAAAAGGTGATGATTGTGTGAATCGTGAGCAGGATTTTTAAGGATTCTCTATTAGTTTGATGTTATCCAATATAAAAAATAGAAATTCTAAAATTCACTCATTTTTTGAAACAAAAAAACCACCGAATTTGCGGTGGTTTTCTATTTTTAAGCTTGTGGCTCTTGATTATTGTTTTGAACTGGAGCTTCAGCGTTTTCAGCTTTTGGCTTTTGCTCTGGTCTTGGTGGTCTTGGCAACAAAACTTTTCTTGAAAGTTTCATTTTCTTACGATCATCGTAACCCATGAATTTCACTTCAACTTCATCACCTTCAGCGTAAGGAACTTTGTCCAGACGCTTCCATTCGATTTCAGAAATGTGAAGAAGACCTTCAGTACCTTTAGCAATCGCTACAAAAGCACCAAAATCCATTACTTTTACAACTTTTCCTTTGTAAACTTCACCGACAACTGGTACGAAGGTAATTTCGTTGATTTTCGCAACCGCAGCATTGATTTTATCTCTGTCAACACCGGAAATCTCGATACGTCCGATTTCACCAACTTCTTCAATAGCGATAACAGTATCTGTATCTTTCTGCATTTGCTGAATGATTTTTCCACCAGGTCCGATTACTGCGCCGATGAAATCTTTAGGAATTTCCATCATCACCATTTTCGGTGCGTGAGGTTTCACATCTTCTCTTGGTTCAGCAATGGTTTCAGTAATTTTTCCTAAAATATGTAATCTTCCGTCTTTTGCTTGCATTAAGGCTTGTTCCATAATATCCATAGAAAGACCTTGGATTTTGATATCCATTTGACAAGCTGTAATTCCGTCTGCAGTTCCCGTTACTTTAAAGTCCATATCACCCAAGTGATCTTCATCTCCTAAAATATCGGAAAGAACCGTGAATTTTCCTGATTTTTCATCAGTAATCAATCCCATTGCGATACCAGAAACAGGTTTTTTAATTTGAACCCCTGCATCCATCAACGCCAATGTTCCTGCACAAACGGTTGCCATTGAAGACGAACCGTTGGATTCTAAAATATCAGAAACTACACGGATTGTGTAAGGATTTTCTTCAGGAATCATGTTTGCTAAAGCTCTTTGAGCCAAGTTTCCGTGACCAACTTCTCTTCTTGAAGTCCCTCTTAACGGACGAGCTTCACCTGTTGAGAATGGAGGGAAATTATAATGAAGGAAGAATTTTTCGTCGTGGTTGGTAATTACGCTGTCCACCATGTTAGCATCTTTAATAGAACCTAAAGTTACTGCAGTCAAAGACTGAGTTTCTCCTCTTGTAAAGATGGCAGAACCGTGAGCTCCTGGAAGATAATCGATTTCTGACCAAATTGGACGAATCGTTTGTGGATCACGACCATCAAGACGAACTTTTTCGTTCAAAATCATTTGACGCATCGCTTCTTTTTCCACATCGTGGTAATATACTTTAACGAAAGGTGTTACTCTTTCTAATTCTTCTTCATCTGTATATTGAGCTAAGAAATCATTAAGAACAGCTTTGAAGTTTTCCGCTCTTTCTTCTTTTGCAGAAGGCGTTTTAGCTACTTCATAAACTTTATCGTAAGTTTCTTTCCACACTTTTTCACGAATTTCTTCATCGTGAGTTTCGTGGTTATATTCTCTTTTGGGGAAAGCTTTGCCTACTTTCGCAGCTAATCTTTCTTGAGCTTCAATTTGATTGATGATTTCTTTGTGCGCAAACTGAATAGCTTCTAACATTTCTTGTTCAGAAATTTCTTTCATTTCACCTTCTACCATTACGATTGAAGATTTTGTAGCTCCCACCATAATATCCAATTCTGCTTCTGCCAATTGCTCATATTTAGGATTGATAGAAAGTTTTCCGTCTAATTTTACCACTCTCACTTCAGACATTGGTCCATTGAAAGGGATATCGGTGATTGCGATAGCTGCAGAAGCTGCTAAACCTGCTAAATCGTCAGGAATTGTTTGTCCGTCGTAAGAAATTAAGGAAATCATCACCTGAACTTCTGCGTGGAAATCTTCAGGGAATAAAGGTCTCAAAACTCTATCTACCAAACGCATCGTCAAAATTTCTTGATCGGATGGTCTCGCTTCTCTTCTGAAGAAGTTTCCTGGAATTTTACCTCCTGCATAGAATTTTTCTCTGTAATCTACTGTTAATGGTAAGAAATCAACGCCAGGGTTAGCTTCTTTGTTGGCTACAACCGTTGCCATTAGCATTGTTCCGCCTAGTTTTACGACAACAGAACCGTCGGCTTGTTTCGCCAATTTACCTGTTTCAAGCGTAATTTCTCTTCCGTCTGCAAGAGTAATTAGCTCTGTGATTGCTTGTGGTGCACTCATAAATTAATTTTGTTTTACACTCCGTATTGAGTGTTTTATTATTTAAACTCTTTAAATTTTCGTGGGCAAAGATACGGAATTTATGGGAAAGTGCGAGTTGAAATCTGAGGTTTGAAATTTGAGATTCTTCCGTTGAGTTTTTGAGAATAAAAGTTTAATTGTAACAAAAATTAGTTTTCAGTCAATTATCATATATGAAAATAGTTCTAAAACTTGAATATGTTGGTTTATTAGCTTTAGGAATTTTTGCATTTTCCCAAACCGGATTTTTTTGGTGGTGGTTTGTTGGACTATTTTTGTTCGGTTCGCTCATAACGAATCAGTAAAACCCAAAGTTGAGACTTCCAATATTCGTCAAAGCGGTTCGGAACTCTCTTTTCAATTGTTCAAGGTAGAGGGTGCAGATGTTTCCATAGATTTAGGTGAAATTATCTTCAACGAAAATCACAATTTAAAACTAACTGACATTAGTGGAGTATAATGGACAGTAGTCATAAAATAACAAATTTCAGCTTTGTATATTGTTGATGAAGTTAGCTTGAGCGTTTCTCAATGCTTTAATTCCAACTTCACGATTGAATTTCTCCATCAGCTTAATATAATCCTTCGTTAGCATCATGCACTCTAGGAGAATGACCATTTGTTTGCATAAAATCCAGAAGTTTAATTTTTACAGTGCTTTTTTCAATCTGCAATATTTTTCTGAATTTGAAGAAAATAAAAGTAAATGAATCTGCTTTTGATAAAATTGTATTTGACCGAAAAAATCACCACTATTAAACAGCTTTAGAAATAGCTAAATTATTGCTTCTTAATTACCATCCTGATTTTCTAAAGGAAGAAACGATGTGTTGCCTTTAATGTTTGATATGAATAATTTGTGAGAATAATTTATTTTAGTGACTTTAAAAAGGAAGCTAAAATCACACAATGTAACTTCTCAAGCGACCAAAAACTTTTGGAAACCTTATTCTGGTTACTCATCCAAAATGCGTCTTGATATCATTCTGAAATGCAAAGAGAGTCATCAAGTTTTTGTTTTAGATACGAAATGGAAAAATCTAATAGTTACAATCCATCACCTGAAGATTTGCGCCAAATGTATGTGTATCATAGGTTTTATCAAGCAAAAAAGTTGCATTAATTTATCCTTCGAATATCCATTTAGTTAAGAAAGGGAATTATTATAATTCGGAAGTTACCACTGAAATGTCTGAAAAAGAGTGTAGTATAATACAACTCTAAGTGAATGAATCCGTGAGAGTGTGGCAAAAAGATATTTGTAATTACGTCATTGATTTTGTTGCAAATGATGCCGATAGATAAAAAAAGACTCTGTATTTGGGGTTTGAAAATCTAAAATGATTAAATCACTTTGAAAATATTAACAGAAAAATTTTTGATAATTAAGTTAAACTTTCAAAAGAGCTTATAAAAGAAGTATAATATCTTCTATTTTTGATATAAACTCGATAAAATAATTCGACCTTCTTTGGAAGCTTAAAATTGGGTTTAAGGATAAAAAAAGTAGACTCATTATGAATCTACTTTTTTTATTTATTTTGGATTTAGGATATCTATTCTTTATTTTTCAATAATATCCATCCTGAGAATTTAATAGGTGTTGAACTACTATTATTTTCATTCCATGAAAGGCTATACCAATAAGTCCCAGTGCTTAAACGAACGCCTCCCACTGTACCATTCCATTTGTAGTTATTTGTTTTGTCAGCTTGATGAATTTTTACTCCGTAACGGTCATAAATACTCAAAACAAGATTTTTCTTGCTAGCCAATGCAGAGAAGTCAATAGCATCATTATAGCCATCCCCATTTGGAGTAATAACGTTTGTAATGTTTGGTACTGTAACTTCTATATCAATAGGATTACAATTGTTTGAGTCTTTTACATAAACAGTATAAACTCCACGAGCTACATTTTCAAATACATTAGAATCTTGCCATGTAATATTATCTAATGAATATTTATAAGGAGCGGTTCCACCGTTTGCTGTTATCGTTATTTTTGAATTACCAATTTCTATTGCACTAATAACTGGACTTTCAAAAGGATAAACTTTTACTTCTTGTTTTGTTACACATTCTCCTTCTCTTGATTTTAATAATACCCAATAGCTTCCAACACTTACGTTGGTAATAGATTGTGTAGTTTCACCTGTGCTCCATAGGTATTCATTATATCCAGCTCCTGCATCTAGAGTAGTAGTATCTTCAATACATATTGTTTTATCAACTAATAACGCTGAAGGTGACGGTGCTAATACTACAAGATTTATTTTAGCAATATTAAAACACTCAAAATTATTACTAGTTACTCTTACATATACTACACCACTAGGAGCAACATATGTGTCAGGGTTCATGATTTCATTTGTTTGATAGAATGCATCGTATGAAGAAGGATAATAATGTTTTACCAATACACCAGCTCCTCCTACCGCTGCAGTTGTTAAATTAAATAATGCTGTTGTAGGTTTGCTTTCAATAAAGCAAGACTTTAAAGTCGCATCAACAAGATTCATATCTTGAATTTTTAATTTAAGACGAATGATAGATATTGCTATACAACCTTCAGGTGTTATACCTTTTACATAAATTTCTGTTTCAGGAGAAAGATATGCATTCGGAGTTTGGATTGAGTTTGTACCTGCTTGAGCGTCTGCTAATGTGGTATAATAAGTTTTTACAACATTGGGGAAATCGGTAACATCAGCATCATCTAAATTGAAAACAGCTTTACCTTCATACTCACATGCATATAAAAAGACATCATCCATTATAAATGGTACTACATTTAATGTAAGAATCATTTGTTCACAATCAGGGAAATCTACGTTATTACCACAGAATTTGTATACTAATGTATCTGGACCTGCATAACCTGCTGTTGGTGTATAAGTAATTGCTCCGGTTATTGGATCTATTACTGCTGTACCATTAGCTGGTGGGGTTATGATAGTTACAGTATTCAAAAGCGGAGTTTGTGTAGACTGTGAAAATTGTAAAGGGAAAGTTTTAGAACCACAAATAGTAACTGTTTGCGGATTTTCTACTGTACATGTTTCTACCTTCAAAGGAGGTGTTGTAACAGGAATACAAGATCCCATTGTTACTTTTACGGTATAAAAACCTACTTGCGTTGGTGTGTATGTATTTGCAGTTGCACCAGGTATTGCATTTCCGTTCAAGAACCATTGGTAAGTTTCGAAATGATCATCAACCTCCAATATTAAACCAGGTAAACATTCACCAAGTTTTTTTGAAATTGCAGGAACAGAAGAGAAACCAGCGAAGTATCCTCCATATCCAGCAGTGGAATAACCTCCATTCACCCCTGCTGTAACCGCTTTATCGGATACTACAGTTATGTTACCAGTAATATTTGGAACTGCATAAGTAACCCATTGTGCATTACCAGCTAATGGGAAAGGTCCTTGAGCAGCAGTGGGTGGTACCCCATTTACAGTTACCGCAGCACCTGCTTCTGTAAGAATGTTTAATTTAAATTTAAAACTAGAAGTTGGAGTTCCAGAGGAAGTTCCAGTTATAGGCATCTCTGATATTTTTCCAATTTCATCAATTTTTCTAGGTAAAAAACAGTTTAATGGTGGTATATAGTTATAACCATTAGTTGCATTATCTGCACCAATAGCAATAAGTTGATATAAATATACATTTTTAGTTGTACTGATAAACATGTTTGAATGATCATTACCTTGGGTAACATAGTTCGTATCTTTAATCCAGTACCATTCACCTTCATTTATGGTTGTTAGTGGAGTAGCAGAACCATTAACATATATTTCAGTGTTGTTTTCGGTAGCAATTACAATTGCTCCTTCTGGGTTTCTAGTGGGGTCTGTTGATAACGTTTTTACTATACCAAAAGTATTTCCTAATCTTTCAACAGGAACAGATTGGTCTAAAACAAGATCTGAACCTCCACTTGAAACTGCTCCAAAATTTCCATTGGAATTTCCATTGGTAAGAGTAATAGCTTTATCAGATTCTATTTTTGCACCGATAAAACCAGATCTGTTACTTACAGTTGAGCTTAGCCCACTTAAAAGGAAGGATTCTCCTTTATTAAGATAAATAGTAATACTGTTTCCCGTTGTTCCTGCATTAACAAAAACAAGTCCTGGATTTGCCCAAGAAACGGTAATTGTTGTATTGTTCTCCGTTGCTAAAAGTCCAGCCGTAAAGTTAGTTGAAGTATTAACTGCTTGTGGAGTAGCAGCTACATAAAATTTCTTGCCAATACCCGCTTTACCTTTACTGGTAACAATTTCACCATGAGATATTTGATAAGCTCTAAGTGAGGCATAAAAAGGTTTTTCACCATTTAAATACAATCCCTTGGTACTTACCACAAATGCATCTGCAGTAGCGTTTGTCGTGATAATATCGGTAGCTACAGCAAATGTTTGAGGGTTTCCTTTACTGATAGTAACTGCACCAATCTGTGTATTATTATTGTAAATTTTAACCTCAAAAGGAGTTAATGAATCAGTAGATAAATAAAGCCTATGGTTATAGCCTGTTGTTTGTGTAAAATAGGGAGCAAACCAATGCTCTGTATCTCTTTGGGCAAATAAAAAATTACCACTGAGAATCAATAAGAAAAAAAAGAGTAGATGTCTTTTCATATTATTAATTGTTTAGAATTTTTTTCAAAAATAGGAATAAAACTTGATAATAATTCTAAAAAAAAATATTCTAACTTAAAATAGGATGAAAAAATTTAATTTTTTTCTATATTAAATGAAAAATTATAAATTAGTTTGTGTTTTATTTTTTTTCAATAAGTTGTTACAGAAAAAAAATGATTGAATTAATTTTATTCTCGAATTATTTAGAGCATTTTAATAATTTTGTAATCCTAAAAATAAATAAAAATATGGCTTCAGGTTTTTTTGCAATTTTAGATGATATTGCAGCATTAATGGATGATGTTGCAGTAGCAAGTAAAGTGGCAACGCAAAAAACAGCAGGTATTCTAGGGGATGATCTTGCCGTAAATGCTGAAAAAGCAACTGGCTTTCTTTCTTCGAGAGAAATTCCTGTGTTATGGGCTATTACCAAAGGTTCTCTTATTAATAAAGCCATTATTGTTCCTATAGCGCTTTTATTAAATACTTTTTTTCCTATTGCCATCAAAATTGTTCTCATTCTTGGTGGTTGTTATTTGGCGTTTGAAGGAGCCGAAAAAATTGTTGAATTTCTTTTTCACCGTTCTAAAAAAGGTAAAGAAGTAATTGATGAAATTCAAGAAGATGATAATAAGATTAATGAAAAAGCCAAAATAAAATCTGCTGTAACCACCGATTTTATTTTATCTGTGGAAATAGTTATTATTGCTCTGAGTACGGTTTTAAATGAGAGTTTAACTACGCAAATTCTTACAGTTTGTGTTGTGTCTTTTATAGCAACAATAGGTGTTTACGGAATTGTTGCACTAATTGTAAGAATGGACGATGCAGGTTTTAAATTAATTGATAAGTCTAGCGATAAAGGTTTTTTCTCAAAACTAGGACATCTTTTAGTGAAAGCTTTACCTGTTATTATTAAAGTTTTAGGAGTTGTGGGAACTTTAGCCTTAATTTTAGTTTCGGGAGGTATCTTTGTGCATAATATTGATTTTTTCCATCATTTTTTGCCAACTATTCCTTCCACAGTAAAAGAAGTTGGAATTGGTCTTACTGTGGGTTTATTAGTGGTAGGTTTGGTAACTATCTACAAAAAATTGGTTTTAACTTTAAAGAAAAACTAAGTTTTAAATATAAAATAATTTTGAGACTTTCTAAATGTGATGAAGTTTATTCACTCATTGAGGAAAGTTTTTCGTTAATATATTATCTTTGTAAAAAATCAAATTAATGCTTGTTATAGGAATTGCAGGAGGAACAGGATCCGGTAAAACTACAGTAGTAGATAAAATTATACAACAATTAGATCTTGGTGGAATGAATATTCTTTCCCAAGATAATTATTATCATGACAATCAGGGTCTTACCCTTACGGAAAGGGAAGCTTTAAACTACGATCATCCAAAGTCTATCGATTTTGAATTATTGATTCAGCATGTAAAAGCATTAAAAAATAACCAAACTATAGAACAACCTGTTTATAGTTTTGTTACACATTCCAGAACAGGAGATCACGTTTTAGTGGAACCCAAAAGCGTTTTGGTGGTGGAAGGTATTTTGGTGCTTACTAATAAAGAACTTTTGAAAGAATTAGATTTGAAAGTTTTTGTTCATGCAGATTCTGATGAAAGATTGATACGAAGAATTCGTAGAGACACTCAAGAAAGAGGAAGAGATTTAAATGAGGTGCTTCACCGCTATCAAACGACATTAAAACCTATGCATCAGGAATTTATTGAACCTTCTAAAAATGAAGCAGACCTTATTATTCCCAATATGAAGCAAAATTCTGTTGCCATAGATTTTTTAACGACCGTTATTAAAAACTCTTTAAGAAAACCATAAAAATGGCAGAGAAAAATATTATAAAAGACATTCAGCCAAAATCTGAAACCTTGAAATTTATTCAAAAGTATTTTTTGAATAAATATTTCATTACTATTTTCTTGTTTTTGGCTTGGATGATTTTTTTTGATAAAACTTCTTTTTTAGTAATCCACGAGCTTAATGGTGAGATTTCTAAATACGAAGATCAATTAGATTACTATAAATCTGAGTATAAGAAAAATGACGATTTTTATAAAAAACTCATGAATAATAAATCGGAAAAAGAAAAATACGCCCGCGAAAATTATTTCATGAAAAAACCTAACGAACAAATCTTTATTTTGGTAGCAGATACCACAAAAGTTGCCAAATAAATTTTTAACATAAAACCAAATTAATATGTTTCAGAAAACAAATCTTCAAGATTGGGAAAGCTTAGTGCAAAAACAACTGAAAACCGATGATATTTATGCTGTTTTGCAAAAAGAAAATATTGAAGGAGTAGTGGTAAAACCTTATTACGACAAGGTAGCGAAGCCTTTACAAAATCTTCCTAAAATAGAGGAAAGCACACACCTTGTTGCTCCTTATTATGAAGAAATGGATGAGAATGTATTTGCTGTTCTTCTCAATGAAAATGTTGAAGATTTAAATGATAAAACCGTTTTTGTTAATAATATAAAGTTAGCAGAACATATTACTCCCGAAGATTCAGATCAGTATTTTTCTTTAATAGATGTTTTTGATGAAGAAAAAGGAGAAATTAAAGAACAGTTGGCCAAAGAATTATTAGCTAAAAACTTCAGTAGAAATATTTGTATTGATGTTTCTTTGCATCAAAATTCTGGAGCCGCTATTTATCAGCAATTGGGAATTGCTTTGGCTAAGACTAAAGAATTAGTAGAAGTTTTCGGTCAAGATATTTTCAATAAATTAATTTTCCGAGTAGCTATTGGAAGCAATTATTTCTTTGAAATAGCAAAATTAAGAGCGTTGAAAATTACTTTCAATCAACTGACAAAAGAATATGGTCTTAACGATATTCCTTATATTTTTGCGGAAACTTCACTTAGAAATAAAGTCAAAAATGACGAAGAAAATAATTTAATACGTTCTACTTTAGAATTGGCTTCAGCAATGATTGGTGGTGCAGATGCGGTATTTACCAACAATTTTAAATTGGAAAATGCAACTTCACTTTCTGAAGAAATTTCTTTTAAACAACAGATCGTTTTGGCGTACGAAAGTATTATTAATGTGTTTAATGATGCTACCAATGGAAGTTATTATGTGGAAGATATCACGCAGCAATTCGCAGAGAAAGCATGGCAACTTTTCTTAGAAATGGAAGAAAATGGAGGTTATACAGCTCTTTTGAACCAAGGTGTTGTTCAGAAAAAAATATATGATCAAGCCGTTGAAGAGCAAAAGTGGGTTCAAGAAGGTAAAATTAAACTGATTGGTGTTAATTTATATCCAAAATTGGAGGCTACTAAAACGCCTGAAAGTTTGTATCAAGAAAATAGGATAAAGCCTGTTCGTTGGGCAGAAATGTATGAATAATGATCAATGAAAAGCTTTTAACTCAAGAAGTTCAACAATACATTAATGCAAATCTAAAATCGGATTTGCATTCTTTTTTATTGAAAAAATCTCCTTTTAAGGAGGTTTCCGTTCAAGAATTGGCGCAGCAGATAAAAGGACGTCAAATTGCAGAGAAAAAGTTTCCATTTTTATTAGAAAAGAATATTATTTTTCCGCCTCATTTAAATTTAGAACAGGCCTCTTCACAAGCGACTGCAGAGTATAAATCCAACCTTATTTCGGGAAAATCTTTTATTGATTTAACTTCGGGTTTAGGAATTGATGCTTTTTTTCTTTCCAAAAAATTTGAAGAGGTTAGTTTGGTGGAACAGAATGCTGAACTTTTGGAAATTGTACAACATAATTGGAAGGTTTTAAATAGAAATGCTTCGTTTATTAATGATAATTTAGAGAATTTTTTAATTCAGAATAATAAAAAATTTGATGTTGTTTATCTGGACCCAGCAAGAAGAGATCAACAGAAGAATAAAGTTTTTTTACTGGAGGATTTGTCACCGAATATTTTAGAGATTCATCATCAATTATTATCCATTACAGATAAAGTGATTATAAAACTTTCACCGTTAATAGATTTGAAATATCTAATTTCTGAACTTCCTTCTATTTACAGAATTGATATTGTTGCATTAAAAAATGAAGTAAAAGAAGTTTTGATCTTTCTTAGTCACTCTCAACAAAACCAAAAGGTGGAAATTAGAGGTGTAAATTTAGAAACTCAGGAAGAAGACTTTGTAGGGAGTTTTAATGAGGAATCACAGTCTCAAGCAAAATTTTCTGATCCACAGGCGTTTTTATATATTCCTAATAATTCAATTCTTAAATCAGGTTTTTTTAATTTGTTGTGTACGAAGTTTAATCTTCAAAAGTTACACCCCAATACCCATTTATATACTTCTGATGTTTTTATGAATGAATTTCCTGGAAGAGTTTTAGCAGTTGCAAGTATCGATTCAAAATCAATTAAAAAAGGAGAACAATACAATATTATATGTAAAAACTTTCCGTTAAAACCCGAAGAAGTGAAGAAGAAATACAAATTAAAAGACGGCGGAAATCAATATCTTATTTTTACTCAAAGCATTTCAGGGAAAATAATTCTAAAATCAATTTAAAAATCTTGCTCTCAAAGGCAATATTTCTTACTTTTGGGCAATCAAAAATTTCATAATGAAAAAATTAGTAATCTGTTTAGCTGTTGCTGCAGTTGCGGTAAGCTGTCAAAAACTTCCAGAAGGTGGGAATCTAGGGAGATTAAAGTTAGAAGAAGGTACAGAAAGATATAGCGATGATATAAGAGGAAGCGGTCATGGTGATGCTCATACTACAGGAAATTCTGCTCATGGTGCAAAAAAAGAACATGTAAGTATTGATCTTAACGGAACTGCTTTAAAAGGATATGCCAACGGATTAGAAGAAAGTATGGTGTCTTACCTTAAAGGTGGGCAATACGCTTCAGCAACAGAAGAGAACTTAAAAGATACTTGGTATAATTTTGATAACGTCAACTTCAAAATGGGTTCTGCGGATCAGTTGGAAGCTGGTTCTCAGGAGCAGTTGGATAATTTGGCTAAAATTTTAAAAGCGTATCCAGATGCTAAAATTAAAATTGGTGGTTACACAGATAAAACTGGTGATGAAGCTAAAAACGTAAAGCTTTCTTTAGATAGAGCTAACTTTATTAAAGCTGCTTTAACTAAACTAGGTGTTGGTGCACAAGTGGTTACTGCTGAAGGTTACGGAAGCAAATTTGCTAAAGTGGATGCAAAAGCTTCTGATGAAGAAAGAGCTGCGGACAGAAAAATGGCTGTAAGATTTACAAAATAATTTTCAAGCCTAAATCATATCATAATGCCTTGCTTCTGTGGGGCATTTTTTTTATTTTTAACAAAATATTTTTTCAATGCAAGAAACATTAAATTACATTCAAGAAAACAAGCAACGTTTTGTAGGGGAGTTGTTTGAAATATTAAGAATTCCTTCTATTTCAGCGGATCCAGCGTATAAAAACGATGTGCTTAAATGTGCAGACGTTGTAGCAGATTACCTTAAAAAAGCGGGTGCGGATAATGTAGAAGTATGCCAAACAAAAGGTTATCCTATTGTTTACGGAGAAAAACTTTTAGATAAAAATTTACCTACTGTTTTGGTGTATGGTCACTATGATGTGCAACCACCAGATCCATTGGAATTATGGACAAAACCTCCTTTTGAGCCTTATATTGAAAAAACAGAACTTCATCCTGAAGGTGCTATTTTTGCTAGAGGTTCAGCAGACGATAAAGGTCAATTCTTCATGCACTTGAAAGCGTTTGAGGCGATGATGCAAACCAATACACTTCCTTGCAATGTTAAATTTATTTTGGAAGGTGAGGAAGAAGTAGGTTCTGTAAGTTTGGGAGATTGGGTGAATGAAAACAAAGAAAAATTATCTTGCGATTGTATTCTAATTTCAGATACTCATATTTATTCTAATGAACAACCAACCGTAACCACAGGTTTAAGAGGTTTAAGCTATGTAGAAGTGGAAGTGGAAGGACCTAATAGAGATTTACATTCTGGTTTATACGGTGGAGCAGTTCCAAATCCTATACATGTTCTTTCAAGAATGATCGCTAACCTGATTGATGAAGACGGTCATATTACAATTGATGGTTTTTATGATAATGTAGAATTAGTTTCTGACGCGGAAAGAGCAGAAATGAATAAACTTAAAGACAATCCTGATGAGTTTAAAAAATCTATTGGTTTAAGTGGAGTAGAAGGTGAAAAAGGGTATACCACCTTGGAAAGAACTTCTATTCGTCCAACATTAGATTGCAACGGAATTTGGGGAGGGTATACAGGTGAAGGTGCTAAAACAGTTATTCCTTCTAAAGCCTTTGCTAAAATTTCTATGAGATTGGTTCCTTATCAAACACCTGAAGAAATTACTGAAAAATTCACTAAATATTTTGAGAAAATAGCTCCAGATACTGTAAAGGTAAAAGTTACTCCTCATCATGGTGGAATGCCTTATGTTTTGCCAAGCGATACTAAAGAATTTTTAGCTGCTAAAAAAGCTATGGAATCTGCATTTGGAAAAGAAGTTCTACCATACAGAAGTGGTGGAAGCATTCCTATTACAGCTATGTTCGAAAAGGTTTTAGGTGCTAAATCCGTATTAATGGGATTTGGTTTAGATTCTGATGCGATACATTCACCAAATGAACATTACGGACTCTTTAATTTCTATAAAGGAATTGAGAGTATTCCACAATTTTTTGAGAATTATTCGAAATAATGTAAATAAAAGCAATCATTTTTTTTTCTGATTGTTTTTATTTTTATATATTAGTTTAAAATTTAATATTATGAGAAAAATTTTACTTTTAGGGCTTTTAAGTTCTTCTTTATTTAGTTTAGGACAAACTATTTACTCTGAAAATTTTAATACACTTACAGCAGGAAATGTTGCTACAGACCCAACTGCGACCACACCTGGACCATCTGGTTATTACATTCTAAATGGTACTGCTGCAGATTATCAAATAATGACTGTTGACGCTGCACATGGTAATTCGTTGCAAATCAAATCTGGAAATGGCTATATTGGTGCACCAGCAAACAATACCCATAGTCATTTTGTTATAAAACCATTCACAGCTGTAACTCCTTCCGCTGGAAATAATTTTATTGTGGGTTCAATTCAGTTTTATACGGGACCATCAACTGGAGCTGGTAAAATGCAATTTGCAGTTTATGATGCTAACGGAGGAATTGTTGGTATTACTTATGATTATGCAACTAAAAAGATTGGTGGTATGGGGAAATTACAGCCAGTTGCTGCAGGTCAACCTGCTGCTTTTTATACAATTGGATTATCAAATACGCAGACTATACCTGCAAATACTTGGGTAACGGTTTCTTTTACATATAGTATTACTACAGGAGATTTTACTTGGACGATGCCAGAAGGAACATTTACATTCAATAATGCAAATTATACAAAAATACCTGGACTAAATGCACCCAACCAAGTTGCCTACGGAAATACGACAGCTTTGGGAAATGCAGTTGTTAACACTAGTGCTTTTGATAATGTTTCTGTACAATTTGCAAACTCTTCAACTTTAGCAGTTGGAGAAACACAATTAGACCTATCAAAACTTTCTGTTTCTATTTATCCTAACCCAACTTCTGATATTTTAAATATTAAATCAGATTCTAAAATTAATAAAGTGGAGATATTTGATATGAGCGGAAGAAATATGAAGGTTTCACTTAAAGGAAACATGGTAGATGTAAAACATCTTCCAGTGGGTAATTATATTATTAATATTGAAACCAAAGAAGGTAAAACTTCTGAGAAGTTTATCAAAAAATAAATTTTTAGTTTCTAAAATAAAAAAGACCACTGATTCAGTGGTCTTTTTTATATGATGAATAGTTTGAAGTTAAGTAAAATGGAAAACTGAGTGAAGAACCTGAAAAGTAAAAAAAAAAACAAAAAACTTCTGGCTTTGTACCCACAACCGAAGAAATGTCGAAACATTTGGTGGAGGATTTGGAAAGAATTTCACAATTATTAGGACAGAAATATTAGCCTTGAAAGTGTATGTTTTACATTTGACCAAAGGCGTACTTTTACTTTTTTGTTTTAAAATAAAATAATTGAAATTCTGTTTTTTTTAGTACAATAAAATTTTAATTTTTATCAATATAATTACTCCACATATGCTTCGTTAATTGTCTTAATTCTTTCCCATTCTCAGGATTTACACCATCTGCAGTAAAAAATTCTACTTCATTATTATATTTTGAATACCAAACTTTGCTTAACGATTTTTCTGTGATTGTATCAGGAATCGTAATTTTTTTGAAATTGACGAGTTTTTTCAAATCAATTGCAATGAGATTGTTTTTTGGCTGGTTACAATCTTCAGGAATATATTCATTTCCGTTCCAATACATGTATTGTTTTTGTAAAGAAGCTTTTTCGGAATTTTGTTTAACATTTGCAGTGGTAGAATTTAAAGTCTGGGGAACATATACTAAAGTTTGAGTTCCATTCACTTTATTATCTTTTTTTAAAGAATCAACTACAGTTGTTCTATCTGAAGCTTCTATTTTATTATTGTTATAAAAATGATTTCCTATAAATCCACCACAAATAAGAACCCCAATAATCCCGAGATTACTTTGTTTTGTAAGAAATTCTGGTAGTTTAAAAATTGGGGTTGTTGTTATATTTATGACTATTTGATGCAGTTTATCTGTTAAAGATTTTGCCTCATTATCAAATGTTACATTAATTGAAGTAGATGAAGAATCTTCATTTATTTTACTGAAATTATTGATTTTGCGAAATGCTTTATAATTATCATAACCAATATATTCACTAAACCAATCTAATGTAACGTCGTCTATATCATAATCAACATTTTTTTCCACCAGAGCGGTATAAAACCTTACAAATGTTCTTTCATCTTTTGAATAGCCAAATCTTTCTTCAAATTCAGAACTTAAATAAGCAGCAATAGAACTTTTACTTCTTCTTGGAAGTGTTTTTTTTGCCTCGTCGAAAACTCTTTTGACCAGTATTTTTTTCTTATACATAAAAAAGATGGGGTTAAGAAAATTAAATTTTGTCCAAATTAGACAATTCCCTGTCTTAAAAATTACGGATTTCCATAAAAAAATATCATTCTCATTGTCGTCATCTGTCCATTCTCTGTCTAGGATTGATAGGCGTTATTACCCGAAATTTGTCTCATAAATCCGTGATAAACAAATTATTACAAAAACAAAGTTACAAAACTGATTTCAAAAAAAGCCTGATAAAGCGGAGTGAAATCTCTGACTTGGGAAGCAGATTTTTCTCTTCCGTTTTTGAAGGTTACTTCCCAAAAATTTAAGAAGCGCTTCTATTTCAAAAAATCTGTAAACCTGCTCGCAATCGGTTTTGCGAGGAAGAACACTTATGCAAAATTTTAAATTTTTTAAACCATGTTACAATTACTTTTAATATTATTGGGATTATTTTCAAATCCATCAAATACAAATACCACAACTACAGAGGATAACGGAACAACTACTACAGTTGTTACAAATCCAGATCCAGGAGATACGGGAGGAGATGAAGCCCAAATTCCACCGAAAAAATAATGCAATTTTAAGCGAAAGGAGAATCTTTCGCTTATTTTTTTTAATTTCGGAGGAAACTAATAATTTGAAAAAAAATATACTTCTACTTTTTATTGTTTTGCTTTCATGCTCTAAAAAAAATCCTGTAAGTACAAACACAACAAATGTGTTATATGACAAAGCTTTTGAATACAGAGACAAGCAACAGCTTGATAGCTCGTTCTTATACTTTTATAAAGCAAAAGATTTGTTTATAAAAAGGAAAGATAGCTTTGGAGCAGGAAAGTGTATAGTGAATATGGCTATCATTTTAACTGATAAGAGTGATTATTATGGAGGACAAGAAACGTCATTAGAAGCAATCAAATATTTCAATGAAAATTCAGAAGAAGATAAATATTATTTAGGGACAAATTATAACAATTTAGCAATAGCAACAAGTAAGCTTAAAGAATACTCAAAAGCTATAGAATTTTATAAAAAAGCACAAAAATTTATCACTGATTCTATTGATGAAAATATATCTAAAAATAACCTTGCTAGTTCATACAAAAAAGAAAAAAAATATATCTCTGCGATTGAAATATTACAAACAATCATAAAGAATTCACCCAAAAGAGATAAAGAGTATGCAAGAGTTTTAACAAATTTAGGTTCTACAAAATGGCTGCGAAATCCCAACTACAACCCCGTTCCAGAATTTCAAGAAGCATTAAAAATCAGATTAAAAGAAAAAGATAATTGGGGGCTAAATTCTAGTTATGCTCATCTTGCAGATTATTATACTAACTATCGACCAGATTCTGCATTAACTTATGCTAGAAAAATGTACAATGTTTCAAAACAAATTAAAAGTCCTGATGACCAAATTGAAGCGCTGCAAAAATTAATTAATCTAGAAAATTCTGAAAATTCTAAAAAGTATTTCAAAATTTATCAAAATCTGAATGACAGTCTACAAACAGCCAGAAATAAAGCTAAAAATCAGTTTGCTCTCATTCGATATGAAACGGAGAAAGCCAAAGCAGATTTTATGAATGCGCAAGCTGAAAGTTCTGAAAAGCAGAATCATATTATTTTACAGTATTTTGGAATTGGGTTTTTAGCACTTCTATTTGCGTATGTTTATTCATGGCTAAAAAAAAGAAAAATTATTGCAGTAAAAAATACGGAACTCAAATACTCCAAAAAAGTTCATGATAAAGTGGCGAATAAAATATATCAAGTGATGTCACAAGTGGAAAACACAAATGAGATTGATAAAAACGCACTTCTTTTCAGTTTGGAGAATGCCTATGAAATTTCCCGAGACATTTCTTACGATAATGATGTCAATGAAAACCAAAATTTTGTAGAGCAACTTTCTCACATGCTCAATTCTTATTCGTCGGATTCGGTAAAAACTATTTTCACAGGAAATAGTGAAAATTTATGGGAAGGTGTGAATTTTCAAAGTAAAACAGAGGTTTATTTAATTCTCCAGGAATTAATGACCAACATGAAAAAACACTAAAGCCGGTATTGTTTCTGTAAAATTTGATAGGTCAGACAATGAAATAAATATTATTTACACAGACAACGGAATAGGAATTCAGGAGCTATCTCCTAAAAATGGAATCCAAAATATGGAAAACCGTATTCATAACATTGGAGGAAAAATTATTTTTGACACAGAAACCAACCAATTGTTGAAAATTAAAATTTTATTTCCACTCAAAAAATAATGTATATGTTTACAAAAATTCTAATAGCCGAAGATTACGAAAGTTCCAATATATCCGTCCAAAAAACCTTAGAGGATTTAAAAATTCCCAATTCTAAGTATGTAAGCTATTGTGATGATGCTCTTGAAAGAATTAAAATGAGTGTTTTACAAAAAGAACCTTTTGAACTCCTCATAACAGACCTTTCCTTTGATGAAGATTATAGAGAACAGAGCCTTAAAACAGGACAAGAGCTAATTTCGGCCGCACGAGAAATTCAGCCTGATCTCAAAATTATCGTTTTTTCTGTTGAGAAGAAAGAAGTCATCATAGAAAAACTTTTTGAAGATCAAGAAATTAATGGCTATGTAAAAAAAGGAAGAGATGATGTGAAAGACTTGAAAAAAGCTATAAGAACTGTATTTAATAACGAAAAATACATTTCTTACGATTTAAAAACCAAAAGTGCAGAAAGAAACTCTTTTGAATTTACAGATTATGATACTTTATTGGTTTCTTTATTAGCAAAAGGAGTTCTACTTAAATACATTCCCGATTATTTAAAAGAAAACGACTTAAAACCTTCCAGTATGAGTGCTGTTGAAAAAAGATTAAAAGACATTAAAGTTTCGTTGGAAATTAATAGTAATGAGCAATTAGTAGCTTTTTGTAAAGATTTCGGGATCATATAATTTTCATTTATAAATTTCATTGTTTTTAAAACTTTCAAATCATTTGAAAGTTTTTTTGTTTTTACGGAAATCCGTATAAAATAAATTTTAAGCCAAGGTATTTTTGGAATGTTAAACAATTGAAAATAATTATTATGAAAAAATATTATGTAAACAAAAATGCACAGAGCAATGGAGATCATGAAGTTCATGACCAATACTGTAAATATTTACCAAGTGCAGAAAATAGAAAGTATCTAGGTGAGTTTTCTTCTTGTAAAGAAGCTGTAAAAGAGGCAAAAAAAACATATTCAAAATCAAATGGATGTAAAACTTGTTCTGAAGCATGTCATACAACTTAAAAATATGAAAGCAGCGATACAAAATGAAGTAACATTTCTATTGTACCAAACAAGGAATGGAAAACGGAATTCCTTCCGTAAAACAAAATGCTCCTTCTGCTGAAATTATTGATTCAACAAATTAATTAACCATGGAACTCAAATTAAAACTAGAACAACTGCATCAACGTGTGAATGGCCTTAAAGAGCAAATTCACACCGAAGAAGCCACCAAAACAGCTTTTGTAATGCCTTTTATAAGTTGTTCCCGAATTTATTGCAGACATCGGTACGAAAAAAGGAGAGAAAGTAGATTATGTCATCAAAAGAGACGACGAACCTATAATGATAATTGAATGCAAAAACTGGAAAGAAAATGTAGATGCTCACAATTCTCAACTTCATCGTTATTATCATGTTTCCAAAGCCAGATTCGGAGTTTTAACCAACGGTGTTATTTACAACTTTTATACAGATTTGGAAAAACCAAATATTATGGATGAGAAACCTTTTCTCACTATTAATCTTGATGATCTGAAAGATAATTCAATAAAAGTTCTAGAGAGTTTCACAAAAAGCGGATATAATTTAGAGTCGATTTTGGATTCTGCTGAAGGTTTGAAATACATTAAAGCCATCAGAAAAGAATTCGAAAAGGAAATAGAAAATCCGTCCGATGAAATTGTGAGATTATTGGTGAATCGTTTTTTTGACAGGCCTCTTACAGCAAACAGAATGGTTGTTTTTAAAGAATATGCCAAAAAAGCTTTAAATATTTCTATTTCAGAATCCATCAGTTCCAGATTAAAATCTGCCCTTGTGATTAATGACGCTATTGAGGCAGAAAAATCAACCTCATCATCAATTAGTATTGATGAAAATAATGAATCTCCAAAAGTTGTTACTACCAATCAAGAATTGGATGCTTTCCAAATTGTAAAAGCTATTTTAAGGGAAAAAATTTCAGCAGAAAGAATTGCTTACAGGGATACTCAATCCTACTTCGGAATTTTGTTGGACGATAATAACAGAAAACCCATTTGCAGGTTTCATTTTGGAGCCAGTAGAAATCTTATAGAATTGTTCCATAATGGAAAAGAGTCAGGTGAGAGAACGCCTTTACAGACTCTTGATGAAATTTACAATTACAGAAACGAGCTTCATCAAACTATTGAAAACTATAACTAAAATGAAAACTTTTATCTCAATATTTTTAGCCTTAGGTTTAATCTTTTTTTACTTTTTTCTTTTTTAAAAGCCGAAACCTATGGACATGACGGAAGATGTACTGGCTCTGCAAGTTGTTCGGCAGGTTCCAATTGTTCAAGATGTGGACATTGCGGGTCTGGTGGAACCTGCGGGGTTTGTAGAGGAAGTTTATCAGGAAGAAGTTTCTTTAGTTCAGGATATACGTTTACTAAAAAAACAAAAAACACAAATTCTAAATCATATACAAATACTAAATCTTCTTCTTCAAAATCGTATTCATAACCTAATGTCAAAGTTTTATCCGATGATAATCTTCCTTTAAGAGGCTTTCTTATTTGCCCAGATTGTGGGAATTTAGTTACAGGTAGTGCTTCGAACGGGCGTTCACAGAAATATTATTATTATCATTGCCAGTATCCGTGCCGATATAGATATAATGCAGAACTTTTAAACAATAAATTTTTAGAAGCTCTTCAAACTTTTGAGATGAGAGAGCCAATTAAAAAGTATTTAAGAAAGGTTTTGAAACAGAATTTCGAGAAATTTATAAGTAATCCTCAACATGAAAAAAAAGCCATCACTATAGAAATTGATCGGTTGAATGAAAAATTAAAGCTAACAAGAAATAAATTATTGGATAATGTTATTGATGATGATGAATACTTTGAAATTAAGTCAGATTATAAGGAGCAAATTGAAAGATTAGAGTCTAAACTGACAAAAGAAAAAGGTCAAAATAAGATAGATTTTCCGACACTAATTGATAATGCTTTAGAATATATAGTAAACCTTGCTAAAGTCTATGATACTAGTGATAATAGTGTAAAACGTAAGATAATTGGTTCGATATTCCCCGAATAATTAAAATTTTTTGAAAATCATTATCGAACCGCTAGAAGAAATGTTTTGTTGAACTATATCTATCAGATTAATAATGAGTTAGGGATTGAAAAAAACCGGAAAGATAGTGAAATATTACTTCTTTCCGGTCTTGTACCCAGGACCGGGATCGAACCGGTACTCCTAAGAACTGGTGTTTGAGACCAGCGCGTCTACCAATTCCGCCACCTGGGCATGTTTTAAATTGGTGTGCAAATATAGAGTTATTTTACTTTTAAAAACAAGTTTTTTTGAATGTTTTTTAGAAATTTATTTCCATTCCGTCATAGGCTAACTTAATGTTGTTCGGAAGTAATTCGTTTTCAATATTATGCAATCCGAAGTGGTGACTAATATGGGTGAGGAATAATTTTTGGGGTTGTAACTCTTCATTTAATTTTAAAATGTCTTCTAATATAAAATGTGCGGGATGCGGTTCTGTTTTTCTAATGCAATTTAAAATAAGGACATCTAAATTTTTTAATTTTTCTTTTTCGGTGTCAGAAATAAAACTAGCATCTGTTATATAAGTTATATTTTTAAATTGATAACCTAAAATAGGAATTTTGTAATGCATCACTTCAACTGGGATTACGTAGGTATCAAGTAATCGGAAAGGTTTATTTTCAATTTTATGCATTTCAAAAGAAGGAGCTCCTGGATATCTCACTTCCGAAAAAGCATACGGAAAACGCGATTTTATTTCATTAGCAACTCTAGGATTAGCATAAATAGACATGTCTTTACCACTTTTAAATATTAATGGTCTCATGTCATCTAATCCAATTACATGGTCGTTATGCTCGTGTGTAATTAAACATGCGTCAATATGTTCTTCATTATTGACTAGCATTTGTTGTCTAAAATCAGGGCCACAATCTATTAAAATTTTTTTGTCAGAATCGGTTGTAATGAGTACTGACGAGCGGAATCGCTTATCTTTTGGGTTTTCTGATGAACAAACCTTGCAGTGACATCCAATTACGGGAACGCCTTGTGATGTCCCAGTTCCTAAGAATTTCAACTTCATTTTTTGAAGATGCGTTTAATTTTGGTAAATTTACAAAAAATTTTACATGACTTCGATACAGCAAAAACTTACTCCCAAACAAAAGGCTTTAGCCATCAACTTAGACGCTAATATTTATGGAACATTTGCCGAAATTGGAGCAGGTCAGGAAACTGTACGTCATTTTTTTCGTGCTGGAGGTGCTTCAAAAACCATTGCGAAAGCAATGTCGGCTTATGATAAAGATTTTAGTGATGCTATTTATGGTAAAGAAGCTAAAAATAGATATGTTACCGAAAACAGATTAAGAAAAATGCTTCGTTATGAGGTTTCTTTAATTGAGGAACGTATTTCTCGTGATGAAACACCAGGAAGAAAATTCTTTTCGTATGCCAATACAGTAACTACTATTAACTTTGATAAGACTTCAAAAGGTCATGGTTGGGTTGGAATTCGTTTTCAAGTTTCTGAAAATGAAGATTATAATGAGGTGGTTATACATGTGAAGTTTAACGAAAATGATGCTACTTTACAGCAGGAAACCTTAGGAAACTTAGGGGTAAACCTTATTTATGGTGCGTTTAATTATTACGACAATCCAAGAAGACTTATAGGATCTTTGTATGATGATATTTCTTTAGATAATTTAGAAATAGACATGATAGATTTTAGTGGGCCTATTTTTGCGTACGTGGATAATAGATTAATGTCTCTACAATTGGTGAAAAATGGAATGACAGATGCTGTTATCTTTAATTCAGAAGGTAATAATATGCTTCCTGCAGATGTATTGTACAAGAAAAATATTTTTGCAGTAAGAGGAAGTTTTAGACCTGTTACCAAAGTAAATATAGATATGCTGAGAAATGGGCTTGAAATGTTTACTAAAGATGCAGAATGTACACAAGAAGATACCGAAGTTTTGATAGAAATTACCATCTCAAACCTTAAAGCTTCAGGAGATATTGATGAAAGAGACTTTTTAGACAGGGTAGATGTTTTGGGTAAACTGGGATATACCGTAATACTTTCCAACTTCTCTGAATATTATAGATTAATAGATTATTTTGCAACGTACACCAATGGTAAAATTGGTATCGGTATGGGGGTAAACAATTTATTAATGGTATTTGATGAATCTTATTATCAAAATCTTTCAGGAGGAATTTTAGAAGCGTTTGGTAAATTCTTTAGAAAAGATATGAGAGTGTATTTATATCCATATCGTGATCCTGAAACTCATGATTTGTTAGATTCTTCTAACCTTAGAGTTAATGAAAATTTGAAAGAGCTTTATAAATATTTCAAACTCAATAACAGAATTGTAGATATCAAATCTTACAACCCAAACTATTCGGAAATTTATTCCAGAGAAATTCTTAGAAAAATTTCTTCAAATGAAAAAGGTTGGGAAGACCAAGTTCCAGAAGGAGTTGCAGAGATGATTAAGGAAAGAGGAATGTTTGGTTATAAGGAAGAAGTTTCGCTTAAAGAATTTTCTTAATCTTAATTGAAAATCATGCAACATTTAGAACTAAAAAAGAGATTGCTTTTTATTCTTGAAAGTCCTCAACAGAATTTACAAGACAAACTTCAGAAAGTCTGTCATTTATTAGATCAGGAAATAGAATATTTCAATTGGACGGGGTTTTATTTCAAAAATGGAGACCAAGATGAATTGGTTTTAGGACCATATGTTGGTGCAGAAACGGATCATACTACCATTCCTTACGGAAAAGGAATTTGTGGACAAGTTGCAGTTTCTAATGAAATTTTTATTGTTCCTAATGTTCATGATGAAGATAATTATTTAAGCTGTTCTATAGATACAAAGGCAGAAATTGTAGTTCCTATTTTTAAAAATGGAATAAATGTTGGCCAAATTGATATAGATTCTCATACCTTAAATCCTTTTTCTAAGAATGATACCGAGCTATTAGAATGGCTTTGTGGAGAAATTGGGAAAATCCTTTAACATCATACTTCTTATGTAGTGAGGTTTCTTATTTACTTATTTTTCGGACTTATTCTTTACTCTTGTTCCTCCAAAGAGCAGAATTCTAATGACAATGAAATAAGTAAAAAAGCGCGTATAATTTATGATTCTTCATTTGTTTATCAAGATCAAAATAATATGCAGAAAGCTTTTGCAGAATTAAATAAAGCAAAAGATATGTATCAGCAATTAGAGGATAATTACAGCGTTGCTAAATGTTTTGTCAACATGGCAATTATTCAAGAAGGAGAAAGTGATAATCTAGGAAGCATTGAGTCTAGTTTGTCGGCCATGCAACATTTAAACGAAGAAGATGAAAAACATTTTTCCTTTATTGCTAGTAATTATAATAATTTAGGGGTTGCTTCAAACAGCCTTAAAAACTATAAAAATGCCAAAAAATATTATGAATTATCATTAAAATTTTCGAAAGATTCCTTGGAAGTTTTAATGATAAAAAATAACCTTGCTTCAAGTTACTATGATCAAGGGAAATATTCTGAAGCTTCAAAAATCTATCAGGAACTTCTTAAAAACCTTAATGAAAAAGACGATGTTTACTATAAGATATTAGTCAATTTCACACGTTCTGAATGTAAAATAAACCCAACTTTTAATCCTGAAGAAAATTATAGAGAAGCTTTAAGTTTTTATCAAAAAAATGATGATAATTGGGGATTAGATGCTGTATACTGTTATTATACTGAATTTTATACAGATAAAAATGCAGATTCCACTAAGTATTATGCCAAGAAAATGCTCGATGTTTCTAAGAAATTAGAGACTCCAATTGATCAGCTTCAAGCATTGGATTACCTTATAAATACTGAAACAGGAGTTAATTCTAAAAAATATTATCAGCAGTATAAAAAACTTTCTGATAGTTTGGATGTTGTAAGAAATTCTTCGAAAAATCAGTTTGCCTTAGTGCGTTTTGAAAGTGAAAAGAACAAAGCCCAAAATTTAAAGCTAGAAAAAGACCTTCAACAAAAAGAATATATAATGTATTCTGGAGTTTTTTTATTTGTAATAACGAGCTTTGGTGGACTTTATTGGTATAAAAAAAGAAAATCGAGAATTGAACTCAAGGCTCAAAATCAAATTAAAGAAGAACGATTAATTACTTCTAAAAAAGTTCACGATGTGGTTGCAAATGGCTTGTATCAAGTAATGTCGGGCTTAGAACATGCTGAAGAAGTAGATAAAGAAGAAATTTTGGATCAATTGGATGGAATGTATCAAAAATCCAGAGACATTTCTTATGATAATTTTAATTTTCCTATGGCCATTAATTATAAAGAGAAATTCTCTGAACTAGCCAATAGCTTTCAAACCGATTCTGTAAATATATTTATGGTGGGGAACGATAATGAGTTATGGCAGAATGTTCCTAAAAATCTCGCTGAAGATCTTTATCTTATTGTTCGAGAACTTTTCGTGAATATGAAAAAGCATAGTCAAGCCGAAAGAATTGTTTTAAGATTTGAAAAAAATCATCAAACGCTACAACTTTTTTATAAAGATAATGGAGTAGGAGCAAGCAGTTTTAAAGAAAAAAATGGACTGAGAAGCATAAGAGAAAGGATTACGAAATATAATGGAACTTTAGAATTAGACATTCATACTGGTTATAGCGTAAAAATGCAATTTATGTGGTAAAAAAGAAAAAATATGTTTAAAAAAATACTTATTGCAGAGGATCACGAAAGTGCCAACTTATCCATTCAGAAAACAATGTCCGATTTTCAAATTGCGCAAGTAGAATATGCTTTTTACTGTGATGATGCTTTCGGAAAAGTTCAAAAAGCAATTCGTTTGGGCATTCCTTATGAGCTTTTAATTACAGATTTATCTTTTGAAGATGATGCCTTGCCTCAGAAATTAAAATCCGGAATGGATCTCGTGAAAGCTGTTAAAGAAATTCATCCCGATATTAAAGTAATTGTTTTCTCAGCCGAAAAAAAAGAAGCCGTTATCTCTCAGCTTTTTAATGAAGAAGGCATAAATGCTTATGTACATAAAGGAAGGTCGGATGTTAAGGACCTTAAAAAAGCAATTGAGCATACCTATAGAAACGAAAAATATATTTCTGCAGACAATCATCAAACTTTAAAAAAGATGAACGCCTTTGAGTTTTCAAATTTTGACATACATGTTGTAAAGCTTTTGTCAGAAGGTATTATGCAGAAAAATATCCCTGAGTATTTAAAAGAAATGCACATAAAACCCAATAGTTTGAGCAGTGTTGAAAAAAGATTAAATGTTTTAAAAGATTCACTAAGTTTTTCAAATAATGAACAACTGGTGGCTTTTTGCAAAGATTTAGGAATTATTTAATTTTTTTTGAAAAAAAAATATTGCGTTTTACGGTTTCCCGTAAACAATGAACTTCTTCATACTGTATCTTTGTCATACAAAACAATGAGAAAGAAAGTTATTGAGCTAGTTTGCCTGTAATGGGCAAATTAGCTCGACTTTTTTTAAGCAGTTTCTTACATTCTTTAGAGCAGTTTTTTTTACCTTTGTCTCAATGGAGAAAGTCGCCTATATTATCAATCCTTTTTCAGCGAAAAAAAATTATCAACCTTTTTTGGAAAGCCTTTTAAAGAAGACTGGTCAAGCGTTGTATTATATTTCACAATCTATTGCTGGAACTAATGATTTTATTCGTCAACATCTTAATGATGTGGATATTTTTGTAGCTGTTGGAGGCGATGGAACCATTTCTACTGTCGCTAAGAATATTATTAATACAGATAAAATTTTAGCGATTTTCCCTGCGGGTTCTGGGAATGGTTTTTCCAATGAAACTCATTTTAATAAAAACTTGGATGAGCTTTTAACAAAAATTAAACAAGGAAATACCCGTAAAATAGATACTTTTACGGTGAATGATAGACTTTCTATAAACGTTTCTGGGACTGGTTTTGATGGAAAAGTGGTGAAGGAATTCGAAAAAACAAATCGGGGTTTCAAAAATTATATTAAAGTTTCCCTTCAAACTTTTTTTAATTACAAACCTATTGAAGTGAAGTTTGAAGGTGCAGATTATCAGCAATACAATGGTCAATATTTAATGTTGAATGTTGCCAACACACGGCAGTTTGGGAACAACGCTTATATTGCTCCGAAAGCAAGTAAAAGTGATGGTTTAGTAGATTTGGTTTTGGTGAAAAAGTTTCCTTTGCATTATTCTGCGCTTTTTGCTTTTAGAATGTTCACCAAGCGTTTAAAAGACGACAATTACGTAACTTATTTACCAGTTTCAGAGATTAAATTTTCTGTAAATACCAAAAATTGGCATCTCGATGGTGAGTTTAATAGCATTCTATCTCCAGTTCATGTAAAAGTGCTTCCTAATAGCCTTAGAATACTGGTTTAAAATTCTAATAGGAGAAATTTTCGAATGGTTTAAATGAAATTTTGCGGAAATTTATATTGAAAACTCACTTATTTCAATCATCATTTTAACATCAAAAAATAAAGCCTTACATTTGATTCGATATGAATTTAAACGATATTTTCACGCATCAAAGAACGGGTTCTAGCGCCGTTACTAAAGTTTCAAGGACAGATTTTCAAAGGGATTACGACAGAATTATTTTTTCTTCTGCATTCCGAAGACTTCAAAATAAAACTCAGGTTTTTCCGCTTCCAGGAAGTGTTTTTGTACATAACCGTTTAACGCATTCTCTTGAAGTTTCCTCTGTAGGAAGAAGTTTGGGAAGCATGATAGGTGAGTTTATTTCTGAGAAATACGCCTCTGAATTATCGGAAGATGCTCAAAATTTTTATCTGCATAATTTAAGTAATGTTGTTGCTGCCGCTTGTTTATGTCATGATGTGGGAAATCCTGCATTTGGGCATTCTGGGGAAGATGCTATCGCAAGTTATTTTGAAAAAAACGAAAAAGATTTAAAACCTCTTTTCAATGAGAAAGAATGGGCAGATTTGGTGAATTTTGAAGGGAATGCCAATGCTATTCGTGTTTTAACGCATCAGCAACAAGGTAAAGATGAAGGTGGTGTTCAGTTAACTTATACCACTTTAGCAAGTATTGCGAAATATCCTTGTGAAGCTATTGCGAAGAAAAAAGGGATTCTGCATCGTAAGAAATTTGGGTTTTTCCAGAATGAAAAAGAAACTTTTTTAGATATTGCTCAAAAAGTGAATTTAATTGAAGAAAATTCATCACCTTATATTTTCAAGAGACATCCTTTTGTTTGGTTGGTAGAAGCCGCTGATGATATTTGCTACAATATTATCGATATGGAAGATGCTCATCGTTTGGGTATTGTTTCTACCTCCGATTGCGAAGATCTTTTTTATGAATTAATCCGTTCTGAAAATGCTAATACAGAAAGAGTAGATTCTAAGCTACAACTTCTTACCAATGCTAACGAGAGGATTTCTTATCTGCGTGCAAAAGTAATTAATGCATTAATTAATAAATCTATAGAAATTTATAAAGATAATTTTGATAAAGTTATTGAAGGTAATTTAGATAAAGCTCTGCTGGATATCTTTAAATCTCAAAACAAAAGTTTACAGCAAATTGAAGACTTTTCTGTGGAGAAAATCTATGGTCATAAAGCCGTTGTAGAAATAGAAAATGCGGGTTACAATGTAATGTATGAGCTTTTAAATCATTTTATTCCTTCTGTTTTAAAGGAAAAATCAGTGAGAAAATCTTATGATAAAATGGCTTTGAAACTTCTTCCTCAACAGTTTAAATATGAAGAGGGTTCAGATTATCAGAAAGTTTTGGGAGTAATAGATTTTGTTTCTGGAATGACGGATAATTATGCTACAGATTTGTACAGAAAAATAAAAGGAATTGACATTGGAATGACAATGTAAATCATTTTTTTGATAATTTAATTCAAAAAGAAAGTATTTTTTAACAAAAACCGTTTTCTTACGACATATTATATATAAAAAATTAAACTATGGCATACTTAGGTATTATTATTTTCTTTGGACTTGTTGTTTTGTTTGCTTCCTTCTTTATTGTGAAGCAGGAAACTGCAGCGATTATTGAGCGTTTAGGTAAGTTTCATTCTGTTCGTCACGCTGGTTTACAGCTTAAAATTCCTTTTATAGACCGAATTGCAAAAAAACTTAACCTTAGAATTCAGCAATTAGATGTTTTAATTGACACTAAAACTTTGGATAATGTTTTTATTAAAATGAAAATTTCTGTACAATATCAAGTGATTAGAAATCAAGTTGCAGACGCCTATTATAAATTAGAAAATCCTGAAAATCAAATTACTTCTTTCGTTTTTGATGTGGTAAGAGCGGAAGTTCCAAAATTAAAATTGGATGATGTTTTCGTAAGAAAAGACGACATTGCAGTAGCTGTAAAAGGTGAACTTCAAGAAGCAATGAACAGCTATGGTTATGATATTATTAAAGCTTTGGTAACCGATATAGATCCAGATGAGCAAGTAAAACACGCCATGAACAGAATTAATGCTGCCGAGCGTGAAAAAACAGCAGCAGAATATGAATCTGAAGCGCAAAGAATTAGAATTGTAGCAGTAGCAAAAGCAGAAGCTGAATCTAAAAAGCTACAAGGACAAGGTATTGCAGACCAAAGAAGAGAAATTGCAAAAGGATTGCAAGAATCTGTAAAAATGTTGAATAATGTAGATATTAGTTCTCATGAAGCGTCTGCGCTTATCGTAGTTACTCAACATTATGATACTTTACATTCAGTGGGAGCTAATAACAGAAGTAATTTAGTTTTACTTCCTAATTCACCAACAGCAGCAAGTGGAATGCTCAATGAATTAGTGGTTGCTATGACCACTGCAAATACAGTAGGGGACTCTAATAAAGGAAAGCTTCCACCACCTCCAGAACAACATTTACATTCATAAAAAATAAAAAGTTGGAAAATAATTTTCCAACTTTTTTTAGTTTAAAGCTTAAAGTGTATAGCTTACAGCTTTTTACTGTCTTTTTACTTTAGAAATTTGTCTAATCAAAGTGTATTTTATAGAAGAAGCATCAGAAGGAGGATTTGCGATTTTTGCGGTATTTACTGTTATTACGTAATCGTAACCAGGTTCATACGTAAAACCATCGATATTATTATAAAATAATTGCCATTCATCGGTAATTTTCTCACGAACAAGCATACATTTGGTTTTCATAACTCCGCTCGTGCAATCTCTTTGGTCTGCACTTATCATAAGTGTTTTGATAGAGGTGTTTTCAGATGTTTGAACCGAACACTGAATCATTGTTAAAAGAAATATCCCTAACCATAAAAATTTTGAAATTGATTTCATAATAAAGATTTTTTTATTTTTTCGTTGGCAAGTATTATGCCGTATCCTTCCCCTTAAAACTTCAGTTTTCCAATCATTAAATCAAAAAACATTTTAAAATCTGATACTAAAGACCAAAGAGGGTATTTAAAGGTGGTTGGTTTATTTTTCTCAAAAATAGCATGAGATAACCACCCAAAACCATATCCGAAAATAGGTATATACCAAAGAAATCTTTCTTTTCCAGAGCTTATAACGTAAGCAATCACCAAAAAAACTAATAAAGTTCCCATGAAATGGAAAATTTTAGTTCCTCTTTGGGAGTGTTCTGTTAAATAGAATTGATAGAATTCTTTAAATGTTTTTATTCTTTCTGGCATCATTCAAAAAATTAAAGATGAAATACTGAAATGAAAATCTATTTTCCATTTCTAAGTTATCAAAAATAAAATAAAAACTAAAACTTTTTTGGATTGGTAGTTTCAATTCCAGTGCGAATTGTCTTTTCTAAAACGTTGAGTTGAATATCCTCGAGTTCTTTAAATTTAATGCAATATCCACTTATTTTAGCTTTTCCAAATTCTTTTCCAAAGTTTTCTATAAGGAAAATTTTATCATCAATTCCCATAATGTAAACAGAAATACCAGTCGTGTTTGCACTTAAACCAATTTTGGAAAACTCTTTTTTTGTTCCGTTTTTTGTATTGAAAAAATAGTTTCCATAGCCAATACTAGGATTACTAATCACTTTGCCTTCTCTATTTTACCATCCTCAAACCATAATTTTCCATTAGGAAATATGGGAAGCGTCTGTTGATGAACAATTTCCAAATCTTTTTTCTTGATTTTATTTTGGGCATCAATATAATTTTGGGTTTCTTCTACAACAGTCATTTTATAAGAATCTAATAATTAATCATTCACTTTTTTAAGCTTACTATTTTTGTAACCATAACAGAAATAAATAATTAATCCTATCGCAAACCAAATTCCGAAATACATCCAGTTTTCATGGCTCATTCCTGTAAGTAAATACAAACAAGAACTTAATCCCATAAGTGGTACTAGCGATAGGTTTTTTAATAATGCCAATACACAAAGGATAAGATTAATCATAATAAAAAAGAAAATAGAAGCTCTAAATTCACCTTCATCAGGATGACTCCAATCCATTAAAGTTTGAAAAAACTCTGGCTGCCAATAGTAAAAGAAGATGAGTCCGCCCACAAAAATAATGGGGAAAATGAATTTTCCGTTGATATATGGCAAATGGAATCTTCCAGCAATTTTTTCTTTTCTTGGTAATAATAAAACACCACCACAAACCAAAACGAATGCGAAAATAGTTCCAATACTTGTGAAATCTAAAATAAAAGATTTATCTGTAAACAAAATAGGAATTCCCACTACAATACCAGTAATAATGGTAGCAAAAGAAGGAGTTTTGTATTTAGGATGAATAGTTTGGAATTTTTTAGGCATCAATCCATCTCTACTCATAGCATACCAAATTCTGGGTTGTCCCATTTGGAAAACTAAAAGCACAGTTGTAATGGCTATTATAGCAATAAAAGAAACCACGAGTTCCATCCAGGCTACATTAGCATTGGTTTTTTCGAAAATAAAAGCAAGTGGATCCCCAACTCCATCAAAATTTTCATAATTCACCATTCCGGTAAGAACAAGCGTTAAAGCAATATAAATTCCCGTACAAAGAACAAGTGAGATAATCATTCCTTTAGGTAAATTTTTTTGAGGGTCTTTGGTTTCTTCGGAAAGAACACTTAAAGCATCAAAACCAATATAAGCAAAGAAAACTCCAGAAACAGCACTCATAACACCAGCAAATCCGTTTGGCATAAAAGAAGGTTCTCCAGTGGTTGGGCTTATAGGAGTCCAGTTATCGGTATTTACATAAGCTATTCCTACTAAAATGACCAAAAGGATAACAGCAAGTTTTAATATAACAAGTACATTATTAAAGTTTTTACTTTCTCTAACCCCAACATAACACAACCAAGTAATTAAACCATTAATCACCAAGGCAGGAATGTCAACGATAAATTTTAAATTTCCTAGTAAAGGAGCGCTTTTCCAAGCATTGACTAGTTCGGTATTTTTGGAACCACTCATAAAAGCTTTTTTGGCCTCGGTATAACTGCAGGTTAAGTAATCGGGAATATGAAATCCGATACGATCCATAAAACTCGTGAAATAATCTGACCAAGAAAAGGCTACATAAATATTTCCGAAAGAATATTCCATAATGAGCGCCCAACCAATAATCCAAGCAATTAATTCTCCAAAACTGGCATAAGCGTAAGTATAAGCGGAACCCGCGGTAGGAATTCTGCTGGCGAATTCAGCGTAACATAAAGCGGTAAAACCACATGCGAAACCACAAATAAGATATAATAAAATAACTCCAGGTCCTCCTTTGAAAACAGCTTCTCCCAAACTACTGAAACTACCTGCACCAATAATAGCAGCAATTCCAAAAAATACAATATCCCAAACTCCTAAAACTCTCAACAAACCAGACGGACTGTCTGCCGCTGAGTAATGTTTTCTTCTAAAAAGTTGACCCATCCAATTCTATATTAAATTTAGTTAAAACAAATGTAATGATTTCACCTATATAATTCTCCAAATTCAAAATTTATTATAATATAAGTTAAGAAGTATTAAAAAGTAATCCACATATTAACAATAAGTAAAAAGCTCTTGTTAGTACAATATATTTTCAATATTTTCGTTGGTAAATTGTGGATAAAATTCCACCTGAAAAAGTAAAGACTTATCTTTCAATATCTTGACAAAATTTCTAAAATTTGATTATTCAATGAATTCAAAGAAAATTATTTTAGCAGCGGCTGTTTTTTATTTCGGTTTATCGGAAGCTCAACAGTCACAATACTTTAATGAGAAGGAAAACTACCGATTTAATTTGGCCGAAAACCTTTATCAAACAAAGGTGTACAATGCCTCGCAATATGAATATGCAAGGCAATATTTTTATAATCAAAACCTTTCTAAGTCTAAAAAAGAAGCAGCGCAATTCTTTGATAATGTTATTGGAGTAATTCTTCAGAAAAACCATGCAGAAGAAGGTTTAACAGCATTTATGAAAGAATATCCTCATTCTGCGTATTTTGCACAAGCCAATTTGCCTTTAGCGGATTATTATTTGGCTAAAAAAGATTTTGAAAAAGCTTTGGAAACTTTAGAGAAGGTTAATCAATATCAACTTTCCAAAGAAGAAAATACAGAGTATATCCTGAAATTGGGATATGCTAAATTTATGATGGGAGATTCTAAAGGTGCGATTACAGCGTTAGAAGAGGCTCATCAAAACGCATCGGAAGCAGATAAAGGAAATGTTGCTTATATGTTGGGACATTTGTATTATGCTAACCAACAGAATGATAAAGCATTTCAATATTTTGATTCTATAAAGAATCAGGAAAAATTTGGAAAACTTGTTCGTCCGTACTATGTTCAGATGTACTTTAATGATAAGGATTATGATAGAGCAATTTCTGAAGGCGACGCGCTTTTAAAAACCGACGTTACAGATGCTTATAAGGCAGAAGTTGATAAGATTATTGGTGAAAGTTACTTTATGAAGAAAGATTATGATTCTGCATATCCCCATCTTAAATCTTATTTGAATGTTCAGCAAAATCCATCTGAAAGTGATCTTTATGAAATGGGATTTGTTGCGGCTCAGTTAAAAAAATACGACGAAGCGGTTTCTTATTATAATCAGTTAATTAATTCTAATTCTGCTTTGGCGCAAAATGCTTATTATCAGCTAGGAAATGCTTATTTAGCGGTTGATAAAAAACAAGAAGCGCTTTCTGCATTCCGTTCTGCTTATCAAATGGATTATGATAAAAAAGTAAAAAACTTAGCTCATCAACAGTATGCAAAGCTTAGTTATGATATCGGAAATCCATTCGAAAATCCTACAACAGTTATTCAAGATTATATTGCAGGAAATACAGATCAAAATGGTGAGATGAAATCCTTATTGGTGAAATCTTATTTGTATTCTGGAGATTATAAAGGAACGTTAGATGCTATTGATAAATTACCGAACTCAACTCCCGAAACGGATAAGATAGATCAAGAGGTTTCTTACCTGTTGGGAACGGAAGAATTTAATAAAGGAAACCTAGACGCTGCTGAAAAATACTTTTTAAGGAGTTTAGAGTTTAATATTAATAAAGAGTTTAATAACAGAGCTTTGTATTGGTTATCTCAAGTATATTATCAGAAAGGTAATTATCCTTCAGCTATCGTTCGATATGAAAAATTATTGGATAAAACTTTCCCAGAGAAGCAACAACTTTCTTACGATTTAGGTTATGCTTATTTCAAATCTAAAAAGTTTGATCAGGCGGAAAAATATTTCAAAGATTATCTTAAAAACCCTAAAATAGAATTTAAAAATGATGCTGAACTTCGTTTAGCAGATATTTATTATGCTAATAATCAGTTAGGGGAAGCTATTGAGATTTACGATAAAAATACAGATGCTACCGATTATACTGAGTTTCAAAAAGGAATGGCTTTAGGGTTTAAAGGAGATCCTGCAGGGAAAATAAATTCTTTAAAATCTCTTGTTTCAAAATATCCAAATTCAGACTACAGAGACGATGCAGAGTATGAAATTGGAGTGGCTTATGCTTCTCAAGATGATTATTCCAGTTCCAACGATTATTTTTCTAAAGTTGTTAAATCTTCTTCGGATAAGGATTTGGTGGCTAATGCTTCTATTTACAGAGCGCAAAATTATATTGACCAAAACCAGAATGATAAAGCTTTATCGGAACTTCAATCTCTTGGAAATCAATATAGAAATACAGCTTATGCACAGAAAATTGTATTAGCGGCTAAACCAATTTTCACGAAAAATGGAGATACTGCAGGTTATGAAAATTTCGCAAGAAATATAGGTGTAAATATTGATGCTAAGGAAATTGAAGAGATTAATCTAACCACTGCAAAACAGTATTTTGCAAAGAAAGATTATAAAAACGCCATTTCTTATTATGAAAAATATATTTCTCAAAATCCTACTGGTGAAGGCTTATTCCAAGCGCAGTACGAATTAGGGGAAAGCTATTATCAAACTAAAAATACTACAAAAGCTTTATTGACTTTACAGGCAATTTCAGATGTTCAGAACGATTATCAAGACGATGCACAAACCCGTATCGTTCAGATATATTTGGCTCAGAATAATACTGTTGAAGCTAAGAAATATTTAGAAAACCTTAAGAATTCTAATAATGTAAACATCCGAAACTTTGCGAATGTAGAATTAATGAAGGTGTATGCGGATGAGAAAAACTTTAATCAAGCTGAAAAATTAGCCGATGCCGTTATTGCAAATTCTAAAAACTCGGCTTCCGTTATTGAGACAGCGAAAGTAATTAAAGCGAGAAGTTTAATGAATTCTGGGAAAGATAAAGATGCTCAAAATGCATATTCTGCTTTGGAAAAATCATCAAACAATGAAGTGGCAGCGGAGTCTTTATACGCAAAAGCTTGGTATCAAAACAAAGCAAAAGCTTATAAATCTTCTAATGAAACCATCTTTAAAATTGCTAACAATTATGCTTCCGAAGAAAATTGGGGTGCAAAAGCTTTGGTGTTGATGGCTAAGAATTATGTTGGTCTAAAAGACAACTATCAGGCGAGTTATACATGCGACCAAATTATCGCTAACTATCAAGATTTCCCTGAAATAGTGAACGAAGCTAAAGAAGTGAAAAAACAAATTAAAAAGTAAATTATTGATTGAAAAAAATTGAATATTCAATTTAAATTTCAAACTTTAAATTCAACAATATGAACAGAAAGATTCAAATATTATCCATAGTTTTCTTGGGAGTTTCTCAGATGGCTTTTTCTCAGATTAAAGAAGAAAAATTAATTCTTGATAAAAAAAGAGAGCCTGAAGTAAAGAAAATTGAAAAGAAAAAAACTTCGGTAGAAACTATTAAAAATTATCCGCCAGAAGAAAAATCTCAAAACCCTGTAAAATATATTATTACAGATGTTCCTGCGGTTTCAGATTTTAAAACTTCTACCATTCAAGGGGAAGATGTGGCACCCAAATTTGAAGGTAGCTCGCAGAATAATTATTTCCAAATAGGAGGTGGTAATTATGGAAAGTTTTTAATGGACGGAAATATTTCTAAAACTCTTGAAAATAAACTTGAAGTAGGAGCGGATGTACATTTTCTTTCTACAAGTGGTTTAAAAAAAGAATACGACTGGAGTTCTAAGCAAAATGATTTAAAACTTGGTGCATACTTGAATTCTTATGGAGATAAAGGAAAGTTAAACGCTTCTGCAAATTTTGGTAGAAATGATTATAATTATTACGGAATTTATGCTTTACAACCCGCTGCAGATACAGATTTGAAGCAAAATGTTAGCACATTTAACGTTAATGGATATTATGATTACTATTCCAATGAAATTTTGAATGATGTACGTGTTAAATCTTCATTTTTAAAGGATAAGTTTGATGCTAAGGAAACGCAAGGTTCTGTTTTAGTGAATCTTTCTAAACATGGAATTGATTTGTCTAAATTAGGTTTTAGTATGAATGCTGATTTAGGTGTTGGTTTGGAAGGGGTAAAAACGATATTTGATTTACAAAATAAGAACGAATCTGACTTTTTTAATGCAGACTTTAATCCAAAAGTTACTTTTAGAAAAGGTGAATCTTATTTAATGATTGGTTCTGGCTTTTCTTTCTTAAATTCAAAACACAGTAATGGTTGGACACATGAAGAATTTAAAACTTCTAAGTCTTATTGGTTTCCAAAAGCTGAACTTCAGGTGTCTGCAGTGCAAGGTTTTAAATTCTATGGAGGAGTTGATGGTGGCTTGAAAATGAATACCTATGCAAGTTTACTAGAAGAAAACCCTTATGTGCTTTCTGATCAGTTTTTAAAGCCTACACAAACCAAATATCATGTTTATTTTGGTATTCGTGGAGATATAGACGAAACTTTTAAATATGATGTTTCTGCAGGTTATGCTAAAGTGAGAGATATTATGTTCTTTAAAGGGAATTCTTTATTTGATGATCTTTATACTTTGAATCGTTCGTCTTATGATTTTGCAAATACTTTTTCTGCAGTATATGACAACGGAAATGTAAGTGATGTAAAAGGTAGTTTACAGTATTTCCCATTAGAAAATTTAGTGCTAGATGCTGAAGTTCAGTTTACAAAATACGATTTAGAGAACTTCGAAAATATTTACAATCGTCCATTAATCAATGCGAGTATTGGTGCAAAATATACGATGCTAGAGAAAAAACTAATGTTAGGTTTTAAAGGATTCTTTGTGTCTGATAGAACAACTAATTCATATGCTTTTGATACTGTTCCTAATCCAAGTGTTCCAATTGGATTAAGTTACCAAGCTGTCGAAAATAATGACGATAAAGTAGGAGGTTATGCAGATTTAAATCTATCCGCTGAATATAAAATTCATAAAAATTTCAGTATTTTTGCACTCGGAAATAACCTTATTGGTGCTAAATACCAAACCTTCAAAGGTTATAAAGTATTAGGACCACAAATTTTAGGAGGTGTGAAAATAACATTCTAAAATTATGGATAATGAGTAATTAATAAGGGTAATTATAGTATTGCAGATTACGAATTGCTCATTATTAATTTTGATGAATCAGGCTGCATAGTTTAATGGATAGAACTTCGGATTTCGGCTCCGACAGTGGGGGTTCGAATCCCTCTGCGGTCACCATATAAAAGATCACTCAATTTGAGTGGTCTTTTATTATTCTATTTTGGTTTAAGTTATTGTTTTTAAAACAATGTAAGTGAGTTTATTATGGGTTTTAATTATAATTTGCTTGAAGTATTAATAGTTGTTTTATTGCTTGTCAATTTTATTGTTTTTATAGTGTTTGGATTGGATAAATTTCAAGCTAAAAAACATCATAAAAGAATATCTGAAAACACTTTATTAGTACTGAGTTTTGTTGGTGGAAGTTTAGGTGCTTTTTTTGGAATGTTAATCTTTAAACATAAAATTTCAAAAAAATCATTTGTTATAAAATTTGGTTTAATAGTCCTTTTACAAGCGGTATTAGTTTATGTTTCAGTTTCGTCATTATAGAAATCTTATTATCAAAATGTTAATTATTTCTATAATAAAATGTTTTTTCGCTAAAATTGCTTAATTTTGCACCCGTAAAAATCTTATATGCAAAACATTCGTAATATTGCGATTATCGCCCACGTTGACCATGGTAAAACTACTTTGGTGGACAAAATTATCCATGCTACCAATATTTTTAGAGAAAATCAGGAATCTGGGGAGTTAATTATGGATAACAATGACCTTGAAAGAGAAAGAGGGATTACTATTTTATCAAAAAACATCTCTGTTACTTATAAAGATACAAAAATCAACGTTATTGATACACCTGGTCACGCCGATTTCGGAGGTGAAGTAGAAAGAGTATTGAAAATGGCTGATGGTGTTATCTTATTAGTAGATGCTTTTGAAGGACCCATGCCACAAACAAGATTCGTACTTCAAAAAGCTCTAGAATTAGGCTTGAAACCTATTGTTCTTATTAATAAAGTTGATAAGCCAAACTGTCGTCCAGAAGAAGTTCATGACAAAGTATTCGATTTATTCTTTGCTTTAGATGCTACGGAAGAGCAATTGGATTTCCCAACATTCTACGGATCTTCAAAACAAGGTTGGTTCAACACCTCGTTGGAGCCAGCAGATAGTATTTTACCAATTTTGGATGGTGTTTTACAATATGTTCCGGAACCAAAAACGATGGAAGGTAACTTGCAAATGCAAATCACTTCTTTAGATTTCTCTTCTTTCTTAGGAAGAATTGCTATCGGAAAAGTGACTAGAGGTTCAGTATCTGAAGGACAATGGATTGGTCTTGCTCAGGATGGTGGAAAAATTGTAAAAGGAAAAGTAAAAGAACTTTACGTTTTTGAAGGATTAGGAAAGAAAAAAGTAACTGAAGTAAAGGCTGGAGATATCTGTGCGGTTGTAGGTTTCGATGCATTCCAAATTGGAGATTCTTTCGTAGACCTGGAAAATCCTGAACCATTGGAAAGAACAGCGATTGATGAGCCAACGTTGAACATGACATTCTCTATCAACAATTCACCTTTCTTTGGTAAAGATGGTAAATATGTTACTTCTAACCACCTTAAAGAAAGATTAACAAAAGAATTAGAGAAGAATTTAGCATTAAGAGTTCAACAAACGGATGATGCTAATACATTCTTAGTTTTCGGTAGAGGTATTCTTCACTTGTCAGTTCTTATTGAAACGATGAGAAGAGAAGGGTATGAAATGACAATTGGTCAGCCACAAGTTATCTTAAGAGAAATTGATGGTGTACAATGCGAGCCATACGAATCTTTGGTGGTAGATGTTCCTGAAGAATTTGCTTCAAGAGTTATCGATTTAGCAACTCAAAGAAAAGGTGACCTTCACATTATGGAAACTAAAGGTGAAATGCAACATATGGAATTCGAGATTCCTTCAAGAGGTCTTATCGGATTGCGTTCTCAAATGTTGACAGCAACTGCAGGTGAAGCTATCATGGCGCACCGTTTCACAGAATATAAGCCTTTTAAAGGTGCTATTCCAGGAAGAAACAATGGAGTGTTGGTAAGTAAAGGGACTGGTCCAGCCACTGAATATTCAATCAACAAACTACAAGATAGAGGCAAGTTCTTCGTAGATCCAGGTGAAGAAATCTACACAGGGATGATTATCGGTGAGCAAAATAAACCAGGAGATTTGGTAGTAAACATCGTAGAAGCAAAACAATTGAACAACATGCGTGCCGCTGGTAAAGATAAAGATACTGGTGTTGCTCCAAAAATCTTATTCTCATTAGAAGAATGTATGGAATATATCCAAGCTGATGAAGCGATTGAGGTAACGCCAAACTTCATCCGTATGAGAAAGAAAATCTTATCTGAAGAAGATAGAAAACGTGCTGAAAGAATGGCAAAAGCAGATTAAGAATTTGTTATATATATAAAAGCTCCAGATTTCTGGAGCTTTTTTATGACCTGAAATTTAATTTTTTGCATATTATGTTGTTTTTTTTTCTATTTTTACCTTTAACATTAAAAAAAACAAACTTATGAATTTAACTATTTTGCAATACGATGCGTCGTATAATGCTGGATCTGGAGTTGCAGCAGCTGGTTTTGGGTTAGGAGTAATGATTTTCTATCTACTTGTCTTTTTATTTTATGGATTTTGCATGTACAAAATTTTCCAAAAAGCAGGAGTAGAAAATGCTTGGGCAGCTTTTATTCCATTATATAACATCATTGTTTTGCTACAAGTTGTTAAAAAACCACTTTGGTTTATCATTCTTTTCTTTATCCCATTAGTAAATCTTTATGCATCATGGGTGGTAAATAATAATCTAGCAAAAGGATTTAATAAAGAAACACCTTTGTACACTTTATTGTTGTTTTTCTTAGGTTTTATTTTTATTCCAGTTTTAGCTTTTAGTAATGATACTTTTGATGCTAACCAAATTCCTGATGAAGCATCAATCTAATTTTTAATTGTATTATAAGATAATAGGTTCGGCTGCAAACAAAGTTTGCAGCCGAACCTATTATCAATGAAAATTTTATCTTAAAAAAATAGCGTATTTTTGCAATATATGAACAAGATACTTCTAAAATATACTGCAATTGCAGGGCTTTTTACTTTGTCATTAAGCTCATGTTCGGTTAAAAATAAAGCGACTTCCAATACAACAGTCAAAAAAACAACCTCTACATCTATTTCTGGAACAAGTGTTACTAATCCGCCCAAACTTGTTATCAATGCACCAATAGATGCTAATGATTATAAGGTGAGTCTTCCCGAAATCAATAGAGAATTTCGTGGCGCTTGGATTGCAAGTGTTGCAAATATCAATTGGCCTTCAAGAAATAATTTATCCACTGAAGAACAAAAACAAGAAGCAATAAAACTTTTAGACTTACTTAAAAATTCTAATTTTAATGCTGTTATTTTTCAAGTGCGCCCTTCGGGAGATGCTTTGTATAATAGTTCTTTAGAGCCTTGGTCTTATTATTTAACGGGTACTACGGGTAAAGCTCCCAATCCTTATTATGATCCATTACAATTTTGGATTGATGAAACGCATAAAAGGGGAATGGAAATTCATGTATGGTTAAATCCATTCCGTGCTCATCATTCCAATGGTGGAAAGGTAACTTCAGAATCTTTAGCAAAAAAAATGTCTGATATTACGATAAGATTAAGAAACGGAATGTATTGGTTTGATCCAGGAAGTCAGAAAACTCAAGATCATGCTTCTGCGGTGGTAAAAGATATTGTAAAAAGATATGATATAGACGGATTGCATTTTGATGATTATTTTTATCCTTATGCAAGCTATAATGGTGGTGCAGATTTTCCAGATTCTGCAACTTGGAATGCTTATAAAAATACTGGAGGAACACTTTCTAGAGCAGATTGGAGAAGGGATAATGTTAACCGATTTGTAGAACGTATTTATAAAGAAATTAAAGCCGAAAAAAATTATGTGAAATTCGGAATCAGTCCATTCGGAATTTGGAAACCGGGTTTTCCAACTGGTGTTACAGGTTCTTCACAATATGACGAATTGTATGCAGATGCTAAATTATGGTTGAATAAAGGTTGGGTAGATTATTTTGCACCTCAATTGTATTGGCCTATTAATTCTACTGGACAGAGTTTTCCAGCTTTATTAAAATGGTGGCAGCAAGAAAATACTTTTAATAGGCATTTATGGCCAGGTTTAAACACGGTAGAAATTAAAACATCCAACCGTCCTACAGAAATTGCCAATCAAATTACAGAAACTCGTCAGATTTTATTGAATAGCAAAGGAGCAATACATTGGAGTATCGCTGGGATTACAAAAAGTCCCGCAATGGAATCTACACTTAAAAATATTTCTTATAAAGAACCTGCTTTATCGCCAATTAGTTCATGGTTAAAGCATGAGGTAGTTGCAAAACCAACCTTAAATATTACAGAAAGTGGTAATACCGTTTCTGCAATATGGTCTAGTAATCAATTTTTATTGGTTTCTAAATGGGCAGTTTTCAAAAGATATGATAACGATTGGGAAATGAGTTTTGTAGATGGAAAAACCCGTTCTGAAATCATAACGAAACAGAAAAATGGTAAAACTTTAAATGCAATTGCTGTAAAAGCCATTGATAGATTAAGCAATGAAAGTGATTATATCGCTAAAAAAGTGAAGTAAAAATCATTAATTCAATAAAAATCAACTCTTTTTAGGGTTGATTTTTTGTTGGTGTTTATAATTATTGTTAAAGCATTTTTAAAATCATTATCTTTGCACACTTTTAAACTGTAACATACAGCATTTTAGGATCAATTCCTTTTGCTACCAAATACCTTTGTAAAAATGAAATGTGGAATCGTAGGATTACCGAATGTAGGTAAATCAACTCTTTTTAACTGTTTAAGTAACGCAAAAGCACAATCTGCTAATTATCCATTTTGTACTATTGAACCTAACTTAGGAACAGTTTCTGTTCCAGATAACAGATTGTTTGAGTTGGAGAAAATTGTAAAACCAGAAAGAGTTCTTCCTGCAGTGGTGGAAATTGTAGATATTGCAGGTCTTGTAAAAGGAGCGAGCAAAGGGGAAGGTCTTGGTAACCAATTCTTAGCAAATATCAGAGAATGTGAAGCTATTATTCATGTTTTAAGATGTTTTGATAACGGAAATATTGTTCACGTAGAAGGTTCTGTAGATCCTTTAAGAGATAAAGAAATTATTGATATTGAACTTCAATTAAAAGATTTAGAAACAGTGGGTAAAGCTGTGGAAAAAGCTAAAAAGTTCATTAAATCTGGTAAAAAAGAAGACCTCTTAGCTTACGATACGCTTCAAGGATTACAAAAACACCTTGAAGATGGTAAAAATGCAAGAGAATTTGCTACTAACGATCTTACTGAATCTATTATTGCAGAAGTTCAATTGCTAACAAATAAGCCAGTTCTTTATGTTTGTAATGTAGACGAAAATTCTATTAAAAACGGTAACGAATGGGTAGGGAAGATTGAAGAAATGGCGAAAGATGAAAATGCAGAAGTCGTAGTTCTTGCAGCTCAAATTGAAGCCGATATTAACGAGTTGGAAACGTATGAAGAAAGAGAAATTTTCTTAGATGAATTAGGCTTAACTGAACCAGGTGTAAACCGTTTGATCAGAAAAGCGTATGATTTATTGAAACTTCAAACTTATTTTACAGCAGGTGTTAAAGAAGTAAGAGCTTGGACTATCGGACAAGGTTGGACGGCGCCTCAAGCTGCAGGAGTTATCCATACAGATTTTGAGAAAGGTTTTATTCGTGCGGAAGTTATTAAATATGAGGATTTTATGAACTATGGTTCTGAAGCTAAAGTAAAAGAAGCTGGAAAATTAGGTGTGGAAGGCAAGGAATATATTGTTCAGGATGGTGACATCATGCATTTCAGGTTTAACGTTTAAGAAATATTTTATTTTAAAAATAGAAAACGCCTTCATCAGAAGGTGTTTTTTTATTATTTTTGAGTAAAAGACGTCTGCATGAAAGAATTATTGGGAGACTACTATCCATACATTATTCTAGGCTTAGAATCTGTTTATTTTATAGCTGTTATTTTGTTGGCAGCAAAAATTATTATGGATACCAAAACGGCTAGTAAAACTTTGGCGTATCTTCTTCTCATTATTTTTTTACCCGTTATCGGTATTGTTATTTACTTTGTTTTTGGGGTTAATTTTAAGAAAAATAAATTTTATACTTTTAAAATTGAAAAAAACGAAACCATCTACAATCAAATAAAAAAATATATTGAGGAAACTCATCGGAAAGTTCTTTCAGATAAATTCTCTCTTCTCGAAAAATACCAAAGCACTACCGATTTTTTGTTTAATGCTGTTCATTCACCACTTTCACAAGGCAATGAAGTGGAATTATTGATTAATGGTGAAGAAAAGTTCCCAAAAGTTTTTGAAAGTATTAAAAAAGCCCAACATCATATTCATTTAGAATATTATATTTACGCCAATGAAGAGGTGGGAAATCAATTGGCAGATCTCTTAATTCAAAAATCTTTAGAAGGAGTTGAAGTTCGTTTTTTGTATGATGATTTGGGAAGCAACAAAATAGGGAAAAAGCTTTTGAACAGACTTAAAGAAGCGGGAGTTCAAGTTTCACCTGTTAACAAAATTAAATTTAAAATTCTTGCAAATCGTGTTAATTACCGTGATCACAGAAAAATAATTATTGTAGATGGGAGAGAGGTTTTTACAGGCGGAATTAATGTTTCAGACCGATATATCAATCCTAACAACTTTCAGTATTGGCGAGATACGCATTTGTATATTAAAGGAAATGGAGCTTTTTATTTTCAGTTTATGTTTTTCACCAATTGGATGTTCGCTACCGAAAAAATGATTAATGTAGATGAAAAATATTTCGATTACGATTTTGAAACTTCTTCAGATCAAGTAATCCAAGTTGCTCCAACTGGTCCAGACATGAAACCCGCAATTATGTTGAGTACGGTTTCATCTATTTTTTCGGCTAAAAAAAGAATTTATATCACGACTCCTTATTTTATTCCTGTAGAATCTGTTCTCAATGCTATTAAACAACAGGCTACAGCAGGTGTTGATGTTCGTTTGTTAGTTCCAGAAGAAGGTGATTCTCTTATTGTTAATTCCGCTGCTTATTCTTATTATGGAGAATTATTGGAAGCTAATGTTCGAATTTTCTTCTACAAAAAAGGATTTGTTCATGCTAAAACCATGTTGGTAGATGATGATTTAGCTGTGGTAGGAACCGCAAATATGGACGTGAGAAGTCAGGAACTTAATTTTGAAGTGAATACGTTGGTGTATGATCAAAAAATTAATCAAAAACTATTTGAAGCATTTGAGTATGATTTAAAAGACAGCAAGGAAATCTTTCTTAAAGACTGGACAAAAAGACCAAAAAGCAAAGTGTTTTTTGAGCATTTGGCGAGGTTAATGTCACCTTTAATTTAATTTACAATTTCAATAGATTTTCTAAGGCTTTTTCCAAAGTTTCCTTCTTTTTTGCAAAACATAAACGGATTACTTTTTCGTCCAATTGAGCTTTATAAAAAGCAGAAAACGGAATTGTTGCTACTTTGTTTTTTATGGTAAGTTCTTTGGCAAAATAAAAATCATTTTTATCAGAAATTTGGTTATAACGAACCGCTTGAAAATAAGTTCCTTCGCAATTTAGGATTTCAAATTTTGTAGATTCCAATCCTTTTCTTAAAAAATCCCTTTTCTCCTGGAAAAAATCGTTCAAGTATAAATAATGTTCTTTATTCTCTAAAAACTCTGCAATAGCCATTTGCGCAGGTGTATTTACGCAAAAAACATTGAATTGATGCACTTTTCTATATTCACTCATCAATTCTTTTGGAGCTGCGCAATAACCAACTTTCCAACCTGTAATATGAAAAAGTTTTCCAAAAGAAGCCGTAATAATACTTCTTTTCTTAAGCTCTGGATAAGAGGAAACGCTAAGGTGTTTTTTACAATCAAAAACAATATTCTCATACACCTCATCGCTTAAAATAATAATATTTGTTCCTTTTACAATATTAATAAGCTCCTGAATATCATTTTCTTTTAAAATGGTTGCAGATGGATTGTTGGGATTGTTGAGAACAATCATTTTTGTTTTATCAGTTACCAAATTTTTTACGTCCTGCCAATTAATTTCATAATCGGGCGCTTTCATCTGAAAACGCTTTACAATTCCCCCAAAAAGTTCAATGCTAGGTTCGTAACAATCATAAGCGGGTTCAAAAATAATTACCTCATCTCCTTTTTGCACAAAAGCAGCAATAGTGGTAAAAATAGCTTGCGTAGCTCCTGCAGTAATTGTAATTTCAGTATCAGGATGATAAATAGATTGATGAGAATCTTCAATTTTTTGAGCAATTTTTTCTCTTAAAACCTGTACACCTCCTAAAGGTGAATATTGGTTGAATCCTTTTTCTGCATAACTTCCTATGGATTTCAGTAATTTTTCATCAGGCATAAAATCTGGAAAACCTTGAGATAAATTAATGGCTTGATGTTCAGCTGCTAATTGAGACATCTGAGAAAATATTGTTAAACCAACATTGGGAAGTTTAGAAGGGATAAGCATTTTTGAAAGAATTAATACACCCTAAGATAGATTTTTTTTCGGAAATACAGCTTAAAATTGTAATATTGTTCAACTAAAAAAATTACTAGAATTATGACAAATCACGAAATTGATTATAAGATTTATGGTGAGGAAATGCAATGTGTGGAAATAGAACTAGATCCAAAAGAAAGTGTTATTTCTGAACCCGGAAGTTTTATGATGATGACGGAAGGTATTAATATGGAAACCATGTTTGGCGATGGAAATGAAAAAGGAATTATGGGAAAACTTTTTTCAGCAGGAAAAAGAATGCTTACTGGAGAAAATCTTTTTATGACTATTTTTACCAATACAGATCATCAGAAAAGACTGGTAACCTTTGCGGCTCCTTATTCTGGGAAAATTATTCCGTTGGATTTATCTGAATTAGGAGGAAAAGTAATTTGTCAGAAAGATAGTTTTCTTTGCGCTGCAAAAGGCGTTTCTATAGGTATTGAGTTTCAAAGGAAATTAGGAACTGGACTTTTTGGAGGTGAAGGTTTCATTATGCAAAAACTGGAAGGTGACGGGATGTCTTTTGTGCATAGTGGTGGACACGTTATTGAAAAAGAACTTAAAGCGGGTGAAGTTTTAAAAATAGATACGGGTTGTATTGTTGCTTTTACGCATACCGTAGATTATGATATCCAGTTTGTTGGGGGAATTAAAAATACCATTTTTGGAGGTGAAGGTTTGTTTTTCGCTCAGTTAAGAGGTCCAGGGAAAGTATGGATTCAAACGTTGCCTATTTCTAGATTAGCGGGAAGAATTTTGCAATATGGAACAACAAAAGGTAAAGAGCAAGGAAGTATTTTAGGAGGTTTAGGAAATCTTTTGGATGGTGATGGCTTGTAAGTCTTTGACTTTTTTAGAATACGTTTACAACTTTACTCTTTTTTGAATCAAGACAAAAATTAAATAGATAAGAAGTCAAAAAAAACTCCCAAATTATGGGAGTTTTTTATTTTTAAATTATTTCTTAGGAATATTCGCTAAAATATCTTTTAGAAAACCCCAGAATTTTTGTGTAGAAGGAATGTTTGCTCTTTCATCAGGAGAGTGAGCTCCTTTGATGGTTGGCCCAAAACTTACCATTTCCATTTTTGGATAGTTAGCTCCAATAATTCCGCATTCTAATCCTGCGTGACAAGCTACCACATGAGGTTTTGATTGGAATTTTTCTTCATAAATTTTCTCCATTATTTTTACAATCTCAGAACCAGGAAGAGGTTTCCAACCTGGATAAGACCCACTGAATTTCACATTGATTCCAGCCAATTCGCAAACAGATTTTAATTGCTCAGCAACATCCATTTTTGAAGATTCTACAGATGAACGACAAAGGTTTAAGATTTTTAAAGCCCCATTTTTAAGTTCAACTCTTGCAACATTGTTAGAGGTTTCCACTAAACCAGCAACATCTGGACTCATTCTGTAAACACCATTATGTAAGGTTTTTAATGCCCAAATAATTTTTTTAGAATCTTCGTGAGATATTGCTTTTTCTGAACTTGAATCTTTTTCAATACTTATAGATAAATCTTTTTCAATGCTTGCGAACTCTTCAAGGATTTCAGATTTTAACACATTGGCTTTGTTTAAAAATTCCTGAACATTTGCTACAGAAATGTAAGCTACAGCTTCCCTTGGAATAGCGTTTCTTAATCCGCCACCATCAACAGAAATCAATTGGATTTGGTTATCAATTCCTTGGAAAAGAAGTCTTCCTAAAAGAATATTTGCATTCCCAAAACCTTTATCGATATCCATTCCAGAGTGACCACCTTGTAATCCTTTGATGTAAATTTTCACCACATCATTCGTAATATCTTGAGTTTCGTAGTTTTGAGTAGCGGTAACATCTATTCCTCCTGCACAACCTATATCAATTTCATCGTCTTCTTCGGTATCTAAATTCAATAAAATTTCTCCGTGTAACTCGTTAGGTTGCAGTCCTATAGCTCCTGTCATACCTGTTTCTTCATCAATAGTGAACAAAGCTTCTAAAGCTGGATGTGGAATGTCATTGCTTTCCAAAACAGACATAATAGAAGCTACACCTAAACCGTTGTCTGCTCCCAAAGTAGTTCCTTTTGCTTTTACCCAGTCTCCATCTACAAACATTTCGATACCTTGAGTTTCAAAATCGAAATTCACATCGTTGTTTTTCTGACAAACCATATCTAGGTGAGATTGCATCACGATAGGTTTTCTGTCTTCCATTCCAGCGGTTGCAGGCTTTTTAATAATTACATTTCCTACAGCATCAACTCTGGTTTCTAAACCCAAGTTTTCGCCAAAGTTTTTAATAAACTCTATTACTTTTCCTTCTTTTTTAGAAGGTCTTGGAATCTCATTCAGTTTAGAAAAATTCTTCCAAACTATCTGAGGTTCTATGTTTGATAGTGGCATAAATATTTATTTTTTTCAAATTTACAAATAAAAAAAATGCTCCTAAAAGATTTAGAAGCATACTTTGTTTTTTTTATGTTTTAACAGGCGCATTCTCCGTAGATAGGAGTGGTTACCTTTTCACCAGTAGGTTGTTCAACTGTCATTGTCCCTTCAAAGACCATCGCTTCTGGATTTTCTTTTATTTTTTTTGCTTTAATGGAGATTTTATACTCATTGCTTTCTATTTCTTTGATAATACTTTCAGAATCATCTTCAAAAGAACTTGAAGAGATTAATTTCATCGTTCTTCTTTCACCATCTAGCTTTGCAAAGGCGTTTTCACCTGCGTCATCCACATAAATGTATTTTTCCGAATTAAAATCGGATTGGTCTTTGGCGAAATAACAAGCACATTCTGTAACTTCTTCAGGAAAAGGTAGCTCCTCAATTAAAATACTTCCTTTTTGTGTAGTATTTTCAATATTTGCGGAAGAATTTACGTTAATATTTTCTTTGTCTTTTTTGCAGCTTATTATACACATTGAAACTGCTACAATTACAATTAATTTTCTCATACTTTTTAAATTTATCCTCTTGCTCTTTCTAAAAGCACCATCATTAAGAAAGATAGAATGACTAAACTTTCCTCTTCGTCATCAATATCTATAAGTCTTTCCAGTTGGAAACGTCTTCCAATTAATGAAGGCATTTTTTTAAGTTTAAAATATTTTTTTCCAGCGTTATCTTTTACCACATAAGACGGATTTAAGAAATATCCTGTGAACATCCCAACTAAAGGAATTTCTCCCACCAAACTATCCCAAATTTTTACCCAGGGATTTTCTTCTGTGATATGGTATTTTACCTTGTCATTTCCATCAATAATATCATAATGCGATTTCCAGAAAGATCTCATTCCTTTTCTTGCCAGTTTTCCAAAATTTTTTCCATTTTGGATATCAGTAATAGCATAAGACGCATTAAAATCTATCCATTGATTGGCTTTAATTCTGAAAAGTTCCTGAGATTTAGATTCATTATTGTAAACAATAACATCGTCTTTTAATTTGAAGATTTTTGAACGCACATAAGCAACATAATTTCCGTTTCTATCGGTAATATTAAAATCGCTAGATATGGTTGTAATTTTAAATTTGAAATCTAATGGGTAATTGAGATTTTTAAGAATCATTTATAGTGAGTTTGCTCAAAGATAGTTTTTTTGAAGAAAAATTGATGAATTTAGATATAAATTATTTATTAATCGGTGTATTTATCCTTATTTTTGCAATTATGGATTATCCGAGTAAGGTTTTAGCTAAAGCAGTAGAGGAAATTTCTGGGCTTCCAGGAATTGGAAAAAAAACAGCTCTAAGGTTGGCTTTGCATTTATTGAAACAACCTAATATACGTGCTATCAATTTAGGGAATTCGGTAATTAATTTGGTCAACAATATTAAGTATTGCAAAAGCTGTCATAATTTTTCAGATTTAGATTATTGTGAAATCTGCAGCAACCCAAGGAGAACAGATGAATTGCTTTGCGTGGTGGAGGATGTAAGAGATGTTATGGCGATTGAAAATACTGGGAAATTTTCGGGTAAATATTTGGTTTTAGGAGGTAAAATTTCACCAATGGAAGGAGTAGGGCCAAGCCAATTAAATATTCCCAGTATTGAAAAAAAATTAGAAGAAGGAAGTGTAAAAGAACTTATTTTTGCTCTTAGTGCTACCATGGAAGGCGATACAACTGCTTATTATATATACAAGAAATTTAAGGATAAAAACGTGAAGTTTTCCTCCATTGCAAGAGGAATTTCTGTGGGTGATGAACTGGAATATGCTGATGAAATTTCCTTAGGAAGATCTATACAAAATCGCTTACCTTATAACGAAAAGAACTAAAATTGTTATTGCATTTTAGATGAGAGAATTAATATCCGTAATAATTCCTATGTACAACTCAGAAAAAACAATTCTGAATGCATTAGAAAGTGTTCGCACTCAAACTTACAAAGGTGATTTTGAAATTATTGTGGTGGACGATGGTTCTGTGGATGATAGTTCTGCGTTGGTGAAGGATTATATACAAAAACATCCACAACTCAATATACAGCTTATTCATCAAGAAAATAATGGGGTATCTTCAGCTAGAAACACTGGATTGAAGAATGCAAAAGGTGAAATTTTAACTTTATTAGATTCAGATGATATTTGGTTGCCCCAGAAGATTGAGCGCCAACTTCTTTACCTTCAAAATGAAGAACTGAATATTGATTTATTAGCAACCAGAAGAAGCCATCATAAAATACTTTTCCCTTATTATGTGGACAATAATGGTTTGGTGGAGGTAAGTTTTAGAAAACTGATGTTTAGAAACGAAACTTCACCACCTACAGTTATGTTTAAACGTAAAATTTTAGAAAATACAGGTTTTTTTGACGAGAATCAGAGGTATGCAGAGGATATTAATTATTGGCTGAAAGTCTCACTTCATAATAAATTGTATATTTTAGACGAGGAGTTAATTATTGCTGGCGGAGGTAAAAGAACTTTTGGAGTGTCTGGATTGTCGGGTAACCTTCATGAAATGGAGAAAGGTTTTACGAAAAATTTAAAAGAGATGTATCACGATAAAAGAATTAACTTTATTGAGTGGAGTCTGTATAGAGTTTTTTATAAAGCAAAATACATTTTCAGACTCCTCAGAAATCAATACTTGAAATTACAAGGGAAATAAAGATGTTTTTAGAAATCTAAATGGTGAAAAAATTACAACATATACTTATTACTGGTGGAGCGGGTTTCATTGGAAGTAATTTATCTTTAGCTCTTGTAAAAAAAGGTTATTCTGTAACGGTTTTAGATAATTTATCAGAGCAAATTCATGGGGAAAATCCTGAATTAGATTCGCAATTGTATTTGAATATTAAAGATAAAGTTCATTTCATTAAAGGAGATGTTACCAATAAAGAAGATGTTTTGAAAGCTCTTCAAAATAAACAAGCGGTCATTCATCTTGCTTCGGAAACGGGTACTGGACAATCCATGTATGAAATTGAAAGATACAATAGGGTAAATGTTACGGGAACAGCAGTTCTTTTAGATGCCTTAATGAATGATGAAAATAATGTTCAAAAAATTATTCTTTCCTCTTCCAGAGCTGTTTATGGTGAAGGTAAATATGTAAACTCATCTTCAGAATTTGTGTATCCAAATCAAAGACTTTCTCAACAAATGGAGCAAGGCTTCTTTGAAATGACCGATGAGGAAGGTAAGATTTTACAAGCATTTCCTACCGATGAAAATTCAAAACTCCATCCTGTTTCCTTTTATGGCTTAACCAAGCTTCAACAAGAGCAAATGCTTAAATTATGTTGCGAAACTAAAGCACTTAAATATGTTATTTTACGCTACCAGAATGTTTATGGAGATGGACAAGCGCTAAGAAATCCTTATACTGGAATTTTATCTGTTTTTTCTAATCAAATTCTAAGTGATAAACCAATAAATGTTTTTGAAGATGGACTCCCTTCGCGCGATTTTATCTTTATTGATGATGTGCTGGAAGCAACCATAAGAAGTTTAGAATTGGATGCAGCAGATAATGAAGTTATTAATGTTGGAACGGGAGTTTCTACTTCAGTTTTGGAAGTGGCTAAGGTTTTAACCAATAAGTATAAAAAAAATGTGGATATTAATGTTTCCGGGCATTTTAGAATAGGGGATATTCGACACAATTTTGCGGATTTAGTAAAAATGAAGAAACTCTTAAACTTTACCCCCAAAATAAGTTTTGAGGAAGGGATAGATAGATTCACGCGTTGGGTTCTTAATCAACCAATTCCTGAGAATTATTTTGAGAAATCCCTCGAGGAAATGAAAGAAAAAGGACTATTGAAATGATGACTCTACATGGTAAAAAAATACTTTTTCTAACGGCTAATTTTTTTAATTATGAAATAGCCATCATTAAACGCCTTAAAGAATTAGGTGCCGAAGTAGATTTTTTTAATGAAAGACCTTCGGATTCTGTTTTCACAAAAGGAATTATTCGAGTGAAAAGCAGTCTTTATGAAACGAAAATTAGAAGTTATTATCAAAAAATTCTTCATAAAATTAATAATAAAAATTACGATTTCTTTTTATTAATTAAGGGCGAAACTATTCCTCATTTTTTTTTAGAGGAATTTGTGGAGAAAAATCCCAACGCAACAAAAATTTTTTATTCTTACGATGCCGCCGCTGAATATCCTAAGTTTTTGAAATTGTATCCTTATTTTGATAAAAATTTCACCTTTGAACCTAAAGATGCTGTAAAATTTAATTTACATTTTCGTCCCTTGTTTTTCATAGATGAGTATAGGAATTCCCCAAAAAAATCCAAAAACGAGTTCGATTTAATATTCATTGGGAGTGCGCACACAGATCGTTATATTATTGGTGAAAAGGTGAGAGAAAAATGCAATTCTTATCATCTGAAAACCTATTTTTATTATTTTGCACCTGGTAAAACAGCGTTCTTTTTAAAGAAGATTTTCGATAAAACTTTAAGAAAATTTGATATTAAAAAACTAAGTTTTAATAAGTTATCTCATCAGGAAATTATAGAAAAATATCAAAAATCTTTCTCGGTTTTAGATATCAATAAACCATTTCAGAAGGGTTTAACAATGCGTACTTTCGAAGCTTTAGCATCGGGAAGAAAGTTAATAACAACAAATTCTGATATTCAAAAATACGTTTTTTATAACCCGCAAAATGTATTAATTATAGACCGATCCAGCATTCAAATACCAAAATCTTTTTTTGAAACCGAATTTCAATCCATTCCAGAAAAAACATTAGAAATGATGTCGCTAGATTCATGGATACATTGTCTTTTCTTCGAAAATCAAGACGATTTTTGGAACGTTCAGTCTTTCGAATCTCATTGAACCAATAACCAATTAATGAGATAAATCAGTTTGAATTTCCTATTTTAGGGCATAAATACTGAAGATTTTCCCATCATTGGCAACATAATTGATATAGTAAGTCCAAATAATAATCATATGAATCTTATAATTAATTTACTTATTACTGCTATTTCAGCGTATTTATTGGAACAAGTTTTACCCGGAATTCACATTGAAGGGTTTTCTACGGCTATTATTTTAGCTATTGTCCTAGGTGTACTCAATATTGTTGTGAGACCTATTTTACGTATTTTTGGACTTCCACTCACTATTCTTACCTTAGGTTTTTTCTCTTTGGTGATTAATGCTGTGGTGTTCTTAATTGCAGACTATTTTATTGATGGAATGAAGATTGACGGATTTTGGTGGGCGTTTCTATTTAGTATTTTATTATCCATTGTTACTTCTGTATTAAGCAGCATATTTAAACCTAATGATGATTAAGATTACCCATAAAAATATACAATTAAAAACAGCTTTTTTTTAGGCTGTTTTTTTATTTTAGGTTTAGTTTCTTATTTTGAAAACAATTCTATTTTAAGTAATTTTGAAAACAAGAATAGTTTCAATGAAAATAAAACATACTTTAGTGGCTTTGGCTGCTCCAATGCTCATGAATGCACAACAAATGATGACTCCTGAAATTCTTTGGACTTTAAAAAAGATAAGTGTTCAGGCGGTTTCTCCTAATCAGTCTTCTCTTATTTATAAGGTGGGCCAAGTAGATTTAAAGACTGAGAAAACGAATAATAGAAATTTTAGTTTAAATATTCTTAATGGTCAATCTGCTGCGTTTAACTTAGGAAAAAAAAGTATTTTACAATGGGATAAAAATGGATTGTATGCAGTGGAAGGTGATAAAATTTTTATTTCTAAAGATGATGGCAAAACATGGACAGAATTTTATACCATAGGTGAAGTTGACAATCTTGTTATTTCTCCAGATGGTAAAAAAATAGCTTTCAGTAAGCAGGTTTTGGTTGAAAAAGTGATGGGAAAAGATAAATTCTCAGATACTCCAAAAACTACAGCTTATGTTTATAATGACCTTAACCATAGACATTGGGATTATTTTAATGAAGGAAAATACAACCATGTTTTTGTAGTAAATGTTGCTGAAAGTGTAGAAAAAGCTAAAGATTTATTGGAAGGTAAAATGTGGGATTCGCCACAACGTCCTTTTGGTGGAGCTGAAGATTTCGTTTGGAGTCCAGATTCTACTCAACTTTTATACGTTACAAAGCCTAAAACAGGAAAAGAATATTCACAATCTACCAACACAGATATTTTTGCATACAATCTTGCAACGGGAAATGTGAAAAACCTTACTGAATCTAATAAAGGTTATGATGTAGCACCTAAATTCAGTCCAGATGGAAGTTCTCTAATGTGGTTGAGCATGGCAAGAGATGGCTATGAAGCGGATAAAAATGATATTAAAATCATGGATTGGAAGTCTGGTGAAACTCAAAATCTTACAAAATCTTGGGATGAAACTGTTTCTGGAAATGTTTTTTGGGGACAAAATTCAAAAGTAATTTATTTTACAACTGCTTTTAGAGGAACTCAGCAATTGTTTTCTGTGGACACCAAAAGCAAAAAAGTGGCTCAAATTACCAATGGTAACTTTGATGTAAATGATATTTTTGCGCAAACAAAAACTTCTTTATTGGTTTCAAAAACAGATATTAATCACAATGCTGATGTGTTTTCTGTAAACCTTAAAAATGGTGAACTTTCTCAGATAACCAATATTAATAAAGATGTTTATAGGAAATTAGCCCAAGGGAAATCTGAACTTAAAATGGTGAAAACCTCAGATGGAAAAGAAATGGGAGTGTGGTTTCATTATCCACCAAATTTTGATCCGAATAAAAAATATCCTACTTTATTATACTGTCAAGGTGGTCCACAATCTGGTTTAACGCAGTTTTTTAGTGTAAGATGGAATTTTGCATTAATGGCCGCTAATGGATACATTGTTGTTGCTCCTAATAGAAGAGGAATGCCAGGTTGGGGAACAAAATGGAATGAGGAAATTTCTAGAGATTGGGGTGGACAACCGATGAGAGATTATTTGTCAGCTGCAGATTATGCTAAAACTTTACCTTATGTTGATGGTGATAGAATGGGAGCAGTAGGTGCTAGTTATGGTGGTTATAGCGTTTTTATGTTGGCGGGAATTCATGAGAATAGATTTAAAACTTTCATAGCTCATGATGGATTATTTGATATGAAGTCTTGGTATTTGACAACAGAAGAACTTTGGTTTGCCAATTGGGATTTAGGCTCTCCATGGGAAAAACCGCAACCTAAAGCTTATACAGATTTTAATCCTAGTAATTTTGTAGAAAAATGGAACAAACCTATTATGGTTATTCAAGGAGGAATTGATTATAGAGTTCCTTACGAGCAAGGACAAGAAGCTTTTCAAGCTGCTCAGTTGAAAGGTTTGAAATCTAAGTTTGTGTATTTCCCAAATGAAAACCATTGGGTGTTGCATCCTCATAACGGATTGGTATGGCAAAGAGAGTTTTTTGACTGGTTGAAAGAGACTCTTTAATGGAGTGTAACTTATTGAATATTAAAGACGGAAACTATGTTTTCGTCTTTTTTTTTTATGCTTTTTTAGGATAATGATGTATTTCTCTTAAAAATTGATAAAAAAACATTTATGTTGCTGGATTTATTGTATATTCGTTCGATTTTAATGAAAGTAATATGAAAGTAAAAAAACTATCGATTCTTTTTTGTGCTGTTTTATTGTCCTGTGGTACCTATTTTCAGGCTCAAAATAGCGAAAATGTGTTTAAGAACTATTTCTCAACAAGTGTTGCGAAAAACTTTAAAGGTAGAAATCTTAATACATATAAAGTAGACGTTGTAGATCAATCAAAGTCATTGAACGGAACTGTCATCAAAACAATTCAGCTTTTTAATAATTTACCTATTTATAATACGGTATCTACTGCATTAATAAAAGATGGTAAAGTTGTGTATTATAATGATAATTTTGTTAAAAATTATAATGCTGCTTCTCCAGTAAATGCAAGTGTAAATAAAAAAGATGCACTTAATTCTATTGCAAATGATTTAAATATAGCAGAAATTAACGATTTTCAGATAGCTGAATATTTCGAAAAAACGACTGAAAAAAATAATGTAGCAAAGCAAAGACTAGTTTATTATAATGTTGATGATAACTTGAAACTTGCTTATGAATTTATTGTTGATCAACCAAAATCACCAAGTCATTGGGTGTATATTATAGATGCAAATTCAGGTAATGTTTTAGAAAGGTATGATCTTAACTTGTCTTGTAATTTTAATCATGGTGCATTCGATCATTTCCATGATGAAGTTCATTATAATCATACGTCTCTAGAATCAGTAGTTGAGTTAAGGGATAGTTCTAATAAAGCTAATTCAAGTTCTCTTTTAGTGCCTAATCCAGCATCTTATAATGTATTTAAATTACCTCTTGAAGCCGCTACTTTTGGATCTAGATCAATTGTTACTAACCCTTGGATTGCATCTTCTTCACCAGAAGGTTGGCATTCTAACGGTGTAACTTCATATACAATTACCAGAGGTAATAATGTTTACGCATATGAAGATGCTAATGGTACAAATATGATTGGAACTTCACCAAATGGAGGGACAACAAGAAACTTCGATTTTCCATATAGTCTAAATGGAACTCCTGCAGCAAATAGATCAGCATCTGTTACAAACTTATTCTATATGAATAATATGATGCATGATATTTATTATAAGTTTGGATTTACAGAACCAGCAAGAAATTTCCAAAATAAAAATTTTGGACTTGGTGGTTTAGATGATGATGATGTTTACGCAGAAGCTCAAGATGGCGGAGGATTAAATAACGCTAATTTCTCTTCACCTCCAGACAATTATAATCCTAAAATGCAAATGTATTTATGGTCTACAGTAAATAAACTTGTATTCTATAACGCACCCACTACTGCACAAAACAGAATGCCTTCGGCGGGGATTACTGCAGGTTTTGCTCCGGCTTTAACAGCAACTGGTGTTACTGCTGATGTTAAAGAATCTCCTGTTGTGGAAGGATGTACTGCATTACCAGCGGGATCTTTAGCTGGGAAAATAGGTTTAGTGAAAAGAGGAAATTGTAATTTTGATTTGAAAGTTAAAAATCTTCAAAATGCTGGAGCAGTAGCAGCAATTGTTTACAATCCTGCACCTAATACACCTATTGCTAACATGAATGGTGCTGATGCTACTGTAACTATTCCTGCGGTTCTTATTAATAATGAGGAGGCAACTTATATGATTAATCAAATAAATGGAGGAACTAGAGTAAATGTAACTTTAAAGAATGATCCAGCCCAGAGCATTACTCCAGATGGAAGTTTTGATAATGGAATTATCGCTCATGAATATGGACATGGAATTTCGAACAGATTAACCGGTACAGGTTATAATTGTTTGAACAAAGCGGTTGATAAAGAACAGATGGGAGAAGGATGGTCAGATTTCTTTGCTTTGATGATTACTAGTAAACCTGGCGATAATGCTTCTATTCCAAGAGGAATTGGTACTTATACAAGAGGTGAAAGTAATGATGGCGCAGGAATTAGACCTCTAAGATACTCACCAGATTTTAATGTTAACTATGCTACATATGATCATACAAACGGTATGGAATATAATAGTGGTGGAGTGATGAATCCTGATGTACATTCAATTGGATTTGTTTGGGCAACTATGTTATGGGATCTACACTGGAATTATGTTAACAAGTATGGATATGCATCTGATGTTACATCAAACACTACAAACGGTAGTAGTAGAGTATTACAAATGGTGATGGATGGTATGAAGCTACAACCTTGTAACCCAAGTTTTGTAGAAGGAAGAGATGCTATTTTAGCTGCTGATTTAGCTGCAACTGGAGGTGCTGATAAATGTATGATTTGGAAAACTTTTGCAAAAAGAGGTTTAGGAGTAAATGCATCTGCTGGACTTAAAAATAATATTAATGACCAAATTGCAGATTTTACTGTACCAGCGGAATGTTTATTAGCAACAGAGGACGTTGATACAAGAAAAAATAACATAACAATTTATCCTAACCCGGCAAAAGACGAGTTCTTCATTAATTTCCCAACAAAAATTATGGGTAGCGTTTCTGTAAAAGTGTTTGATGCTTCTGGAAAATTGGCTTTAACAGCTGATAAAGTTGATACTAAGTCTAAAGCTGCTATCTCAACAAACAATTTACCAAGTGGAGTTTATATTGTTAATATTGATGGTTTAGGTTTCCAAGGTTCAACTAAGCTCATTATTAAAAAATAATTATATACCAATAATTTTTAAGCTGTTTCCTTTTTTGGAGACAGCTTTTTTTATTTATAAATCTAAATGTTCTATCTCTTTATTTTTCTCTGTTTTTCATAAAATATTAGTAATTTTGCAGTCTTAAATTTATCAATGGGCAGTTTTTCTGAATACTTACCTTATGCATTTGCTCTTATTATAGCGATACCATTTTTGGTTTTGTTAAGACAATTTGTTCATTCTTATATTAATTTAAAAAATCAGGAGATAAAATTACTCACGGTAAAATCAAATTCCGAAAATAAAGCTCAAGCTTATGAAAGAATGACTTTGTTTTTGGAGAGAATAAAACCTTCACAATTAATCTCAAGATTCGATAAAGATTTACAGATTCATGAATTTGTATTTCTTACAGAGAAAGCGGTTAATGAAGAGTTTGATTATAATGCTTCTCAACAATTGTACATGTCTAAAAATGCATGGCAAAATGTGGTAGATTCTAAAATGGGAATTCTAGATTTACTTCATAAAACGTATAATGAAATTGGTGATAATGCCAATCTGCAAGACTTTAAAACTGTTTTCTTAATGAATTATATGAACGGAGACGATTATATTTTGGCTTCTATGGAAAACTTAAGAAGAGAGATTTTGCTTGTAGCATAAACAATAAAAAAATAATATTAAATATGATTCCAAATTTTAAAGCACATCCATGGCATGGGATTTCAGCAGGTGAAAATGCGCCAGAAGTGGTAAACGTTTTTGTAGAAATTGTTCCTACAGATACTATTAAATATGAAGTAGATAAAGAAAGTGGATACTTAAAAGTGGATAGACCACAGAAGTTTTCTAACATTATTCCAGCATTATATGGTTTTGTTCCAAGAACATATTGTGAGGAAGAAGTAATGAAATTAGCGGTTGAAAGAGGTGCTACAGATGTTACAGAAGGAGATCATGATCCTTTGGATATTTTGGTGTTGAGTTCTCATACTTTCCATTCAGGAGGAATGCTTTTAGATGCAGTTCCAATTGGTGGTTTTAAAATGATTGATGGTGGAGAAGCTGACGACAAAATTATTTCTGTATTGGTAGGAGATCAAGTTTTTGGTCACTTCAGAGATGTGTCAGAAATTCCAGAAGCAGAAATCAATAGATTAATGCATTATTTCGTAACATACAAAAATCTTCCAGACCAACCTGCAAAATGTAGAATTGAGGAAGTTTACGGTGCAGAACACGCAAAAGAAGTTATTAAAGCTTCTCAAAACGACTATAACAATAAATACGGAGGTTAATTTACTTTCTGTTTTAATACTAAAAGCTCTCAAATTTTTGAGAGCTTTTTTATTTATCATTTTTAGTAAAAAAATATGATATTTTGATTTCTGATTTTCTGATAGTTAGTGTTTTATTTTATCAATTTCTTAATAATAAATGCATATCGTTTGATATTTATGTGTTGAAATAATATATTTGTGGCGATAATTAACATTTTAAATTCAATAATTTATGAAACAAAATCTATTTTTTTCAAATTTCAAATTTTCAAAAAAGAACTTGACCAAAAAACTGCTGCTGGCAGGATTATTGGCTTCAACAACAGCTCTGCATTCTCAAATTGTGTATGTAGATATTCCAGATGCAACTCCAACTTTTATTGATTTTAATTCTGATGGAAATCCAGAATTTAATGTAGGGTACGCTGGTGTTTCGATAGATTATTACAATTACGGTCAAGCAAATAATATTCACGCTTTAGATGCTATCCATTGGGATGTTCCAGCTGGTGTGAATTTTAATTTTCCTATTAATGCCACTAATAATTGGGATGGAATGGGTGATGCTTCTCTTGATGGGTGGGGGCAAGGTAATGCCACTTTGCCTGTAAATACAGATAAATATTTAGCGGTGAGATTTAATTTGACAAATCTTGGTGCAAATGTTTATTATGGGTGGATAAGAATTTCAATTGATGCAGCAGGAACTGTTACTTATAAGGATTATGCTTATAATTCAACTCCTAATACGCAGATTTTAGCTGGTGATAAAGGTGCTTTATATACTCAGGAAGTGCAGTTGTCAAAATTAAAATTATATCCTAATCCTGTTAAAGAAAATCTTTTTATAAGCGATAATGCAAAAGTTGCTTCATATAAAATTTTGACTTTTGCTGGACAAATGATTCAAACAGGGGAGGTTCATAATAATAAGATTGATTTCTCTCAATTGCCGAAAGGAAACTATTTTATTGAACTTTTAGATGCTAAAAAGAATAAGGTATCTTCTCAAAAAATTATTAAAGAATAATTTTTTCAAACAAAAAAAACCTGAATTGAAAAATTCAGGTTTTTTTATGATTTAAGATTTGAAATTATCCTAAATAAGGGTATTTGTAATCTTTGGGAGTAACAAAAGTTTCTTTAATACTTCTTACAGAAACCCATCTCATTAAATTCATTTTAGAACCAGCTTTGTCATTAGTTCCAGAAGCTCTAGCTCCACCAAAAGGTTGTTGTCCAACTACGGCACCAGTTGGTTTGTCATTAATGTAGAAGTTTCCAGAAGCGTTTTCTAAAGCTTTAAAAGCTTCATCAATTGCATAACGGTCTTGAGCGAAAATAGATCCTGTTAATGAATATGGTGAAGAAGAATCTACTAATTTTAAAGTTTTTTCCCAGTTTTTATCTTCGTAAACATATACCGTTAAAACTGGTCCAAAGATTTCTTCAACCATACTTTCGTATTGTGGATTGGTAGTTTCGATAACTGTTGGACTTACAAACCATCCTTTTTTATCATCGCATTTTCCACCAATAATTACTTTTGCGTCTTTAGATTTTTCTGCTCTTGCAATATAACCTTTAGATTTCTCGAAAGAATTTTTATCAATAACTGCATTTACAAAATTTGATGGATCTTCAGGAGAACCTATTTTTACAGTTTTCAATTGAACTTCCATTATTTTTTTTACTTCTTTCCATAGAGATTTCGGAACATAAGCTCTAGAAGCCGCAGAACATTTCTGACCTTGATATTCAAAAGCTCCTCTTACCAAAGCTGTAGCCACACCTTCAGCATTTGCACTTGGGTGAACCATTACAAAATCTTTACCTCCAGTCTCACCAACAATTCTTGGGTAAGTTTTGTATTTGTGAATATTATCACCAATCATTTTCCACATTCCTTGGAAAACTTTTGTAGATCCTGTAAAATGAAGTCCTGCAAAATCTGGATGCGCCAATACTTTTTCTGCAGTTTCTTTACCGTCAGTAAAAATCATATTGATAACACCATCAGGAAGTCCAGCTTCTTTGAAAACTTCCATAATTACATGAGCAGAATAAATTTGCTTGTCGGACGGTTTCCAAACTACAACATTTCCCATTAAAGCCATACAAGATGGTAAGTTACCAGAAATAGCTGTAAAGTTAAATGGAGTTACTGCAAAACAGAATCCTTCAAGTGGTCTGTAATCTACTCTGTTCCAAATTCCTTCACTAGAAATAGGCTGTTCAGAATAAATTTCAGTCATAAATTCTACATTGAATCTTAAAAAATCAATGAATTCACATGCAGCATCAATTTCAGCTTGATGAACGTTTTTAGACTGACCAATCATTGTAGCAGCATTAATTCTATCTCTATAAGGACCAGCCAATAAATCAGCTGCTTTTAAGAAGATAGAAGCTCTTTGTTCCCAACCTAAAGCATTCCATTTGTCTTTAGCTGCAAGTGCAGATTCAATAGCTTCGTCCACATGTTTCATGTTACCTGCGTAATAGAAACCAAAATCATGTTTGTGATCTTGTGGAGATTGTAATTGTACTTTGTTTTTTGTGGTAACTTCTTTACCATTAATAACCATTGGAATTTCTAGTTTTTCATTCCACATATTTTTATAAGTGGAAATTAAACTTTTAACCTCTGCAGAGCCAGGTTCGTAACTTTTAACAGGTTCGTTTACAGCGTAAGGAACTTGAGAAAATGCTTTTGACATATAGATGTTTTTTATTGTTTTTATTAAGAATTATACAAATTTACAACTTTAATACGGAAGAAAAAACCAAGTTCGGCTTCAGATTTGTTGTAACTACAGCATAACATCAAAAAAATAATAGTATGGAATCCAAAAAAAACAAAGCACCATCTTGGGTGGTAATGGCATTCGCGTTAATCATTTTAATGATTGTTGTTTATTTTATTCTTACCATGGTTTTTCCAGGTATTTTTAGCGGAATGGACACTGGGTCTATAGATCCAATTAAACAGAAATAATTAAGAAGACAAAACCTCATTTAACAATTTAGCCAATCTTAAACCTCCGTATAAAAGTTGTCTTTCCATAGTGTCTTTGAATTTATATTCATAGTCGTAAGACAATCTAGAATCTGCAGGGGTTTGAGAGTAAATTTTATTGGCGATTTGATGAGAATCGTAAAGCCAGTTTTCTAAACTTCCAGATTGAATTTGGTTAATTTCTTCTTTGGTTTTAATATCAAGAAGCTTAGCATATTCACTATAACTGTATTTTTGAGAATCAATTAATTTTCCATCCCAAAGAGAGTGTAAGTTGGTTTTTCCCCCGAAATAAGTAAGATCTATTTTATTGCCACCCAAATCTTCTGCTCTTCCTGTATGCATAGGTTGAGCCATATCTCCCATTAAATGAATAAGAAATACTAGAGCTATTTTTCTGTCTTTTTCAGACGTTTTTTTGTCTTTAATTTGAGATGAAAGCGTTTTTATTTGTGTATAAAGTGTGGGTCCAGCTTGAGCTTTTAAATTTTTCTCAAATGCTATAAAATCAGATTGAGGTGCAATATTTACATAATGCCAAGTGGAAGCTTCTTTCCAAACTCCTGTGGTATCTGATTTTACAAAATCTCCCCAATTTGCCCAATAAGCAAGCTTTTCCTTACCCATTATTTTCTTCAATTCTTTTTTTGCTTTTTTAGAAAGATGGTTTTCTGCAATTTCTGCAATAATTCTGTGCCCTGTTAATCCCCAAGCGTATGAATAAATAGATACTGAAAGTCCAGCCAACAATACTAATTTTGAAAAAAATGTTTTCATGAATCTTAAATTATTTTTCGACTGCAAAGATAGCCTTTAGTCTTCACTTATATTGTATTTTATTTAGGATTTTATGTTCAAAAATCTCTTAAAAATCCGTAATTTTGCCAACTTCAAGAATGTACAACATTCTAATAGACTGAGGCTTAAAATATGATAGAAAATAAAGAATATATAGAGGTTTATGGAGCTCGAGAACATAATCTCAAAAATATCAATGTAAAAATCCCCCGCAATGAGCTTGTTGTAATTACTGGTCTTTCTGGTAGTGGGAAATCATCATTGGCTTTTGATACCATTTTTGCAGAAGGACAAAGACGTTATATTGAGACTTTCTCTGCTTATGCAAGACAGTTTTTGGGGGGCTTGGAACGTCCAGATGTTGATAAAATTGAAGGTCTTTCTCCCGTAATCGCTATTGAACAAAAAACCACCAATAAAAATCCTCGTTCTACGGTTGGTACGGTTACGGAATTGTATGACTTTTTAAGATTGTTGTTTGCAAGAGCTTCTGATGCTTATTCATTAACCACGGGTAAAAAATTAGTGAATTACACGGAAGATCAAATTCTTGAAGCTATTAAGAAAAATTACATTGGCGAGAAAGTAATGCTGATGGCTCCTGTAATTAGGTCCAGAAAAGGACATTACCATGAATTGTTTGTGCAAATGGCTAAAAAAGGCTACGGACAAGCGAGAATTGATGGTGAATTACAAGATATTGAGTACGATTTAAAACTCGATAGGTATAAAACCCATGATATTGATATTGTAATTGACAGATGGATTATTGGCGAAACTGCAAGTGAAGCCAGAATGGAAAAATCCCTCCGCACTGCAATGGAAATGGGCGAAGGAATTGTGGGAATTCAGAAATTAAATTCGGATGAGATTGAATATTTCTCGAAAAATTTAATGGATGCAGAAACGGGTTTTTCAATGGCAATGCCAGAACCTAACACTTTTTCTTTCAACTCTCCCAAGGGAAGTTGTGCTAATTGTAAGGGTTTAGGAACTATTAAAAAAGTAAATCCTCAGTATTTTGTGGAGAATCCTAAATCTTCTATTAACAACGGTGGATTGTTGCCTTTGGAAGATATAAAAGCCAATAAATGGATGTTGTCTCAGATTAAAAATATCCTTGAGATTTTTGGTTTAAGTTTGTCAACTCCTATTGAAGATATTCCACAAGAAGCAATAGGGTATATCTACCATGGTTGTCATAAAGAATTTAATAAAGATCTTAAATACGCAGGAATTACCAAAAAATTGAAGATTAATTTTGATGGTTTAATTGGTATTATTGAAGAAATGATTGAAGATAAAGAAAGCTATGAAGCTACTTTGTTGGAACGTCATTTTACTACGGAAGAGGTTTGCCCGGAATGTCATGGAACTAGATTGCAGCCTTCAAGTTTAAGTTTTAAAATTGATGGTAAAAATATAGCGGAAGTTAATGCTTTAAGCTTATCAGATCTTAAAGGATGGTTGAAAGATGTAAAAGATAAATTTTCGGAGAAAAATAGAATTATAGCCGAAGAAATTCTCAAAGAAATAGAAACGCGTTTGCAGTTTTTATTGGATGTTGGTTTAGATTATTTGAGTTTAAGCAGAAGTTCTAGAACGCTTTCTGGTGGGGAATCTCAAAGAATTCGTTTGGCTACGCAAATTGGTTCTCAATTGGTGAATGTGTTGTACATTTTAGATGAACCGAGTATTGGTTTGCATCAAAGAGATAATGAAAGACTGATCAATTCTTTAAAAAATCTTAGAGATATCGGAAACTCTGTAATTGTTGTAGAGCACGATAAAGACATGATTTTGGAAGCTGATGAAGTTTTAGATGTGGGACCAAGAGCGGGGAAATTTGGAGGTGAAATTCTGTGGCAAGGAAATCCTAAAGATTTAATTAAAGCCCAAACCATAACTGCAGATTATTTAAATGGCATTAGAAAAATTGAAATTCCAACCGAAAGAAGAAAAGGAAATGGTAAAAAAATAAGTTTAAAGGGAGCTACAGGAAACAATCTTAAAAATGTAAATTTAGAAGTTCCTCTAGGCGAATTGGTTGTTGTTACGGGGATTTCTGGTAGTGGAAAATCATCTTTAATTAATGGAACTTTATATCCAATTCTCAATAAACATTTCTACAGAGCGGTGCAAGAGCCGTTACCTTACAAAAAAATTGAAGGTTTAGATCATATTGATAAAATTGTAGATGTAGATCAATCCCCTATTGGAAGAACACCGCGTTCTAATCCAGCAACTTATACAGGAATGTTTACGGATATTAGAAATCTTTTTGCAGAACTTCCCGAATCTAAAATTAGAGGCTATAAACCAGGTAGATTTTCTTTTAATGTAAAAGGAGGAAGATGCGAAACTTGTCAAGGAGGAGGTTTAAAAGTGATTGAAATGAATTTCTTGCCAGATGTGTATGTGCATTGTGAAACCTGCAACGGAAAACGTTTCAATAGAGAAACTCTGGAAGTTCGTTACAAAGGAAAATCTATTTCGGATGTTCTCGATATGACGATTGATGAAGCTGTGGATTTCTTCCAGCCTATTCCTAAAATTTTTGCAAAAGTAAAAACACTTCAAGATGTTGGTTTAGGATATATTACTTTAGGACAGCAGTCTACAACGCTTTCTGGGGGGGAAGCGCAAAGGATAAAGCTGGCTACAGAATTAGCAAAACGTCAAACAGGAAACACACTTTATATTTTGGATGAACCTACAACAGGTTTGCATTTTGAAGATGTAAAAGTTTTAATGGATGCTATTAATAAATTGGTGGATTTAGGAAATTCATTTATTATTATTGAGCACAATATGGATGTTATTAAATTAGCGGATCATATTATAGATGTTGGTCCGGAAGGAGGAAAGCACGGCGGAACAATTGTTGCGCAAGGAACTCCCGAAGAAATTATAAAAAATAGAAAAAGTTTAACCGGTAAATACCTGAAAAAGGAAATGTAGATTTTTTAATAAAATATTTCTAAGTTGAGCATACAAAAGAGGTTATTTTTATAGCCTCTTTTTTTTATGAACAATATAATTTCATATTTCTTACATTTACATTATGGATGGTGTTTTAGATATTATCGTGAGATCTTTATGTGTCTATCTTTTTATGATAGTTGCCATTCGGGTTTTTGGTAAAAACCAACTTTCTCAATTAAATGCAGGAGATATTATTTTGCTGTTACTCATTTCTAATTCTGTTCAAAACGCAATGGTTGGAGAAAACACAAGTTTAGAGGGTGGTTTGGTGGCGGCTTTGGTGTTGTTTATAGCTAACTTTTTGCTTAAAAAATTTATTCTTAAAAATTCTGCCATCAGAAATTTTGTTGAATCTGAACCTACTGTTTTAATAAGGGACGGAGAATTGTATTCTAAAGCATTAGAAGAAACCTCGATTTCTGAAGATGAGTTAAATGAATCTATTCGTGAACATGGAGTGGATGGTATAAAAAATGTGAAACTCGCTATTTTAGAAGTTGATGGAAATATTAGTGTTATTTCTTCCAATTCGGAGGATAAAACGCATTTTACAAGATACAAAAGAAGAAAAATATTTAGGAGAAAATTATAAATAAAAAATACTTATATGAATTACGAAATTCGTTCTATGCAGTCTAGTGATGGGAAAAAAGTGTTGGAAATATTAAAAGAAAATATTGCAATTGCAGATACCCTTACAGAGCAAAATGTACCCACTTGGGAAGCTTGGGATACTAATAATTTTAATATTTGCAGATTTGTTTTAGAGGATGAGTCTAGTGAAGTGGTAGGTTGGTGTTCGTTAAGGCCTTACAGTAAAAAAGATTTTTATAGCGGAGTTGCAGAAGTAAGTATTTATGTGGCTCCACATTTGCATGGTAATGGTTTGGGAGCAGTGTTGATGAAAAAACTCATTATAGACAGTGAGGAACATGATTTTTGGACCTTACAACTTAATATTCTACCAGATAATAAAGCTGCAATTTCTTTATTGCAGAAATTTGGTTTCAGAATTGTGGGAACGCGCACCAAAATTGCAAAAATTAGAAATCAGTGGATTGATGTTTTACTCATGGAAAGAAGAAGCAGAAAAGTAGCTGCTGAAGGCTTGTAAAAGCTGTAATATTGCTAAATATTGTTGGGGTATTTTAAAACTAAAACTCTTCGGAAATCAATTTTGGCATCATCATTGAAATGTTCATGGTATTAACTTAAAGGAAATGTTATGAAAACAATTACTAAGATATTTTCAGTTCTTTCAATCGGATTATTGCTTACTTCTTGTGAAGTGCAAACAGATGTTTATGATGATGGTTATGGTGTTTACAGAGCTCCAGATGGAGGAACTTACAGAAGAGGAGTGGTGTACAGAGATAGAAATGGTTATTCTTACAGAAACGGGCAGATAATTATAATAAACCAAGATGGTCATTATAAAAAATTACCTCCAGGACAAGCCAAAAAAATCTATGGTGGAAAAGCGAAAGATTATGCACCCGGACAAGTAAAGAAAAAAGGGTATTATTACGATGATGATTATAGGTATAATGATAAAAAACACAAAAAAAATAAAAAATATAAACATCACGATGATTAATAAAAAAAGAGCTCAAAACTGAGCTCTTTTTTTATATTCTCTTTTTTTTTGGATTCAGAAAAGTATTGAAAATCATCACCTGATCAGCGAATTCTTTATTAATTCTTTCTTCAATGTTTTTGAATTCACTTTCTACAAAATCATTTCGTAAATCATTGTTATCAAAAATCAATAAAAGATTATAGTTTTTTCCCTCCTGTATATAATCACTTTCAACTTCAGAAAGGATGTATTGTTCCACATCCATCAAATTTTCAGTCATCAAAATAAGGTTTTCGTCTATATATTTTTCCCATTCATTTATCTTCTCTCGTGTACAATGAAATGTAAGGCTTAGGATACTCATTAATTTTATTATTTTTTTAAGAATTTGTGGATAAGTTCACTGCAAAAATCGGTAAAAATTTCGTAAATTAGCACGTTGATTCAAAAAAGAAATAAGTTTTTTTAAAGCACCCTAAAAAGTGTTTTTAAAGATAATAAAATAACAAAATTTATGCATAAAGAAGGCGAAAGGTTAATTCCTATCAATATTGTTGATGAAATGAAGTCCTCTTACATTGATTATTCAATGTCGGTTATTGTTTCGAGAGCTTTACCAGATGTAAGAGACGGATTAAAACCTGTTCACAGAAGAGTTCTGTACGGTATGTATGGACTTGGTGTTTTTTCCAATAGAAAATATTTAAAATCCGCGAGAATTGTTGGGGATGTTTTAGGTAAATATCACCCACATGGAGATTCTTCTGTTTACGATGCAATGGTTAGGATGGCTCAACCATGGAGTTTAAGATATACTCAAGTGGACGGGCAAGGTAACTTTGGTTCCATGGATGGAGATCCACCTGCTGCAATGCGTTATACGGAAGCTCGTTTGAAGAAAATTTCAGACGAAATTCTTGCTGATTTAGATAAAGAAACAGTTGATTTTCAAAATAACTTCGACGATAGTTTAACGGAACCTAAAGTGCTTCCAACAAAAATCCCTAACCTTTTAGTAAATGGTGCGTCGGGGATTGCTGTGGGTATGGCGACCAATATGGCTCCTCATAATTTATCCGAATCTATTGACGCTATTTGTGCGTATGTAGACGATAAAGACATTAGTATTGATGACTTAATGAAGCATATTGTTGCTCCAGATTTCCCTACTGGTGGTATTATTTATGGTTACGATGGTGTTAGAGATGCTTTCCATACAGGTAGAGGAAGAATTGTTCTTAGAGCAAAAGTAAACTTTGAGGAAATTGGTAACAGAAATGCCATTATTGTAACTGAAGTTCCTTACCAAGTGAACAAAGCGGAAATGATTGCCAGAACCGCAGAATTGGTAAAAGATGAAAAAATTCCTGGTATCTACGAAATTCGTGATGAGTCCGACAGAAAAGGTCTTCGTATTGTTTACGAATTGAAAAATGATGCTATTCCAAATGTAGTATTGAATATGTTGTATAAATATACAGCACTTCAAACTTCTTTCAGTGTTAATAATATCGCTTTGGTGGATGGAAGACCAGAACAGTTGAATCTTAAAGATATTATTCATCATTTCGTAGATCACAGACACGAAGTAATTATTAGAAGAACGGAATACGAACTTAAAAAAGCCAAAGAAAGAGCCCATATCCTGGAAGGTTTCATGAAGGTAATTGGAACTCAAGATTCTTTGGATAAAGCTATTGCAATTATTCGTCATTCATCTACTCCTCATGAAGCTAAAGAAGGCTTAATTGCAGAGTTTGACCTGTCTGAAATTCAAGCTCAAGCTATTCTAGATCTTCGTCTTGCTCGTTTAACGGGAATGGAGCTGGATAAAATCCGTGCTGAATACGAAGAAATTATGGCTTTAATTAAAGATTTAGAAGATATCTTAACCAATGAGCCTAGAAGATACCAAATTATAAAAGATGAACTTCTTGAAGTTAAAGAAAAATACGGGGACGAGAGAAGAACAGCTATAGATTATTCTGGTGGAGAAATGTCTATTGAGGATATTATTCCAAATGAGCAAGTGGTACTTACTATTTCTCACGCAGGATATATTAAGAGAACATCGCTTACAGAATACAAAATTCAAAGTAGAGGAGGTGTTGGTAACAAAGCTGCTACTACAAGAGATTCAGACTTTTTGGAATATATTGTTTCTGCAACCAACCACCAATACATGTTGTTCTTTACTGAAAAAGGAAAATGTTATTGGCTGAGAGTTTTCGAAATTCCTGAAGGATCTAAAACAGCTAAGGGAAGAGCGGTGCAAAACCTTATTAATATTGAACCAGATGATAAGATTAAAGCATATATCCGTACCAACGATTTAAAAGATACAGAATATATCAACCAAATGAGTGTAGTGATGATTACCAAAAACGGAACCATCAAGAAAACATCTTTGGAAGCGTATTCTCGTCCTCGTGTAAACGGTATTAATGCTATCGAAATTAGAGAAAATGACCAATTATTAAGTGCATATCTTACTAATGGAACTTCTCAAATTATGATTGCTACTAAAAATGGTAAGTGTATCCGTTTCCCAGAAGAAAAAGTAAGAGAAGTGGGTAGAGGATCTATTGGTGTGCGTGGAATTACCCTTGAAGATGGTGATGAGGTAATTGGAATGATTGTTGTAAACGATGTGGAGAAAGAAACAGTTTTAGTGGTTTCAGAGAAAGGTTATGGTAAGAGAACAGCAGTTGAAGATTATAGAATTACCAATCGTGGAGGAAAAGGGGTTATTACCTTAAATATCACAGAGAAAACAGGTCAACTTATTGCAATACAAAATGTTACAGATGAGGATGGATTAATGATTATTAATAAATCTGGTGTGGCTATCCGTATGGGAATGGATGAAATGAGAGTAATGGGTAGAAATACACAAGGTGTAAGAGTAATCAACCTTAAAAAGAATGACGAAATTGCAGCCATCGCCAAAGTAGAAATGGACAAAGATGTTGAAGATGAGGAAGAAGGTGCTGAAAATGGTGAAGATTCTGTAAATTCTGATCTTCCAGAATTCAAGGATGAACCTCAAACAGGCGATAACTCTTTTACCAATACAGGTGATGAAGATGCCTTGAAGAAAATAGAAGAAGAAGAAAACAAAGCGCAAGAGGGCGGAGAAGATGAATAATTTTTAATTTTCAAAACAAATTATATAATGAAAAAGTTAGTTTTAAGCTTAGCAATATTTACTTCAGTATTTGCTTTTTCTCAAAAGCAAGATGTAAATGCACAAATTCAAACTATTAATAAAGCAGCTATGGATGCTTATAATGGTAAAAATTATGCAGCAGCAGCTCCTAAGTTTATGGAGTTGTATGATGTGCTAAAAGCAAATGGACAAGACAATAAAATCTATAAATATTATTCGGGTCTTTCATTGGCTTTGGCTGGGAAAAATGCAGAAGCAATCACTATTTATAATGACTTGGTAAATTCTGGATTTACTGGTATGGAAACTAAATATACCGCTAAAGAAAAAAAATCTGGAGAAACAGTAGAACTTGATCATGCTACTTGGGAATTAATGAAGAAAAAAGGCGGTGATTATTCCGACTTTAGAATGGAGAAAACTGGTGGAGTAGAAGCTGATTTATATGAAACTTTGACAACTTTGCTTTTAACTGAAAAGAAATATGATGAAGCATTATCTATTATTACAAAAGGCTTAACAAAGTTTCCTAATAGTGCTAAATTGAAAGAATCTCAAGGGACTGCGCTCTATGGTTCGGGTAAAACAGATGAGTTTGTAGCTAGCCTTAAAGAACAGTTATCTAAAAACCCTAATGATGCTACCAATTGGTATAATCTAGGAGTAATGCAGTCTAAAAATCAAGCTACAGTAAACGATGCTATTGCTTCATTTAAAAAGGCTATCGAGTTGAATCCAACTTTCAATAATGCGTATCAAAATCTTGTTTATACAGCCATTGGTGATGATGAGACTGCTGTAAAAGCCATTAATGAAGCTAGAAAAACCAACCCAGATAAAGCTACAGAATATATTGAAGCTAGAAGAGCAAGATTTGCAAATGCTTTACCATACGCTGAAAAATGGAATCAAGCAATTCCTAATGATAAAGATGTTCTTACTATATTAAGAGAAATTTATGTGGTTACGAAGAACAACGATAAGGCTGCAGAGATTAAAAAGAAATTGGATACAATGAAGTAATCAATTTTTCTATAAAAATAAAAAGACTCGATTTTATCGGGTCTTTTTTATTGGTGAAAACTTTCAATTAAACTTTTATAATAGTTTTTAGATTTTGCAATATGAGTTCCATACCAAGAAAAAGCTTCGCCATCCACTATCATAATTTGTTTTTCAGGATAAATTTCTTTGAGTTCAATAATATGTTTTTCTTGAAAAGGAAAAGGCTCTGAAGATAACATGATTACCTCTGCATTTTCTAAATTTTCTAAATTAATCTCTGGATAGCGCAATTGGTCTTTAAAAACATTTTCAAATCCTAATTCTTGAAGAATATAATGAATAAAAGTGTCTGAACCTATCGTCATATAAGGATTTTTCCAAATAAGATAAGCTGCTTTGATGGGTGTTGTAAGCTTTAATTGAAGAGCATCATAAGTCGCAATATTAAATTCTTGAGCTTTGTTTTGTTTATGGAAAATATTTCCAAGATTTTTAAGAAGATAATAATTGTCCTCAATAGTGGAAATGTCTGTTACAAGAACTTTAAAATCTTTTTGTAACTCCTCAATTTGTTCCTTTACATTTTCTTCTTTGTTTGCGATAATTAAGTCGGGTTGTAAATACTTAATTTTTTCAATATTAAGATTTTTTGTTCCGCCCACTATTTCAACCTTTTCCACTTTATCAGAAGGGTGAATACAGAATTTTGTTCTTCCTGTAATTTCATTTTCAGAAAGACCTAAATCAAATAAAGCTTCAGTAATGGAGGGAACTAAAGAAACGACTTTCATAAATTGGTTTTCCGAAAATTACAAAAGTTTTCCGGTTAATAAAAGTCCAGCAATTGTAAAATAAATAATAAGACCAGTAACGTCCACCAAAGTTGCCACAAACGGAGCGGAAGATGTTGCAGGATCTAAGTTGAATTTTTTAAGAATAAAAGGGACCATAGAACCAGAAAGAGTTCCCCAAAGAACAATCATTGCAAGAGAAATTGCGGCGCTAATTCCAACATACACCCAATATTCACCATAATCAAACCAACCTAATTTTTGCCAAAACATAATCCTGAAAAAGCCCATTATTCCTAGTAATGTTCCTAAAAACAACCCAGTAACCAATTCTTTTCGCATTACTCGCCACCAATCTTTTAAGGTGATTTCTTGGAGCGCCATTGCACGGATGATTAACGTTGCAGCCTGAGATCCAGAATTACCTCCACTTGAAATAATAAGTGGGATAAATAATGCTAAAACTACCGCTTTTCCAATCTCGGTTTCATAAAATCCCATTACCGATGCGGTAATTAATTGAAGTAAGAAAAGAACAATTAACCAAAGTCCACGCTTTTTTATCATTTCAAACCAATGCGTTTGAATATAAGGGTCATCCAACGCATCTACACCCCCGAACTTTTGGATATCCTCGGTATTTTGTTGTTCAATTTGATCTAAAATGTCATCAATAGTTACAATTCCTACCAAAACTCCTGCTTCTGTTATAATGGGTAAAGCGGTTCTGTCGTATTTCTCGAAATAAGAAACGGCATCTTCTTTTGAGGTTGTTGTGGTGATGGCTACAAAATGATTATCGGCAAGGTCTGATACCAAAGTATCTTCTTCTTCCAAAAGTAAAGTTCCAATAGTTAAATCATCAATCAGTCGGTTTTTTTCGTCCACCACATATAAATGATTCATGGTTTCTACCTTTTTACCCACTTTTTTTATTTGTTGCAGACATCTTTTTACCGTCCATTCTCTTCGGATTTGGATGTAATAAGGCGTCATTAACCTCGCAATAGAATCTGGAGCGTAGCCCAAAAGTTTTAGTGCAATTCTTCTTTCTTGTGGATTAAGGTGATTGATGGAATATTTTATCAATTCATCGGGAAAGTCCTCAAATAGAGCGGTTCTGTCATCAGGAGTCATGGCGTTTAGAATTTCCGAAACATCATCACTACCAATACTTCTAATGGTTTCCTCTTGAAAATCGGGGTCTAAGTGAGAGAAAACATCTGCTTTATATTCTTTAGGAACTTTTAAAAACGCCAATAAACGCTCATCAGCAGGAAGATTGCTGAGCGTTTCTGCAATATCGGCAGGATTGAAAATAAGTTCATCAGATGTATTCAAAACCCTTTAATTTTTCGTTTGCAAAAATAGATGAATTATTTCAAAAATGAGAATCAGAAGGCTATTAATTGATGATAAATTAATTTCTCAGTTATTCTTTAAAAGATTGTGGCTTTAATTTCCTTAAATTCTTAGTAAGTTCTTTGAAGGCTCCTTCAGTACCTTTTCTTATAGAATTAACAGTTGAGCCCAACATTCTCATGTTTTTTTTGTATGTATCGTAATCTGTTTCGGTAATAAAGTTTCCTTGAGCATCAAAAAACTTCATACTAACAATTACTTGGTTGGAGAAGATATATTTTCCTAAACCTACTTTAAAATATTTTACCTTTGGAACAACGGCAAAATCGGCATTATTGTTTTTGCAGTATTCGGAAATGGTTTGTGCATCTATAGAATCGTAAGGGAGAAAAGTTTCAGCTCTTAGCATGGTACTTTTTTTTATTTTACTATTTTGCGTGGAGATAACATCAAAAAAAGCTTCGTTGGTGGATTGTTTTATTTCTTCAATGTTAGGATAAATGTCTGGATTAAAATAAATAATCCTCGGTTCTTTGTTGAAAAGAACAAAAGAATTTTGGGCTTTTAGTACAGAAACGCCCATTAAAACAGCTAAAGCTACACCTGATAATACTACAATTTTTTTCATCACTAATTCCTAGTGCAAAAGTACTGCCTTTCAGTGAATAATCTAAAGTTTTTTTAAGAAATTTTAACATTATTCTTCAATAGAGTCCTAAATAAATTTAGGGCATAAAATATCCTCCCACTTTAGTAGGATACAAGTTGTATTTCGATAAAATTTAAAACAGAACCTCCTGTTCTAATTTTTGGGGAGATTTTTCTCCTTCATTTAGTGGATTATCAAGCCATTTTTGTAATTAAATCTTCACAAAATGAGTTAGCCTTATAAAAGTCACTAAATTGGATAAATGCTAATTGAATTTTGATGGTGCACGTAGCGCCTTCAGTATTAAAATAGTGATTAGTGCCGTCTATATTTGTATCATTACAGCGTTTTCCGAGGCTCCCACAAAGGATTTTATATTTAAGTTTCTAAAGAATATCTCCACCATCCATCTACTTTTATAAAGCTCACTAATCGTATGAGCCGTCCAAGTAAACTGGTTGGTAATAAACTCTATGACTTTTTCGTTTTCTTGATCCCATACCGTTACACGCCTTAGTTTATTAGAGTATAGCTATTTTGATTTTTCATTACAAAATACACTTGATTGCTGTCCTAAACGTTTAACAGGCTAAAATTATTGTAAAAACGATCTACCACAATAACACTACTCTTAAGCAAAGAGATATCGTAAGCTCCTTTATTATCTGCTGTTTTACCATCGATGATATTGATGTAAGCTGATAGATTCCCATCAAAATCAAGGAGTGTATCATTTTAACAGCCCTTTTGGTGGTCTTGTATTTTGCACAATCAAAAATACTTAAGCATAAGGAGATAGTGGTGGAGTCTAATAATGGGATTTTCGATTTTATGCGGAACTTTACCTATTTAAATTGGGGGATGCTGTCCTAAACTTTGGAGTAAAGTAAAATAGTATTCTTTGCATAGCTCATGGCTTCGGTTTTTATTCTAATCACTTATTAATGATTTTGAAGGCGCTTTAACCCTACCAAGATGGTTTAGATTTACCATCGAGAGCGTGTTTTTTTGGTGTGCAACTCAAAGATAATTTAAGATCCGAAATTAACGTTCTTTTTTTGTGATTTTTTTAAACGTTTAGGCAGCTATTTTTTATCTATTTAAAATACGCAGTTAAAATCTATTCGAAATGCAAAGTAGTTTACACAAAAAGTGAGCGATATTTTTAGAAAAAATATCGCTCACTTTTAAATTGATAATACAAATTAATCCAAAGCTTTTAAAGCAGCTTCGTAATTAGGTTCTTGTGTAATTTCTGGAACTTGCTCTGTGTAAAGAATTTTATTATTTTCATCAGTCACAATAACCGCTCTACTTAAAAGTCCTTTCATTGGGGAATCTGTAATAACTACATTATAATCATCACCAAAACTACCTCTGAAATCTGAAAGTGTTTCTACGTTATTTAATCCTTCGGCAGCACAAAATCTTCCCAAAGCAAAAGGTAAATCTTTAGAAATATTAATTACCACCGTATTTTCTAATTTTGATGCTTCTTCATTAAATTTTCTTGCAGAAGCAGCACAAATTCCTGTATCAATACTTGGGAAAATATTTAAAACTTTCTTTTTTCCATCATAGTCGGAAAGCTGTTTTACTTGTAAATTCTGATCAACAAGCGCGAAGTCTAATAATTTAAAACCAATTTCAGGAAGTTCTCCCAATGTGTGAACTGAGTTTCCTTTCAATGTAATGTCTGCCATTTTCTTATTTTTTTAATAGTTTAAAGATATAAAATATCCTTCAAATTATAATAATGTATAACAATAAGATTTCTTAACACCTATTGTGAATTTTAACTCAGTGTGTTTCATGAATATGTGAAACGTCTTTGTTTATTCTTATTTTCAGTATGGTATTGAATAATTCTTGTCTTGCATTGCGTTTGAATTATCGCAATGGTAAACAAAGTTTTGTTCAAAAAAAGTCCTTTTAAACTTAAACAACGGCTTTCGTTTTATATAAGCAATACTAAAAGTATGAAATAATGCTAATTATCAAATACATTAACTTAAATTCAAAATACACAATGCCTTTCTTAACATTCTTTAATGATTCAATACATATTTCTTCAAGAATAAATTCTTTTTAAAGTAAAATGATAAGATAGTTCGTCTTTACTCAAAAGCAGTTCAATTTAAAATTACAAAAAAAAATGAAAAATTCAAGTTTAAAAGGTGCTTTGGGAGCACTTGCAGTTGTAGGAAGTGTATTAATAGCAAAAAAAGTTTGCAATAGAAGAAAGTTTATAAAAGGTATTTTTGATGAATACGATATTAAAGAAAAAACACCATTTGGATTGGCAGACAAGATTCGGGAAATGAATGATGACGATTATCAATCTTTAAAAAACAAATTCAAAAAAGAGTTTGCGTCAAAATGTTGCAGCAAAAAAGCATGTTCCAATTAATCTAAATTATTATAGAAGGAGTAGAATTTCTACTCTTTTTTTATGTCCATACATATCAAAATTTATTTTCATAATACTATCTTTGTATTGTTTATGGCATTTAAAGATTATTATTATTTTTTAGGGATACCCCCTAATTCTACAGAGAATGAAATAAAGAGAGCTTACAGAAAGTTATCTTTAAAATATCATCCTGATAAAAATACTAATGACGATTTTTTTGAGGAACGTTTTCGCGAAGTTCAGGAAGCTTATGAAACTTTAATAAATGCTGAAAAAAGAAAGCTTTATGATGAGAGTTTTGGTTATGAACAAAAGACTTCGCGTTCCAATTTGCCACCTTCTATAAAGACTTTTTCATCCAATAAAATAAGGGCTAAAAAAGGGGAGGAGATTATTATAAACTGGCAAACCAATAATGCTAATGTGGTTAAAATTCTACCTTTTGGGTTAGAAAAAAGTTATGGAGAAAGGATTTTTAAAATTACTGAATTTAAATCGGGGAAATTCACCATCATACTTCACGCTAGCAATACTTTATTGAATAAAACAGTGGTTCAAGCTATTACTATTACTGAAGTTTTTGAGAATGATGTGGAGAAGGTTAGAGGTAATATTGAGGAATTATTTACGTCTCAACCAAAAACTCGGATGAATCCTACGGGAAGACCAAAGGCTTTTACCATTTTTGCAATAATTATTGCGATAATAGTTACAATATTGCTCATTGTTTACAAATAGCTTACGCCATTTTCAGTCTGCCAGGGCATTTTTTGCAACGTTTTCCTTTCTTGAATTTTTTACAACATTTCTTCTTATCACATAACATTTCTTCATAATTGTTAAATGCAGGAGCAAGTGGAGCAATTTTAAAAGGAGTGATTAATGTATTCATAATGAGAATAATATTTCGACAAATATATAATTTAATTTAGAATAAATCAAAATAAATTTCCTGATAATTTGTCATGTATAATAGTGGTTGTAAATTTCTCTAAATTATCGTAATTTTACGCATCTTTATTTATAAGTAATCTAGTTAAAGTAAATATGAATACAAACCAGTTCGTAAACCGCCACATTTCTCTTAATAGAGCAGATAAAGCTGCAATGTTAGAGAAGGTTGGAGTTTCATCAATTGAAGAATTAATTTCTCAAACTATTCCTAATTCTATCCGTTTAGAAAAAGATTTAAACATTTCAGAACCACTTTCGGAATACGAAATGTTATCTCATTCTAAGGATTTGGCTTCGAAAAACCAATTGTATGACAATTATATTGGTTTTGGATACCATAATACTATTTTACCAGCAGCTATTCAAAGAAATATTTTTGAAAACCCTAGTTGGTATACCGCTTATACACCTTACCAAGCAGAAATTGCACAAGGTAGATTGGAGGCTTTATTAAATTACCAAACTGTAGTTTGTGATTTAACAGGTTTTACTTTAGCTAATGCATCTTTGTTAGATGAAAGTACAGCTGCTGCTGAAGCAATGCACATGTTTTTTGAAAGCAGAACTAAAGATCAGAAAAAAGGTGGTGCTACAAAATTCTTAGTTTCAGACTTAGTTTTACCACAAACAATTGCTGTTTTAAAAACAAAAGCTGAAGGTTTAGGAATTGAAGTTGTAGTAGGAGATCATACTCAAGATTTAGATGATGCTTACTTTGGTGTACTTCTACAATATCCAGGTAAAAATGGTGTAGTTTTAGATTATACTAATGATATCCAAAGATATAAGGAACAAGATTTTCAAGTAGTTTTAGCTTGTGATCCAATGGCTCTTGTAAAGTTGAAATCTCCTGCTGAAATGGGTGCAGATTGCGCTGTAGGAACTACTCAGAGATTTGGTATTCCTATGGGATATGGTGGTCCTCACGCTGCATTTTTTGCTTGTAAAGATGATTATAAAAGAGATATCCCAGGAAGAATTATTGGGGTTTCTCAAGATATGTACGGTAAAAGAGCTTTAAGAATGGCTCTACAAACTAGAGAACAACATATTAAAAGAGAAAAAGCAACTTCTAATATCTGTACGGCACAAGTTCTTTTAGCTGTTATGGCTGGAATGTATGCGGTTTATCATGGCCCAAAAGGTTTGAATTTTATTGCTGATCAAATTCATTATAAAACAAACGCTTTAAATGGAGCTTTAAAAACTCTAGGTTATGATGTTGTAGATCAGCCTGTTTTCGATACCATTAAAATTAAAATGGATGAAACAGAAAAAAACAACCTTATGCAGTTGATGAGAGATCGTAAGATTAACCTTAACTATTTCTCTAACAATATTGTAAGTGCTTCTATCAACGAAACTACTACACTAGACAAACTTCAAAATTTAATTGATGCTTTTGCAACTTTCAAAAACAAGCAAAGCTTTAAATTATCTTTAAAAGAAGAATATACTATTCCTGCTGAACTTTTAAGAACTTCAGAAATCCTAGAAGAAGAAGTTTTCAATAAGTATCATACAGAAACTGAATTAATGCGTTACATTAAAAGATTAGAAAGAAAAGACCTTTCTTTAACGCATTCTATGATTTCTTTAGGTTCTTGTACCATGAAGTTGAACGCTGCAACACAAATGTTACCATTATCTTGGGCAGAATGGGGAAGTGTGCATCCTTTTGTACCAGTGGAACAAGCAGGTGGATACCAATATGTAATTAAAGAACTAGAAAAAGATTTAGCTGAAATTACAGGTTTTGCTGGAACTTCACTTCAACCTAACTCTGGAGCTCAAGGAGAATATGCTGGTTTAATGGTGATTAGAGAATACCATAAATCTAGAGGAGAATCTCACAGAAATATTGTGTTAATTCCTCAGTCAGCACACGGAACTAACCCTGCATCTGCAGTTTTAGCAGGTATGAAAGTGGTAGTGGTGAAAAATCTTGAAAACGGAGAAATTGATATTGAAGATTTAAAAGCAAAAGCAACTGAACATGCGGCAAATCTTGGTGCGGTAATGATTACTTATCCATCTACTTATGGTTTGTTTGATGCTAATATCAAAGAAATTATTGAATTAATTCATGATAACGGTGGACAAGTATATATGGATGGTGCAAATATGAATGCTCAGGTTGGATTTACAAGTCCAGGATTCATCGGAGCAGACGTTTGTCACTTAAATTTACATAAAACATTTGCTATTCCTCATGGAGGTGGTGGTCCTGGCGTTGGTCCAATTTGTGTAGCTAAACATTTAGTTCCATTCTTACCTTCTAATCCAAATATTAAAATTGGTAGCGAAGAGTCTATTGATGCTATTTCTGCTGCTCCTTACGGATCTTCATTGGTATTAAATATTTCTTACGCGTACATTAAGATGCTTGGAACCTCAGGATTAATGAAGTCTACAGAACATGCTATTTTAAATGCTAATTATTTGAAAGATGTTTTAGCTGAGCATTTCCCAATTTTATATGCCAACGAAAATGGAAGAGTAGCACACGAATGTATTATTGATTTCAGACCTTATAAAGCTTTAGGAATTGAAGTTGCTGATGTTGCAAAAAGATTAATGGATTATGGTTTCCATGCTCCAACAGTATCTTTCCCAGTTGCTGGAACTTTAATGATTGAACCAACAGAATCTGAAAACAAAGAAGAGATTGATCGTTTTGCTGAAGCTTTAATCAACATCAAAAAAGAGATTGAAGAAATTGCAAGTGGTGATGCCGATAGAGACAATAACGTTCTTAAAAACGCTCCTCACACAGAACAATTAATTATTTCTGATTCTTGGGACAAACCTTATGGAAGAGAAAAAGCGGCTTACCCGTTAGATTGGGTGAGAACGCATAAATTCTTTGCATCAGTTTCAAGAGTGGATGAAGCTTATGGTGACAGAAATTTAATTTGTACTTGTGCTCCTATTGAAGCTTATATGTAATTAAAAAACATACTATTAAGTTGCCCAAGCCTTCGGCTTGGGCAACTTTTTTTTATAAAAGAAATCCTATTTTTCTAAGAAATAACATATGTTATAATTTCTTAAAAAAATGTTTTAGAACTCAATTTTAAAAGAAATACTTTATCTTCGCTAATTGTAATTTTATATTCAATGCGTATCATTATTTCAAGTTTGTTTATAGCGAGTTCTTGTTTTGTTTACGGACAAAATATCAACTTTCAAGATATGTCTTTTAAAGATTTATTATCAAAAGCTAAAAAAGAAAACAAAATATTATTTGTAGATGCCTATGCTTCTTGGTGTGGCCCTTGTAAATTAATGGAGAGAAATGTTTTCACTACTGCTTCGGTAAGTGATTTTTACAATTCAAACTTCATCAATGCACGTATTGATATGGAAAAGGGGGAAGGAAGAGATATTGCTGCTAAATATGGGGTGAGATCTTACCCAACTTATCTATTTTTAAATGGTGCAGGAGATTTGGTGTATCAAGATGTGGGATATATGCAGGAGGATCAATTTGTTGATCTTGGTAAAAAAGCAAATTCACCCAATAATAAAAAAGGAAGCTTCAAAGAAAGATTTGAAAAGGGAGAAAAAGATCCAGATTTTCTTATCAATATTATGAAAGTCAACGCTCAAACCGATTTTGATTTTGCCAAAAAAGCTTCTGAGAGATATTTTAGCAACAAAAAGAAAACAGAGGAATTTTCAAAAGACGATGTTGGTTTATTATTGTATTTTTTGAAATCTAGTAATGATGCCAATTACAGAATTTTTCAAGATAGAAAAACAGATATTCTAAAATTTTTACCTGAACAAACTTATAATGAGTTTAATGCACAAATAAAACTTGGGGAAATTATAGATAAAACTATCAATTCAGGGACAAAAACTATTGATTCTGATTATTTCCTTAAAAATGCCATTCCACTGGTTGGTGAAGCAGAAGCCAACAAAAGATTAATTCAACTGAAACTGGCTTTTTATGAGCAAAATGCCAATTACCCAGAATACGAAAAAGCAGCATTAGAATATTATAAAAATGCCGATGCTTTTGATGTTAATGAACTTTTAAAAGCAGCTTGGATGTTCGCAGAGCATATTAAAACTCCAGCTTCATTAAAAGTAGCTACACAATGGGCAGAAAAAGTAGTTATGAAAGGAGAAAATGCTGAAAATACCTATATTTTAGCTAAACTTTATTATTTAACAGGTAAAAAAGATTTAGCGAAAAATTTTGCTGAACAATCTAAAAGTATTGCACAAAAAATGCAAAGCAATTCAAAATTAGCTGATGAACTTTTAAACCTTTTAAAATGATTTTAAAAAAAATAAGTAGCCTTCTGTTTTTAGGAATTGCTTCATTATATTTTTCTCAAGATACCATTAGCGAGAATACTGAAACTGAAAAAAGTCTATATATTAAAGGAAATGCGCTATTTATTCCAATTGGAATTATTAATGTAGGAGCGGAATATCAGGTTACCAAAAATATTACTATGCAAGGGGATTTGTTTATCTCCCCTTGGAAATCTTTTTCAGGACATGAGCTAGAATATTATATGCTCGGATTTGATGGAAGGTATTATTTCAAGGAAGCTTTTAAAGGCTGGTACTTAGGAGCAAATATCTCTGTTTCTGCCTTTAAATTACAAAAATGGAATTATTGGAATGATGACTATTATTTTGATGAGGAGTTAAATCAACCTACAAATCATATTAATTCAAATTTATATCAAAAAGGGTATTCCGTTATAATTGGTGCTGTTGGAGGTTATCAGTTTAAAATTGGAGATAGGTGGAATATGGATATTTATGCTGGGGTTGGTAATTCTCAAGATTTTTATAAAGGCTTCGACAGAACTACAGGCGAAAGATACGACAAGGCTGTAAAATGGAACAAAAGTGGAGAATGGATTCCCTACAAAGGAGGAATTATGTTATCTTATAAAATAAATTAATAATGAAATTATTCGGTAGAGCACATATTATTATTTCAATTATCACGTTCGCGATTCTTTTCGCTATGAATTATATCGGTAGCGATGCTCCTGATAAACTAGAACGTGCATTACTAACTGCAGTTGCAGGTGTGGTAGGACTTAGCATTGGGATGTTTATTCTTTATAAAAATAAAGACGATAACGATCAGCGTTTTAAAGATTTAGATTAATCTTCGTATTGTACATATTTGCGTCTTATTTCTTCAAAGTCTTTTAAGTCTCTTTCCCAAGATTTTTTAATTTCTAAAGCGGATTTCTTAGCAACAATTTGTTTTCTGAGTTCATCTGATCCCGCTAATTTATCAAAGAAAAGATTTTTCAAAAAGAAATCTTGCTTAGGGTTGTTATAGTTTTTATAAGCTTTCAAAAGCCAATCGATATTGAGATTTCGTAAGTCTTGTGAATATTCAGATAAGTTTTCGCCATAGCATAATTTACCATTTAAGAAAGGATCTTTTGCTCCAAAATTAGGTTTTGGAGTAAACTCGTAAGGTAATTTTTTTGTCCAAGGTGAACCATAAACCTGGAAAGGTAAATCCGTTCCTCTTCCCACAGAAACCTGTGTTCCTTCAAAAAAGCATAAACTTGGATAAAGATTAATAGATTTATCGTTTGGCAAATTTGGAGAAGGCATTGCAAGAACACCATATCTTTGCTTTTTATGATAATTCGTCATTGGGATGACAGTATATTTTGCTTGTATCCCATTTTTTAGCCACTTTTCACCATTTACCATATTCCCATATTCTCCAATAGTTAATCCATACACCACAGGAACATTGTGCATTCCCACAAAACTTTTCCATTTGTCTTTAAGAACTGGACCATCTGTATATCCATCATGCGGATTAGGTCTATCCAATACAATAACTTCTACATTATTCTCTGCCGCAGCCTCCATTACATAAGTTAGAGTTGAGATATAAGTGTAAAATCTTACTCCAACATCTTGAATATCGAACAAAATAACATCTATCCCATTTAAATATTCAGGTTTTGGTTTTTTGTTATTTCCATATAAAGAAACTATGGAAATCCCTGTTTTGGAATCAACTCCGTTTTTTACTGTTTCACCAGCATCTGCAGTTCCTCTAAAACCATGTTCTGGAGCGAAAATAGACTTTATCTTCACATTATTTTTCACTAAAAAATCCACCAAATGAGTTTTATCTTTTAGAAGACCAGTTTGATTGGTTACAATCCCAATTGTTTTATTTTTAAGTAATGGTAAATACAATTCTGGTTGATCTGCACCCGTTTTAAAAATAGACTGAGCAGTAAAATATTGTAAACTTCCTATAAAAATTAGGCAAATAAGAAGTAAATTTTTAATTTTGAATTTTAAACTCATAAGATTGAAATTTCCTTTATATTTCTCAAGAAAAATAGCTTTTTCCAAAGATAACAAAAATAATTTATCACGAATTATCATCTTTATTGGAAGACTTTCCGTGGCATTAGGAATTATTGTTTCTTTAATTACCATTTCCACAGGATTTGGCTCTAAAAGAGCTATTAAAGAAAGACTTGCCGATTTTAGCGGTCATATTTCTATAAAATCTACAAGAACCAACGCTTCTTATAATTCTTCAGTTTTAGATAAAGAAGGATTAAAACTTAATGAAATAAGTAAACTGCCAGATGTAGAACATGTTCAAAAATATGCCACTGTTACTGGGATTTTAAGAAACGAATACGATTTTGCGGGAATTGTTTTCAAAGGAATAGGAAAAGATTTTGATCATAAAAGGTTTGAAAAGTTTTTAGTGAGCGGAACAACTCCCAATGTTTCTGAAAAAGGCTTTAATTCTCAAGTTACCATCTCTCAAAAAATTGCAAACGACCTCCATTTAAAAACTAAAGACAGCATTGTTGCGGTATTCTCCAGAGATAGTCAACAACCTATTTACCGTAAATTTGAAGTGGTTGGAATTTATAAAACGGACATCAAAATGATTGATGATATGTTTGTAATTGGTGGAATTAACCAAGTAAGAAAAATTCAGAACATGTCTAAAGACGAGGTAGGGGGTCTTGATATTTTTTTACATGATGTAAATGATATCGATAAAGATTTTCCTCCTATTGAAAAGTTAATTGGTTATAAAAACTACGCCGAAAAAGCAACTGATAAATACCCTCAAATCACCGATTGGATAAATATTTTTGATACCAATATCGCTTTAATTATTTCCTTAATGCTTATTGTGGTTATTATTAATATTATTATGGTACTTCTTATTTTAATTATTGAAAGAACAAACTCTATTGGTTTACTGAAAACCATGGGTGCCACCAATTCTCAGATAAGAATGACCTTTATTAATTATACTTTAATCATCATGATTCCAGGATTATTGTACGGAAACGCAATAGGATTGTCCTTACTATTAATACAAAAATTCACAGGCGTTCTTAAACTTAATCCAGAGAATTATTACGTAAGCTCCGTTCCTGTAGATTTGAACCCAATTGCTATTATTTCTATTTCTGTAGGGATCTTAATTATTTCTGCATTGGCATTAATTATTCCAAGTTATTTAATAAGTAAAATTTCCCCAGTAAGGGCTATAAAATATAATTAATAGGTAAAAAATCTTATCTTTGCACTTCTCATTAAAACAAATATGAAATACGCAAATAATATATTAGAAACCATAGGTAATACACCATTGGTAAAGCTTAATAAAGTTTTAGGTGAAGATTTCCCAGCATTGGTTTTGGCTAAAGTAGAAACTTTTAATCCAGGAAACTCTGTAAAAGATAGAATGGCTCTTAAAATGATTGAAGATGCCGAAAAAGATGGTCGTCTAAAACCTGGAGGAACTATTATTGAAGGAACCTCTGGAAATACAGGAATGGGCCTTGCTTTAGCTGCTATTATCAAAGGTTACAAATGTATTTTTGTGACCAACTCTAAACAATCTAAAGAAAAATGTGATATTCTAAGAGCTGTGGGTGCTGAAGTTATTGTTTGTCCTACAGACGTAAAACCTACAGATCCACGTTCTTATTATTCAGTTTCAAAAAGATTGGCTACAGAAACCGAAAACGGTTGGTACGTTAATCAATATGACAATTTATCCAACAGACAAGCTCATTATGAGCAGACAGCTCCTGAAATTTGGGAACAAACAGAAGGTAAGCTTACTCACTTTGTTGCAGGTGCAGGAACAGGTGGAACAGTTACTGGTTGTGGTAAATTCTTCAAAGAGAAAAATCCGAATATTAAAGTGATTGGGGTAGATACTTACGGTTCTATTCTTAAAGAATTTCATGAAACGGGTGAAATTCACTACGATCATGCTTATACTTATATTACAGAAGGTATTGGTGAAGATATTATTCCTGAAAACTATGATATGAGCGTAATTGATCATTTCGAGAAAGTAACGGATAAAGATGGAGCTATTTACACAAGAAAATTAGCAAAAGAAGAAGGTATTTTCTGTGGTTATTCTGCAGGAAGTGCAATTTCATCGCTTGTACAAATGAAAGATCAATTTACAAAAGATGACGTAATTGTAGTTTTATTACATGACCACGGATCTCGTTATGTAGGAAAAGTTTACAATGATGAATGGATGAAAGAAATGGGTTGGTTAGATTAAAACCATTTATAAATAAAATGAAAGGGTGAAACTTTATAAAGTTTCACCCTTTTTTCTGATAATATATATACGACGAATAAAAACTTTCAAAAAGTTTGAATTCTATACTCAATACCTCACAATAATCATTCCCAATTCATTAGTTTCTTGTTAAACTTATCTTAAGATTTGTTATATTTTTGTAAAGACTCATTATATTTGAAAAAAGCTAAAAATGGAAAAAATAAGATGTGGTTGGTGCGAAAAAGATGATTTGTATAGAAATTACCATGATAACGAGTGGGGAAAACCAGTTTATGACGACGAAACTATATTTGAATTCTTAATTCTTGAAAGTTTTCAAGCGGGTTTAAGTTGGTACACTATTTTAAAGAAAAGAGAAAACTTCAAAAAAGCTTTTGATAATTTTGACTATCAAAAAATAGCCAAATATCAACAAGAAAAGATTGATGCATTGATGAATAACGAAGGAATTATTAGAAACCGATTAAAAGTTTTGGCTACCATAAACAACGCTCAAAAATTCTTGGAGATCCAAAAAGAATTTGGAACATTTTCTAAATACATTTGGGGATTTGTTAATCATCAACCAATTATTAATAATCCCACAACCTTAAAAGATGTTCCTGCGAGAACAGAAATATCAGATACGCTCGCAAAAAACCTTAAAAAAAGAGGTTTTAAATTTATGGGTTCCACAGTTGTTTATGCGCATATGCAAGCTACAGGAATGGTAAACGATCATCTTGTAGATTGTTATTACCGTTAGGTTTTAATATTTATTTTTAAAAATTAATAAAATTTATCTGCTAACTTTTCAACTATATAAACTACAATATTGTAAAAATTCTAAAAAAATCAAATATTTTTTGTATATTTGTAAATAATTAATACAGGCTACTGCCTTTTGCTTCTTCTGGAGTTTCAAGTTTCATTTTCTCTACAGTTTTCGCTTTATTCAGCTGCCACATTAATTTAGTAATGAAAATTAATTTCATTCAAAAGTTTCCTCATTTAAAAGGAAAATAAAATTTAAAATATAATTCATTAAAATACTAAAATTAATTTATGGCAGATTCTTTCTCTAAAAAAGAAAATTTCAAGAAAAAACTTCAAAAACAAAAGGAAAAAGCGCAAAGACGCGAAGATCGAAAATCCAACAACAACAAAGGTAAAAGTCTGGATGAAATGATAATGTATGTTGACGCTTATGGACAACTGACTTCTGAAGCTCCAGATAATACTGAAAAAATTGAAATTAACCCTGAAGATATCCAATTAGGAGCCGCTCCAATTATTGAAGAGGATATTAGGAAAACAGGTATTATTACTTTCTTCAGTGATAAAGGATATGGTTTTATTACCGAAAATAATTCTAAAGAAAATATTTTCTTCCATAGTAACAATTGTGCGGAACCTCTAAAAAAAGGAAACAAAGTTTCTTATGAAAAAGAGAAGTCTCCAAAAGGTTTTTCTGCCATCAATATTGAATTGGTAAAATAAAATACAATTAATAAAAACAAAAAAAGCTCCTTTTTGGAGCTTTTTTTGTTTTTATTATTCTGTAGGAACACCCCTCGAGGGGTGTTTCTACATTCATTGAGGGGTGTTCCTACAGATATTTTGATGACATTCCTAACATTTTTCGAGGAATGTTCCAACGTTGATAAAAATCTATTTTATAATTCTATCCAGAACCCATTCAATGGTCATTTGTTCGGAAGCATGATGATCTGCGGAAAATTCACCTCTTCGTCTATTAGCGATTACACAGTTTACAGTAAGCGCTTTATGTCCTAATAATTTGGACAATGCATAGATTGCCGAAGTTTCCATTTCGAAATTAGTAACTCCTAATTGATCCAAGGTTTCTAAAAATTGCTCATCCACTGCTTTTAAACGCAGCTGTCTTCCTTGTGGGGCATAAAAACCCGGGAAAGTTGCCGTGTTTCCGATATATTTGGCGTCGCTGTATAAAGCTGAAAGTTCTTCCGACCAATCAGAAAAATACAACATTCCTTTAATTTTTTCATAAGGGAATTCTGCTAAAAACTTTTTCGAGAACTCGTTTTCAAACTGATAATCCTGATAAAAATGCAGTAGACCATCTAGTCCAACAACATTTCGTGTCACCAACATATTGTCCACCATTATATCTGGATTTACACTTCCACAAGTCCCCAATCTGAAAAGATTTAAAGATTTTTTTTCATCTTTAATCTCTAAATTTTTAAGATCAATATTTACCAATGCATCCAGCTCATTCATTACAATATCTATGTTTTCAGTTCCAATTCCTGTAGACATTACTGTAATTCTTTCGCCACGCAAAGTTCCTGTATGCGTATAAAATTCTCTTTTATTTTTTTTAACTTCAATGGTGTCAAAAAATTTAGAAACCTTAGGAACCCTATCTGGATCTCCTACTAATATTATTTTATCCGCAATTTCGTCTGGTAACAAATTTAAGTGATACACACTTCCATCACTGTTTAAAACAAGTTCTGAAGCCGCAAGTTTATTAATCATAATAATTTATTTTTTTATGTTTAAATTGAAAAAGAGAAATAAGAAAAGAATTGAATTAATTACTTATCACCCATTACTTATTACTCATATTTTATCCTCCAACACGTTTAGTTTTATAACCCATTTCTTTAAGAATAGTCATAATTTTATCTCTATTATCGCCTTGTATAATAATAGTTCCATCTTTTTCGGAACCTCCAATTCCTAATTGAGTCTTTATTTTTTTGGAAATTTTCTTCAAATCTTCATCAGTCCCTTCAAAACCCTCAATTAAAGTAACAGGTTTTCCATTTCTTCCTTTCTTTTCAAACTTACAAACCAATGGTTCTTTTTGAATAAATTTTTCCTCTGGCATTTCAAAATCCTGTTCTTCATGATCAGGAAAAAGATTTTTTAATTGATCTCTTAAATCCATGAAACAAATTTAGTAATTAAAATCACATCTTGTAATAGTATAATTTGCTTAAAAAATGGATAAATTTGTTCAATTATTTTTTTAAAGCTAAATCATGTCAAAAAAAGCAATTCTTGCCATATTAGATGGCTGGGGAATAGGTTTAAATCCAGAAGTTTCTGCCATCGCACAAGCTAAAACACCATTTATAGATTCTTGTTTCGAAAAATTTCCACACACCACATTAGAAGCAAGTGGGTTAGCAGTTGGGTTACCAGCCGGACAAATGGGGAATTCTGAAGTAGGACACATGAATCTAGGTGCGGGAAGAGTAGTTTTCCAAAATTTGGTAAAACTGAATATGGCAGTAGAAAATGGCAGCTTAGGAAAAGAAAAGCTCATTCAGGATGCCTTTGAATATGCTCAAAAAAATAGGAAAAAAATCCATTTTATAGGTCTTTGTTCAGATGGTGGAGTTCATTCACACATCAATCACCTTAAAGGTTTACTTTCTGCAGCAAATGAATTTGGACTAAAAGACAATGTTTTCGTACATGCTTTTACAGATGGTAGAGATTGTGACCCTCTTTCTGGTAAAGGTTTTATTGAAGAACTTTTAGCTCATATGAATTCTACTACGGGTAAATTAGCCAGTGTGGTAGGAAGATATTACGCTATGGATAGGGATAAAAGATGGGAGAGGGTAAAACTAGCTTACGATGCTATTGTAAATGGTTTAGGAAGTCTTTCTCAGAATATATTAAATTCTATTCAAGAATCTTATGATAAGAATGTTACCGACGAATTTATAAAACCTATTATTGGTGTTGATGAAAATTTTTTGCCTATTGCAAAAATAGAAAATGAGGATGTCGTTTTTTGTTTCAACTTCAGAACAGATAGAGGAAGAGAAATTACAGAAGTACTTACTCAACAAGATTATCCAGAATTTGGAATGCATAAACTCAACCTTTATTATATTACTCCTACCAATTATGACGAAGAATATAAAAATGTTCATGTAATTTATGATGAAGAGGTTTTAGCAGAAACATTAGGAGAAGTATTAGAAAAAAACGGCAAAACTCAGATTCGAGTTGCGGAAACGGAAAAATATCCACACGTAACATTTTTCTTTTCAGGAGGAAGAGAAGCCGTATTTGAAGGGGAGAGAAGAATCCTTTGTCCAAGTCCGAAAGATGTTCCAACCTATGATTTAAAGCCTGAAATGTCCGCTTACGAAATCACAGAAAATATTCTTCCAGAAATTGAAAAAGAAACTGCGGATTTTATTTGTTTAAACTTTGCCAATACAGATATGGTTGGGCACACTGGCGTTTTTTCAGCAGCAGTAAAAGCAGCAGAAACGGTTGATAAATGCATTTCTAAAGTGGCAACAGCTGGTTATGAGCACGGTTATACTGTTTTTATTCTTGCAGACCATGGTAATTCTGATGTTATGATTAATCCAGATGGAACCCCAAACACTCAACATTCCACGAATCTTGTTCCATTAATTGTGATGGATAAAGATAAAACTTGGACTTTACAACCAGGTAAATTAGGAGATGTAGCACCTTCTATTTTAAAAGCAATGGGAGTGGAGAAACCAGAAATTATGACGGGAAATATTATAATAAATTAAACAATTGTTTAAAAATCAAAAACCAATAGATTTTAACCAATTAATTCTATAGATATTAAAAAATCATTTGAAGATTTGCATCTTTTTAAGTCTGAAAAATGATTTATCTCAATTTATTTTAAAATACCTATCCAACATTATGCTTAAAATAATTTAATAGTTTTATATTTGTAGTTAAATCTAAGAGTAAATGTACGACAAGATAGTAAGGAAAGAGGTTATGGGTATTTTAGAAAAAGAGGTAGGATCTTTTCTAGATATGTTTTTGACACCCATTGAAAAGATTTGGCAACCATCGGATATGCTTCCAGATCCGTCAAATGATAATTTTAAACATGAGCTTGATGAGATTCAAACTTTTGCTCACGAAATGCCTTACGATTTGTTCGTCACTCTTATTGGAGACTGTATCACTGAAGAAGCTTTACCATCTTACGAGTCTTGGTTAATGGGAGTTGATGGAGTAGATCAAGAGAAGGAAATCGGATGGAGCAATTGGGTAAGAGCTTGGACCGCTGAAGAAAATCGTCACGGAGACCTTCTGAATAAATACCTTTATTTATGTGGAAGAGTAAATATGAGAGAAGTAGAAATTACTACTCAATATTTAATTAATGATGGTTTTGATTTAGGAACCAGTATGGATCCTTACAGAAACTTTATTTACACCAGCTTCCAAGAAACAGCTACCAATATTTCTCACAGAAGAGTTGGAACTTTAGCTAAACAATCTGGGAACGGTAAACTGGCAAAAATGTGTGGTGTAATTGCTGCAGATGAGGCTAGACACGCAAAAGCTTATAAATATTTTGTTACAAAAATTTTAGAATTAGATCCCTCGGAATTAATTTTAGCTTTTGAGGATATGATGCGTAAAAAAATTGTAATGCCTGCTCACTTAATGAGACAGTCTGAACAGAAAGTGGGTGAGCTTTGGTCTCACTTCTCAGATGCTGCTCAACGTTGTATGGTGTACACAGGACAAGATTATATCAATATCCTGAAAGATTTACTAGACGAATGGAAAATTGAGCACGTAACTGGTCTTTCAGAAAAAGCTCAAAAAGCTCAAGAATATTTAGTAAAACTTCCCAATAGATTACAAAAAATAACGGATAGAATTTCTACTCCCGACCTTGATTTTCAGTTTAAATGGGTGAAATCTTAAAATCTATTTTCAAAAATAATATAAGGGCGTTTGTATGATACAAACGCCCTTAATATTTCTTATCTTTGCCAACACAAAAAGTAACAGAAGATGTTAAACAATAAAAAACTCGCTATAGACTTCGACGGAACCATTGTTGATGATGCTTATCCGGGAATTGGAAAACCTAAAATTTTTGCTTTTGAAACCTTAAAAAAACTTCAATCTGAAGGGTACAGACTTATTCTTTGGACGTATAGAGAAGGTAAAACTTTGGACGAAGCAGTAGAGTTTTGTAAAAAAAACGGAATTGAGTTCTACGCAGTAAATTCTAGTTTTGAAGGTGAAGTTTTTAACCCAGACACGCAATCTAGAAAAATAGATGCAGATTTGTTTATAGACGATAGAAACCTTGGAGGCTTTCCTGGTTGGGGAGAAATTTATAACATCATTAACGAAAGAATAGAATTTAGAGTAGAAGGAAAAGAAGTTCTTGCCTATTCTAAACTTAAAAAAGAAAAGAAAAAAGGTCTTTTCTGGTAAACAAAGAAGTTAGTAATTAGAGATTAGCTTCTACTTACAAAGTTATCGGAAATCATCATAGGTGATTAGAAGCTTAAATGAAACTCAAAATATCAAGTAAGTTCATCTAACTTCTATCATCTTATATCTAACATCTATATAAAAATGATTCAATTAAAATCAATAGACGAAATTCGTCTTATGAAAGAAAGCGCCCAATTGGTTTCTAAAACTTTGGGAATGCTTGCAAAAGAAATAAAACCAGGTGTTACAACTCTTCACCTAGATAAATTAGCTCATGATTTCATCAAAGATCATGGTGCACAACCCGCTTTTTTAGGATATGGAGGTTTTCCATATTCACTTTGTATTTCTCCAAATGAACAAGTGGTTCACGGGTTTCCAACCAACGAGCCTATTAAAGAAGGCGATGTGCTTTCTGTAGACTGTGGAGCTATTCTCAATGGGTTTGTAGGCGATCACGCTTATACTTTCGAAATAGGGGAAGTAAAACCTGAAGTTAAAAAATTACTTAAAATTGCCAAAGAATCTCTTTACAAAGGAATTGAACAATGTATTAGAGGAAAAAGAATTGGCGATATTTCTAACGCTATTCAAGTGTACTGCGAAAAAGAAGGGTATGGAGTAGTAAGAGAATTAGTAGGACACGGTTTAGGAAGAGTAATGCATGAGGATCCGCAAGTTCCTAATTATGGAAAAAAAGGCAGCGGAAAAGTAATTAAAGATGGTTTAACCATCGCTATTGAACCGATGATTAACCTGGGAACCGAAAAAGTAAAATTCCATGATGATGGTTGGACTGTAACAACATTAGACAATTTACCATCTGCGCACTTTGAGCATGACGTAGCTGTTGTAAACGGAAAACCAGTTTTACTTTCTACATTCCAATATATTTATGAAGCTTTAGGAATTCAATCGGATGAGGAAAAACCTTTCCAAATGGATTTTTAATTTTTTAATTCTAATCAGTTGAAAAAAGTAGCTAAACTTCTTCTCAATAAAATTCCTCGCCCAATGCTTATAAAAATGAGTATTTGGGCGAGACCTTTAATATACCAGTTTTTTAAAGGAAATCATTTTTACGATCCTATTGATGGAAAATCTTATCGCAGATTTTTACCTTACGGATACGGAAAACAAAGGGAAAATGCACTTTCACCAGGAACCTTAAGTTTGGAAAGACATCGTCAAATGTGGCTGTATTTGCAAAACGAAACCGATTTTTTTACTAAAAATTATAAAGTTCTTCACATTGCTCCCGAACAAGAATTTTTAAGAAAATTCAAGAAAATGAAAAACCTGGATTATACTTCAGCAGATTTATTTTCACCAATTGTAGATGTTAAAGCGGATATTTTAGATTTACCTTTTGCTAATGAAACTTTTGATGTGGTTATTTGCAACCATGTTTTAGAGCATATTCAGGATGATGCAAAGGCCATGATCGAATTGTACAGAGTAATGAAAAAAGGAGGATGGGGAATTTTGCAAGTTCCTATGAAATCTACTTTAGAGAAAACGTATGAAGATTTCTCAATTACAGATCCTAAAGAACGCCAAAAACATTTCGGACAATACGACCATGTTCGCTGGTACGGAATGGATTATTTTGATAGATTGAGAAAAATTGGTTTTACAACGGAACCAAATTTTTATTCTCAAAAATTCTCAAAAGAAGATATAAAAAGATACGGCTTAATGGAAAATGAAATTCTTCCCGTAGTTTTTAAAAATTAAAATACTTCAATTTAAATAGGAAAGTCTATTAAGATATTGATAACAAAAAAAGTAGCAGAAATTTCTGCTACTTTTTAGTTTATTTTATTAGTTTATTATTCTTATGCTTAGAATTTAAAAGCTACACCAACTTGGAATACGTTGTTTTTAACAGCATCACTTCCAGAAGGTCTATCTTTAGCAACATCCGTTAAACCAGCAACATATCTTGCCGTTAATCCGATATTATCTGTAAAATAATAACCAGCTCCTAAACCAATTCCAAAATTAAATCCATTGATATCATCTTTATAGTTGCTTGATTCCGATATTGTTTCATTTTGAGTTTCATTTTTAATCTTTGCTTTAGCACTAACTAGGAAACCAAATTCTGGACCTGCTTCTACATATAAATTTGGAAGTAAGTTATACTGAGCCATTACAGGAACTGTAATATAATCATGATGTCTTGCCCAAGAAACTTTAGTACCATTAATAACTTCATCAAACTTATCTCCATACTGAGAATATAAAACTTCTGGCTGAATACTGAAAGAACTAGCAATTGGAATATTAGCAAAAGCACCTGCATTGAAACCAATTTTAGAACCTTGGTCATCTAAATCAGACTCTTTTGTCATTGATGAGACGTTCATCCCTGCTTTAAGACCAAATTTTATTGGAGATGAAGATTTTGCTGGAGTTTGTTGTGCAAATGCAAATGAACCAACCATTACTGCCATTCCTAAAATTAACTTTTTCATAATATTAAATTTTTTAATTTGTTTTCTAATTTTAAATTTTACTATTTGTTGCTGCTTGCAACGCTGAGTATGTTTCAAATTGAATGCCAAAGTTAATTTTTAAGTTAAAAAAATGTTAAAAAACACTATTCAAAATCATAATTTCAACATCAATAAAATATTGATTCACAGTAAATTAAAAAAAATATCGTATATTATAAAAAAATCAGTAAAACTATCCGTTTTTAAGCTCAAAAAAACTCTATTTTTTTACAAAAAAACCTATTTAAGCTCTTAAATCCTTATAAAATTGAATGGATTTTCTGATGTTTCCATCACTACATTTATAATCATAATTGCAAGAACCAATTCCCGTAATTAATGAAAAATTAATTGTAGAATGAGTATTCTTCTTATCATGAGCCATCAATTCGAGTATTTCATCTTCATTAATCAATGAAATATCTATATAAGGAAAAAACTTTTGAATAGTTTCAGCTATAGATTGATGAGCTTTTACATCTATTAAACCTTCCAAATAAGAAAGATGACTTTCGCAAAGCATTCCTATAGCAATGGCTTCACCATGAAAAATAGGTTTTTGTTTCAATAAGAATAAGCTTTCAATGGCATGTCCAATGGTATGTCCAAAATTGAGAATCTTGCGTATGTTTTGTTCTTTAAAATCTTGTTCTACAACTTCTTGTTTTATTTCCATAGAGGCTGTAACGAAATCCAAAACATTGTCAACACTTATTTCTTTAAAAGTCGAAAGATTACTCCAATGCTCTTTATTATAGATAAGTCCATGTTTTAGCATTTCTGCAAAACCGCTTCTCAATTGTTCATACGGAAGACTTCTTAGAAAACCTTGAAAAACAAAAATATGTTCAGGCTCCGCAAAAGTCCCTACCATGTTTTTAAAGTGTATTAAATCTATTCCCGTTTTACCGCCAATAGAAGCATCTACCATTGCTAATAAACTTGTTGGAAGATTAATAAATGTAATACCTCTTTTATAAGTAGAAGCTACAAAACCACCTAAATCTGTAATAACGCCACCTCCCAAATTCAAAATAAGCGAACGTCTGGAAGCATTCATTTCCGTTAGAATCTCCCATAAATGATTGGCGGTTTGTATATTTTTAATTTCTTCTCCAGCCTCAACTTCTAAAATCTCAAAAGGAATATTGATATCAAGATTAGATAAAACTAATGGCAAACAGTATTCGTGAGTATTTTCGTCCACCAAGAAAAACAATTGATCGAAATTGTTTTCATTAAGATAAACCTGTAATGCCGAAAAATGTTCATCAAGCTCTATAATCATAGTAAAAGTTTTTTAAAATAAGACTTCTAAAATAGTAAAAAACGTTCTAAATTCTTACAAAGTTACAATTAGCCATAATTAAATCATTACTAAATTAGTATCTTTGCGAAAATTTTTAGAATTATGAGCAGAGAAAATAATAATGATAAACCGAGAAGACCAAGAATTTCCAAGGCAGGAAGTTCTCCACGCAGAAGCTCAAGAAATTCTGAAAACGATTCTCGTTCCTTTGATAAAGGGGAAAGAGGCGAAAAAAAATCTTTTTCTCCAAGAGATAAAAAACCTTTTGCAAAAAGGGAAAATTCTTCTTCGGATGAATCTCGTTCTTTTGAAAAACCAGATAGAAGAGGTAAAAAAGCTTTTCCAACAAGAGGTGGTAAAAACTTTGATTCTAGAGATAAATATGAAAAAGGTAATTTAAAATACGGTAAAAAACCTTTTGATAGAGATAAGGATAAAAATGACGAAAGAACAAAATCTTTTGTTCAAAAAAGAAGATTCAAGAAAATAGATAAAGATCTTCATAAGGATACCATTCGTTTAAATAAATACATCGCTAATTCTGGAATTTGCAGCAGAAGAGAAGCGGATGAATTGATTACTCAAGGTTTAGTAGAAGTAAACGGAAAAGTAGTGACAGAAATGGGTTACCAAGTTCAGAAAACCGACAAAGTGATTTTCGATGGACAAAGTATCACTCCAGAAAAACCTGTTTATGTACTATTAAACAAACCAAAAGGTTATATTTCTACCACTAAAGATGACAAAGCAAGAAAAACTGTTATGGATTTGGTAGCTAATGCTTCTCCTTACCGTTTATTTCCTGTAGGAAGACTAGACAGATCTACAACTGGTGTTATTTTATTGACCAATGATGGACACATGACTAAAAAGTTGACGCATCCATCTTTTGATATGAAGAAAATTTACCATGTTGTTCTTGATAGAAAACTTACCAATGAAGATTTAGCGGTGATTAGAGACGGTATTCGTTTAGAAGAAGGCGTAGCTGTGGTAGATCAAATTTCATTTATTGAAGGAAAACAAAGAAATGAAGTAGGAATTGAAATTCATATCGGTTGGAACAGAGTAATCAGAAGAATTTTCCAAAGATTAGGTTATGAAGTGGAAGCTTTAGATAGAGTAATGTTCGCTGGTTTAACCAAGAAAAACATCAAAAGAGGACATTGGAGAATCCTTTCTGATCAAGAAGTAAACAATCTTAAAATGTTATAATTCTTACAAAATTGAAAATATAAAAAATCTACATCACAAGGTGTAGATTTTTTTTTGTGCATTCAAAAAAAAATATATCTTTATGATATCAAAATAATATCACAAAAATCAAATTCTATGGAAAAATTAATCAAACCCATTTCAGGTTATCTTGTTTTAATTATTTGCCTATTGTTAATTGTTGCTTCTGCATATTTATTCATTACAGGCATTGATTACAATATGGCATTAGTAGCTGCTGCATTATTCATCTTTTTTGTTGCCATCTTCTTTTTAAAGGGCTTAATGATTATTCATCCCAATCACTCAAGAGTTCTTAACTTTTTCGGAAAATATGCTGGAACAGTAAAAGAAAACGGATTATTCTTCATCAATCCTCTTTATTCATCACAAAAAATATCTTTACGTTCAGAAAACTTACAAGCACAAACGTTAAAAGTAAACGACAAAATGGGAAATCCCATAGAAATAGGCGCAGTAATTGTTTGGAAAGTAGGAGATACCTACAAAGCGGCTTATGATGTAGAAAGCTATACGGATTATGTAAGAATACAAAGTGAAGCTGCCATAAGACACCTTGCTGTAAGTTTTCCTTATGATAATTTAGAGGATGAAAACGCAACCATTACATTAAGAGATGGTGGCGACCAAGTGAACAAAATTTTGGAGCAAGAACTTACAGACCGTTTATCAAAAGCAGGAATTATTGTTCAAGAAGCAAGAATTTCACATTTAGCTTACGCTTCAGAAATTGCAGGAGCCATGCTACAACGTCAACAAGCTACAGCAATAGTTGCAGCCAGAACAAAAATTGTTGAAGGAGCAGTAGGAATGGTAGACTTAGCATTAAAAAAACTATCTCAGGAAAACATTGTAGATCTAGACGATGAAAGAAAAGCTGCTATGGTAAGTAACTTAATGGTGGTTTTGTGTGGCGAAAAAGCTGCTCAACCCATTTTAAACACAGGAACTTTATACAACTAAGCATGAAAACTCAAAAAACTCAAAATTCTTCAGAGAAAACTCAAAATGCTAAAAAATCTTTCGTATTGCGAATAGATGAGAATACATTTAGACTCTTAGAAAAATGGGCAAATGATGAGTTTAGAAGCGTAAACGGACAAATAGAATTCCTCTTACACCAAAGTTTAACCAAAGCAAGAAGAAAAAAAGAAGAATAGAAAATTTAATATCAAAAAGCAGAGTTCAGCTCTGCTTTTTTTATTGTACACAACTTTTTAAAGCATCCGCACCGAAATAAAATATCACCAGCCAAACCAATCCTTTAATAGTAAAAAAAGCCAAACCAGCCCATCCCACACGCTTAAACCACTTCTTAAATTTAGAGTTTTCCATTATTACATTATTTAGTCCACAAAGATACAAACACCATAATAAAATGGAACTTTCAAAAATATAATTTTATCTTTTGCATAATAATCTCTATCTTTATAGCAAACGAAAATGAATTTTATGGCCAAAAAACAAAATGATTTCGGTATTGAAAAATCATTAAAAAGATTAGGAATTAAAGAAGAAAATAAAGGTGCATCTACCGGTTCTAAGATATTTGCATCTGGTAAAGTTATCGAAAGTATTTCTCCTGTAGACAGCAAACTGATTGCGAAAATAAAAACTGCTGTAGAAAGTGATTATGATAAAGTAATTGAAGCTGCTGAAAAAGCATTTTTAGAGTTTAGATTAATTCCAGCACCTAAACGTGGTGAAATTGTTCGTCAGTTAGGGTTAAAACTAAGAGAATATAAAGAAGATTTAGGAAAATTAGTTTCCTACGAAATGGGAAAATCCCTACAAGAAGGATATGGAGAGGTTCAGGAAATGATAGATATTTGCGACTTTGCAGTTGGTTTATCCAGAGAACTTCACGGTTACACAATGCATTCTGAAAGACCTGGACACAGAATGTATGAGCAATATCATCCACTTGGTGTTGTAGGAATTATTACCGCGTTCAACTTTCCAGTAGCAGTTTGGGCTTGGAATTCAGCTTTAGCATTTATTTGCGGAAACGTTACCATTTGGAAACCATCCGAAAAAACACCACTTTGCGCAGTTGCTTGTCAGAACATCTTTATGGAAGTTCTTAAAGAAAATAACCTTCCAGAAGGCATTTCAAGTATGTTAGTTTCTGATCATGAAATGGGACAAAAAATGGTGGATGATAAAAGAGTTTCTTTGGTTTCCTTCACAGGTTCTACAAGAGTTGGAAGAATGGTCTCTGCTAAAGTTGCAGAGAGATTTGGAAAATCTATCCTTGAACTAGGAGGAAATAACGCTATCATTATTACAGAAAATGCAGATATAAATATGTCTATTGTAGGAGCCGTTTTTGGAGCTGTAGGAACTGCAGGACAAAGATGTACCTCTACAAGAAGATTAATTATCCATGAAAGCATTTATAACGAAGTAAAAAAACGTTTGGTAAAAGCTTACGGACAATTAAAAATCGGAAATCCATTGGACGAGAAAAATCATGTAGGTCCGCTTATCGACTTGGATGCTGTAAACCAATATGAAGATTCTATTAAAAAATGTAAAAAAGAAGGTGGAAAATTCATCGTTGAAGGTGGAGTTCTTTCTGGGAAAGGTTACGAGTCTGGTTGCTATGTAAAACCATGTATCGCAGAAGTTAAAAACTCTTATGAAATCGTTCAACACGAAACTTTTGCACCTATTTTATATTTAATTAAATACAAAACTTTGGACGAAGCTATTGCTATTCAGAATGATGTTCCTCAAGGTTTGTCTTCAGCAATTATGACTCAGAATTTAAGAGAAGCGGAATTATTCCTTTCTCATGCAGGTTCAGATTGTGGAATTGCGAACGTAAACATCGGAACTTCTGGTGCTGAAATTGGTGGAGCTTTTGGTGGAGAAAAAGAAACTGGAGGCGGAAGAGAATCTGGTTCCGATGCTTGGAGAGCTTATATGAGAAGGCAAACCAATACTATAAATTACTCTACACAACTTCCTTTAGCACAAGGAATTAAATTCGATATCTAAAAAACACTTTAAATTAAAATAATTTTAAAATCACAAAAAAATAGTAGTATGAATGACGCAATTGCATCACATCCAGAAGCAACCAATACCATAAAAAAATCTCTTGGTCAACATATTTTAGCTGATGGATTTGATTTCATAATGGACATAGAAAAATCTCATGGTTCTTGGATCCATGATTCATTAACAGGAAAAGAATATTTAGACATGTTCTCTATGTTCGGTTCTGGATCTATAGGTTATAACCATCCTTATGTTGTGGAAAAATCTGCTTGGTTAGGGAAAATGGCCATTTACAAACCTACTTTAGCAGATGTATATTCTAAGGAATATGCAGATTTTGTAGATACTTTCTCTAGAATTGTAATGCCAGAAGAATTGCAATATACTTTCTTTATCGAAGGTGGAACAATGGGAGTTGAAAACGCTATGAAAGCTTGTTTCGATTGGAAAACAAGAAAAAATTTCGAAAAAGGAATTGAGCTAGAAGCGGGAATCTGCATCCATTTCAAACAAGCTTTTCATGGAAGAAGTGGTTATACATTAAGTTTAACCAACACTTCTGATCCTCGTAAATATGAATATTTCCCAAAATTTGAATGGCCAAGAATTATCAATCCTAAATTAAGTTTCCCAATTACTGAGGAAAATATTGAGGAAACGATTAAAAATGAAAATCTAGCGCTTCTTCAAATTGAGCAAGCCATTATTTCAGATCCTAATAAAGTTGCATGTCTCATTATAGAGCCTATTCAAGCGGAAGGTGGTGATAATCATTTTAGAGATGAATTTTTTGTAGAATTAAGAAGAATATGCGACGACAACGAAATCCTTTTAATTTTTGATGAAGTGCAAACAGGTATCGGAATTACTGGTAAAATGTGGGCTTTCCAACATTTAAGTGTTCATCCAGATATTATTTCTTTTGGTAAGAAAACGCAAGTTTGTGGAGTTTTAGCTAATAAAGAAAAGTTCGATGAAGTTCCAAACAATGTTTTTAGAGAAAGCTCAAGAATCAATTCTACTTTTGGTGGTAATTTTATTGATATGCTTCGTTTCCAATTGGTAATGGAAGTTATTGAAAACGAAAATCTTGTAGAAAACGCTAGAGTAGTAGGAGATTACCTATTGAATGGTTTGAAAAATCTTGCAGAAAAGTATCCTGAAAAAATTTCAAATGCTAGAGGAAAAGGCTTAATGTGCGCAATAGATTTACCTTCTGGCGAACAAAGAGATCTTTTAAGAGATGAGTTGTATAAAGATGGATTAATCATTTTAAGTTGTGGAGATCAATCTTTGCGTTTCAGACCTCATCTTAATGTAAGTCAGGAAGAAATCCAACTTGCTTTAGATAAGATTGACAACAATATTGCTAAAATTTAACAAAACATTAACTTATTTTTTATTAAATTTCATTTATCTTTAAGAAATGGAAAGAAGTACAAGAGTTCCAGTTTTTGAAAGTGACCAACCTTTAGAAATTCAATTAATGAAATCTAAACTTGATGATGCTCAGATTCTGAATTTTACAGAAGACAATTATTTGACTTTTACCACCACTCCTACTGCAAGCACATTGAAATTGATGGTGAATCTTGAAGATGAGAGCAAAGCTTTTGAAATTATTGACGCTTATCTCCAAAGTGGAGATGCTGAAAAGAAATAAGACCTAAAATTAATAATTTTAAATTTTACTACTTGAAACCGAAAATTAATTGTTTAGTTTTCGGTTTTTTTATCATTAATTTTTAAGAATATGACACTTATAAATCCATTTTTAAGAAAAGCCAATTTTCAGGATGTTGATGAAATTTGGGAAATTCTAAAAGATGCCATTGAAAGAAGAAGATTAGAAGGCAGTGAACAATGGCAAAATGGCTACCCCAATCTTCAAAACATAAAATCTGATATTGAAAAGAACAATGCCTATGTTTTAGTGGGTGACGAGGGAATTATGGGTTATGCTGCGTTAATTGCAAACCATGAACCTGCCTATGAAAACATTCAAGGGGAATGGCTTTCTGATGGGGATTTTTTAGTGGTTCATAGAGTAGCCATCTCAGAAAAAATAATAGGAAAAGGTATGGCTAAAAAACTTTTTCTCTTGATTGAAGATATTGCTAAAGAAATGAAAATTTTCAGCATTAAAGTGGATACTAATTTTGATAATCTCGCCATGTTGGCAATTTTAGACAAATTAGGATATACCTATTGTGGCGAAGTTTTCTTAGCAGGTGGTAAAAGAAAAGCTTTTGAAAAGGTTTTATAAATTCCAACTTAAGGTGTTAAATATATTTGTTCAATAAAATATCTTTCAGTTGTTGCATACCTTCTGAAGCCGTCATTTTAAAGCAATTTTGAGCATCCGAAAATCTTGAAGCCTCCAAATGCGGATCAATGACAAAAATCTCGCAGTGTTCAGGGACATAATGAACCAATCCGGCTGCGGGATAAACCTGCATAGAAGTTCCTATGACTAGAAAAATATCCGCTTGTGAAGCTATTTCCATGGCTGTGTCCATTTCGGGAACCATTTCTCCAAACCAAACGATATGCGGACGAAGTTGAACTCCATTTTTATCTAAATCACCAATTTGAAGATCATCTCTCCAGTCTACAGCGTTTTCTTCAGAATTTACAGGTCGAACTTTTAAAAGTTCACCATGAAGATGAGTAATTTGAGTAGAGCCACCCCGTTCATGCAAATCATCAACATTTTGGGTAATGATAAAAACGTCAAAATATTTTTCTAAATCGGCTAATATTTCATGGGCTTTATTAGGTTTCACTTCTTGTAACTGGCGTCTTCTCAGGTTGTAAAACTCTAAAACTAATTCAGGATATCTTTTAAAACCTTCAGGACTTGCTACGTCTTCAATTCTATGGTTTTCCCACAATCCATTAGAATCTCTAAAAGTTGATATTCCACTTTCTGCACTAATTCCCGCTCCCGACAAAACCACCAATTTTTTCTTCATTACTCTTAAAATTTCGATTTAAAAATACAAAAAACTTCCTCTATTAAAAGGAAGTTTTATATGAATAAATTCTAAATACTATTATTTCGCTGAGATTTCGCTCACAAAAATATAAGCTTCACCACCCGCTCCTTGATGCCAAGAAGGGAGTTTACCGTAATAATAGGCTTTAACTTTAATATATCTGGCTTCTGTTGGCAAGATATCCCCCGTAAAAGTTTTTACTTGAACATTGGTGTCTTTTGGATCAACATCATTATTTACAGTGGAAACTAGGAAGAAATCTTTTTTGTTGTTAGAAAAATAGTATTCCACTTTGGTAGGCATCAAAATCCAAGCTCTAGAATCTTGTAAGAATGTTGCAGATACTTTTTTAAATTCTTGTGGTGACTGAACATCGATAATAGTTTCAAAATTTTGTCCTTGATATCCTTGCCAATCGCCTTTTCTCCAATTTACATCACCATGAATTCCATCTATAAGTGCAATTTTACCTCCTGCAGAATATTGTGGAGTATAAGTAGAAGTAATCTCTACATCCCAGTTATTAGGACGTCTATGGAAGGTGGAACTTATTGTGCTGCTTTGCTCGCCTTTTCTTTTCGCATAATAGTAAACAGTAGTGGTGGCATTAATCTTAATAGGTTCTTTATATTTTCTAAATTTCTCACCATCCAAAGAATAAAATATTTTATCATCTGCATTCAATGGAGTGATGCTAATATTGGATTGCGAATCAAAAATATAATCTCCTTTTGCAACAGGGCTCGCAATAAGCTCATCGTAATTCGAATCTGGAAGGGTTTTAATATTTTCAAAACCAAGCTTTTTTAATTCAGTTTTTGGGGTGTTTTTAGTAATAATTCTTGTCGAACCATCTTCCAAATGAATTTTAACCTCATCAAAATAAGGAGTTGTAGTTTCCCATTCTGGTTTTCCAGGAGTTACGGAATAGATTCCTATAGAGCTCAAAATATACCAAGCACTCATTTGTCCACAATCTTCATTTCCAATTAAACCCTCAGGAGAGTTTTTATAGAAATTTTCTAAAATAAACTTAATTTTAGCATCTGTTTTTTCTGGTTTTCCAACATAATTGTACAAATAAGCAATGTGATGACTTGGCTCATTTCCGTGTGCGTATTGTCCGATTAATCCAGTAATATCCACTTGTTCTCTTCCCGTTGTTTTATCTGAAACTGTGAAAATAGAATCTACAAACTTTTCAAATTTTTCTTTTCCTCCATGAATGTTCATTAATCCATCCACATCTTGCGGAACGAAATAAGAGTAATGCCAAGAATTTCCTTCAGTATAATTGTTATTCACTTCAAAAGGATCGAAAGGTTCTAACCAATTTCCGTTTTTTCGGGGTTGCATAAAGCCATTTTTAGGATTGTAAAGGTTTTTCCAATTCTGAGAACGCTTCATATAGATTTTGTAATCTTCTTTTTTGCCCAAAATTTTTGCCATTTGTGCAATACACCAATCGTCATACGCATATTCCAATGTTTTAGAAACGCTTTCATGTTCATCATCAATACTGATAAAATTATTCTTTTTATACGCATTGAGACCGAAAATATTGAGCATTGAAGAATGTTTAGCTGCCGTAAAAGCTTTTTCATAATCAAATCCTTTAATCCCTTTAGCCATTGCATCTGCCATTACAGACACCGAATGATAACCAATCATACAATCCGTTTCATTAGAAGCCAATTCCCAAACAGGAAGTCTTCCTCCTTGTTCATACTGTTGAATAAAGGTATTTACAAAATCTGAAGTTCTCTTTTTGTCGAGTAAAGTCATTAAAGGATGAGCTCCCCTAAAAGTATCCCACAAAGAGAAAACTGAATAATAATCAAAATTTTCTGCGGTATGAATTTTATTATCTCTTCCTCGGTATTTTCTATCCACATCCATCGCAATATTAGGTTGCGTGAAAACGTGATACAAAGCCGTATAGAAAATACTTAATTGATTTTTATCGGTAGTTTTTATTTCTATTTTAGAAAGTTCTTTATCCCAAGCTTTTTTAGCTAATTTTTGAATCTCTTTAAAATCGTTAGAACTGGCTTCTGCAAGCATATTTTTAGCTGCTCCTTCATAAGAAACAGGTGAAATAGCTACTTTTACTTGAATTTTCTCTTTACTTTTTATAGGAGTAGAAAATGCCAATGTCAATTGAGTTCCTGTAAATAAATTTGATTCCGATCTTCCGTTGACATTTTTGGAAGAAATTTTCATGGGTTTTGAAAACTCTATTCTTGCATAGACGTATTGATTTTCTGCCCAAGCTTTACTTCTCCTGAAAACCTCAATTGTGTTAGCATCAACAACTCTTACTTCACCTTGTAATAACTCATCTCTATGATTTAAATCTAGAATAATATTGGCTTCTCCAGCTTTATTGAAAGTATATTCGTGATATCCAACTCTTGTAGTAGCGGTTAAAGCAACATCAATATTGTGTTTGTCAAGTTTTACGCTATAAAAACCAGCAGAAGCTTTTTCATTTTTATGAGAAAATAGAGAAGAATAGTTTTTGGAATTCAAAGAAGGTTTTCCCATTGTTGGCATCAACATAATATCTCCGTAATCCGAAACTCCAGTTCCATTAAGGTGAGTATGAGAAAAACCATAAATAATTTTATCTGAATAATGATATCCACTACAGCCGTCCCAACTTCCATCAATTCTGGTATCTGGAGAAAGTTGCACCATTCCAAACGGCATTGTAGCTCCAGGGAAAGTATGACCGTGACCACCAGTCCCAATAAGTGGATTTACATATTGAGATAAACTTTGTGCAAAAATTAGATTAGAGATAACAATAAGTAATCCTAGAAAGATTTTCCTCATTTGTAGTTTTTTATATTTTTTATTTGAAGCTAACTTAAAAAAAAAAATAAATGCCCACAAAAAAATGCAATGAAGTTTAACTCCATTGCATTCTGTATTGTAAAAACTGTTTTAGATTAATTAATTCCTTCATCCAACAACTTATGAATATCTATAATTCCAAAATAATTACCGTTATCTGTCACCACTAATTGTCCAATATTATTGTTTTTCATAATAGACATTGCTTCTTTTGCTAAAGCATTTTTTTCAATGGCTTTAGGTTTTTTAGACATAATATCTTGAGCTTTCACCAAAGATACATCTTCTTCTTTCATCAACATTCTTCTCAAGTCTCCATCTGTAATTACCCCAACAATGCTTTCTCCTTTTATAACTACTGTAATTCCGTGTGAAGAAGAACTAATAGAAATAATGACTTCTCTTATCGAAGATTCTTCAGTAACCATAGGCTTTTGAGAAGATAAAAACTGTTCCACTGTTGCCGTTAAATTTTTCCCTAAACTTCCTCCAGGGTGAAATTTAGCAAAATCTGTATCTTTAAACTGAATTAATTCCATTAAACATACTGCTAAAGCATCACCTAAAGCTATTTGCACAGTTGTAGAACTTGTGGGAGCTAATTTATTAGGACAAGCTTCTAAATCCACATGAGTATTCAAAACAACATCAGAATATTCAGCTAGTTTACTTTTTGTATTCCCCGTCATACCAATTAAAGCTGATGAATATTGTTTAAGATAAGGTGCTAATTTAGCAATTTCAGGAGAGTTCCCAGAATTGGAAATACACAACACAACATCTTGTTTTTGAACAACACCTAAATCTCCATGAATCGCTTCTGAAGCATGTAAAAACTGTGACGGCGTTCCTGTAGAGTTGAGGGTAGCCACAATTTTATTTCCTACATGTGCAGATTTCCCAATGCCAACAATAATTAATTTCCCTTTTGCTTCATGTATTATATTAACTGCTTTTACAAAATCATCATCAATTCTATTCTTCAGTTTTTGCAATTCGTTAATCTCAATATCCAAAGTTTGGTGTGCAAGTTCTATAATATGTTTGTTTTCCATTTTATCCTTTTCTTTTAAACTTTTTAGTAATAGAATTATTTTTTAACAGATTTATTTTTTTTATATTTTCGCTTGCTTTTATCTTAAGCAAAAATTTATTAACTTTGAGTGATTGCAAATTTAGCAAACTAAATTAGATGAGTACAAGAAAAGCCAATTTAGCAGGCGAATTAAAGAAGTATTTCGGGTTTTCTACATTTAAAGGACAGCAAGAGGAGATTATCCAATCTTTATTGGAGCGTAATGATGTCTTTGTACTAATGCCAACTGGCGGAGGAAAATCCCTTTGTTATCAGTTACCTGCACTAATATTAGAGGGTACAGCAATTGTAGTTTCCCCTTTAATTGCATTAATGAAGAACCAAGTGGATGCCGTAAATGGTTTATCCTCAGAAAGTGGAGTAGCTCACGTTTTAAATTCATCATTAAATAAAACACAGACTAAACAGGTTTTCGATGATATTAAATCTGGTAAAACCAAACTTTTATATGTAGCTCCAGAATCTCTGATTAAAGAAGATTATGTAGATTTTTTTAAAGATGTACAGATTTCTTTTGTAGCGATAGACGAGGCGCACTGTATCTCTGAATGGGGACATGATTTCCGTCCAGAATACAGAAACTTAAAGGCGATAATTGATAGAATTGCGGATGTTCCTGTAATTGCACTTACTGCTACAGCAACTCCAAAAGTACAGGATGACATCCAAAAAACTTTAGGGATGACAAACGCCTTAGTCTTTAAGGAAAGTTTTAACAGACCTAATTTATACTATGAGATTCGTCCAAAAGTAAATGTAGATAAAGAAATTGTAAGATTTATCAACAATAATAAAGGTAAATCTGGTATTGTCTACTGTTTAAGTCGTAGAAAAGTGGAAGAGTTTGCACAATTACTACAAGTAAACGGGATTGATGCTCTTCCTTATCATGCGGGACTGGACCAAAAAACAAGAGTTACCAATCAAGATAAATTCTTGATGGAAGAATGTGATGTTATTGTAGCTACAATAGCATTTGGGATGGGTATCGACAAGCCAGATGTTCGTTTTGTTATCCATTACGATATTCCTAAATCTTTAGAAAGTTATTACCAAGAAACGGGAAGAGCGGGAAGAGATGGTGGTGAAGGTTATTGTTTAGCATTTTACGACCCTAAAGATGTTGAAAAGTTAGAAAAATTCTTAGCTCAAAAACCAGTTTCTGAACGAGAAATCGGCTTACAACTCTTAAATGAAGTAGTAGGTTATGCGGAAACTTCCATGAGCAGAAGACAATATTTGTTGTATTATTTTGGTGAAACCTTTGATCCTGTAAAAGGTGCGGGTGCAAAAATGGATGACAATTCCGTAAATCCACCAAAACTTAAAGATGCAACAGAAGACCTTAAAAAAGTTATTGAACTCATTAACGAAACGGGAGAAAAATTCCGTTCTAAAGATTTAATTTCTGTAATTGCAGGTAAAGAAACCGCTTTTACAAAAGCTTATAAACTGGAACAAGCTTCTTATTTCGGGTTTGGAAAAGAAGAACCCGATAATTATTGGAAAAGTATTTTAAGACAGGCAAGTGTTCAAAATTTCCTTCAAAAAGATATTGAAACCTATGGGGTTTTAAAAATTACTGAAAAAGGAAAACAAGTTTTAGACAATTCTTATGAAGAAGATTTCTTTATAGCTGAAGATAGAGAGTTTGATTTAACTCAGGCCAAATCTGAATCCGACCAACTTCAAATACAAGCAGGCGGTGGATTAGATAAGGAGCTTTTCAATCAGCTAAAAGATTTACGCAAAACTATTGCTAAAAAACACGGTATTCCTCCATACACGGTTTTCATGGACCCAAGTATTGAAGACATGACGGTACAATACCCGATAAGTGTTGAAGAAATTGGTAAAATTTATGGAGTAGGCGAAGGAAAAGCTAAAAAGTACGGAAAGGAATTTGCAGATTTTATTAAAAAATATGTAGAAGAAAACAATATCGAGAGGACTCAAGATATGGTTTTGAAGCAAGTTGCTAATAAATCCAATCATAAAGTTTTCATTATTCAAAATACGGACAAGAAGATAGATTTAGAAGATATTGCGAGAGCAAAAAATCTAAAAATGGATGAATTGCTCAAAGAAATGGAATCTATTGTTTATCAAGGTACCAAATTGAATATCGATTATTACATAGACGAAAATATTGATGAGGATTTAGTAGAAGATTTCATGGAGTTTATGGGCGAAAGCGAAAGTGATAGCATGAAAGTTTTATTGGATGAGTTTGGGGATGATTTAAGCGATGAAGAGGTAAGAATGCTCAGAATAAAATTTATAAGCGATGTAGCCAACTAAGAATACTAATAACAAACCTTATCTTTTTATGATAAGGTTTTTTTCACAGAGAAATGAGTATCAGAAAATCCATCATTTTTATTCTTCCCGATTTAGAAACTGGCGGTGCAGAACGTATCGTAATGACTATAGCCAATAACCTTCCTAGAGATCGTTTTGATCCTAAAATTATGCTGCTCAGAAAAGAAGGAGGGTATTTAAAATACATTAAAAAAGATGTTGAAATTATTAATTTGAACGTCAGCCGAATTCGTCATTCATTACCTTTTATCATAAGAGAAATTAGAAAAAGAAAACCCAATATTGTTTTTTCGGGTTTCGGAGAGGTGAATGCTTATATTTCTTTATTTGTAAAAATGTTCCCCAAAACGAAATTTATAGCTAGGGAAACCAATGTAGTTTCGGAGCACGTTACAAGAAAAGAAATAAGATTTTTCTATAAATTTTATAATAACTATCAACAAATTGTTTGTCAGAGTGATGATATGATGAATGATTTAACAACCAAATTTAATATTGATTCCAGAAAAATTACCAAAATAAACAATCCAATAGATTTTGAATTTATAGAAGAAAAACTAAAAAATTCAATTAAACCAGAAAGCTTTACTCAAAATTTCAAAAATGTAGTTGCTATTGGTAACCTATCCTCAAGAAAAGGTTTCGATAATCTTTTGAAAGTGTTTTCACGACTCAAAAATGAAAACATACTATTACACATTTTAGGAGATGGAAGAGATAGAGATATGCTTCATCAACTGAAAGAAATATTGGGTTTAAAAAAGGTTATTTTCCACGGTAGACAAGAAAACCCTTACCTTTTCCTTCATTATGCAGATCTTTTTATACTATCTTCAAGGTACGAAGGCTTTCCAAATGTTCTTTTGGAAGCAGGAGCATGTGGAACTTACTCACTTGCCAATAATTGTCCAGGTGGAATTAACGAAATTATCAAAAATGGTATTAATGGAGAAATTTCAAATATAGAAGACTACGAACAGTTTTCACAGGACATCTTACGAATTATCCACGATCAACATGACCACCAAGTGATTAAATACACCGTACAATCAAGATTTTCTAAAGAAATTATTCTACAACAATACATACAACTATTAGAAAATCTATAAAATATAGTTTCTAGCTACCTTAAAAAACTTCTATGTGTGTTTTTTATTGATCAAGTCCAATTTTTAAAATATTTTTATGTTAAAAAAAGATAACTCTATTACAATAGAATAATAATTTATTACAAAATTTGTAAACTTTTAACTCTGATACAAAAATTAAATATCTAATTTACAATTACTTAAATATTTTAATTTGTAAACTTTTGTAAATCTAATTTTATTGATGTAAATTTAAAATATTAAAAATTACAATATGGAAAGTTCTGTATCTAACAAAAAATTACAAAAAGTTTCTTTTGAAAAAGCAAATTCGGAAACATTAAAATATTTCAATGGAGATGATTTAGCTACAAGAGTTTGGGTAAACAAATACGCACTTAAAGACTCTGATGGAAATCTTTATGAAACAACTCCAGATGACATGCATTGGAGAATAGCAAATGAAATTGCTAGAATAGAGCAGAATTATAAGAATCCATTATCCTCAAAAGAAATTTTTAATCTTATTAAAGATTTCAAATACATTATTCCACAAGGAAGTCCAATGACGGGAATTGGCAACAATTTCCAAATTGCTTCTCTTTCCAACTGCTTTGTTATAGGAAATGGTAAAAATAGTGATTCTTATGGCAGCATTATGAAAATAGATGAGGAACAAGTGCAGTTGATGAAAAGACGCGGCGGTGTTGGTCATGATTTATCCCACATTCGTCCAAAAGGCTCTCCTGTAAAAAATTCTGCACTTACTTCCACAGGCTTAGTTCCGTTTCTGGAACGATATTCTAATTCCACTCGCGAAGTTGCACAAGATGGTAGAAGAGGAGCGTTAATGCTTTCTGTTTCTATTAATCATCCAGATGCTGAAGATTTTATTGATGCCAAACTAGAACAAGGTAAAATTACAGGCGCCAATATCTCAGTAAAAGTTGATGACGACTTTATGAAAGCGGTAAAAAATGATGAAAATTACATACAAAAATATCCAGTTCATTCTTCAAAACCAAAAATCACAAAGAATATAAATGCAAAAAAAATTTGGGACAAAATAGTTTATAACGCATAGAAGTCAGCCGAACCCGGAATTCTATTTTGGGATACCATCATTAAAGAATCTATACCTGATTGTTATGCAGATTTAGGCTTCGAAACAGTTTCTACCAATCCTTGTGGCGAAATTCCACTTTGTCCATACGATTCTTGTCGTCTTTTAGCTATAAATTTATACTCTTATGTAGAAGATCCGTTCACTAAAAAAGCAAAATTCAATTTTGAACTCTTTAAAAAACATATAGTTTATGCCCAAAGAATAATGGATGACATTATTGATTTGGAAGTGGAAAAAATTGATACCATTCTTCAAAAAATAAATTCAGATCCAGAAATGGATGAGATTAAAGAAACAGAAAAAAATCTTTGGATTAAAATACGAGAAAAAACCCTTCAAGGAAGAAGAACAGGAGTTGGAGTAACCGCCGAAGGGGATATGTTGGCCGCTTTAGGATTAATTTATGGAACTCAAAAAGCTACAGATTTCTCTATAGAAATACACAAAACTTTGGCTTTAACCGCCTATCGTTCGTCTATTGAAATGGCTAAAGATAGGGGGGCTTTTGAAATATATGATTCTAAAAAAGAAGCTAAAAATCCATTTATTCTTAGACTTAAAAATGAAGATCCCGAACTGTATCAGTTAATGTCTAAATACGGAAGAAGAAATATAGCTCTTTTAACCATTGCACCAACAGGAAGCACCTCATTACTTTCTCAAACCACATCTGGTATCGAGCCTGTTTTCCTGCCTGTTTATAAAAGAAGAAGAAAAGTAAACCCTAATGATAAAAATATACGTGTAGATTTCATAGATGAACTAGGAGATTCATGGGAAGAATACATCGTTTTCCATCATCATTTTAAAACTTGGATGGAAGTAAATGGTTACGATACTAATAAAAACTACTCTCAAGAAGAAATTAATAATCTTATTGCAAAATCACCTTATCATAAAGCTACTTCTAATGATGTTGACTGGTTAAGCAAAGTACAAATGCAAGGGGCCATACAAAAATGGGTAGATCATTCCATCTCGGTGACTATAAACATCCCTAATGACGCTACAGAAGAATTGGTTAACAAATTATATTTAACAGCTTGGGAAACTGGCTGTAAAGGTGTAACGGTATATCGCGATGGTTCAAGAGCAGGAGTATTAATCTCAACAGACTCTAAAAAACAAGAAAAAAGCACCCCAACACACGAAACTTTATTCCCTACAAAAAGACCACAAGTTTTAGAAGCTGATGTAGTTAGGTTTCAAAATAATAAAGAAAAATGGATTGCCTTTATTGGATTAATTAACGGACATCCTTATGAAATATTCACAGGTTTAGCAGATGACGAAGAAGGTATTTCTATACCACGTTGGGTAAATCAAGGGCACATTATTAAAAATCGCACTGAAGATGGGAAGTCTAGATACGATTTCCAATTTAAAAATTTGAGAGGATATAAAACAACCATTGAAGGGCTTTCACACAAATTTAACCCCGAGTTTTGGAATTACGCTAAACTCATTTCAGGAACCCTTAGACACGGAATGCCTTTAGAAAACGTTGTAGAACTTATTAATCGACTAGAATTAGATTCCGAAAGCATAAATACTTGGAAAGCAGGTGTTGCAAGAGCTTTGAAACGTTATATTCCAGATGGCACTGAAGCCGATGGACAGAAATGTGTAAATTGTGGTTCAGATAAAGTAATGTATCAAGAAGGTTGTTTAACATGCAAAAGCTGTGGAAGTAGTAAATGTGGTTAATATGAAAAAAAAGTAAACAATAATGGGTATAAAACCTTTTCATCACATAATATAAGGAATTTTTTTATCGAATATTTAACAGCTTTTTTCTATATATACTGTTAAAGATTTTTGTAATTTTGTAAAATATCTTTTTTATAAAAAAGATTCCATTATCAAGAAACATTAAACAAAAAAATAAAATAATGTCACAATTCGATGTTACCGTAATCGGTTCAGGTCCTGGAGGATATGTAGCAGCTATTAGAGCGGCTCAACTAGGCTTCAAAACAGCAATTATTGAAAAATATCCAACTTTAGGTGGAACATGTCTAAATGTGGGTTGTATTCCTTCGAAAGCTCTTTTAGACAGTTCTGAGCATTTCGAGAAAGCAAAACATGACTTTGCAGATTACGGAATCATTATCAACGAACCAAAAGCCGATCTTAACAAAATGATCGAGCGCAAAAACGGAGTAGTAGAGCAAACTACAAAAGGGATTAACTTCCTTATGGACAAAAACAAAATTACTGTTTTTGAAGGAGTAGGTAGCTTTGAATCTGCAACTCAAATTAAAGTGACTAAAAATGATGGTTCTACAGAAACTATCGATTCTAAATATACTATCATCGCAACAGGATCTAAGCCATCTTCATTGCCTTTTATTAGTTTAGATAAAGAAAGAGTAATTACTTCTACTGAAGCTTTAAATTTAAAAGAAATTCCTCAGCACCTTATCGTAATTGGTGGTGGAGTTATCGGTCTTGAATTAGGTTCTGTATATTTAAGATTAGGTTCTAAAGTAACAGTTGTTGAGTTCATGGATAAAATTATTCCAGGAATGGATGGAGCACTTTCTAAAGAACTTCAAAAAGTTCTTAAAAAACAAGGAATGAAATTCGAACTTTCTACAGCGGTTTCTGCAGTGGAAAGAAATGGTGATGCGGTAAAAGTAACTGCTAAAAACAAAAAAGGAGAAGAAGTTTCTTTTGAAGGAGATTATTGTTTAGTTTCTGTAGGAAGAAAACCTTATACAGACGGACTTGGTTTAGAAAAAGCAGGTGTTGAACTAGACGAAAGAGGAAGAGTAAAAACCAACGATCATTTACAGACTAACGTAACTAATATTTATGCTATTGGTGACGTAGTTGCTGGTGCAATGTTGGCTCATAAAGCTGAAGAGGAAGGAGTTTTTGTTGCTGAAACATTGGCTGGACAAAAACCTCATATCAACTACAACTTAATTCCAGGTGTGGTTTATACTTGGCCAGAAGTTGCTGGTGTTGGTAAAACCGAAGAACAATTGAAAGAAGCTGGTGTAGCTTACAAAGTAGGCAGCTTCCCAATGAGAGCTTTAGGAAGGAGCCGTGCTTCTGGAGATATTGATGGCTTTGTGAAAATTATCGCAGACGAAAAAACAGACGAAATCTTAGGTTTCCATATGATTGGAGCTAGAGCTGCAGATTTAATTGCTGAAGGAGTTACAGCTATGGAATTCCGTGCAAGTGCAGAAGATTTAACAAGAATGTCACATGCTCACCCAACGTATGCAGAAGCTGTAAAAGAAGCTGCTTTGGATGCTACAGGTAAAAGAGCAATTCACATGTAAGATTTTGCAAAAATATACTATAAAAGAGAAGCCTTCTGGTTTCTCTTTTTTTTTGCTTGGATATCTTTATAGAGGAGAAGTTAAATCATTTTAGGCAGGTTTTTAATAATAAAACTAAATTTCAAATAAATACTCAAAACCTACTAAAAAAGCCTTGTTTTGGCATACTTGTAGAATATACAAAAGCCTAACCCAAAAAAATAAATACAATGAAAAGAATATTTACACTTTCAGCCTTAGCATTTTCAATATTATTTTTTGCGCAAGAAGCAGGAAAAAAAGGAGAACTTCTAAAAAATGAAGCAAGCACTACAGAAATGCAAAAAAGAGTAGATACAGGACATAGACCTGTAGAACAAAACTCAAAAAATAGTACTGGACAAAGAGATTACGGAAACGGTTCTAAAAACAACAGCAACTCTGGAATGCAACAAAACAGCTATCGCTGGAATCAAAACTATGGTTATTCTGAAGTTTTCTTAAGAATTCCAGAAAATGGTTATTTTTCGGTAGCAGTAGGAGATCAAATGATAAGCAATGGTTCTGGAAAATATCGTTTTTTTGATCTTAGTTCTGGAAGAATACCACTTTCTATTTACTCCAATGGATATTTAATTTATAAAACTCAATTAAGAGTGAGTAATAATAGCAGAATGGTATTGGATTTTTTCACCAATAAAGGTTTGTATTTGTTGGATACGTATCCTGTTCAAGGTCAAATGTATGGTTTCAACGAGTGGGACGATGTTTGGAACAATCCGTACAACTCAGGATGGAATAATCATCAGCAAAACGGAATGGGTTACGCAGATGTAATGGATAATTATTCTTTTTCTCAGTTCCTCAATGCGCTGAATAGAAATGCATCTTTTGATAAAAATAAAAAGGAATTCATCCTTCAACAGTCGAGAAATACAAAATTTACTTCCGCTCAAGTTGCTTCAATGCTCAAATCTTTTTCTTTTGATAAAGGTCGTTTAGAGATGGCAAAAATCCTTTATAAAAGCTGTGTAGATAAGTATAATTTCTATCAAGTAGCAGATGTTTTTGATTTTGAAAGTTCAAAACGAGACCTTATGAATTTTATACGTAATTCATAATTAAAATAAATCCTACAAAAAAGAGAAAAAAGAGAAACAATAGTTTCTCTTTTTATATTAAATCTCAAAAATATTTATGGAAAAAACTTTTTTATGAGTTTTTTAATTAATTTTACATTAAATAATTTCTTATTAATTGAATATCTCTAATCACCCATTTTAAAATAATTTTTATGAAAATACAACTACTTTCTTTACTAATGGGTGCTTCAAGTTTTATACATGCTCAAACCACCATTACGAAAGCATTTAATGATCCTCTTATTGGGGACAATGTAAACAATGTTATTGTCACTGGTACCGTGGATAATTCTGCGGTAGGAAATCCTGTAACATTTTCTAACCCAAGTATTACTGCAGGAGCTCCAGTTGTTAATACTTATGCAGCTTTAACAGCAACAGATCTAGCTACTTTTCCGGCGGCTACTATTAAACATAACGATGGAAACGGGACTACAATTTATTATAAACAAAATCCGACAAGCTTAGAAATTGTAGGTATTGCTAATACCTTGGCAACTATTAATTTAAGTTCCAACCCAGCAACAGCTATTACTTATCCTACAGCTTACGGAAACACATTTACAGATACTACAACAGGAACAACTTCCTATTCTGGAACCACTTTAAACCTTAATGGAACAGTAAATACCAATGCCAATGCTTACGGAACATTAATTATAGGAACAAACACTTATACAAATGTATTGAGGTTAAAAATTGATATGAATTTCAATATTGCTTTGGTAGGTCTTCCGATAAATGTTGGAACGGCACAAAATACCATGTATATGTACTTTGATGCAACGCATAAATATCCATTATTAACGCATACTTCAGGAAATATTGTTTCAGCTGCTGCTGGTATTAATGAATCTTTTAGTGGAGCTCAAGCCCAATCTCTTACTTTCCTTTCTACCAATGAAATTACAAACTCACAATCTTTTAGTTTTTACCCTAATCCAACGGAAGATTTCATTAATTTCAAAGGAAATTTAAAGGATTTTAATCAGTACATCATTATTACACCCGAAGGAAAGCTTATTAGAAAAGCCAATTTAGAATCTTCCAGTATTATTGTTTCTGATTTAGGAAAAGGAGTTTATTTTATTATTCTAGAATCTAAAACAGATAAAAAATATTTTAGAATTATTAAAAAATAGTTTTTTATTTCAAAATAATTCTATACATTTGATTATCAATATACACAAAATAAGACATAAGTATATTTCGATAAGAAATTTAAAGATAAAGAAACCAATAATTACAAGATAAAAAGAAAAATTTTTAATTTAAACGCTAAGGAATTTTTTTAATAATTAGCAATAAAAAGTCTTTTTAGTATTTAATTGGTTAAACTTAAGAAGAGAAGCAATGCTTCTCTTTTTTTTATGACATACATCAGAATTCTCATCTTATTGTTTTTATTTAGAAAAATTATAAATAATTTTGTGAAAAATTTGATAAATTGAAGAAGAGAATACTTTATTTACTGATTTTCGTAGGAGCAAATGTTAGCGTTTTTGCACAGTCTATAGATGGAGTGGTTGTAGATACAGATTATAAAAAGCCTTTGCAAGGAGTTTTAGTTCGTGTGGAAAATACTGGTATATGGACATTAACTGATAAAGAGGGACTTTTTCATATTCAATACAATGAAGGGGAAACTTTAGAGTTCAAAAGATCTGGATTGCTAGATGAAAAGAAGATTTTCTCGAGTACTTCTGCTTCAAAAATAACGGTGCAAATGCAAGTTGCTTCTGTAAGAATTAAGGAAGTTTCTTTAACCGCAAAAAAGAAAAAATATTCGGAAATTGAGATTAAAGAAGAAGCTTTAAAAAGTATTCAAGCATTTTCTTTGAATGAGGTTTTAGAGCAAATTCCAGGTCAGAAACTACAAAACCTGAATTTTAATCAATTTAAACCAATCGTTTTTAGAAGTACAGCTCCAACTTCTGTTACCAATGATGGTTTTGGAAATAAATCTTTTGGAACTGCAGTTGTAGTGGACGGAATTCCATTGTCTAACAACGAGAATATGCAAAGCTATGCTGGGAATTTTTCAGCTTCGGGAACAGCTTTCGGTAACGGTTCTTTATTTTCACCTAATACTCTAGGCTTTGGCGCGGAAGGTGGATATTTTTCTAACACCAATTATGGTGCAGATTTACGAGAAATCCCCGTGGATAATATAGAAAGTGTGGAAGTAGTACAAGGAATTCCTTCTGCAAAATATGGGGACCTAACCTCTGGATTGGTGAATGTTCAGCAGAAAAATGGTGAAACGCCTTACAGAGCTTATATTGCATTGCGTGAGGGAACTCAGGAATATAATTTAAATAAAGGTTTTAAACTTTCAGAAAAATTAGGTTATCTCAACGTAAATACCAATTATCTGCGTTCCAATTCCAATCCTAGAACCAAATTCAACGTATTTGAAAGGGTTTCAGGGAATTTAATGTGGACTGTTTACAATAAGCAAAAAAACATCAGCAATTCCGTTTCCGTAGATTATAGCAATAATTTAGACAATGCTAATTTTGAGGAAGAAGATCTTGCGCAAACGCTGGTTAAAAATAAAACTAGAAATCTTAGAATTTCCAACCGTTTTAACTGGAAATTTAAGGAATCTTTTTTAGATAATTTAAACGTAAATCTCTCTTATACCAATGGTTATCAAAATTCTTATGAATCTAAATTAGTCAATAACGGCGGCGAAATTGTTGGAACCAGCACTGAAGAAGGCATTTATACTGGAGTTTATACCCCAATTAATTACCGACAAGTGCAAGAAGTGGAAGGAAAGCCTATTTCATTTTTCTTTGCTGCGGATGTTAAAAAACGTTTGAAAACCTCTTCCAATTGGATTCATAATTTATTGGCAGGAACTTCAATGAGAAGCAGCGACAACAAAGGTGCAGGAAGATTAGGTTCTCCAGAAACACTTAATACCGTTTTAGGAGGAACAGGAAATGCTTTTAGGCCTTATAATTTTGGTGATAATGTAAAAGCTGAATATCAATTTTCTGTTTATGCTGAAGATAATATTTTCAAAACTTTTGGAAGCAATATTTTCAACTTGAATGCAGGTCTTAGAATTGATAATCAGTTTGGGAGTACAACATTCCAACCTAGAATTAACACCTATCTTATCCATAGAAACATTAAATTTAGAGGAGGTTTCGGGATTGCAAGTAAAGCACCATCAATCAACATGATTTATACTGGACCAAGATATTATGATGCTATTTTAGCAGACTTACGACTTCCCGGATTTTACAATATTGCAGTGGTACAAACTTTTAAAGATGAAGCCAATAATTTAGGTTTAAAACCTTCCAAAAGTGTACGTACAGAATTGGGGCTCGATTATAAATTCCCTTTTGGAAATATTGGTTTAACAGCTTATTACAACCTTTTACATGATGGGTTTACCACTCAGGAATATGCTGTGAAAAAGGATCTGGGTATTTTAGATATTCAATATAATGGCAATAATCCGCCCAATTATACTGTTTCTGGTTACAAAGATTATTATTACACCATTAATAAAAATATCAACGCCATGGAATCTAAAGACAAAGGTTTAGAATTAATGGCAAGTTTCTGGAAATTACCCATCAGAAATTTAAGTATCGACATTAATGGTTCTTATGTAAAAACCACCGACAACGCCAACAAAGAAAAGCTTTTAAGAAGTAAAGATGCCAATGCCAATGAAGTTTATGGCGTGTACAAATGGTACGACACCCATTATAAACAGCTTACTTTAGGTGGAGTTTTAAACTATCACTTACCAAAAGCTGGTTTAATAATTTCCCTAAGAACTCAGCATTTTATTATTGATGATTTAAATTATCAAAATCCTAGGTTGCCTTATGCTTATTTAGATAAAAACCTTAATCTTATAGCATTAACAGCCGACCAAATAAATGATCCTACACAGTTTTCTAATATTAAATATACCAATGAAGATGTTAAAAATGACAAACTAGAAAAAGTATATCACAATTTCAACCTTAGAATAACCAAAGACTTCTTGAACGGATTTAAGTTTGGTTTCTATGCTAATAACTTCTTGGATCTTAAACAAACTCATATCAACTACGAAAACGGGAAATATGTTACCAAAGTAAAATCAGATTTGTTAACGCTTTCCTTTGGAGCTAAAATAGAATATCAATTTTAAAATACTACCATGAAGAATATTGTATACTTATTATCATTCCTATTAATTTTCATTTCTTGTAGAGATGACGATTTTGGGAAAAACGCTACGGGAAATATGTTGCAGCCAGTAAGTTTTAAGGTCTATGCAAAATATGATAACAATTATAACAATAAGCCTTCTAAAAAAGCTACCGTTGTCCTTACCAATACTAATTCTGCGGATTCTTACACTTTAGAAACCAATGACGATGGCGTTGCTCATTTTGAAAATGTTATTCCAGGGACTTATAAGATTAATATTTCTAAAAAAATGTTGCCAGCGGAATATTTAGACACTTTTGGAACAGCTTTACAAGACAATGAAATTAATTTTAATGGAACTCAAGAAGGAGTAATTGTTAATTTAAATGTTCCAAGCACCTCAGTTGAGCTGAAAGCAGCAAGAGTAGGCGATTTAGTCATTAAACAAATCTATTATGCAGGTTCTCATGCTACTCAAGGAGCTTCATTTAGAGATCAGTTTATAGAAATTTATAACAATTCGAATTTGGTGATGTATGCAGACGGATTATATATTGCGCAATTGTATGGTAAAACTAATACAACTGTTAATGCAACAAGTTTAGCAAACGGTCAGTTCGATTGGAGTAAATCTTTGGGTATGACATTGGGAAATGCAGCCAACACAGATTTTGTATATGCAGATTACGTATTGAAAATCCCCGGAAACGGAACACAATATCCAATTCAACCAGGTGAAAGTATCATCATTGCCCAAAATGCGATGAACCACAAAGCACCGCTGGTAGACAATACAGGAAATCCAATTAACATTATTAATCCAGACTTAACGGTAGATTTATCCATTGCTGATTTTGATGCTTATCTTGGAGATTTTAAACTTTCAATAGGAGATACTGTTTTCAAAACAGATATTCAAAATCCTGCGGTAAAAGATGTGGAAATCGCCTATTGGGGAAGAAGTGGATATTGGAATGCTAATAATGATTTCTTAATCGATAATTTGGGAAGAGATAGTTTTGCTATTTTTAAAACCAATGATTTTTCTTCTTTCAAAAATTACAGTGATCCTAGTGTGAGCGCCATTGCTAATAACACAAAATTCTATATTCAAATTCCTACGAATATTATTATAGATGGGATAGATTTACAGCATTACAGTCCAAATTCTCAGCGACCAAAAATGTTACCTTCTTCCGTAGATGCTTCCGCAATTAATTGTGATGCTTCCTTCAATTCTCAAGCGGTGATGAGAAAAACAAAAACCACTATTAATGGAAGAATAATTTTGGAAGACACCAATAATTCTATCAACGATTTTGTAAAACAAAAAGCCAACCCTAGAGGTTTCCAACAATAGAAAATGAAGTTTAAAATTTTAAATATAATTGCAATTGCAAGTTTTGGGTGCGTTTCTGCGCAAGTTCAGGACAGTATTTTCGTGCCTAAAAACCAATTGTACGCTCCACAATATCTTAAAATTTGGGAAAACCCGATTCAATATTCAGATTATCATTTTGGAGATTTTACCGAGACTGAACTTTCTGCAACCATTAAGGAAAACAATTTAAAACGAGCTCAAGTTGCAGAATCTTCTAATCAGTTTGAATTTAAAACTCAGGGGATTTTTAATATTAATGAAAATTTAAGACTTTTAGGTGGATTTGATTATCAATTTGTTACCGAAAAAGATTTAGGATTTAATCTCTCCAATGGAAGAACCGAAGATCAATTTGTTTTGAATCCTCACTATATATTTGTTCCTAAAAAAGCCCATTGGGAAAGTCAGAAATACAAAGTGAACGCAGGAGTTTCCTACAATATTTCCAATTTCGATATGGGAGCAACCATTGATTATAAAAACGAAAACTCTTTTAGAAAATCAGATCCTAGACCAGCCATTAACACTGCAGACTATTCAGGGAAAATATTTTTAGGATACCATTTACAAAAACACCAACTTTCTATTTTTGGAGGTTTGGGAAGAAAAACGGATACTTATGATTTAGATTTTGTGGATGCTTCTTTAGGTTCTCCAGCTAATCAGGATTATTTCGTAAGATTTTCAGATGGTTACGGAAGACTGATTTATTTTTCTCATTACGATGATTTTAATTACAAAACCATTGACAAAAACTTTGGGGCTGGTTATGCTTATCGAGGAGAAAAAAATTACTTCACCATCAATTATTCATACAGCAAATCTATGGAGACTTTATATGGTCAAAATGCTGATGGATACACTTATTTTAATGATGCTTTAGCGCAAATGAAATACCGTTTAATCCACTATGAAACCGATGCTAATTATTGGTATAAAGGCGATAAAATGGAGTATTTTACCCATCTGAATTTCCAAAGTATAACAGGTGATAATTATAGCTTAACCGAAATGGGACAAAATTATAGAATGACCTTGGATAAATTGACTTTTAGCAATTATCTTATTTGGAAAGATGCCGAAAAAACAAAATTAGGAATTGGTTTAGAAGCTGCCTATTCAGATTTTTCAGCGATAGATTTATTAGGAATTACCCATAAATACGTGAAAAGTTTAGATCTCAACTTGAAAGTGAATAAAGATATTTTTTATACTTCCACTCAAAAAATAAATGTTGAGGTGGGAGCACAATCTTATTTTCCTTTATCAGAAAGTTTAACTTACAATCCTGCTTCTTCCACACAGATTTTCTATGATAACGTTATTCGTAAAGATTATTATTTTGATAAAACCACTAAAATAGGTCCAAAAATAGGAATTCAGTTTTTTCAGAAGGTGAGAGCTAAAACAGACCTAAAAATATTTACTAATTTTGCATCGCTTTTTTCAACCAATTCTGTTCTTAAAGACAATACAGATTACAACGGAAACCCTAATTTGGTGTTCAATGCAGGAATTTCTTTGTACTATTAAAACCTAAAAATGAAGTATTTATTAAGCATAGCTGCAGGTTTATTTTTAACCTATTCTTTTGTAGATGTACAATCTATACAACAAGGCTTTACCCCTGAAGACTTGAGAAACTTATACGGAAGTGGTGATAAAAGCCTTTGGCCTAAACCTAATTTATTTGACGAAGCCAAAGAAGGTTTTGAAGATATTGGCGTTTTGCCTAAACCTGTATTCCCAAAAGACAATCCTTACACATTGGAAAAAGAAGAACTAGGAAAAATGTTATTTTTTGATCCTCGTTTATCCAAATCTGGTCAAATTTCCTGTGCGAATTGTCACGACCCAGAAATGAGTTGGGCAGATGGTAGAAGAGTAGCTTATGGACACGACCGTTTGCAAGGAAATAGAAACGCAATTACTGTTTTAAATATTGTTTATGCCAAAAAATTCTTTTGGGATGGAAGAGCTTCAAGTTTAGAAGATCAGGTAAAAGCACCTATTGAAAATCCTGTAGAAATGAATCTTCATTCTAATTTGGCTGCACAAAGAATTGCAGCTATAAAAGGCTATTCAGAATATTTTGCTAAAGCTTTTGGGGATTCTAAAGTTACTGAAAATCGTATTGCAAAAGCTATTTCAACTTTTGAAAGAACATTGGTAAGTCCAGCTTCAAAATTTGATAAATTCATCAGTGGAAAAAAAGAGATTCTTACAGATTCTGAAATTAATGGTTTGCACTTGTTTAGAACAAAAGCCAATTGTATTAATTGCCATAATACGTCTTATTTTTCGGATCAAAAGTTTCATAATATTGGTTTAACTTATTTTGATAGAAAATACCAAGACTTAGGTGTATATGATGTAACTAAAAAACCTGAAGACGTAGGTAAATTTAAAACAGCAACCTTAAGAGAAGTTACAGAAACTGCTCCGTATATGCACAATGGTTTGTTCCCACATATAAGAGGTGTTCTGAATATGTACAACGCAGGAATGCCAACAGAAAAAGGAGATACTACAAAAGTTTTATTCCCTAAAAAATCTGCAATGCTCAAAAAACTGGATCTAACAGATACTGAACTTACAGATTTAGAAAGTTTCTTAAAAACTTTACACAGTTACCAATATAAAATGCGAGCTCCAGAGCTTCCAAAATAAATAAAAACGTTTTTATTGTAGGAATTCGCCTCGAGGCGAATTCCTACTTTATTGAAAATTAAATTTTGCATGATATTTTAAAACGCAAATCTCTACCATAAATCAATATTAATAATCTATTTCTTTAAACATTTCTCCAAGAACTGATCTTGTTCGTACAATAAATGCAAAATATTTTCTTTAGCAGCGTAACCATGAGATTCTTTAGGCAACAAAACCATTTTTACTGGTGCTCCCAAGTTTTTTAATGCTTGAAAATACCTTTCTGTTTGCAGCGTAAAAGTTCCTGGGTTATTATCAGCTTCTCCATGAACCAACAACATTGGAGTTTTCATTTTATCGGCATTCATAAACGGAGACATTCCATTATAAACTTCTGGAACATCCCAATAATTTCTCTGTTCACTTTGGAAACCAAAAGGAGTTAGAGTACGGTTATAAGCACCACTCCTAGCAATTCCACATGCAAAAAGATTGGAATGACTTAATAAATTCGCCGTCATAAATGCACCATACGAATGTCCTCCTACAGCCACTTTTTTACGGTCAATATATCCCAATTTATCCACAGCATCAATTGCAGCTTGTGCATTGGCTACCAATTGAGGAATAAAGGTATCATTAGGTTCTTGCTTTCCTTCACCAACAATTGGGAAAGAAGCATCATCTAAAACTGCATAGCCTTTAGTAACCCAATAAATAAATGAACCGTAATAAGGAAAAGTAAAGGAGTTAGGATTTGCAGTGCTCATTCCAGCGGTAGATTTATCTTTAAATTCTTCTGGATAAGCCCAAATGAGCAATGGTAGTTTTTCTTTTTTAGCTTTCAAATCATAACCTTTTGGAAGATAAAGAGTTCCTTTTAGAGTTACTCCATCATTACGTTTATAGGTAATTACTTCCTTATGAACACCATTTAAACTTACAAATGGATTTTCAAATTGAGTTAAAGCTGTCGATTTATTGTTTTTATAATTTTTAATATAATAATTAGGATAGTTCGTGCTAGATTGGTTCATCACTAAAATATCTCCTTTTTTAACATCCATTAAATCATAGATGTCTTCCTTTGAATCTTTTGTTTTTACGGTGTATAGACGGTTTGTTTTAAAGGTTTTCAAATCCATCTCATTAATGAAAGGGAACTGACCTTCTTTGGTATGTCCTTCACCAATCCAATAGGTTTTACCATTTTTAATTTCCACCACATTTCTTCCGAACTCATTTCTCTCTGTTACTAAACTTCCCGGATCGCTATACACATCTTGGTAATTTCTCGTCAACATCTGTTTAAAGTCTCCCGTTTTAGGATTTATCCAATAAGTTGTTGTATTTCTTGTATCATACCAAGAATCTGTAACAAAAGCGTTTTCGGCATTTCCCCATTCTATATTGGCTAATCTTTCTTTTGTTTTAAATAAAGCTTTAGGTTCTGCATTGAATGGTGCATCCCATAAAAATAGTTGATCTCTAAATTCTGCTTTTTTAGACTGATCTCCTTCATCCAAAGCTTCTGCAAAAAATAGAGTAGAAGGCAAGTCGTCTCTCCACCCCATGTATCTTTTTCCTTTTCTTACAGAAGAAAAACCTTTAGGCATAATTTCCGTTAGAGGAACATCATTTACTTTTTTAACTTCTGAACCTTCTGAAGTTAACACCAAAGTTTCTGTAGGAAAACGGTTTAAAGGAACGATATAAGAATAAGGTCTTTTAATAGTAGAAACCATTAAATATTTCCCATCTGGTGAAAAAGATTTTGAAGTATAAATAGCAGATTTTGCAAAAGGAATTTTACTTCCATCCACATTTATTTTTACTAAATCTGAAGTTGCTAAAGTTTCAAAATTAGTTTCGTCTTTAGGATTTTTTAATAAATCTTGATAAGTTCTATTTTGAGATACTTTACCATCACTTGTAGAAACTATTGGTCCTGTTGGAAGGTTTTTTTTGTCATCTAACAAAGCAGGTCTGTTAGATGGAAGCACATTCACTAAAAGTGATTTTGAATCTCTAAACCACGTATAAGGAGAACCCAAATTGGCATTTAAATTATCCTCAGAAAGTTTTTTAGCAGTCGCTGTAACCAAATCTACTATCCAAAGTTCAACACCTTTAGAAGTGGTATTGGTAAAAGCCAAAGATTTTTCGTCTGGGGATAAAGAAAAGTAGGTGATTTTAGCATTTTCAGGAAGGTTTTTCACCTGAGTTTCATTTTTATCCTTCACCTTTCTTACCTTAATATTATTTACATAAGTTGTGGTGCTAGAAATATTGGTAATTGGATTAATCCTTAAACCTGCCAACTTCATTTCCTCTTGGTTGAGATCATCTAAGGTTTTGTAAGTGGAGCGGTAGGATAAAATCATCCATTCTTTTTTACTATCCATAAAAACGGAAGGCGGTCGCGTAAAATCGGCTAGCTGTAAAATTTCCGCAGAAGGCTTCTGGTAAGTAATATTTTCTTGCGCAAATACCAATCCCGAAACTGCAAAAAGGAGTAATGTTATTCGTTTCTTCATAAAGGTTAATTTAAAGAGCCTAAAATACTAATAAGATTTTGTTTCGAGGGTGTTATTTATCATTAAAATATTATTGTAGGAATTTGTTTCTAAACCAATTGTAAGGATAATTGTCTCCAAACCAATTGTAGGAATTCGCCTCGAGGCGAATTCCTACATTAATCTTTTATAAAAAAAATCTGCTCCAAATTGAAACAGATTTTCTTTTATTATTTTTCTTCTATTAAATTTCTTTAAAACTCAAACCTTGTTCTTTAAGAAGTTTTTGTTCTTGATCTTTATAGAAGCCATTTACTAATTTATCGTGAATAGCATCAAAAGCATCTAAAGTTTCGTTAATTTCAGAATCTGTATGAGAAGCGGTAGGAATTAATCTCAATAAAATCATTCCTTTAGGAATTACAGGATAAACTACTACTGAAGTAAAGATACCATAATTTTCTCTTAAATCTTTTACCAATAGAGTCGCTTCCACAGGGGTTCCCTGCATCATTACGGGAGTTACACAAGTATTGGTTAATCCAAGGTTAAACCCTCTTTCTTTTAAACCATTTTGAAGTTTATTTACATTTTCCCAAAGTTTAGCTTTAATTTCTGGTCTAGATCTTAAAAGCTCTAATCTTTTTAAACCTCCAATTACCATTGGCATTGTTAAGGATTTAGCGAAAATTTGAGAACGTAAATTATATTTTAAAGTTCTAATGATTTGTTGATCACCTGCGATAAATGCTCCAAAACCAGCCATAGATTTAGCAAAAGTAGAGAAGTAAACATCTATTTGGTCTGTACAATCCTGTTCTTCACCTACACCTGCGCCCGTTTTACCTAAAGTACCAAAACCATGAGCATCATCCACCAATAATCTGAATTGGAATTTAGATTTAAGTGCTGAAATTTCTTTAATTTTTCCTTGCATACCTCTCATCCCGAAAACTCCTTCAGTAATCACTAAAATACCACCTCCGTTTTCTTCAGCTACTTTAGTTGCTCTTTCAAGGTTTTTCTCTAAACTTGCAATATCATTATGTTTAAAAGTAAAACTTTTTCCCATATGAAGTCTTACACCATCTACGATACAAGCATGAGAATCTGCATCGTAAACAACAACATCATGTCTTGACAACAAAGAATCAATAGTAGAAACCATCCCTTGATAACCAAAGTTTAAAAGATAAGCCGCTTCTTTCCCTACGAATTCGGCAAGTTCTCTTTCTAATTGTTGGTGTTGTTCAGTTTCTCCAGACATTGCTCTTGCTCCCATTGGATAGAACATTCCATATTCTGCAGCAGCTTTAGCATCCGCTTCAAGAACTTCTGGATGATTACACAACCCTAAATAATCGTTTGCGCTCCAAAAAACTACGTCTTTCCCCTGAAATTTCATTCTTGGACCTATTGGTCCTTCTAGTTTAGGGAATACAAAATAACCTTCTCCGTAATCAGCAAATTGACCTAGAGGTCCTGGGTTTTGTTTTAGTCTATCAAATATATCTACCATGGGGATATGAAATTTATTTTAAACGTGCAAATGTAACTATTTTTCAACAAAAAAGCCTTTTGATTTTCTCAAAAGACTTCAATATATGATAAAAATTATATCATTTTTACTATTTAACGTATTCAGTTTTAAAAACTTCATCGTAATTGTGAACACAATTGTTAATAAAACCTTGATCGGCCATCCATTTATCACTATAAACCTTAGTAATATATCTTGAACCATGATCTGGATAAATCAATACTACAACATCATCTTCAGAAAAAGGGTGTGATTGTGCATATTGTATTAAACCTTGTGTAACAGCTCCAGTTGTATATCCTCCCATAATAGCTTCTTTCAAAGCAATTTCACGGGTTCTATAAGCAGACATTTCGTCATTTACTCTTATAAATTCGTCCACTTTATCAAAAAGAAGGGCACCAGGAATTAAGTTCTTTCCCATACCTTCAATTTGGTAAGGATGTACATCTTCTTTATGAATTTCACCCGTTTCATGAAAAGATTTTAGGATAGAACCATCTGCATCTACACCAATAATCTTGATATTAGGATTTTTCTCTTTCAAGAATTTTGCAGAACCAGAAAGCGTTCCTCCCGTTCCTGTACAAGCTAATAAATGCGTAATTTTACCTTCCGTTTGTTCCCAAATTTCAGGACCAGTGGTTTGGTAATGAGCATCTATATTCAACTCATTAAAATATTGGTTAATATAAACCGATTTAGGAGTTTCTTCAGCAATTCTCTTTGCTACTTCGTAATAGGATCTAGGATCATCCGCAGGAACGTTTGCAGGACAAACATAAACTGTGGCACCTAAAGCTTTTAAATAGGCTATTTTTTCAGGCTTAGTTTTGTCACTAACCGCTAAAATACATTTGTAACCTTTAATAATACAAACCATGGCCAATGAAAAGCCTGTATTCCCCGATGTGGTTTCTACCACAATAGAATCTTCTTTTAATAATCCTTGCTTTTCAGCATTTTCTATAATATGTAGGGCAATTCTATCTTTTGTGGAATGTCCTGGATTATATGATTCTAACTTGGCATAAACTGTAGCAGATATTTCTTTAGTAACTGTATTCAGTTTAACCATTGGCGTATTGCCAATTAAGCCAAGAATATTCTCATAAACATTACTCATCTTTATTATTTTCGATAAAAAAAACTGATTGCAAAAGTACAAAAAATATTATAATTATTTAAATTTTGTTAAAACACTTATGATAAAAATACCTTCTCTATTACAAACAGTATAAAAATTGAATGTCACAAAAATTGAGCCACTTTAATTTAACTAAAAAAATGGGAATACTCATGTAAAAATCTTATTTTCGCAAATTGCATAGTAAACTTAAAATATGAAAAACTGGACATTTAAACAATGGAATACCGCTCTTGGTTGGGTGGTTTTTGCTATTTCATTTCTAACCTATTTAATGACCATGGAGCGTGAATTAAGTTTTTGGGACTGTGGAGAATATATTTCTTCTGCCGTAAAACTTGAAGTTACACATGCCCCTGGAGCTGCTTTATATCAAATAGTTGGTGCGGTTGGTGCTATTTTCGCCTTTGGAAATGCCCAGATGTATTCAGTAGTAATGAATGGTATGTCTGGTTTATACAGTGCTTTCACCATTTTATTTTTATTTTGGACTATTACACATTTGGTGAGAAGAATGTTCAATAAAGATTTTAATGAACTCACCAAATCTCAAGAAATAGGCGTTTTATTTGCGGGATTAATAGGCTCTTTAGCTTTTGCTTTCTCGGATACTTTTTGGTTTTCGGCTGTAGAAGGAGAAGTGTATGCAATGGCATCCATGTTTATCGCGCTTTTGGTTTGGCTCATCACCAAATGGGAAAATGAGTATACGTCTTATGCTAGTGAAAGATGGATTATTTTAATTTTCTTCTTAATAGGTTTAGGAGTAGGAGTTCACATGATGTGTATGCTTGCGCTTCCTTGTGTATGTTTAATTTATTATGCAAGAAACTACAAATTTACTTGGAAGTCGTTTATTTACGCCAATCTAATTACTTTGGTAATATTAGCAATCGTTTTCAAAGGGATTTTCCCATTCATAATGACGATGTTCGGAAAACTTGAAATTTTCTTTGTTAATGGTATCGGATTGCCTTTCCACTCAGGGACTATTGCTGCTTTTATCATTATGATTGCATTGTGCTATTTTGGAATTAAATATGCCATTAAAACCAAGAAAAACATCTATCAAACCATAGCATTATCTGTTGTTTATATGATAATTGGTTTCTCTTGTTGGATGGTTATTCCTATTCGTGCGAATGCAAATCCACCAATGAACCTTAATAATCCTGACACCGCAATTGGAATGTTAGATTATTATAACCGTGAACAGTACGGTGATTGGCCAACATCTTATGGACAAAACTACACTGCGTATTTGGATTATAATGGAATGGAGAAAAATGAAGATGGAAGTTTTAAAGTCAATAAAACTGGGCATGTTTACGAAAAAGATGAAAAAACAGGTAGATATATCATTACTAATGATAGATTCAACTATGTTTATAATAAATCTCATGTAAGTTTTATGCCAAGGATGTTTAATGAAGACAAAACAGTAATGTCTAATTACATTTCCATGTATGGAGCACCAGATTTTTCTTATAATTATGATAATGAAGATATTGCAGACAATCCTCAAGCAAAGCAAATTTTCGAGGAATTAAGAGCAAAGTATGAGGACAAAAGCATTACTGTAGATGATTATTTAAAAGTAAAACCCTACAATTTAATTAAAGTTCAAAGACCGAGTTTAAGTCAGAACTTAGATTATTTCTTCTCTTTCCAAAATGCTTATTATAATTGGAGGTATCTTATGTGGAACTTTGTGGGAAGACAAAATGACCTTGAGGGACACTGGGAAATTACCAATGGAAACTGGATTTCTGGAATTTCTTTTATAGATGACATGAGATTAGGAAGTCAAGATAAAATGCCTGCAAAATTCAAAAATGAAAGTACGGTTGCCTTTTATTTCTTGCCATTTTTACTGGGTCTAATAGGATTCTTTTTTCAAGTCAACCGAGATTTTGGTAGGTTTTATGCACTTCTTTCCTTATTTCTAATAACAAGTGTCGGAATTATCTTTTATACAGGTGTGAAACCTTGGGAACCACGTGAAAGAGACTATGCAATGGTGGGTTCATTCTATGTATTTGCTATTTGGATTGGTTTGGGAGCGGGTGGAATACTCTGGTTTATTCAAAACAAGGTGAAATCTAAATCAGCAAGCATTATTGCGGGAGTCGTATTATTGGGAATTCCTTTTATGATGGGCTTTCAAAACTATGGACCGCACGATAGAAGTGGTAGAACAACAGCTTATGACTATTCTTATTCTATGCTTAAATCTCTTCCAAAAGATGATATTTTATTTGTGTACGGAGATAATGATACTTATCCAGTTTGGGGAATTCAAGAAACTGAACAGTTCCGTGATGATGTAAAAGTAGTCAACTTTACGCTTCTTGCTACTCCATGGAATATAGACCAAGTGAAAAGAAAAACTTACAATTCAATGCCTATTCCAAGTATTTTAACGCATGACGACTATAGAGATGGAGTGAATGATCAGGTGTATATCATGAAGAAAGAAGATTGGCAAAATTTATTCGACAATCTTAAAGAACAAGGTGCTCCTGAAACAGAAATGCAGGAATTTAGAAAGTATCTCACTCAAGATTCTATGACTTTAAAAGAAGCTATTAGCTTTATTAAACATAAATCTCCAGCAAAAGATGAAGTTCTGAAAATGATTTTTGGTGAAGATAGATATGAAAGATTTAATATTTTACCTGTCAACAAATTTATTTTGCCTGTCAACAAAGACAATGCTGTAAAAGCAAAAATCATTAACGCAGCAGATGCGCCAAATGCAGTGGATCAAATCATGATTACTTACAAAGCCAATACTTTGTACAAATCTAACCTTATGATGTTTGATATTTTAGCAAACTTCGATTGGAAAAGACCTATCAACTTCTCATCTGGAGGAATTTACGACAGCGAAAATATTTTCTATTTGGATGAATATTTACAGTTTGATGGATTTAGTTACAGATTAGTTCCAATTCATACTCCACCAACTGAAGATGGAGATATGGGTAGAGTAGATGCTAATTCTTTGTACAATATTGTTAAAAATTTCCGTTGGGGGAATTTCAAAAACCTGAAAATGCATTTTGACGAAACAGCTACTTCTAACATCATGAGCTATAGAAGTTCTGCAAGTAGAGCTGCCGCAGCTTTATCTGCACAAGGTCAAAAAGAAAAAGCTGTGGAAATTTTAGATTTAGCTTCTAAAGAAATTCCAACAGAAAAATACAACGATCCTCGATCTTTAAGTTCAATGGTTTACGGCTATATTGTAGCTGGACAAGAGCAAAAAGGTTTGAAAATGGCGGAAACATTGAAGAAAGGTATTTTTGATGAATATGAATATTACACAAGCTTAACGCCACAAGAACAAAGATTCCTTGGAAGACAAATGAGGATGAAACCTCTAGAATATTCTTTGGTTGTTTCTGCGGTAACCAATGCTTATACGAAACTTGGACAAAAAGACAAAGCGTATTCTTACCTTGTTAAATCTTTGGAACCTATTGATAAAAAATTCGATAATTTCATTAAAGATTTGCAAATTGTAGGAAAGGAAAAGGCAATGCAAAAATCTGAAGAAGTGCAAACCATTACGCCATTTTATCAATATTTATTTGATGTTATGGAACCTTTCGATACTGCTTATGCAACCGAAAAAGAAGCTCAAATTACCAATGCGATTATTAAAGCGACTCAGTAATTAAGTTTTAAAAAACTAAAAAGGTGCGGCGGTTTCGAAGAAACCGCCGCACCTTTTTTATAACCTTATATTTTTTACAATTATATTTGCAATTCATATCACAAACAATGCAAGAGAAAAAAAACTATCAACTACCATTTTACGCTGCTCTCATTACCATACTTTTCAAACTTCTTTTCCTTTGGACGCATCACATTCAGGAAGATGCGCTTATCACTTGGAGAGTGGCTCAAAACCTTTTAGATTACGGAATAATAGGTTTTAATGGAGATGATAAAATCTCGGCTTCAACTACGCATTTGTATGTTTTTGTTTCCTATTTTTTTAACCTTATTTTAGGAAAGGAAAACTTTATTTATCCGTTACTTATTTTCAATTCTATATTATTTACAATAGGAAGTTATTGGCTGTCTAAACTATTATTAAAAGAATATTGGCAGCAAGCCCTCTTTATTTTCCTTTTCGGAATTTTACCACCTTCTATTAAAATTTCTATTCTCGGAATGGAATACGGAATCCTTTTCTTTCTAGAAATGGCTTTGCTTTATTACGGATTCAAAAAGAATAAAAATTGGGCTTTTATTCTGTTACCTATTCTTATTTTGTTCACAAGAATAGACACGGTAATTTTCTTAGGAATAAGCTTTTTAATAGATGCTTTTTGGAACAGAAAAATCCGTTGGAACTATATTGTAGGAGGTATTTTAGGCGTTGCTTTGGTTGTGTCTTTCAATTGGTTCTATTTTGGGGAATTGGTAAATAATACCATTGTTGCGAAACAATTGAAATACGACAATGTATTTACTACTGCTGAAAATTGGCATTATTTCAATGTTAACTATGGTAACTTTTGGGGAATGCTAAAAACACCTTCAGATTTTAATCCATTTACCATTATTGTGCTTCTTTTTGAGTTGGTTTGTTTTATTTTATTGGTTCGTCAAAAGGAAAAAAGGAATGTATTTCTATGGATTATTTTTGTGTTTGCATGGTGCAAACAAATTATTTTCATCTCACAAAAAAGCTTGTTTGATTGGTATTATTGGGTTCCTCAAATTCTACTTTTTGTCCCGATTCTCATTTTTGTTTTGGAGCAAAAAACAAAACGAAATTTATGGATTTCTTTATTAGTTATCTTCTATATTCTTCCAATGTTGGCTTTCCAAGCGGTTCATTCCATCGCAACAGGAAATGGTGAATGGAATTACAGACGTTCTATTGGACTTTATTTAAATTCTATTGAAAATGACAAAAACCAATGGATATTGCTAGAACCCGCTGGTTATGTTCCTTATTTTTCAGGGTTAAAAACAATTGATGAAGTTGGATTAGTGGATAAAGGAATTCAGGATGAAATAAAAAAAGATAAAAAACACCTTTGGAAAAATACGGTCGAAAGCAGAAAACCTAAGTATTTACTTTCTTATAAAGATTTATTTACAAGTGAAGATGGAGAATATTTTCAGCAACATTATCGTCTATTAAAAGAATTTAGAATAAACAATCATTTAAAAAGTGATAATAAAATCCTTGAAAAGATCTATCAATTAAAACCCTCTGGAACCGACTATAATTTATATATTAGAAAATAGGTGGAAGATAATATTTAAAAAACTAACTTTAACTATTGCTCACTACAAATTACCAATTACCAATTACCAATTACTGATGAAATATTGCGCTTTTTTACGAGGAGTCAACGTTAAAGGAACCAATATGAAAATGGCGGATGTTGTTCAGGTTTTTAAAAATTCTGGAATGCAGGACGTCATCTCCGTTTTGGCAACTGGTAATATTATTTTTTCTTCAGATAAAAAGGTTTCGGACTTAAAAACAATCCTTGAAAAAGCCATGTCTGAGCATTTTTCCTATGAAGCTTTTTTATTTATTAAAACATCTTTGAAAGTAGAAACTATCCTTAAAAACAATCCATTTCAAAAAAACGAAAACCAACATATCTACATTTTCGTAGGAAAAGAAGATATTGAAAAAACGCTAATACAGGAATTTGAAAAGGTTTCAAAATCTAACAATGAAAACGCTAAAATCATAGATTCTACTTTTTATTGGCAGGTGGAAAAAGGAAATACTTTAGATTCTAATTTTGGTAAAATTTTGGGTAAAAAAAACTATAAAGACAGCTTTACATCAAGAAATTTGAATACATTTGAGAAAATAACTCAAAAAATTCAAGGATGAAAAAAATTCTATTAATAACTTCCATTTTTGTTGCGGCCCATTTTCAGGCTCAAATGCAGAAGTTTGAATTTGTGACGAATGTTCCCGATGCGGAAGATTCTTATGTAGTTTTTTCTAATAAGGAAGGGGAAACAAAATACCCCTTTGGATTTGTATATTTTGATGAATATGCAGGTTATTCATTTCGAAGTTTGGGAAATATTATTGTAGAAGATAACAAATTGAAAATTATTAATAATGAAGCCAATTCATATTCCATGAACATTGCTCGCATTGGAAACCTCAATTTGAAAATGGCAAAATTGAATAAGGATGTTATTAGAAAACTCAATTTAGAACCTTCCCCCGAATGGCTTAAAAACTATAAAAGTAAATCTCCCGAAAACGAAAAAATATTGAATAGAGCAAGCAAAATGAATGGACTGCAATCTCCAGAATTAGCACTCCCTAAACTGCTTCAGTTGTATAAAAATAATTTTAAAACAACTAGCTTGTATTTTGAATTGGCATTTTCCTACAACGCTTTAAAAGAATTCTCAAAAGCTGAAAGAATTGCTTCGGAAGCCATTCAAAATAATAAGAGTTCAGACCTTGTAAGAAAAGAATATGTTTTTGCGTTGGCCAATCAGAATAAATTAAAAGAGCTAGATACTTATTTAACGCAAGATTTGCCCAAATTTACTTCCGAACGCGACAAAGCTGAAGCTATCATCAATACTATTGCTTCTAGTGCGCATTATGATAATTTAGATATGGCTAATAAATGGTTAATAAAATTAAAATCAGAAGTTGACATTTTGAAATACCAAAGAAATATCAATCTGTTAGAAAACATTATTAAAGAAAAACAAAAAAGATTTCAATAGATTTTGAACTCTAATCGTAATTAATGTAAGGTTTATCAATAGCGACAATAATTATTTAACCAATAGTTATCAAATAAAATCATTCTATTTTTCAGAAAGAATTTTCACCAACTTCAATTCCCAAACCTACTTATCAAATATTTTCAAAACCCAAACTTTCTGCGTATTTTTACATAACAATTTTTTGAAAATAGAAAATGATACAATACTTAGATAATATTTCCCACAAAGATTCCAAAAACTTTTTTTTAATCGCTGGTCCATGCATTATTGAAGGCGAGGATATGGCTTTACATATTGCCGAAAAAGTAATAAAAATTACTGATAAATATAAAATTCCTTATATTTTTAAAGGCAGTTTTAAAAAAGCGAATAGAAGTAGAGTAGACTCATTTACTTCCATTGGAGAAGAAAAATCTTTAAAAATCCTTAGAAAAGTGGGGGAAACATTCAATATTCCTACTACTACAGACATTCATGAGAATGAACATGCGGCTTTAGCTGCAGAATATGTAGATGTATTGCAAATTCCAGCATTTTTGGTTCGTCAAACCGATTTATTGGTGGCTGCAGCCAATACAGGAAAAGTAGTTACCCTAAAAAAAGGACAATTTCTTTCTCCTGAAGCCATGAAATTTGCTGTTCAAAAAATCACCGATTCTAATAACGAAAAAGTAGCTATTATTGAAAGAGGAAACTCTTTTGGATATACAGATTTAATAGTAGACTTCAGAGGAATCCCTACAATGCAGGAATTTGCACCCGTTATTTTAGATGTAACCCATTCTCTGCAACAGCCTAACCAAAGTTCCGGAGTTACGGGAGGAAGACCAGATCTTATAGAAACTATTGCAAAAGCAGGAATTGCTACTGGTTGTGACGGACTTTTTATAGAAACCCATCCCACACCAGAAACAGCATTGTCAGACGGAGCTAATATGTTAAGACTTGATCGTTTGGAAGATTTATTACAAAAATTGACAAGAATTCGTGAAGCCATTTTGTAATTGTTAAAAAATTCTTAATTTAGAAAATTCTAAAATCTTTCTCTTGAAGAAACTTGTTTTACCATTAATCCTAATTTCACCATTCTTTTTGGCTCAGACCAAAAAAGACACCGTGAAAGTAAAAGAAATTGAGGAAGTCATCTTCCAAAAAAGAGCTACTCGTGGAAGTAACGATATTACCAATGTAAAAATATCTGCTAAAGATGCTCAAAATGTCGCCAGTATTTCTGGGGGTATTGAGGGAATTTTAAAAACGCTTCCTTCTGTCAATTCCAATACAGAACTTTCTTCGCAATATATGGTTCGTGGTGGAAACTACGATGAAAACCTTATTTACATTAATGATATTGAAATTTACAGACCTTTCTTAATTAGAAATTCTCAGCAAGAAGGTTTAAGTATCATTAATCCTGATATGGTTTCCACAGTGAATTTCTCGGCAGGAGGTTTTGAAGCTCGTTATGGAGATAAAATGTCTTCAGCTCTTAATATTTATTATAGAGAACCAGAAAAATTTGAACTTGCGGGTGAAGCGAGTTTGGTTGGTGGACGATTAACTACAGGTTTTGCAAATCCTAATAAAAAATTAACGGCCATAGTTTCTGGAAGATACAGAAATACCAATCTTATTTTAAATACTTTAAAAGAGAATACAGATTTCAATCCTAAATATTTAGATTTCCAATCGTATATCAATTATCATTTATCTGATAAATTTTCGCTTTCCTTCATCGGTTATTATTCGAAGAACGATTACGAAATGATTCCTAAGGAAAAAACGGTTGACTTTGGATCTCTTCAACAGCCTATAAAATTAGATGTTGCTTACGCAGGTAAGGAAGACGATAAGTATAAAAATATGATGGGAACTTTTTCCCTTAACTATAAACCTTCGGATAAATGGAGATTTACTTTAGATAGTTTTGCTTATCAAAACCGTGAAAAAGAATATTACAGCATTGCATCTGCTTATATTTTACAATCTTTTGATCCTATTACAGGAGATCCCGTTACTTCTTATGATGTAGGTGGACAAATAGAAAGCGCAAGAAACGATTTATTTGTAAAAACTTATGGAACACAGTTAAGAGCTAAATTTTCTCCTAATGTAAATACAGATATTGAACTTGGTTTTAAATACGAAAAAGAAAATCTAAAAGATTTCACCAATGAATGGAAGTTGGTAGATTCTATGGGATATAGCTTACCAAGACCTGTTTTAGATCCTCGTACAATGAACACGGGAGATTTAGATTTATTTTATCAAATTTCTGGGAGAAACCATATTGAACCAACACGACTTTCAGCTTACGCACAATATTCTCAAAAATTCTTTTGGGGAGCAAGTAAGGCTTTAGTAAATGCTGGGGTTAGAGTTTCTAATTGGAGTTTCAACAAAGAAACTATTTTTTCACCAAGAGTTCAGTTTGCTATAAAACCAGACTGGGAATCTGAGATGTGGTTCAAACTTTCTGGAGGTATTTATTACCAATCTCCTTTCTATAAAGAAATTAAAGATTTAGAAGGCAATTTCAACCCAAATATAAAATCTCAAAGATCTATTCAAGCGATATTAACCAATGAATATGAATTTTATATGTATGATCGTCCGTTTAAATTGACTACAGACTTTTATTACAAAAAAATGGATCATCTAATTCCTTATTATATGGACAATGTAAGAATTAGATATGCAGGAGAAAATAACGCCAAAGGTTATGCTTACGGTATAGACACACGCTTATTTGGAGAATTTGTTCCCGGAATTGATTCCTGGCTTTCTGCAAGTTATGCTAGAGCGTACGAAAATATTGACGGAAGAGGAGATATCCCAAGACCAACAGATCAAAGGTTTAGGTTTGCCATGTTCTATCAAGATTATATGCCAGCATTTCCACAAATGCGTGTGAATCTTACGTTAACCTACGCAAGTGGCTTACCAAACGGAGCACCAGTCTTTACAGATCCTTATCAGTATCAAAAAACATTACCTGCTTACAAAAGGGTAGATATTGGTTTGTCTTACGTTTTTGTGGATTCTAAAAGCAGAGACAAAGCTTCAGGATTCTTAGAAAACTTCCAAGATTTATCTTTAGGAGTTCAGGTTTTCAACGCATTTAATATTAATAATACGGTAGCCAACCAATGGATAACAGATGCGAATTCTAATTTAATGTATCCTGTTCCCGTTCGTTTAACAGGTAGGTTTTTTAATGTAAAACTAGAATTTAAATTCAAATAAAATTCAACTCCCTATTTTTTAGGGAGTTTTTTATTATAACTTTTCTCCATAAAAATATAACAAACAAATAATTTGTATCTTTATTTTTGTATTTGAAAATGAAAAAGTTCCTCGCCATATTGTTTTCTGTTTTCTACTTCGGACTTTCGTCTGGAGCGGTTTTCAGCACTCATTATTGCATGAACGAATTGGTTTCAGTTGGACAAAAGGTGGGTGACACTTGCAATATTTGCAACACCAAAACAAAAAACGACTGTTGCAAAACCGAATTTAAAGTTCTAAAAACAGATCAATCTCAAAAAGCCAATTTATTAAAACTAAGTTTCGAACCTGTTTTCATTGATTTTATTCAGCATTATTTTGTAACAGAAAACATTTCATTTTCAGAAACTCAACTTTCATCTTTAAAAATAAAAGCTCCACCAGAATCTCGAGCTGTACCCATTTTTATCCAATATTGTAATTTTAGAATTTAAAATATTTTGAGAAAGTTATACGTGTAGATTGTCTTCAAAAACACTATCATCTATAACACCAATCCTTTATTTTTAAAAACGAAAAATGACTTCTTTCGTTTCTTCAGCCTTTAAAAAATATAAATTCAAATCTTGATTCTTGACTTCCAATTCTAGAATCTAAAAATTAAATTACAATGAAAAAGTATATCCTAACATTCGCACTTTCTATATTCGCAATTACTTCAATTTCTGCACAGAAAAAATCCAATGCGAACATCACAAAACTTTATCAGCATTATATTAATATCAAAAATTCTTTGGCTGCTGATAACGCCAATCAAGCCTCAAAAGCAGCTTTAGATTTCATTAAAATAGCGGGAACGGTAGATGCAAAATTACTTTCTGAGGGCAATATCAACTCTCTAAGAAAAGATGCCACAGCGATTTCAGAAGCTCGAAATATTGCAAAACAACGTGAATATTTCTATAATCTTTCCGATAATATGATAGAAATGACTAAGAAATTCAAGCTTTCTGAAAAAACGGTTTACATTCAATATTGTCCAATGGCGGAAGGAAGCTGGCTGAGCAACGAAAACAAAATTGTGAACCCTTTCTACGGAAGCAAAATGCTTTCTTGTGGAAACGTAAAATCTGAGATTAAAAACTAATGATCAGTTGTTAATTGTTGTTTTAAAATTCTGTTTTCTAATAAATTTTGAGCTTTTAAAAGAGATAATTTTTTTATTCAGAAGAAATCAACAGTTTTAAATAACATTTCATTTAATAATTTAATTAAAATCTAAACAATGAAAAAGCTGATAATATTGCTGTTATTTTCGTTTTCGGTGGTAGGATTTTCGCAGCACAATGAACATTCAAAACACAAAACTTCCGAAGTTTCGCAAACTAAATATGTTTGTCCTATGCATCCAGAAGTAGTGTCAGATAAACCAGGAAAATGCCCAAAATGCGGAATGAATTTAGAGCTGGCAAAGTCTAAAAAACCTGAAAATCCAACTCAAAACGAATCCGAAAATCAAACTTCTCTGAAGCGAAATTCCGAAAACGGAAAAGTTTCATTTGGTGGAAAAACCGTTCGTTACGATTTATATGTAAAAGATACTATTGTGAATTTCACAGGGAAAAACCGTCGTGCCATTGCGGTGAACGGGAAACTCCAAGCGCCCACTTTATACTTTACAGAAGGCGATACTGCAGAAATTTATCTTCATAACCAAATGAAAGAAAAAACAGGTTTCCATTGGCATGGTGTTATTTTACCCAACGAGCAAGATGGTGTTCCTTATTTAACCACAAAACCTGTGATGCCCGGAGAAACGCATCTTTATAAATTTAGAATTTCGCAAAACGGAACCTATTGGTATCATTCTCATCAAGGTGTTCAGGAGCAAATTGGTATGAATGGAATTTTAGTTTTCAAAAAACGAGAAGGTCAGGAATCTCATAAAAATTATACCGCAGAAATCCCAGTTTTATTAGGAGAATGGAGTGATGAGAATCCTAAAAACATTATGAGACGTCTGCACATGGGAAATACAGATTGGTATGCGGTGAAGAAAAACTCAGTTCAATCGTATTGGGAGGCCATAAAAGCAAAAAATTTTGGAACGAAACTCCTCAATGAATGGAAGCGTATGGAAGCCATGGATGTGAGCGATGTGTATTACGAGAAATTCTTGATTAATGGGCAGCCAAGCTCCGATTATTCCAATTTGAAAGCAGGAGATAAAGTTCGACTTCGTGTTGCCAATGGCGGTTCTTCCACCTATTTTTGGTTGAATTACGGTGGTGGAAAAATTACAGTCGTTGGAAATGACGGAAATGATGTAAATCCCGTTGAAATAGATCGTTTGATTGTAGGAATTTCTGAAACTTACGACATTGAAGTTACAATTCCAGAAAATAAAAGCTTTGAATTTCGTGCAACTGCTGAAGATCGTTCTGGTTATGCTTCTCTTTGGTTGGGTTCTGGTGAAAAAAAGGAAGCTCCAAATTTACCAAGATTAATGCTTTTTGAAGGAATGAAAATGATGAACGGCATGATGGAAATGAGTGGAAATATGAAACCCATGAACATGGAAATGGGCAACCAAATGATGGATATGAACGAAGTGATGTATCCTGAAATTCCAGAATCTCAAAGAAAAATGTCTGCAAAACACATGAACGAAATGATGGGAATAAAATCCAAAGAAAAAGCCTCAAAAGCCGATGAAATGGATCATTCCAATCATTCTGAAATGAATATGAACGACAAACCAAGCATTAAACGACTGTCCTACAATATGCTTAAAGCTCCAGAAATTACAGAACTTCCAAGTGAAAATGTAAAGGAATTGAAATTCACTTTAGAAGGAAATATGAGCCATTATCTCTGGACTTTGGACAATAAAACCGTTACCGAAACCGATAAAATTCTCATTAAAAAAGGAGAAGCTTTACGCATCAAAATGTACAACAATTCCATGATGCGACATCCTATGCATTTACATGGCCACGATTTCAGATTATTGAACTCCAAAGGTGAATATGCACCCATGAAAAACGTAATGGACATTATGCCCATGGAAACCAATACTATAGAATTTGCGGCCAACCAAGATGGCGATTGGTTTTTCCATTGTCATATTTTGTATCATATGATGGCAGGAATGGGACGTGTTTTCAGCTATGAAAATTCGTCTCCAAACCCACAGCTTCCAAATAAAGAAAAGGCTTGGAAGAATTTCATTAAAGACAATTCTATGGTGAGTTCTATGGCGATGTTGGATTTGTCGAGCAACAGAATTCATGCAGAAACCATGACGATGTTTGGTCCGCGTTGGACCAATATCAATAATTTCCATTCCAATTGGGATTTTAATCACTTTGAAGGAAATATAAAAGTTGGGCGATACTTAGGAAAATTCCAATGGGCATTACCGTACGTAGGATTCCGAACTCAAAAGAAACATTTTGAAGTGGATCATCACGGAATGATGATAAATCCTAAAAAAACATGGTTCGGACAAAATACAATCCCGAAAAATAACAATACATTCATCGTTGGTATTCAATACGTTTTACCGTGGTTGGTGACTGCAGATGCAAGTATTGACCAAAATGGAAAAGTTTTAATGGAATTGAGCCGAGAAGACATTCCTTTATCCAGACGTTTGCGTGGAAGCATCTCCGTGAATTCCGACAAAGAATTTAATACAGGTTTAAGTTACATCCTTCAAAAATGGCTTTCGGTTTCAGGAAACTACGATTCTGAAATGGGATGGGGAGCTGGACTGATGTTGACGTATTAATTTAATTTTAATAAAATAAATATTCACACTATAAAAAAAGGGGTTAGAAAAATCTAAACCCTTTTTTTATATCTGAAAAATTAAACTTTAGAAAGCGTTAATTCCTGTAATATCGTTTCCTGTAATTAATAAATGAACATCATGTGTTCCTTCATAAGTAATTACGGATTCTAGGTTTGCAGCGTGACGCATCATCGGGAATTCTCCCATAATACCCATTCCACCAAGAATTTGACGGGATTCTCTAGCGATATCTATTGCCATTTTAACGTTGTTTCTTTTAGCCATAGAAATTTGCGCAGGACTCGCTTGATGCTCATTTTTAAGGTTTCCTAATTGTAAACATAATAATTGAGCTTTTGTAATCTCCGTGATGAATTCAGCCAATTTCTTTTGTTGTAATTGGTAAGAAGCAATTGGTTTCCCAAACTGATTTCTCTCTTTTGCATATTGTAAAGATGTGCAATAACAGTCGATTGCAGCACCAATAACGCCCCAAGAAATTCCGTAACGAGCAGAGTTCAAACAAGATAAAGGTCCTTTTAAACCAGTTACATTTGGTAAAAGATTTTCTTTTGGAACCTTCACATCTTGGAAAACTAATTCTCCCGTTTTAGAAGCTCTTAAACTCCATTTATCTTCAGTAGTTGGTGTTGTAAAACCATCCATTCCTCTTTCTACAATCAGTCCTTGAACTTTTCCATTTTCATTTTTAGCCCAAACTACGGCAATATCACAAAGCGGAGCATTGGTAATCCACATTTTTGCACCATTCAGCAAATAATGGTCTCCCATATCTTTGAAATGAGTTTCCATAGAACCCGGATCTGAACCATGATTAGGCTCTGTTAGCCCAAAAGCACCAATCATATCACCTGCAGCAAGTTTAGGAAGATACTTTCTTTTTTGTTCTTCGGAACCAAATTCATTAATCGGGAACATCACCAAAGAACTCTGTACAGAAGCCGCAGAACGAACAGCTGAATCTCCTCTTTCTAACTCCTGCATTATAATACCATAAGAAATTTGGTCTAAACCTGCTCCTCCATATTCCTGAGGAATGTATGGACCTAAAGCACCAATATTTCCAAGTTCTTTCATTAAGTTAGGAATATCGGTATGGTCTTGAGCAGCTCTATCTATTTTAGGCATTACAAAACTTTCTACCCATTCTCTAACAGATTGACGTATAAGTTTGTGTTCTTCAGTAAGTAAAGCATCTATTCCGAAATAATCTGGGATGCTGGTAAGAGGATAATATGACATATTAATAATTTTCGTTTTGCCGAATATAAGATTTTTCGAGGGGATGAAAAAATATATTTTTAATCTATAGATAAAAAAATCCTTGTTATAGCTTTAAACCACAACAAGGACTAATAGTATAAAACTGAAGTCTTATTTTTTAATAATTTTCTTTTGAATAGTATTTTCGCCATTTTTGATGGTGATAAAATACTGACCAGGAACTAAATCGGATAAATTGTATGAGTCTTGAGCATCGTTAAAATGCTTAATACTTTTCCCTGTAACATCAGTTATAGAAAGTGAGTAGTTCTTTACATTTTGAGGTTTCTTAATATTGAGAACATCTTTAACTGGAACAGGATAAACCCTCCATACTTCAGCTTTCCCTACTTCCGATGTTGCTAAAGCACCCGCTGTAATACTAACATTATCCACAGCGCATCCAAAAGACCAATCACCAAGGTCATCATAAGTAAACCTTAATTTAAAATCAGCATTGGTGAATTGGGATAGACTAATATTATTCACATCTGTCATAATAACAATGTAATTTGCATCCCAATCTATTTCTTCTCCTGTTAATGTATATAATGTCACCCATGATGTTCCATTAAATCCTTCTACTTTAAAAGTAGTAGGAGATAAATAGGTTTCATTAACAAATGAAAAATTTAACGTAGGATTTGAAACCGTTGATAAGTTAATAACTGGTGATACTAAACTTGCAACGTTAATTTCATCTTCACCAGCATAATCATCATCAAAAAATGCAACATTATCTGTAAATTCTTCATAAAATGCAGTGTTTCCAACTTCCCAAACCTCTGATCCTGTTGTTGCATTTGTCGTCCAGCCAGTAGGTAAAGATGTAGAAGCATTAAAGTTTTCACTGAAAATCTGAGCGTTTACATTCATGAAAGCGAAGCATCCTAATAATGATAAAGTAATTTTTTTCATAATAATATTTTTGAGGTGACAATATATTAATATTTTAAATAAAAAACATTATTTTAAAAAGAAATAGAGTAATTATTAATAATTAGTCCATTTTTCTTTAATTAAATCCATTAAAAAATCCGGACACTTGATAATTTTATTTCTTTTGGCTTCTAAAAAGAAAAGAGTAGTGGTGGCTTCAGTAATTTTTATTCCTTGCTCATTATATATTTCATAATCAAACTCAATTCTTACTCCTGGTTTTTTTTTAAGATAAGTATGAATTGTTAATTCTTGATCATAAAAAGCTGGTTTTAAATACTTAATTTTATACTCCGAAACTGGAAGCCAAATTCCATGATTTTCAATTTCATTATAAGAAATTCCAATCTCTCGAAATAACTCAACTCTGCCAAGTTCAAAATACTCTGCATAGTTACCATAATAGACGTATTTCATTGGGTCGGTTTCTGCGTAACGTACTCGTAATCTGTGTGTTGTATGTATCATTTTAAGTATTGTATTAGACATACAAATATATTTTTAAATAATCAATACTTGCAAAATTTTTTTATTAGAATAATTGCTTCATCTTTGTCTTCCCGCTAGAAATTTAATAACCTAAGGAAAAAAGAACAGCAAAAAATGGAGGAAAATTTATTGTTGATATGGACTAATTGTCTACAGTTCATGAGAGATAATCTTAATGCTGCTGAAGACAACTCCGATTTGAAAAAATTGGAGAAATCATTCGATTTATTGTTTGATAAAGTTCAACCAATTTCATTGTTGGACAACAACCTTACCTTAGCTGTTCCTAGCGATTTCTATAAAGAATATATTGAAGATAATTACTTATCTTTATTATCTGCGGCACTTAAGAAAAACATTGGTAAAGGCGTAAAACTATGGTATTCCGTTATGGAAAACAAACCTGTAGGTATAGAAAAACCTGTTACCATGAGTATGAAAGGGCAAAGTGTTCCTACACCAAAAATTCAGGAAACAATGCCTCAATCTTTCGCTTCTAATATCGTAAACCCGTTTGTGGTTCCTGGTATTAAGAAAGTAAATATTGATTCTAACCTTAAAGCGGATTTTTCTTTTGGGAATTATATAGAAGGAGAAAGTAATAAATTTGCTACTAATGTTGCAAAATCTATTGCTAAAAGACCTGGAGCAACCGCTTTTAACCCTTTATTTTTATATGGTGGTTACGGAGTGGGTAAAACTCACCTTGGACAAGCAATTGGTTTGGAAGTAAAAAGCCAATTTCCTGATAAAGTAGTTTTGTATTTGTCATCAGAAAAATTCATTCAACAATTTATTTCTGCAGCAAAAGCTCATAAACAAACTGAGTTTGCTAATTTTTACCAATTGGTGGATGTCTTAATTATTGACGATATCCAATTCTTATCTGGTAAATCCGCTACTCAAGATTCATTCTTCCATATTTTTGATTATCTGCACCAAAACGGAAAGCAAATTATCCTTACATCGGATAAAGCTCCTGTTGATATTATGGATATTCAAGATAGAATTGTTTCTAGATTTAAATGGGGACTTTCTGCGGAAATTAAATCTCCAGATTACGATACCAGAAGAAAAATTATTGTTGATAAACTCAATAGAGATGGTATTGAACTTTCTGAAGATATGTTGGATTTCCTAGCTGCAGAAGCTAAAACCAATGTTAGAGAATTAATTGGAGTTATCAATTCAGTAATCGCTTATTCTACAATTTATAAATCGGATTTAAGCTTAGAATTATTGAAAGAAACCATCAATAAAATTGCTGCTAATCAGAAGAAAATTATCAATATTCCTTATATCCAAGAGGTGGTTTGCGATTATTTCGGCATTAAAAGAGAGCAACTTCTTTCTAAAACCAGAAAAAGAGAAATTGCACTTCCCAGACAGTTAGCAATGTATTTTGCTAAAGAATTCACCAACTCCACATTTACAAAAATTGGTGAAGAAATGGGAGGAAAAGATCATTCAACAGTAATGTATGCTTGTGATACTATTAAAGACGTTTCCAAGATAGATAAGGAAGTAAAAAAATATGTGAAAGAACTCACAGAAAGAATAAAAAAATAGTTATAATAATAAAGTATAGTTGTAAGAAATGAAGGATTTAAAGTTCTTCATTTTTTATTTTGATTCAATATTCAGTTATGAAAATTTTAATGGTTTGTTTGGGGAATATTTGCAGATCTCCTTTAGCAGAAGGCATTTTAAAAGATAAATTAGGTTCCACTTACACAGTTGATAGTGCAGGAACCATTGCAATGCATCAAGGGAAACATCCCGATCAGCGTTCAATAAATGTTGCAAACAAACACGGAATAGATATCTCAAAGCAAAGATCAAGACCTTTTCAATTTTCAGATTTTGAAAATTTTGATAGAATTTATTGTATGGATAAAAACAACCTTAAAGATGTTTTGTCCTTAACTAAAAACACAGAACATCGAGCCAAAGTACATCTGGTTCTTGACGTTTTGAAGGATTCCCAAAATTCTGAAGTTCCAGATCCTTATTGGGGAAATGCACAAGATTTTGAGGATGTTTTCCAATTGATAGATAAAGCGTGTTCCTTGATTGCCAACGAACTCAAAAAGTCATAAACTATTTCATTTTTCACTTGTAAATTTGCCTTATGTTATATTTAATTCCTGCTTATTTATCAGAAAATTCTCCGATAACAGATTTTGCACCCAGTATTCATGAAATCATTATGAAACTGGATTATTTTTTTGTTGAAAACGAGAAAACTGCAAGAAAAGTAATTAAGTTTTTTGCCCCCGAAAAAAAACAATCTGAACTCAAATTATTCTTATTGGATAAATATTCAGAAACATCCGATTTAAAAGAAGCTCAGGAATTAATGAAAAACGGAACCGACTTTGGTTTGCTTTCAGAAGCTGGACTTCCTTGCATTGCAGATCCTGGAAACATTATGGTTTCTTGGGCGCACAAAAACAACATAAACGTAATTCCACTTAACGGTCCGAGCTCTATTATTTTAGCATTAATTTCAAGTGGATTTAATGGACAACAGTTCACATTTCATGGATATTTACCCATTGACAAAGCTGAAAAGAAAAAACAAATTCTACACTTAGAATCTTTGGTTCAGAAAACAGGTTACAGTCAAATTTTTATGGAAACACCTTACAGAAACAACCAACTCCTAGAAGATTTAACCAAGTTATTAAATCCTAAAACTCAACTTTGCGTTGCTGCAAACATTAACGATTCCAAGGAAGAATATATTAAAACGCAAAGTATCAACGACTGGAAGAAATCTAAACCAGATTTTCATAAAATCCCAGCCGTTTTTGTACTCGGAAAAAATTAATAGTTTCAAAAATTATATTTGCTTCTTTTGCATGGTCATTTAAAACGATTTAAAAAGAAAATGTATTGAAAAACATTAAATTAAAGTTTCTCAATACATTTATTCTTACCTCTTGAGTCTCGATTCTTATTTCACTTCCAAATTGACACCATTCAATCGTAGAGAATTCAAAATTACTGAAAGTGAGCTAAAACTCATCGCAGCAGCAGCTATCATGGGGGATAATAAAATCCCGAAGAAAGGGTAGAGTAGTCCAGCAGCTAAAGGAATTCCTAAGACATTGTAGATAAACGCAAAAAATAGATTTTCTTTGATGTTTTTCAAGAGTTTTTCACTCAATCTTTTTGCTTTTGCAACACCAAGGATATCGCCTTTTAACAAAGTAATTTCCGCACTTTCCATCGCAACATCGGTTCCTGTTCCCATGGCAATTCCGATATTGGATTGTGCAAGAGCTGGAGCATCGTTGATTCCATCACCCGTCATCGCTACAATTTTTCCTTCAGATTGAAGTTTTTTCACTTCATTCAATTTGTCTTGAGGAAGGCAATTCGCTTGATAATGTCTAATGCCAAGTGCGTCTGCAACGGCTTTTGCAGTATGTTCGTTATCCCCCGTCATCATCATAATATCTACACCATCATTTAGGAGAAATTCTATGGCTTTTTTGGAAGTTTCTTTTATTTTATCCGTAAAACTTACAAATCCTAAAACCTGATTTCCCTCCGCAACATAAGAAATAGTGTGTGCTTTAGATTGCACTTCTGTCGCTTTTTGTTTTAAACTTTCGGGAATTGAAATTTGATGAGAACTTAAAAGACTTTCGTTTCCTAAAAACACTTTTTTTCCATTGATATTTCCTTGAACACCTTTCCCAGAAACGTTTTCAAAGTTTTGAACTTTTTCGATATGAATATTTTCTTCTTTGGCTTTCTTTAAAACCGCATTAGAAAGTGGATGCTCCGAATTTTGATTGAGGGAAGCTGCTAACTGAAGAATATGAGTTGGATGTACATTTTCTAAAGTTTCAATATGTTCCAAAGATGGTTTTCCTTCGGTTAAAGTTCCTGTTTTATCGGTAATTAAAACATTTACTTTATTCATTTGTTCAAGAGCTTCGGCATTTTTAATCAGAATACCATTTTTGGCGCCTTTTCCAATTCCCACCATCAAAGACATTGGCGTTGCTAAACCCAAAGCGCACGGACAAGCGACAATTAAAACGGCAACCGCATTTACAAAAGCGAACAAGGTTTTCTGAGCTTCTGGACCGAAAATTTGCCATAAAATAAAGGTCAAAATAGCCACCGCAATTACCGTTGGAACAAATATTTTTGAAACTTTATCCGTTAATTTCTGAATAGGTGCTTTACTTCTGCTGGCTTCGTTCACCATTTTTATAATTTGAGAAAGCAAAGTTTCATCACCTACTTTTTCAGCTTTCATTAAGAAGACTTGGTTTCCGTTGATGGTTCCAGAAGTTACTTTATCATTTTCATTTTTCTCAACAGGAATAGGCTCTCCCGTAATCATAGATTCATCAATGGAGGAATTTCCTTCAATAATTTTACCATCTACAGGAATTTTTTCACCTGGTTTTACTTTTAAAATATCTCCAATTTTCACTTGATCTAAAGCTACTCTTCTTTCGGAATCTCCTTCCACCAAAGTAGCTTCATCAGGAGAAAGATTCATGAGTTCTTCAATGGCTTTACCCGTTTTTTTATGAGCCATGGCTTCCATCCACTGTCCAAGAATTACCAAAGTTAAAATAACACAAACTGCCTCAAAATAGAGTGGGATATTGCCATCGTGACCTTTTATTTCATGCGGAATCATATTGGGGAAAGCCAATGCAAAAATGCTGAATATAAATGCTGCAGCCACTCCCAAAGCAATTAAACTAAACATATTGAGGTTCCAAGTTTTAAAGGAAATCCAACCTCTTTTCATGAGAAACCAACCCGAATAAAATAAAACTGGAAGCGTTAAAATAAGCTCTATATAAGCTTGAACATGGTGTGAAAATGGGAAATCTATCCACATTCCGCCCATCGACAAAATGAAAACAGGAAGTGTAAACGCCAAAGAAATCCAGAATTTTCGTTTTAGAATATGGTAAGTTTCATCTTCAGAAATGCTATTTTTCTCTGGAATTTTCACCAAATCCATTCCGCAAATAGGGCAACTTCCAGGTTCATCACTCAAAATTTCTGGATGCATCGGACAAGTATATTGGGCTTTTTTCTTTTCGGGATATTTCACTAAATCCATCCCACAAACCGGACAACCCACATTAGAATCATAAACTTTGTCGCCCTCGCAATACATGGGACAATAATATTTTCCAGCTTGATCGTTTTTGGGTTGATGTTGATGGGAATGCTCGTCTTGATTCTTGGCTCTTGATTCTTGATTCTTTTCCTCAATAGGAACCAAATACATTTTACAAACGGGACATCTTTCACCTTGTTTGAAATACACTTTGTCGCCCTCACATTCCATTGGACAATAATAAACCGATGATGGAGAAACACGATCTTGAGGTTTTACAAAACTTTGATCTTTATTATTAGGATCTTGAAGTTTATAATTTCCAACTTTTGAAAGCGCTTCATTCAGTTCTTCCAACGTGAAATCTCTGTGTCCATGAATCACTGCTTCATTTTTTTCTAAGTTGACATGAGCGTGAATTCCATCTATATTATTAAGCGTTTCAGTGATTTTTTTCTGGCAGCCAGAGCAAGTCATTCCCAAAACTTCGTATCTACGTTCCATAATCCTTGATTTTACAACACAAAATTGCTGAATGTAAATTGTAGTTTGTTATAAATTTAAGGAAAAGATGTATAGAATTTGGACTTTAGACAAAATTAATTCATAGCTTAAAACTCATCAAGTCCTTTTCTGTTATGATTTTTCAGTTTTTTAAATTCTGTTGGAGTAAAACCTGTATTGTTTTTGAATTGAGTTGAAAGATGCTGAACACTTTTGTAGCCCAGTTTTCCAGCGATTTCTGTTAAAGTAAATTCATTGTAGAGCAGGAGTTCTTTTACTTTTTCTATTTTTTGAAGAATAAAATATTGCTCGAGGGTTATATTTTCATTTTGAGAAAAATTCTTGGAAAGAGCGCTATAATCCCTATGCAAATTGCTGCTTAAAAATTCTGACAAAAGAAAATCTTCATCAACATCCAACTCACTGATTTTTTGAATAATAAGCGTTTTAATTTTATCATTCAGTTGAAGTACAGCATCTTTTATATGCTCAAAACCAGATTGTTCTAGTTTTTTCTCTAATTCTTTAAGTTGAATTTCAGAAAATGATTTTTTTGTTTTTACTTCGCCCAATTTTATTTCATCAACTGGAATATTTAATTCAGAAAAAATGCCTTTTACTGCAGCAACACAACGATTGCAGACCATATTTTTGATGAAAATTTGCATGAAAATAATTTAGATAAAATCAAAATTAGTTAATTTTTTTATAAATAAAACATTTACTTTATCTAATAAAGCTTAAAAGTTGTATATTGCCAACGTTTTTATTTGAAATCAATATTTGTTCATCCTTTGTTGAATTTCCTTTATCAACAACAATTTATTTTTTTAATTTATATTTTTTATTATGAACATTTTTGTTTCAAACATCAACTACGCAACTAAAGAACATGAGTTGCAAGATTTATTTTCTGAATTTGGAGAAGTATCTTCTGCAAAAATTATTACAGATAGAGAAACTGGCCGCTCAAGAGGGTTCGGTTTTGTAGAAATGTCTGATGATGAAGGAAACCAAGCTATTGAAGCTTTAAACCAGAAAGAATTTAACGGTAAAGTGTTAAACGTTTCTGAAGCTAAGCCAAGAGAAGAAAAGCCAAGAAGATCTTTTAATAACGGAGGTGGCGAAAGACGTAACAACCGTTGGTAATAAATGGATACGTAAAACTAGAGCGACTAATTAATTAGTCGCTCTTTTTATTTTTCTTCTTCTTTTTCTCTTTGCCTTTGACCTTTTTCGATTTCTCTTTTTTCGGTTTATGATTTAAAACTTCATTGGCAATTTTGTATTCCGGAGCTTTATCTTCAATTTTTTTAATGCCAATTGTAATATCCATTTTTTCCAAAAGCTTTTCCTGAGTAATTATTTTTTCTAGAATTAAAAAATCTATAATTTCGGACTCAGAATTCTCAAAAAAATCTCTAATAAGGTTTTTCAATAGAAAATTTCTGTAATCTGTTTTGCTTACAGCTACTGAATATTTAAAAATTCTTCCTTCTTTTTCATTCTTCAAAAATCCTTTCTCAACAAGGATTTTCAAGTAAGTAGATACCGTATTTTGGTGGGGTTTAGGTTCTGAATGCTTTTCCATAACATCTTTCAAATAGAAAGATTGCAAATTCCAAAACAATTGCATTAATTGTTCCTCCGATACTGTTAAGTGTTGAATAACCATTTAGGAATGTGTAATTTGAATATTGGTATAAAGATAAACAAAAGATACCAAAATAGCGATAAAACTACCCATTAAAACTTCTTTCACGGTATGTCTTTTCAAAATAACCCGTGTTATTCCTACTAAAATGGCGATCGCTAACCATAAAATTCCCATTTTCCAGTTCAGAGCAAAAAACAAAGCGGCCACAAAAACATTAAACGAAGTGTGCATGGAACTTTTAATGAAAAAATTACTAACCTGCATCAATATCAACAACACTGAAATAAAGAGCAAAATAAGGTCGATATTTTGAGCAAAGAAATATTCGAATAGCAAATAAATTAGAATACAAACTTCAATAAATACATATAAAGATTTCCTTTGATTCCTATCGGAAACATCCATATTGGTATATTTTCCAACTTTTACATTCCAAGTAATCCAAATAATTATAGGTAAAATTATGAACAATAATAATGGCCAAAATTTTTGCCAAGCTTCAGTAGAAGTTAAATTGATAGTACTATCATATATAAAATAGATTACCAACGAAACCAATGGATTAAAGAAATCCGAAGTAAGTCTAGAAACTTTATGTAAAACTGAAGATTTTTGTTCCTCCATGATAGATAATAAACCTCAAATATAAGGTTCTCTAAAAAACTATTGGTATGAATGCCATAAAAACAAGTTTTTTTTTATAATTTTGCTTTATAAATTCTATTAAAACATGAAGGAATTTTCCAAAGAAGTATACCTGAAGTGGTACGAAGAAATGACAATGTGGAGAAGGTTCGAAGACAAGTGTCGTTCTCTTTATCTCAAACAAAAAATTAGAGGTTTTTTACATTTATATAACGGTCAAGAGGCTATTCCTGCTGGTTTTGCGCATGCGATGGATCTTACAAAAGACAGTATGATTACTGCTTACAGATGTCACATCCATCCAATGGCAATGGGAGTAGATCCTAAAAGAATTATGGCTGAATTATGTGGTAAAGCTACAGGAACCTCAGGAGGAATGGGTGGTTCTATGCACATTTTCAGTAAAGAACACCGTTTTTATGGTGGCCATGGTATTGTGGGCGGACAAATTCCTTTGGGTGCAGGTATCGCATTTGCGGATAAATATTTCGATAGAAAAGCGGTAAACATTTGCTTCTTTGGTGATGGGGCTGCAAGACAAGGTTCTCTTCACGAAACTTTTAATATGGCGATGAATTGGAAGTTGCCAGTAGTTTTTGTGGTAGAAAATAACCAATACGCAATGGGAACTTCTGTTAAAAGAACTGCGAATCACGAAGATATTTACAAATTAGGATTAGGTTATGAAATGCCTTGTCTTCCTGTAGATGCAATGGATCCTGAAAAAGTAGCGGAAGCAGCTTACGAAGCTATAGAAAGAGCTAGAAGAGGAGATGGACCCACATTTATTGAAGCTAGAACTTACAGATTCAGAGGACATTCAATGTCTGATGCTGAGCCTTATAGAAGTAAAGAAGAAGTTGCTGAGTACAAAAAAGAAGATCCTATTGAAATCGTAAAACATAGAATTCTTACTAACAATTGGGCTACAGAAGCTGAATTAGAAGAAATAGACAATACATCTAGAGACTTTGTAGAGGAATGTATTGAGTTTATGGAAAATTCTCCATACCCAGATCCAGATAAAGTTTACGATTACATTTACGCACAAGAAGATTATCCTTTTGTGAACAAATACGAAAATAATAAATAATAATATTCTTTTGAAATTTCTTTTTTGAACCATATTTCAAATTTCAAATTTCAAATTTCAAATCAATAAAAAATTATGGCAGAAGTAATTACAATGCCCCGCCTTTCGGATACCATGACGGAAGGTAAAGTGGCTAAATGGCATAAAAAAGTAGGGGACAGTGTAAAAGAAGGGGATATTTTAGCAGAAATTGAAACAGATAAAGCCGTTCAAGATTTTGAAGCTGAAACTAATGGAACTCTTTTATATATAGGAGTTGAGGAAGGAGGCTCATCACCTGTAGACGCAGTATTAGCGATTATTGGTCAACAAGCTGAAGATATTTCTGCACTTACTGGCGGAGCAACTCAAACTGCGACCTCTGAAGAAAAAAAATCTGAAGAAGAATCAAAAACTGAAAATAACGCGACAAGTATTGAGCAAATTACTGCAGAAATTCCTGCTGGTGTGGAAATAATTACCATGCCTCGTCTTTCTGATACCATGACAGAAGGTAAGGTGGCAAAATGGCATAAAAACGTTGGTGATACTGTAAAAGAAGGTGACTTACTTGCTGAAATAGAAACCGATAAAGCTGTTCAAGATTTTGAATCAGAATTTAATGGTGTTTTATTGAAACAGGGTGTCGGAGAAGGTGGTTCTGCGCCTGTAGATTCTGTATTAGCGATTATTGGACCTGCAGGAACAGATGTATCTGCAATTTCTTCAACTGGTGAAAAACCCAAAGCTACAGAGGCTCAACCTGCACAAACTGAAGTTAGTTCACAGCCTGCAATTCAACAAAAAGCGGAAACCAATACTGCTTCTTTATCAACCGGAGACAGAGTGGCTATTTCTCCATTAGCTAAAAAAATGGCTGAGGAAAAAGGCATTAATGTTCAAAGCATTAATGGTTCTGGTGAAAATGGGAGAATTGTAAAAAAAGATATTGAAAATTATCAACCTTCACAATATCAAGCTCCTGCAGCTGCTTCTGCCGGAAATGCTGCAGCTCAAGTAGCAATGAATTTTGTGCAAGGTGAAGATACTGAAACTCAAAACTCGCAAGTAAGAAATGTAATTGCAAAGAGATTAGCAGAAAGTAAATTTACAGCTCCTCATTATTATTTAATGGTGGAAATCAATATGGATAAAGCCATTATTGCAAGAAAAGAAATTAACTCTCTTCCTGATACTAAAATCTCTTTCAATGACATGATTATTAAAGCAACTGCGGTAGCTTTAAGAAAACATCCTCAAGTAAATTCTTCTTGGGCTGGAGATAAAATAATCCATCATGGAAATATTAATGTAGGTGTTGCAGTAGCAATTCCAGATGGTTTAGTGGTTCCTGTATTAAAAAATACAGATCAGATGAACTATACTCAGATTTCAGCTGCAGTGAAAGATATGGCTTCAAGAGCAAAAACTAAAGCTTTAAAAGCTAACGAAATGGAAAGTTCTACTTTCTCTATTTCTAATTTAGGAATGTTTGGAATTGAGACTTTCACAAGTATCATCAATCAACCGAACTCAGCAATTCTTTCTGTAGGTGCAATTATTGAAAAACCAATTGTAAAAGACGGACAAATTGTTGTAGGAAATATTATGAAGCTTTCCTTAGCTTGTGACCATAGAGTAGTGGATGGAGCTACCGGTGCAGAGTTTTTACAAACGTTAAAAACTTATTTGGAAAATCCATTAACGTTACTTCTGTAATACATTATTCAAAATAGAAAACCTCTCATTTGGAGAGGTTTTTTTATTTAAAATATTGTAGGAATTCGCCTAAAGGCGAATTCCTACATTTATTCACAAATTCAAACAAAATTCGTTATTTTTGAAATATGATTAGAGCAAAAAACATCCATAAATCTTATGGAGATTTAGAAGTTTTAAAAGGAGTAGATTTACATATTTTAGAAGGAGAAGTAGTTTCCATAGTTGGAGAATCTGGAGCAGGAAAATCTACATTATTGCAGATTTTGGGCACTTTAGATATGCCTACAAAACCAAAAGAATTCGGAACAGAGATAGCATTAGCAAAAGAATCTTTTATTAATATGAATGATAAACAGCTTTCGAATTTTAGAAATAAAAATATAGGTTTTGTTTTTCAGTTTCATCAATTATTACCAGAGTTCACCGCATTAGAAAATGTTCTTTTACCGACTAAAATTTCGGATGCTAACGAAAAAGAATCTATGGAGAAAGCATATTCTCTTTTTGAAGATTTGAAAATTGAAAATAGAATTCACCACAAACCCAATGCTTTATCAGGAGGTGAAGCGCAAAGAGTGGCTGTAGCCAGAGCATTAATTAATTCCCCCAAAATTATTTATGCTGATGAACCAACAGGAAATTTGGATTCTAAAAATGCAGATGATTTGCACCAATTGTTTTTTGATTTAAGAGATAAGTACAACCAAACTTTTGTAATTGTTACTCACAATCCCAATTTAGCTGAAATTACCGACCGAAAGTTGGTGATGAAAGATGGATTAATACTATAAAAAATTTTGACTAGGTTGAATTCATTATTCAATCTCTTCTTTATTTCTTAAGCTAGTAATGGTAGGTAAAAGAAAAAATGGTATATTCATTAAATCAATTTAATAGAACCATTATTTTGTACGCTTACTATTAAAAATTAATATTATGTCCATAAAATTTCTAGCTGAAGACGATAGACCTCGCGAAAAATTTGTTTTGAAAGGAAAACATTCTCTTTCAGATTCCGAATTATTGGCGATTATTATGGGAAGCGGAAATAAAGATGAAACAGCTGTAGAACTCGCACAAAGAATATTATTATCCTCACAAAATAATTGGAATATTTTAAGTTTACTTTCCATCAAAGATTTAATGAAATTTAAAGGAATAGGAGAGGCAAAAGCCATTTCCATAGCTGCAGCTTTAGAAATTGGAAAGAGAAAAGCCTTGCAGGAAGTTCCCAAAAAAGTTCCAATTACAGGGAGCAAAGATGCTTATTCTATCCTTAAAAATTACCTTGAGGATTTACAAACAGAAGAATTTTGGGCTATTTTTCTCAATCAAAGTAATAAAGTTATTCACACCCAAAGGCTGAGTTCTGGAGGAATCAATCAAGCTGTTGTGGACATTAGAATTTTATTTAAAAATGCAATGGAATTTTTGGCAACAGGTGTTATAATTGCACATAATCATCCTTCGGGAAATTTAAAACCAAGTTCGGAAGATTTACACATCACAAAAAAAATAAAAGAAGCTGGGAAAATCCTAGATATACAATTGTTAGATCATTTAATAATTACCCAAAACCATTATTATAGTTTTGCAGACGAAGGAGTATTATGATTAGGAGAGTAAAATATAAAGATATTGACTTTGAGAAATATGAAAGCTGCTTTAAAAATTCTGAACAAAGGAAATATTCAGCATCGAAAGAGTTTTTAGACATTGTTACCGATAAAAAATGGGATCTCCTTGTATATAATGATTACGAAGCGGTAATGCCAGTCCCTTATCACAATAAATTTCTCGTAAAAATAGTTACAAGACCCAAATTATGTCAGCAACTTGGTGTTTTTTCAATTAAAGATTCTAAACAACTCAATGAGCAGTTTTTTGAATTTTTGAACAAAAAGTATTTTTTTTTGAAACACTACAGCTTCAATGCAAAAAACGAAATTTCTAAAAATTTACAACCAAGAAAAAACTATTATATCAATAAATCCGATTTTAATTCTGTTTCTAAAAATTATTCTCCGAAAAGAAGAAGAAAAATTTCATTAGGATATGAGAAAATTGAAAATCTAAATATTGTCTCAAACTCAGATTTAGATGAAACAACAAAGCAGTTTATTCACAAATATTTCAAGGGAATAGATTCATCCAAGACGATTTGGGAATACATATCCTTATTCCAAGAATTTTCGTCAAAAGGACTTATGTATTTTCTAAAATTATATTCAAATAACAAGCTCATTAATCTATTGGCATTATATAAAGACGAGGAAACGGTTGCTTTATTAGGCACGTTTAATGATCCAAATTATGTAAAACTCAACGGTGCTTCAGTTTTAATTGATAAGGCGATTAAAGACAATATTCATTTGTATAATTTTGATTTTGAAGGAAGTGAACTACCAAGTGTAGATGAGTTTTTTAGAGGATTTGGCCCACAAAAAGAAATGTATTCTATACTCTGGAAAAATTATAAGTTGTAATCATCCTAAATTTATATTATGGTTTATAGATTTATTTTATACTTAATACTAATTGCATTTACATTTTACCTTACAAAAAGTCAGCATTACAATTGGGATATTGAAGCTTATATGGGATTAGTTTACCAACTTGATAACCCTGAAAAAAGCATCGAAGAAGTGCATAATGTGGTATATTCTGAGTTAAAAGTAAAAGCTCCAGAAAGATTCCAATTTCAGAATTACACCAATGAGGAGGCAAAAGGAGCGGTTGATTATTATAAAATTCTATCTGAAAATCCAAAAGCTTATGGTGAAGAATTGAGTTTGTTTAAGGTAAAACCTTTATTCACTATTGTTAATTACTTTTTTTATCAACTAGGTTTTTCGCTATCAACCTCAATATTTTTACCTTCAATACTATCTTTTGGTTTAATTATCCTCATTATTTACAGTTTTTTACAGAAAATTATTCGAAATAAATTTATTGTTTTCGCTTTAACCATCTGTTTTATCTTATTTAGGCCTATTTTACATGCGGGAAGACATGCAACTCCCGATTTATTTTCGTGTTTTCTTTTTCTCTATGGTTTTTATCTTTTGTATACCAAGAAAAGTATTTTTCTCTTTACCGTTTTAGCAATGCTAAATGTTTTCACAAGACCAGAATATATTGTTTTTTATTTGCTCCTATTTTTGGCATTTTATATTTATAGAAAAGTATTTTATTTTTCGAAAAGAGACATAATATTGGGGACATTATTTTTAATTTTAAGCTTTGCATTCATACAATTTTCAAATGAGATTCCTTGGAAAACCTTGTTGATGAACCAGTTTATAAAAGTACAGATTTATCCAATTTCCCAACCTGATGCATTTAATTTTAATGATTATTTAAATTATATAAAAGCACATTTATTTAGAGATTTCAATGAATCTTATTTTCCATTATTGCTATTATTTAGTTTGATTATTATCTTTTTAGGAAAAGACAAAAAAAACATAAAAACTCCAATTATTATCTTTTTAATAATTATTTTTTGTTCCGTATTTATACGATTTTTTATTTTTCCCACTTTGGTTCAACGCATGATGGTAGGATATTATCTTTTAATAATTCTTTCATTAATTTATTATCAAGTATATCAAGAAGAAAAAAGCATTGAATCATAATTCAATGCTTTTTTAATATATTTTTATTAATTGTCTAGCCTAAAATACTCACTTTATTCTCCAAAAGCTCATAAATAGCATTTTTCGCGTTTTCTGGTTTTACATTTACAGCGCGTGTTCCATTGAAGTGTACACAAGTAATATAACCATTTCTCACAGCATCTAAAGCGGTAAACTTCACGCAATAATCCAATGCTAAACCCACAATTTCTACCAACTGAATGTCATGGTATTTTAAATAATCATCCAAACCTGTTTTCATGAAATGATTATTGTCTTGGAAACCGCTATAACTATCAATTTCAGTATTTTTTCCTTTCTGAATAATATGGGTAACTTTCTCCATATTCAAATCTTTATGAAACTCAGCCCCAAAAGTATTTTGTACACAATGATCTGGCCACATAAATTGCGGAACCTCATTTAAAATAATAGTATCGCCCACTTGTCTTCCATTATTACTTGCAAAACTTTTATGATCTGCAGGATGCCAATCTTGAGTCAAAATTACTTCATCATAATCCGTACTTTCGGTCAATAGGTTAATATAAGGAATAATTTCATTGGCATTAGGAACAGCAAGAGCGCCACCTTCACAAAAATCATTCTGCACATCCACTATAATTAAGGCTTTTTTCATTTTTAAATATTTTGAAAATTATTTTTAGTAAATTTATAAAAACTTAAGCTCAAATATGTTTCCTTACTTTAAAAATCGGACAAATAGGCTTGATTATCGTTTAATGGAATAAGTATATGAAGAAACGACTTGATGCAGAACAAACATTTCAAGAAATTGTAAATAGGATTCATAGGTTAAATAAAGATTCAAAAGGAAAGTGGGGAGTTATGAAAGTAGAGCAAATGATGCTTCATTGCGATAAAGTTCTACAAGTAGCTTGCGGAAAAATTTGTTTACCCAAAGTTAATTTTCTTCTTTATGGAATAGGAGTCTTAACAAAAAAAGAAATGACAATTTTTAACAACGGAATTCCTCCCAACATGCCAACATTTCGAAAACTTATCGTTAATTTTGAATGCAGTTTTGAAGATTCTAAATCTTCCTTACTAAAAACTTTGTATGAATTTAAAGCAATTTTAGAGAGTGGGGAAGTTCCTAATCATCATCGTTTATTTGGAAAAATGACTTTAGAAGATTGGGCTTTTTTAGAATACAAGCATCTGCATCATCATTTAAAACAATTTGGAGTATGAGCTTTTTTAAAAATATATTTGGTAATAATAATGAGTCTCAAGAAAATCCATCTTTTTGGAAAAACTTGGACAATGAGAAAGATTTAAAAAAAATTATTGAAGAGTCTCATCACAAAAAAGTGGTTATTTTTAAACATTCCACAAGATGTTTCATCAGTAAAACAGTTTTAAAATCTTTCGAAAAAGAAGTTCTTCGAGAAAATCCAGAAGCAGATTTTTATTATTTGGATCTTTTGAAATTTAGAAATATTTCAAATGCATTAGCAGAACAATTTGAACTAAGACATGAAAGTCCTCAACTGCTTGTAATACAAAATGGAAAACTTATAAACAACGGCTCTCACCAAGCCATTTCAACACAATTAATTTAAATGGAAAACATTATTAAGTATCTCTCTAAAACTTTAAATGTACCTACCTCAGAAATAAACACTTGTCAGCTTTTATTTGAAGAGAAACCTATGCCTAAAAATACGTTTTTATTAAGAGAAGGTGAAATCTGCAAATTCAATTTTTTTGTAGAAAAAGGTTTATTACGAATGTATTCTTTAGATAAAAATGGCAAGGAACATATAATACAATTTGCCCCTGAAAATTGGTTAATTTCAGACAGGAGCAGTTTATATTTTAATGAAAAATCTAATTATTATATAGAAACTGTGGAAGATTCTGTAGTTTCATTTTTACCAACAGATTTTTTCACTACATTAAAAAAACATTTTTCAAACTCTATTGAAAATAACGATTTACTATTGCAAAAGCACATCCGAGCTTTACAAAACAGAATAAATTCTTTATTGGCAGAAACTGCTGAAGAGCGATATTTAGAATTCATTAAAATGTATCCGGATTTACTTTTAAGAGTTCCTCAATGGATGATTGCATCTTACTTAGGGATTACACCAGAGAGTTTAAGTCGTGTACGAAAGGAATTAGCAAAAAGAAATTTTAAACCTTCAAATTAAATTAGTTCTCATAAAAATGTGTTCAGATAATGAATACTTATATCCAGAAATAAATACGATTTAACATAATATAAATTATAGGACTTTTTATTTTGCAGGTTCTCTTCTTTATTTAACGGTTTATAACCGTAATTTTTTTTATAATTGTTAGATTTGTAGTTTAAATTATCTAACATTTTGAAGAATACTCTTACAGAAGAAAATTACCTTAAAGCTTTATTCCATCTTACTACGGATAAAAATTCTGTAGCGGTAAATGAGCTCAGTAAATTCCTTGGCGTAAAAATGCCTAGCGTTAATAATATGATGAAAAAATTTGCTGAAAAAAAATGGGTAAAATACGAAACCTATAAGCCTTTAATGGTCACTGATTTGGGTAAAAAAGAAGCTGCTTTAGTAGTCCGTAAGCACCGATTAACAGAAATGTTTTTAGTGAAAAATATGAATTTTAGTTGGGATAACGTTCATGAGATTGCAGAACAATTGGAGCATGTACATTCACCAATATTTTTTGATAAAATGGATGAGCTCTTAGATTATCCAAAATTTGATCCTCACGGAGAACCTATCCCAGATAAACAAGGAAATATTATTGATTTAGATTATGTTAAATTGAGTAACTGTAAAGCCAATGAAAAACTTATTTTTAGCGCTGTAACTTTTTCTGATGATGCTTTTTTGAGCTATCTTACACAAAGAAATTTAGTTTTAGGAACTAAACTAACAATATTGAAAATTGAAGAGTTTGATCAAAGTATTACCATTGAAATTGAAGGTCAAACAGAGACATTAAGCCATTTAGCCACAGAAAAAATATTGGTTAAAAAAATATAGGAAGTATATTAGACATACACAGAATCGGGCACCGCAGGCGCCCGATTCTCATTTATATTATTCTTATTATCAAGGTATTGGATGGTATTTATTCATCTAAAACAATTCCTTTTATACATCTACTCTATTATTTCAATAAGCAAAACTTATTTAAAAACTCTGAAACTAAATTTCAATTTTTTCTCTTGAATAAGTGTTTTCCAATCCATACAGATGAACAGAATAACAACAACTAAACTAGTAATAGTTCCCAAAATTGTTTCCCAATTGATAATTCCAGACATTAGGTCTTGGGTATTGTTCACAATATAATTTCCTGTGTGGATCATTATAGAATCAGCAATTAATTTACCAACAAAAAAAGCTGGCATTAATGTTAATGTATTAATTCTAGAAATTCCTGCTGCTGTAAAAAGTGGCGTCGAAGGAAGTGGTAAAGAAGTATATAAAATTACAAATATTTGAACTTTCCAGCTTTTACCACTTAATTTACTTCCAATAAATTTTAAATCTTCAGTTTTTTGTTCTTTTAAAAAACGATCAGAAATATAAGGAATATATAAACTATAAAGATATCTTCCAATGGCTGAAGCTGTAACTCCAATTAATAAAGTAGGCCAAATATCCAAATTATATTTTACTTGCAAAAAAACAATAACAGTCCAAGCTGGAGGTCCTACAAATGGAATCAAATCAACTGCAAAAGCTAATATAAAAACAAGTAAATAATATTCCATAAACAATAGTAAAACCTAAAATAATTTTTTTTTTGCAAATTTACTACTTATTAATTGAAAATATAAATCTGCGAATCTGTTTGAAAATAATAATTGGGGAATAAAAAAAATGTCTCAAATTTTTGAGACATTTTCTATATTAAAATAAGACTTTTTATTTTTGCTCTACGCTTAAAACCTCCTCTATTTCAGGAGCGTGTTGCTTAATGGTATTTTCAACACCCAGCTTCATGGTAGAAAAACTTACTGGACATCCTGAACAGTTGCCAAGAAGTTTTACATACACTTTATTATCTTTCACGTCAATCAATTCAATATCTCCCCCATCTTTATTCAAAAAAGGGCGAATACTTTCCAAAGCTTCCATTACTCGGGTTACTGTATCTTCGTGTTTTATTGCTGTGCTCATATTTTGTTTTGTGTCTGGAATTATTAATGGTTTTTATCCTTCTAAAATACTTATTTTTTAGGAGAACAACCTGCCATTGTTGTTATTTTTACAGCTTCAGTTGGAGGCAACATTTTGTTTCTTTCCACCAAGCTTTCAATCATATTTTGAGCTGTTTTTATATAAATTTCCTCAATTTTAGAACCTTCCTGTAAAGCTGCAGGTCTTCCAATATCTCCTGCTTCTCTTATACTTTGAATAATTGGAATTTCACCTAAAACTGGAATTCCTAAATCGGTTGCTAAAAACTGAGCTCCATGGTTTCCAAAAATATAATATTTGTTATCTGGAAGCTCTTCTGGAGTAAAATACGCCATGTTTTCAATTAAACCTAAAACAGGAATATTAATACTTTCCATTTGGAACATTGCAATACCTTTTCTAACATCTGCTAAAGCAACGTGTTGAGGCGTACTTACAATTACAGCACCTGTTACTGGAACTTCCTGGATAATTGATAAATGAATATCACCCGTTCCAGGAGGTAAATCTATTAATAAAAAGTCTAATTCTCCCCATGCTGCATCTCTCAACATTTGGTTCAATGCTTTTGAAGCCATTGGTCCTCTCCAAACTACTGCTTGATTAGCTCCAGAGAAATAACCTATTGAAAGCATTTTTACACCATAATTTTCAACGGGTTTCATTAAATTTTTACCATCAACTTCTACAGAAATAGGTTTCTGATTTTCAGTATCAAACATGGTAGGAACAGATGGTCCATAAATATCTGCATCTAAAATACCTACTTTAAAGCCCATATTAGCAAGGGTTACTGCAAGATTTGCAGAAACAGTAGATTTCCCTACACCTCCTTTTCCGGAAGCAATAGCGATAATATTTTTAATTCCAGGGATTTCTTTTCCTTTGATCTGATTTTGCTGTATTTCGCTTGGTTCAGGAGATGTTATTTTTAATTTTAACTGAATTTCTTCACCAAATTCACTTGCAAAAGCCTGTTTCATAGCTACTTCAAGCTTCTTTTTCTCATGCATAGCAGGTGAATGCGCTTTCATATCTATATAAACATCTTCACCCATCACTTGAAGATTGGTTACTAAATCATCAACTTCAATTTCTTTTAAAAATTCTTGAACCTTTTCTTTCGTCAACATATTCGTTAATTATACTGCAAAAATACGGAATTATTTTGTTAATTTAGAATGATTAAACATTCCTATTGAGAAAATCAATAGTCATAAAAAAAGACTTTCAATGAGAGAGCCTTTTTACATATTTGAAAAATTAAAAATCTTATTTTCTTCTTCTCTCTAATTCTTTTTTAATAAGTCCAAGTTCCCTACCTGTTTGTCCAGCTACGGAAGTGTTTTCTTGAGCTCTTCTCGTTAAATATGGGACAACATCTTTTACAGGACCATAAGGAAGATATTTTGCAACATTGTAACCTTTATCCGCTAAATAGAAACTAATGTTATCACTCATCCCGTATAACTGACCGAAATATACATGTGGATTGTCATGAGGCAAACTCTTTGCTTGCATTTTATCCATTATCAGTTCCGAAGAAGTTTCATTATGTGTTCCAAAGAAAGCTGAAACTCTGTCTAAATGACCCATTACAAAATCAATTCCTGAGTTGTAATTTTTATCGGTAGCGTCTTTATTAGGCTGAATAGGATCTTTATAACCTTTTTCTTGTGCTCTGGCTCTTTCTTTTTCCATATAAGCGCCACGAACAATTTTGTAACCTATGAAATAGTTTTTTTCTTGTGCTCTTTTCAAATTCTCCTCCATATATTCCAATCTGCCCGTTCTATACATCTGAATAGTGTTCCAAACAATAGGTTTTTCTTGGTTATATTTCTCCATCATTTCTTCACAAAGATGATCTGCAGCATCTTGCATCCAAGTTTCTTCGGCATCTACCATTACTTTTTTGTCGTTTTCATAGCAAAGCTTACAAACTTCATCAAATCTTTTTACAATCCTCGCCCATTCTTCCTTCTGACTTGTCGTTAATTCAGCATTTTTACCCACCAATTCGTAAATATCAATTCTACCAAAAGCAGTTGGTTTAAAAACGATAAAAGGAATTGCAGGATTTCCTACAGAGAATCTTACAATGTCTTTAATTTCTTTACAAACAGCATCAAAGGTTTCTTCATCTTCTTTACCTTCAATAGAATAATCAAAAATACTTCCAACTCCTCTTTTAAAGAGTTGTTTTACCACTTTCATACTTTCTTCACGGGTTTCTCCACCACAAAACTGTTCGAAAAGAGTATCCTTTACAATACCTTTTACAAATGGAAAATCATTATGAACGGTAAAATTAAGAACTGAAGTTCCAAGGCTTGTTAAGGTAGGATTTTCAATCATTTTAAACATCCAATAAGCCTTTTTAAGCTGAGCATCTGTTTTGTCTGCAAATGCAATTTTAGTATCGTTGAAAATAGACATTGTCTTGATTTATTTTTTTGCTGATGCAAATGTACTAATACTTGATTGAACTCTAAATATAATTAAGAAAATTTGAATTCAATCCCATAAAAAAGCATGGCAAAAACTCCAATAAAAACCCATAATCTGAGTATATTAAGTGTAAGAAATCTTTTTTTGCGCGAATACTCCATCATTAAAAATGTACATAAAACGAAAATAAATAAACTGCCCACAAAATAATAGCCCATAAATCCATTAACACCCGATTTTAAAATGAGCGACATGGATGATAAAATGCAAGCCATTAATAAACCTAGAATGGTATTTCTGGAGGAAATATTTGAAAAAAAATTGGGAATCGTAGTGTAACCAAAAGCTTGATCTGCCTTTTTGGTAAGGGTATCTTTAACAACATCAATGGTAAGAAGAATAAAAAAGATAAATAACGCCATTAAGAAAACCTTTTTTGAAAAAGTTTCGTAATAGACCATCATTCCAAAGAAAGGATAAAGCGTAAGACCAACAAACGTAAGGTTATTTAAAAATAAAATCCTGCTGAGTTTATGGCTATACAACCACATAAAAAACTGATAAATAAGGAAGAAAACAAAAACATTTCTCGAAATTAAAAACGCAGTTCCTAAGGAAACAACATTCAGAATAATATAAACGCTAAGAAAATAATTCTGCTTTAAAAAGCTCTGAATTCTTGTTCTAAAAGGCTTTACAACAGTATCTTTTTCTAAATCGTAAAACTGATTGATGATTCCTCCTGCAAGAATACTAAGAACAGTACAGAAAATAATTCCATGTACTTTATAATCGAAAACAAAATTCCTTAGACTTTCTTCCTGATTGAACAAGAAAAAAGTGGAAACATAAAGCGCAAAAGTAAGGATGGCAGTTACCATAAACCTAGCTCCCAAAATAAAGCCCATCAATTGTGAAAATCGATAGGCAATATTTTTATTTTGTTCTGGTTTGTTACTGTCCATTAAAACTTGGAAACTTTATTAAAACCTGTAAATCACTTCTTTATGAAAACCATCTAGCATTTTTTCGGCTTTTTCGTAATCTTTAGTAAAACCTAAAATATAGCCTCCACCTCCACTTCCGCAAAGTTTAAGATAATAAGCATTAGAATCTAAACCTTTTTTCCAAACATTGAATAAGCTTTCAGGAATCATAGGACGGAAATGTTCATACGCCCAATGTGATAGCTTTTTCAAGTTTCTAAAGAAAGGATTCATATCTTTCTTCAAAAACGCATCAATACAAGCATTATTGTATCTTATAAATTCTTCTTTCAAAGTTTTACGGAAACCTTCAGTCTTCATTTTTTCAAAGAAAATCTGAATCATTGGACCCGTTTCACCCACAATTCCAGAATCGATTAAGAAAATAGCACCTTTACCTTCATTACTATTAGGAATGGCTACTTTGTCCACACTTTCTTTACTTTCGATAAGAATAGGAAGATTCATATAGCAAATAAGAGGATCTATACCAGAACTTTTGCCATGGAAAAAGCTTTCCATTAAACCAAAAACAGTTCTAAGTTTTTTCAACTCCTCTTTTGAAATATAATCTGGATGAAGTTTTTGTATAGAATATCTTTCGAAAATAGCTGCCACTAAAGCTCCTGAACTCCCTACTCCATAACCTTGAGGAATATTAGAATCAAAGAAAAGTCCTTTATCAATTTCTTGTTTAAAGTTACTTACATTCAATTCAAATCCGTCTGGAAGTTGAAGATCAGAAAGATAATTGGAGTATTTTACTAAATGAGCGTTGGATTTTTTTTCGAAATCAGAATTAAGGTCTGAAAACTTCAATGCACCTTTGTAAAAGCTGTAAGGAAGGGTTAACCCTTGAGAGTCCTCAATAATTCCATATTCACCGAATAGAAGAATTTTAGCGTAAAATAAAGGGTTAGTCATTATTTATTCTTGTGTTTATTTTTGCAAATTTATGAAAAAAACATTAATATTTTTAAAGCAATTATAATGCCCAAAATATTGTACATATTCTTATCAATATACAATTTATTTTTTAGAAAAACTAGTGTTCACAAAACGAATTAATATAAGTCCGATTCCAAAAAATACAGTCATTGAAAGCGCTGCATAACGCATATTGTTGAAATGTTCAATAAGTGTTGCAAAAATGAAAGTTCCTAAAATAATGGCTAATTTTTCTAAAACATCATAAAAACTAAAGAAAGTGGTGTTTTCCATAGAGTTTTCGGGTAATAATTTAGAATAAGTTGATCTCGACATTGCTTGTAAACCTCCCATTACCAAACCAACTACAGCCGCAACCCCATAAAATTGATACTCTACATTAGGATTTTCTTTGTTTAAATAATAAGCGGATAAACAAGCTATAATCCAAAGAGTAATACAAATAGAAATTACATTTTTGTTACCAATTTTTCTCGAAAGCCAAGAGAACGACAAGGCTCCAATAATCGCTTCAATCTGAATAACCAATAAAGTAGCGATAAGTTTGTCTTGCTCTAAATTAATTTCACTTTTCCCGAATAAAGTCGCCATTAAAAAAATGGTTTGCATCCCAACACTGAAAAAGAAAAAACTCGACAAAAAGAATTTAAGGTTTCTGTCTTTAAACAACCTGTTTCCTACTTTAAATAATTCACGGAAACTCTCTTTTCCAATATCTAAATAGAAATGAATATTATCTTTTAGAACTTCAAAAAAACCACCTTGTTCTTCGTGTTTTTTGAAGATATTTTTATAATTCAACAACACTAAATCCTTTGGAAGCTTGTCTTTAACATCTCCAAATTGCGGTAAATATTTAAAAGTATATTGTGAAAAACCAAACCACCAAGCTCCTGTTAATAAGAAACTAATTCTGGTGTATAACAACTGTTGTTCTGGACTTTTAGCAAAAACCTGAATAAGTAATAAACAAATAATTACCAAAACTACAGAACCAATATATCCGTATACATAACCTCTTGCGGAAAGAGCATCCTGTTTATCTTGCGTAGCAATATCGGGAAGAAATGAATTATAAAAAACCAAACTTCCCCAGAAACCTACACTGGCAGTTATACTAAAAAGCAAACCTAAAAAAACATTATGCATTCCCGTAAACATCGCCAATCCCATACATGAAGTTGCTCCTAAATAACAGAAAAACTGTAAAAAAGATTTTTTGTTACCAATAGTATCCGCCAAAGAAGATAAAAATGGAGACAGTAAAACCACCACTAAAAATGAAATAGTTAATGAATATCCATAAACCGCATCTGGTTGATAATCTCTTCCGAAAATATTAATCATATGTCTTACAGGAACTTGTATTGTTTTTCCTGTTTCTTCAACATATTCGCTTTTTTCGTAAGCGGTTGTAAGAATAGAAAAATAAATAGGGAAAATAGTGGATGTAATCACCAAAGAATATACTGAATTGGCCCAGTCGTAAACCGCCCAAGCTTTCATTATTTTCGGATTGTTTTTGATATTCGGAGTTTGCAAGTTTTCGTTTTCAGGCATTTTTGAAAATAATTGTTTGGGCAAATATAAAGTTTAAAGTGGAAATATAATTATTTCATCATTAATTATGATTCATTTCAGGCTCCATAACAGGGTCTTTGCCTTCTTTTTTCTGTTTCTCATAATCCTTAAACAGGAACATAGCTTTTTTTTGCATCAATAATATTGCGATCACATTCAGCCAAGCCATTAATCCAACACCAATATCTCCTAACATCCATGCGGCGTCTGCAGTTTTCACAGCACCGTAAAAAGTAGATATTAAAATAACCCCCTGGAAAATTCTGATGTAAATTTTACTGTTTGCTTTTTTCTGTAAATAGCTGATGTTGGTTTCGGCAATATAATAATAAGCCATAATGGTAGTAAAGGCAAAGAAAAACAAAGAAATAGCCACAAAAGCCTTCCCTACAGAAGGTAAATGGTGCGCCACTGCATACTGCGTAAAATCGGCTCCCATCTTCACCCCGGGAATATTCTCGGTAATAAATCCACCGGCAGGATTTTGAACATTGTACATTCCTGTAAATAAAATCATTAAAGCGGTTGCAGTGCACACAAAAATAGTATCTACATATACAGAAAAACCTTGCACCAAACCTTGCTTCACAGGATGCGAAACTTCTGCAGCTGCAGCGGCGTGAGGAGCAGTTCCTTGTCCAGCTTCATTGCTGTAGATTCCACGTTTTACTCCCCAAGCAATAGCCATTCCTATAATTCCACCAAAAGCAGAATCAATACCAAGTGCCGAATCAAAAATCAATTTGAATACAGCGGGAATTTGTTGATAATTAATCCCAATAATAATCAAAGCCATTAAGATATAACCGCCCGCCATAAATGGAACTACAAATTCTGCAACAGTACTGATACGTTTAACGCCACCAATAATAATTACACCAAGTATTAACGCTACAACAATTCCAGTGATATAAGTAGGAACTTCAAAAGCATTTTCTACCGCTATGGCAATACTGTTACTTTGTACGCCTGGCAAAAGAAGGCCGGTACTTAAAATAGTTACTCCAGCAAAAATTATAGCATACCATTTTAGTTTCAAGCCTTTTTCTATATAAAAAGCGGGTCCACCGCGATATTGTCCATCTTTTACTTCTTTATAATATTGTCCGAGTGAAGCTTCCACAATTGCAGAAGCACTTCCCAAAAATGCAATCACCCACATCCAAAAAATGGCTCCTGGACCACCCATTCCTATCGCGGTAGCTACACCAGCAATATTTCCGGTTCCTACTCTCCCAGAAATAGCCAGTGCAAAAGCCTGAAAAGAAGAAATTCCTTTTTCTGAAGCTGAGCCTTTAAACAATAATTTCCACATTTCGCGGATATAACGAATCTGTGGAAATCGCATTCGGATGGAGAAGAATACCCCCGAAAAAAGACATAAAAAAATTAAAGTATTACTCCATACAATATTGTTAACTAGTTCTAGTATTTCATCCATAATTTAGATTATCTTTTTTTGAAGGTTCTAAATTAACTTTTTTTATGAAAATAAGCCCTCTAAGCAGAAATAAATTCTTAAAAATGATCTATAATTTTAAGAAAAAAAAATCAGACCCCTTTTAAAGAGTCTGATTATAAATATCTATTTAAAAATAATATTACATATTTTCAATAACGATTGCAGAAGCACCACCACCACCATTACAGATCGCTGCAGCACCATATTTACCACCGTTTTGTTTCAATACGTTGATTAATGTTACAATAATTCTAGATCCAGAACTTCCTAGTGGATGTCCTAAAGCGACTGCTCCACCGTTTACGTTTACTTTTGCAGCATCAAGACCTAAAATTTTATTATTTGCTAAACCAACCACAGAAAAAGCTTCATTAAATTCGAAGAAATCAATATCAGAAACTTCTAAACCAGCTTTTTTAAGAGCAACAGGTAAAGCTTTTGCAGGAGCAGTTGTAAAGTTTTCGGGCTCATGAGCTGCATCCGCATAAGAAACGATTTTTGCTAAAGGTTTTAATCCTAATTCTTCCATTTTTTCTTTAGAAACAAGGATTAATGCAGAAGCACCATCGTTCAATGTAGAAGCATTCGCAGCAGTTACCGTTCCTCCTTCTCTTTTGAAAACCGTTGGCAAAGTTGGTAATCTATCAAAGTTTACAGACTTATATTCTTCATCTTGAGCGAAGATGATGGGTTCTCCTTTTCTTTGAGGAATTTCTACCGGAACAATCTCGTTATCGAATTTCCCTGCTTCCCAAGCTGCTGCAGATCTTTTGTAAGACTCTATTGCAAAATTATCTTGATCTTCTCTTGTGAAGTTATAATCTGTAGCACATTTCTCTGCACAAACGCCCATGTGTACTTTGTTGTAAACATCTGTAAGACCGTCAGAAACCATTCCGTCTAACACTTTGATATCTCCTAACTTAGTAGCAACTCTTGCGTTATAATAATGAGGAACTAAAGACATATTCTCCATACCACCAGCAACAATAACGTCTTGATCTCCCGCTTTAATAGACTGAGCAGCCATCATAACCGCTTTCATCCCTGAAGCACAAACTTTGTTAATTGTTGTAGAAGGTGTATGATTAGAAAGTCCCGCTCCTAAAGCCACCTGACGCGCTGGTGCTTGTCCTTCCCCCGCTTGCAATACATTCCCCATATAGATTTCCTGAACCTGTGTAGGATCTAAGCCAATTTTATCTAAAGCTCCTTTTACAGCAGTAGCTCCTAATTTGGTTGCTGGTACTGTTGATAAACTTCCCATAAAACTTCCCATTGGAGTTCTCACTGCGGAAACTATAAATACTTCTTTCATGTGTATAATTTTATAATTTTTTATTTTTTTATTTTAATTTGTACTCTTTTTTGAAAATAACATCAATAGTGCTCCTCCAAATTCAAAAAACCATCCCCATTTTAACTTTACAATTCCAGCTGCTAATTCTTTAAATGAATCGAAAACTAAAAAGTTAAAATAATCCAATGATTTGAATTTTATGGCTATTAATGTGAAAATAAAAAGTAGGATTAACAAAATTCCACAACCTTTAATTAACTTTTGGTTGTTGATTGCTATTCCCGCCAAAGCAAGGGCCCATAACACCCAACTCAGCATGGTAATTCTTGAATCAAGTTGCCAATAATTCCAGTTCCCAATAATGGGAATATGAACCAATGGCAAAAAACTTCCAACGATCACTAAAAGCACTCCTAATAATTGAATATTTCTCATTTTCAAGCTGCAAATTACGAAAAAAAACACACTTGAGAAAGTTTCAATTACTGTGGAATAACAAAGAAAAAAAGTCATCTCAAATAGAGACAACTTTTATATGTTTTTATAATGTTAATTTACTTAGTGTGAAACGTTAGTAGCCTCTTCAGGATTGTGTTTGTGTTTAAAGAAAATAGCAAATAAAATAGCTACAACCAATGCATACCCTGCAAAAATGAACCATGAGGTTCTCCAACCCTCCAATTGTTGAATAAGGTCTTCATGGCTGAATACATAATAATTTACCACAACCTGAGCTACCAACATTCCGATGGTAGCACCAAAACCATTAGTCATCATCATAAATACCCCTTGCGCTGAAGAACGAATATCTTTATTCGTTTCATTATCAACATACAAAGAACCTGATACATTAAAGAAATCGAAAGCAATACCATAAACAATCATGGATAAAACAAACATCCAAACTCCAGGTCCAGGATCCCCCAAACCGAAGAATGCAAAACGAAGGAACCAACCAAACATAGCCATTAACATTACGGTTTTAATTCCGAATTTTCTCAGAAAGAAAGGAATTAAAAGAATACATAACGTTTCTGAAACCTGTGATAAAGAGATTAACGCATTGGCATTATTCGCTCCCCAAGTATCGGCATATTCAGGAATATTTTTAAAGGTCGTAATAAAAGGATTAGCATAACCATTCGTAATCTGCAAAGAAACTCCCAACAGCATTGAAAAAATAAAGAAAATTGCCATTTTCTTATTTTTAAACAAGGCAAAAGCCTTTAGTCCGAATGCATCAGCAACCGACTGTTTTTCATTTTGTTGATTAACTTCACATTTGGGAAGTGAGAAGCTGTAAAGAAACAGAAGGATTCCTAAAATTCCGGAAACAAAAAACTGATTGTAATTGGATTGGAAACTTTCAAAACCGGCATCCCCAGTAAAATTAAACCCATAACTTCCGTTTTGCATACCAAAGAAGTTAACAAACAGCATAGCACAGATGAACCCTATTGTTCCAAAAGTTCTAATCGGGGGAAAAGCTTTAATAGTATTGAGGTTATTCTTTTTTAATACTGCATAAGCAGTGGAATTGGAAAGTGCAATGGTGGGCATAAAGAAAGCTACACTTAAAGAATAGAGGGTGAAAATAGTTGTAAAATCAACCTGTTCACCAGAACTTAACCCATAATATCCAGTTGCAATAATAAAAATAGCTGCCAAAAGGTGGTTAATTCCTAAAAGTCGTTGAACGGGAATCCAACGGTCAGCAATAATTCCCATTATTGCAGGCATAAAAATAGAAACAATTCCTTGCATGGCATAAAAGAGGCCAATTTTAGGACCCAACCCTACTGATCCTAAATAATTTCCCATCGAGGTTAAGTAGGCGCCCCAAACTGCGAATTCTAAGAAATTCATCACAGTTAATCTGAACTTTACATTCATAGTTTATTAATGATAATTATTAATCAATTTTTTTTCTTCTTCTTTTTAATTCTTCCTGAATTTCTAAAGCAGTGTCATAATCTTCTTCTTTAACGGCAGAATCCAACATTTCTTGAAGTTCTTCTAGAGATAAAGAGGATAAAGTATCTTCTTGAGTTAAATCTGGATTATCAAAACTTTGGTCTTCTTTTGCTACTTCTTCCAATTCCAACAGAATTCCTGCTTCATTAAGAACTTGCGAAGTTGTAAAAATTGGAGCATCAAAACGTACCGCCATGGCAACTGCATCAGAAGTTCTGGCATCAAGGATAAGTTCTTCTCCGTTTAATTTATTTCTAAAATTAATATTGGAAAAGAAAACACCATCAATAATTTGGTAAATAACCACAGACGTAAGCTCAAAATTTACAGCTGTTACAAATTTTGTAAATAAATCATGGGTTAATGGACGAGGTGGATGTATATCTTTTTCTAATCCCAAGGAAATAGATTGCGCCTCGAAATTACCAATCACTACTGGAAGTTTCACATTAGTTTCCTCATGTTCTAGCAATAAAGCATAAGCACCAGACTGGGTTTGACTATAAGAAATGCCTCTTATTATTAGTTGTTTATAATCCATAAGTACAAATATAAAAACATCGTAGCAATAAGCCACGATGTTTTTTAGATATTCAATAAATTACTTCAAAAATTAGTGGTTTTTGAAAGCTTTAATCTTTTCAGTTAATGCAGGAATTATCTGGAAAGCATCTCCTACAACACCATAATCTGCTGCTTTAAAGAACGGAGCTTCAGGATCACTATTAATAACAACAATAGTTTTAGAACCATTAACTCCCGCTAAATGCTGAATAGCACCAGAAATACCCACAGCGATATACAAATTAGGAGCAATTGCTTTTCCTGTTTGTCCAACGTGCTCAGAATGAGGTCTCCAACCGATATCTGCTACTGGTTTTGATGAAGCTGTAGCTGCACCTAAAACGTTTGCTAATTCTTCAATCATACCCCAGTTTTCTGGACCTTTCATTCCACGACCTGCAGAAACTACAATTTCAGCTTCTTTAAGGTCTAATTTTCCTGTAGATTGCTCATGGTTGATTACTTTTGTGTCTTCATTTGTAATCGTTAAATTTTTTACTTCTTCAGAACCAGAAGCTGCATTTTCTTTAACACCATAAGCGTTTTGAGAAACCGTGATTACTACTTTAGAAGCATCAGCTTTTGCATGCATAAATCCTTTTCCTGAGAATACTCTTCTTTTCACTTGGAAAGGAGAAATAGATTCGGGAATTTCCAAAACATTAGTAATTAAAGAAGATTCTTTTACTATACTTAGCATTGGAGCTACTGAAGATGCATCTGTAGTATGAGGGAAAACAATAATATTCCCATCAAAAACTTCAGCAACAGCTTGTGCATAAGCCTTTGCACTGAAAGCTTTTAAACCTTCGTCTTTTACATTGATTACTTTATCTGCTCCATATTTGTAAAGAAGATCAGAAGCATCAATTGGGTTAATTGCGATTGCTGTTACGGTATCACCCGCTTGTGAAGCAATAGCTTTAGCGTATGAAACGGCCTCGAAAGCTGCTTTTTTGTAAACGCCATTTATATTTTCTGCATATACGAATATTGCCATAATTTTTTGAATTTGAAATTAAATAATTTGAGATTTGAAATTAGATTACTTTTGCTTCCTCATGAAGAAGTCTTACTAATTCATCTAAATTATCTGGAGTTACCAATTTAACAGCTGCTCTTGGAGGAACGCTATCAAAAGAAATTGCTTCAACTTTCACTTCTGTAGCAGAAGGTTCTACAACTTGCAAAGGTTTTGTTCTAGCAGACATAATCCCTCTCATGTTTGGAATAATAAGATCTTTTTCTTCCATTAAACCTTTTTGACCTGCTACTACAGCTGGAAGTTTAACAGAGATTGTTTCTTTACCTCCTTCAATTTCTCTAACGGCATTAGCTTCAGCTCCATTCACATCTAAACCTACACAAGCATTCACAAATGGTTTATCTAACAACTGAGCTAACATTCCTGGTACAGCCCCACCATTATAATCAATAGATTCTTTACCCGCAAGAATTAAATCATAACCTCCTTCCTGAGCTACTTTTGCTAATTCTTTTGCAGTAGAATAACTGTCTTTAGGCTCCATATTAATACGGATAGCATCATTAGCACCAATAGCCAATGCTTTTCTGATAACTGGCTCTGTTTCTGTATTTCCTACATTTACAACAGTTACCGTTGCTCCTTGAGATTCTTGCAGTTTAATAGCTTTTGTTAATGCAAATTCATCTAATGGATTAATTACCCACTGAATTCCGTTTTTATCGAAAGCAGATTTATCTGCTGTAAAGTTAATTTTTGCAGTAGTATCTGGAACACTGCTGATACAAACTAATATTTTCATATAGAGATTTTGTTTAAATTACTTTAATACTTCGGCGTAAATATACATAAAATATATATTATGCATGCATAGTAAAAATCAGAATTATTATTCAAAACATTCAAATGTTCTTGTTGGAGAATAAAAATAAAAGAGAAACTGCCTCACTTTTGAGACAGCTTTTTTTTTTATGACCCTGTTTAAAAATTACATTAAGAAAATAGTATAGTCTTACTTATAAATCAAAACAAACTTGCAATAAATTGATTATCAGTTTTTTATGTTGTTTTTTTTCGTAAATTATTGATAGTTAATCAAATAAGTTGACGTGAATAATTATCCTATAAATATTACTAACAATCAGTGACAATTTATAAAAATCTATGTCTACTTTACAAATGTTTGTTCGATACGGAACATCAGAAAATACTGCCCGAATGTTTATGCACAAAATTCCTAAAGTGATGGAATCGGGTGGGAATAATTATTACCGTTGAATGGAAAAGATACAGACTCATAAACGATTACAAAATTAAGCACCTATCAAGTAAAAGGGTCAAAATTCCTGATACTTCACGCTATGATTCATCAATTAAAATACTGATCAAGAACTACTTATTATTGAATCTCTGAATTCAACATCCATCGTTAATTGAATGAATTTAGTTTCAGAATATTCCGTTCACAAACTAAAAACACAATTTTCAATAATATTCTTAAAAGAATCATTGAAAAAAATCTAATATACCAAGCTGATTTGGTATGTAGTTAAATATGACCGCAATAAATTATTAAGATTTTGTTAAAGAAGCAACTCTTTTTATACAAGTTGATGGGTTTTTAATCCAAAAGATTACCTTTGTAAAACTTAAAATATTAACGAAGGAATTTTTCCTCTTAAATCAACATAATGAGTATAGACAAAAACCACGTTGTTGCGTTAACATATACGCTTAACAGCATTGAAGAAAACGGTGAAAAAACTTTTATTGAGCAAACTACTACTGAGAATCCATTAACTTTTTTATATGGTGTAGGTATGATGTTGCCAAGTTTCGAGGAGAACATTAAAGGTTTAACAGTTGGAGATAAAAAATCTTTTACATTAACACCAGAAAACGCATATGGTGAAGTAATGCCAAATGCAACAACACAATTACCAGTTGAAATGTTTGCAGAAGCTGGAATGCCACCTGTAGGAGTAATTTTACCATTACAAGATCAACAAGGAAACCAAGTAAATGCAGTGGTAGTAGAAGTTACTCCAGAAGCAGTAGTTGTAGATTTGAACCACCCAATGGCGGGAAAAACTTTAAACTTCGATGTAGAGATTGTTGAAGCGCGTCCTGCAACTGAGGAAGAACTTTCTCACGGTCATGCACACGGTATCGACGGTACAGAAGGTCACTAATCCTTTTAAAATATATAAAAATAGGCTGTCTCACTTTTGAAACAGCCTATTTTTTTTCATTAAATTTTCCTGGAAATTATCGTTTCGATTTCAATCGTAAGAAGTATTTATAAATTTCAAACCATAGGACAGAAATCATGGCAACTCCAAACGCCAATAACAAATCATTAAAAGAAAGTGACGTGAGTTGGAAGAAGTTTGAAATGGGTTTTACATATAAAATAAGCATCAGCAAAACTAAAACCGCCATTGAAATTCCCACTAACAAAGGATTTCTGTTTCTAAAACTTTGAAAAACACTGTAGTAAAAAGATCTGTTGACGAAGCTTAAAAAGACATTCGCAAAAATAAGGGTACTAAAGACCATTGCTCTAGTTTCCTCTTCGGTTCCGCCATTTTGAAAAGTCCATTGATAAACAAACAAAATTCCTAAAGTAATCACCAAACCTTGAACAATGCTAATGCTCAATTCTTTCCAATTCAGGAAGGTTTCCGTCATTTTCCTTGGTGGTTTTTGCATGGCATTTTTCTCCATCGGTTCATTTTCATAAACAATGGAACAAGTTGGTCCCATCACCAACTCTAAGAAAATAACATGTACAGGCGTGAAAATTTGAGGAAAAGCCCAACCTAAAAATAAGGGCAACGACACCGTTAAAATAATAGGAATATGGATAGAAATAATATACTGAATGGCTTTTTTAATATTCGAATAAATACGTCTTCCAGCGGCAATACCAATAATTAATTTTGAAAGATCGTCATTGGTAAGAACCAAATCTGCGGCAGCTTTTGCAATTTCCGTTCCTTTATTTCCCATGGCAACGCCAATATGAGCCGCTTTTAAGGCTGGTCCGTCGTTTACACCATCACCAAGCATTGCTACCACTTCCCCATCCTTTTTCAAAGCGTTTACAACAGCCAACTTTGCTTCGGGAAACATCCTTGCAAACAAAGTGGTTTCATCGGCTGACTTCATCAAAGCTTCTTCGCTAAGTTCCATAACTTCGCTGCCTTTCAAAGCTACAGAATTATTGATAATTCCAGCCTGATGTGCAATAGCATTGGTCGTTTCGGCATTATCACCAGTTATAATTTTTACTTTAATTCCAGCCTCATAGATTTTTTTAAAAACCTCTTTAATTCCTTTTTTTGGTGGATCATAAAATACCGTAAATCCTAGAAATTCAAAAGGGAAATCCTGTTGTTTTTTCGGGAAATTATCGCCTTCAAAATGAGCTTTTGCAACACCCAAAACGCGATAACCTTGCTTTCCAAAATCTTCAATTTTTTCACGAAGTTTTTGTTTTTGATTTTCAGATAATTCAGAAACAGCTAAAATAGCTTCTGGAGCACCTTTCGCAGCGATAATTCTCTTTTTTGAAGTATCCTGAAACAAATGCGTCATCATCGGTGGTTTTCCTTCTAAAGGATATTCATGAAAAAGCACAAAATTCATTCTAACATCTTGCTGATGCGTATTTCCGTAAACTTTATGCAAGGTAATTTCCATGGGATCAAACGGAACTGGCTCGCTGCTCCACATAGCATATTCAATTAATTCTTGAACTTCGGTATTTTGAAAATTTTCTTCAGAATAAATTTTATCCGATTTAAGATCATACAATTCCTTAAGTTGCATGCTGTTTTCGGTAATCGTTCCTGTTTTGTCGGTACAAATTACAGTCGTACTTCCCAAAGTTTCTACAATGCTACTGCGTTTAATAATAATGCCTTCACGCATCAGTTTCCAAGCGCCTAGAGCCATAAATGTAGTAAAGGCAACAGGAATTTCTTCTGGTAAAACCGACATCGCCAAAGTGAGTCCACTCAACAAACTTTCTACCCAATTTCCCGTTTTCACATAACTGAAAATACACACCAAAATAAAAATAACAATCCCAATATAGGCCATTCCTTTGACGAATTTGGTGATTTGTATTTGCAATGGTGAAGCGACTTGACTAATATTCTGAATAGATTCTCCAATTTTCCCGATTTGAGTTTCTTTCCCGATGTTCTGAACTTTAAAAATTGCCATTCCAGAAACCACAATAGTTCCGCTAAAAACCTGTTTGTCTTTGCTGTTTTTATCTTTAAAAACGGAATAACTTTCTCCCGTTAAAGCCGATTCATTAACCGAAAAATCATGACTGTGGACAATTTCTCCATCCGCGTTAATCATTTTTCCTTCTTCGATAACGCAAAGATCGCCCACAACAATATCATGCGTCGGAATTTCTATAATTTTAGAACCTCTCAAAACGCTACTCAATGGTTCATTGAGTTTTTCCAATTCTTCCAACGCCTTCTGACTTCGGGAATCCTGATAAAAAGAAATCGCCGAAACCGCAATAATCGCTGCAAACATGAAAATAGCTTCGGCATAATCGCCCACCAAAACGTAAATAAATGAAATGACGATCAACAGAATAAGCATGGGCTCTTTCACAATATCCCAAAGAATATTCCACCATTTATGCGGGCTTTCTGCCTTCAGTTGATTGAGTCCAAATTGTTCGCGGGATTGTTTTATTTCTATTTCCGAAAGTCCTTTTAAATGTTCTGGAATATTATATTTCATATTGAGAGGCTTATAAGTTGAAGTTACAAATTATTAATCATAAAAGTGGTCTGATTTTTTTACTTTTCCTCATTATTTTTAAGTTTCATAAGAAGTGTGTAAGCGTTTTTAGTGACGATTTTTTTGTTTTTAAAATCATCGGCATTTAAGATTTTTATAAATCCATTTTCAGATTCACCTAATTTTGCAAGCGTTAAACGGTAGGTTTGTTTTTTTTCCTCCACAAAAACGTACGATTGCGCTTCAAAATCGACAATACTTTCTTCTGGAAGGGCATTTACAATATCGGTTTCGGTTTCTATAATTGCATTCATGTACATTCCAGGAAGTAAGCTTGCTTCATACTTATCAAATCGGCAAAATACTTCTGCAACGCCGTTTGTAGCCACATCTTTTCCTGTAAGCATCACTCTTCCTGTATATTTTTTGTCGGGATGGTTGTTGGTGAAAGCTTCAACACGCATTCCAGCTTTTAAAAGTTGCAAATCTTTTTCGTAAACTTTTAAATTCAATTGAATATCATTGGGATTTATCAGTTCAAATAAAATATCCGAAGGCGTTACAAACTTGCCAATATTCACATTGACTTTGCTAACGAAACCATTAATGCTACTAAAAATAGAAACACTTTTGCGAATATTCCCAGAATTAATCGAAGATGGATTAATATTAATGATTTGAAGTTGCTGCGCCAAAGCATTCATCGTGATTTGCTGACTGTTCATTTCCGACTGCGCTTGTTGCGTTACTTTGTCGCTGCTGGCTTGGCTTTGGTTGAGTTTTTTCTGACGATCATAATCCAATTTTGCAAAATGATATTTGGATTTTGCCAACAAATAATCTTGCTGAAGCTGCACAAATTCAGGGTTTTCAATAATTGCGATGACCTGACCTTTACGCACTTGCATCCCCGGAATAAGCGAGGTGCTTTTCAGATAACCGCCCATTGGCGTACTCACCGAAACCAAATTTTGTGGCGGAACGTCCACTTTTCCGTTGAGTTTTAAAGTCGTAGAAATACTTTTATCCGACAAAGTTGTGGTTTCAATAGGCGCATTTCTCAGTTGTGCATCGGTAAGTGTAACCAAATTTTCATCGACAATTTGTTGGTTTTCAATAGTGGCTTCTTCCTTTTTTTGACATTGAACAAAAAGCAAAAAACCAAGACCAATAACAGCGAATTTATAGCGTTTAAAAATAGATTTCATAGGGAAAATATTAAGGTTGTCATTCATTTCTTTATTTTTAAAAATGAATTAATTAATACTCGGGTAATTCAGTAAAATAGCACTTTCGTTAAGCTTCCAAAGCGCATCGATATAGTTGCTGCGCACGCCAATGGCTTGATTCAAAAGGATGACAAAATCCAGAAAATTGATCTCACCATTTAGGAATTGTTTTTTGGAAGTTTCGGTAATGACCTCGGCATTTTTCAGCTCGCTGCTTTCGTATTGTTGAACAATTTCGGTGTTGGTTTGATAGTTTTCCAACAATTGTCTTTGTTTATTTTGCAAATTAAATTGTGCATTTTGAAAATCGTTTTCAGCAATATTTTCCGCCAATTTTGAAGCTTCAATTCTTGATTTTTGAGCGGAAGAAAAAATCGGTACCGACACGCCCAATTGCACCGAATGAAATTGTGGCGTCGCCGTGTACAGTTTATCATCAGGCCCCAAACCTTTGAAACTATTGAGATTATAAGCCACAGACAAACCCGGAAGTAATTTCGATTTTTCTACTAAAGTTTGTTTCTCCGCAATATTTTTTTGTTGTTCTAAAATCATCAAAAGCGGATTTCCTTCTTGATTTTGCATTTGAACATAAAGCTTTTCGTCATCAATAGTCAATTGCTCTTCCGCATTCAAAAGCCATTGTAGCTGCAAAGTCAGTTGTTTTATTTCTTGCTGAACTTGCTTTAACTGAATAGCGATGGCGTTTTTTTGTTGTTGGGCCGTAGTTTTTTCCAAAATATTGCTTTCGCCAGCTTTCAAACGAAGTTGGGCTTTATCGGAAAAATCTGTGTACAATTGTTGCGCTTCCTGCAACAAATTTTCTTTTTCCTTCCAATATAAAATTTGATAAAACACCAGACTTACCGACTTTTTCACCTCGAAAGAACTAAGCTGCATATTCATCTCAGTTTTTTTCCATTCTTCGGTTAAAAGATTTTTTTGACGTTTGTAAACACCCGGAAATGCAAAACTTTGTTCCACCCCAAATTTAACATCATTGTATGGAGAATTAATTTGCCCATAATCCGCTGTAATACCTGTTTGTGGAACATCTGCAGAAGATTTAATCAGAGTTTTTGCATAGTCAGATTTCAGTTTTTCGGTTTTTAAAGTGCGATTATTTTGTTCCGCCATTTGAAGCGCCGTTTTCAAATCGATATTTTGCTGAGCTTGCGCAACATTAAAACTGGAAATTCCCATTAAAATAAAGATTGGAAGTGTATGTTTTGAGATTTTATTTTTCATTTTAAAACCTTTTTCGAAGTTGATAAATAATAAAGGAAGGACGAATAAAGTAAGGAAAGTTGCCACCAACAAACCGCCAATAACCACCGTTGCCAAAGGCCTTTGCACCTCTGCACCAGCGCCATTGCTCAACGCCATTGGGATAAAACCTAGAGAAGCCACGAAAGCCGTCATCATAACAGGTCGCAGTCGCGCTTCGCCACCGTCCACGACAATTCTTACAATATTGTTGATGCCACTTTTTCGAAGTCTGTTAAATTCAGAAATTAAAACAATTCCGTTGAGAACAGCGACTCCAAAAAGGGCAATAAAACCTACACCAGCACTAATACTGAACGGCATTCCACGGGCTGCCAAAAAGAAAACCCCACCAATTATGGACAACGGAATTGCGGTGTAAATGAGAATACTTTCTTTCACCGATTTGAAAGCCAAGAACAAGAGCAAGAAAATCAATCCTAAAGCCACGGGAACGGCAATCATTAAACGATTTTTCGCGTTGTTAAGATTTTCAAACGAGCCACCATACGTAATGTTGTAGCCCGTTGGAAGCTGAATTTGCTTTTCTACTTTCTGCTGAAGTTCTTCCACAATGCTTTGTACATCGCGGTCTTTTATGTTAAAACCAACGATAATTCGGCGGTGTGCATTTTCCCTCTGAATTTGGTTAGGACCTTGCACAATGCTCACATCCGCCAATTGCGACAACGGAATTTGGTTACCAGAAGGCGTTGGCACCAATAAATTTTGAATATCCTGAAGATTTTTTCGACTGGTATCTTTCAGACGAACCACCATGTCAAAGCGTTTTTCTCCTTCGAAAACCAATCCGGCACTTTGTCCTGCAAACGCAGCATTTACAATTCGGTTAATGTCCGAAACGGATAATTTATATTGCGCGATTAAAGATCGGTTATAGTTAATCACCACTTGCGGAAGCCCAGAAATAGGCTCTACATAAAGGTCTTGCGTTCCTTTGATACCTTCCACAATTTTTCCTAATTTCTGTGCATTTTGTGATAAAGAATCCAGATCGTCTCCAAAAATCTTCACCACTACATCTTGTCGCGCGCCCGTCATCAATTCATTAAAACGCATTTGCACTGGATATTGAAAACCAACGCTGATTCCCGGAACATCTTGCAGCGCTTCGGTCATTTTTTCGGAAAGTTCAGGAAACGATTTTGCAGAAGTCCATTCTTTTTTATTCTTTAAAATCACCATCATATCGGCAGCATCCATCGGCATTGGATCGGTTGGAACTTCGCCACTTCCTATTTTGGTCACTACTTTTTCCACTTCTGGAAATCTTGTTTTTAAAATATGAGCGGCTTTCTGTGTACTTTCGATACTTGTATTCAGGTTTGAACCTGGTAAAACTCTGGTGTCCACAGCAAAATCACCTTCTTCTAAGGACGGAATAAACTCGCCACCCAACTGACTTAAAACAGCGATTGCTGCAATAAAAAGTCCGATGATAATGGCAAAAATAGTTTTAGGAATACGAATGATTTTTAAAAGCGATTTCAAATACCAAGCTTCCACTTTTTTCATCATTCTATCAGAAAAGCTCGGTGTTAATCTTCGTTTTTTCAAGACAATAGAACTCATCATCGGGATGTAAGTCAGCGATAATAAAAATGCACCCAATAAAGCGAAAGCCACCGTTTGCGCCATAGGTTTGAACATTTTTCCTTCGATGCCTTGTAAAGTTAAAATTGGTAAATAAACAATGAGAATAATGATTTGTCCAAAAACCGCACTATTCATCATACGTCCCGCTGAGGAAACAACAATTTTGTCCATTTCTTTTGTTGGAACTTTTCTTAGATGACTGAATTTTTTATGATGCGAAAAGTGATGCAAAATTGATTCTACAATAATCACGGCGCCATCAATAATTAATCCGAAATCCAAAGCGCCCAAACTCATTAAATTTCCGCTCACTCCAAAAAGGTTCATCATACAGATGGCAAACAGCATGGATAAAGGAATAACCGAAGCAACCAAAAGTCCCGCACGGAAATTCCCGAGGAAAATCACTAAGACAAAAACCACAATTAATGCGCCTTCCAAAAGGTTGGTTTCTACTGTTTTAATGGCATTATTCACCATTTTGGTTCGGTCGAGAAAGGCTTCTATTTCTACACCTTCGGGAAGACTTTTTTGTATTTCTTCCACTCTGGATTTCACATCTTTAATCACCTCACTGCTGTTGGCGCCTTTCAGCATCATGACAATTCCGCCAGCAACTTCGCCATCGTCATTGTAGGTGAGTGCGCCGTAACGCGTTGCAAATCCCATTTTCACTTCCGCCACATCCCGGATGAATAAAGGCGGTTGATCTTCAGCTTGAGGAATCGCAATATTTTCGATATCATCGGTTGTCGTTACCAAACCTTCACTGCGGATATACAAAACTGTTGGTCCTTTTTCGATATATGCGCCACCCGTATTTTGATTATTGCTTTCTAAAGCAACAAAAACATCGTTAATGGTAATACCGTAAGCATTAAGTTTGTCGGGTTCTACAGCAATTTCGTATTGCTTCAGTTTCCCACCAAAACTGCTGACTTCGGCAACACCTTTAACGCCTAAAAGCTGGCGACGAACGATCCAATCCTGAATGCTGCGAAGTTCTGTAACATCATATTTTTGTTCAAAACCTTTTTTAGGACGAATGACGTATTGGTAAATTTCCCCTAAACCTGTAGAAATAGGCCCAAGTTCTGGGTTTCCGATTCCGGGTGGAATCTTTGTTCTTACGATTTGGAGGCGTTCCGCCACTTGTTGTCGCGCCCAATAAACATCGACATCATCATCAAAAACAATGGTTACTAATGACAAACCGAAACGCGAAAAACTTCGGATTTCTTTTAATCCCGAAATATTACTGTTCGCCTGTTCTATAGGGAAAGTCACCAGACGCTCGATGTCGGTAGCCCCAAAAGAAGGCGCAGTGGTGATAATTTGTACTTGGTTATTGGTAATATCGGGTACGGCGTCTACAGGCAGTTTGGTCACCTGATAACTCCCCACCAAAATAAGTCCCAAAACCATGATGGAAATGATGAGTTTATTCTTGACAGAAAACTCAATAATTTTTGAAAGCATGTTGAATTTTGTTAAGCTTTATGTTAATAATAAACCCTACGGCATTATATTACAGAATTTTACAAACAAATTCTGTATTTAAAAAATGCATAAGTTTATTATGATTCGAGAAAAAACATATAAAAAACTTAACTAAATTTTGGCGGTTGCCAAATGGCATTGAAATAATCGACATCAAGAAACAAATCATCGTAAGCGATAATTTTGTCCGTATCAATAGGAATTTCGTGTGTTTTAAAATCGAGGCTCAATCGTGGTGTTATGGTGAAAATAACCGTCATGTGTTCAGAATGCAAAACGAATGGAAGTTTTTGATCTTTCTCGAAATCTGCATCTTTAACGGGATTATCGTAATGCATTTTCAGAAAATTCAAGAACGTCATTTTTTCGTTTTGAGATTTGTGCTCGATAAAATGTTCAATGAGAATAGGTATTTTCAAAAACTGATACAGTTCAGTTGTTGAAAACAAATACATGCTTAGCATTAATATTGAAAGCCATTTTCTCACTTTGTAAAAATACAAATTTATTTATGAGAATATTATTTTTAACAAAATTTAGAATTAAACTAAAAAAAGCAGCTTGCAAATCGCAAACTGCTTTTTTTTAGATATTTAAAAACTATTAAAAAGAAATTCTTTCTCCTACTTCCAATTTATTATTTTTCGCTAAAACACCACACATGTGGAAAAGCATTCTTGCGCCCACATTTCCGTCCCATTCGTCATTTTCTCCTGGAGCCACTTCAACTAAGTCTATCCCGATGATATTTTTATTTGAATTAGCTAAACGACTTAAAGCATAAGTAGCTTGTTCATAAGATAAACCTCCCGGAACTGGCGTTCCTGTATTGGGGCAATACCATTGGTACAAAGCATCGATATCAAAACTTACCGCCACATTTTCTGGAAGCAAACTTATCATTTCATCCACTTGTTGTTGCCAAGTTGTTCCTTCAAACTGCGCTTTTTTCAAATCTGAATCGGTAAAAACTTTCACTTTATCTGAAGCTTTGATAACACCAACTTCTTCTTCACTAAAATCTCTAATTCCCACCTGAACTAATTTGGAAATTTGCGGCAACTGAATGGCATTATACATGATAGATGCGTGAGAATACGTGAAACCTTCGTAAGCAATTCTCAAATCCATGTGGGCATCGAAATGTAAAATTCCAAAATTATCATAATTGCTTGCCAAAGCCTGATAATAACCCAGCGGCGTTGAATGATCTCCACCCAACAAAATGACTTTCTTGCCTTTAGTTTGCCATTCTAAAATTCTATCTTTCAACTCAGCATTCAATTGAGTAGAAGCCTCATTTATTTGATCTAAACTCGTTTTCAAAGCATGATTTTCATCAATCAATTCCCCATTTTCTAAAGCTTCAATAATGGGTTGAGCCATCGCTTTATACTCATCACTTGTAGATTTCCAATGTTCAGCACCTTCATCAAAATAAATTCCTAATTTCCACAATTCAGGAAACTCTTGATGCAACAAATCCACCTGAAAAGAAGCCTCTAAAATAGCAGCAGGACCTTTTGAAGCGCCTGCTCCGTAGCTTACCGTAACTTCCCACGGAACAGCCACAACCACTATTTCACTTTCTTCTGAAGTAAATGGTAGACCAAAAATACTAGCATCTGCTAAACCTGGTTGCGAAGGATCAAAATTGTTGATTTTATCTTGTTTTGTTGACATTTTTAGTTCATTTTATAATCGTGCAAAGATAAGATTAAATACAAAATATATAGGAATTCGCTTCGAAACGAATTTCCGCACTATTCAAAATGAAAAAACCTCGTATTTTTGCAGCAAATAAAAAAACCTTGCAAACCGATTTACTTTTAATTACGCCTCCTTTTACGCAACTGAATACGCCTTATCCGGGAACGGTTTATTTAAAGGGGTTTCTGAATACTTTGTCCTACCAAATATTTCAGTCGGATTTGGGATTGGATGTCATTTTAAAGCTATTTTCCAAGCAAGGTTTAACGGATTTATTTGAGTTTATTGAGCATCAAAATGTAGAATTGGGCGAAAATGCTCAACGCATGTTGATGTTGAAAGACGATTATATTTCCAGCATTGATCCCGTTATTCACTTTCTGCAAGGCAAAAATTCAACGTTGGCGGATTCTATTGTTCAAGATGGATATTTGCCCGAGGCTTCAAGATTTTCTCAATTGGAGGATTTGGATTGGGCTTTTGGAGCGATGTCTTTTCAGGATAAAGCCAAGCATTTTGCCACTTTATATTTAGAAGATTTATCGGATTTAATTATTGAAGCTGTAGACGAAAATTTCGGTTTTAGTCGATATGCAGAACGTTTGGGAAGATCAGCCCATTCTTTTGATGAGTTGTACAATGAACTTCAAAATAAGCCCACTTATATTGATAAAATTACGCTTTCTGAATTAGAAAAACTGATTCCAAAAACGCAACCTAAAATCATTGGATTTTCCGTGCCTTTTCCTGGAAATTTGTATTCGGCTTTTCGTTGTGCGCAATACATAAAAAACAATTATCCCAACATAAAAGTCAGCATGGGCGGAGGTTTCCCTAATACAGAATTGCGTTCTTTGAGGGATGTTCGCGTGTTTGAATTCTTTGATTTCATTATGTTGGATGATGGCGAAGCACCAACGGAACAGCTCCTAAAATTCATCTATAACGAAGCCGAAATTTCAGATTTAAAAAGAACATTTATCCTTCAAAATAATGAAGTAATTTACATTAACAATCCTGAAATTCGGGATTATAAATTCTCAGAAGTTGGAACGCCCGATTATTCGGATTTAAGATTGAATGAATACATTTCTGTGATTGAAGTGGTGAATCCTATGCACCGACTTTGGAGCGATGGCCGTTGGAATAAACTGACGATGGCGCACGGTTGCTATTGGGGAAAATGTACGTTTTGCGACATTTCTTTAGATTATATTAAAATTTACGAACCTATTGCTGCTCAACAAATTGTTGACAGAATGGAGGAACTGATAAAAACGACTCAAAATACAGGTTTTCATTTTGTGGATGAAGCCGCTCCACCTGCTTTGATGCGTGAAGTAGCCTTGGAAATTCTCCGCCGAAAACTCACCGTAACTTGGTGGACGAATATTCGTTTTGAGAAAAGTTTCACCTATGATTTGTGTAGATTGTTGAAAGCTTCGGGTTGTATTGCAGTTTCTGGAGGTTTGGAAGTGGCTTCGGACCGATTGTTAAAACTCATTGATAAAGGTGTAACCGTGGATCAGGTAGCGATTGTAAACCGAAATTTCACCGAAGCTGGCATTATGATTCATGCCTATTTGATGTACGGATTTCCCACGCAAACTACCCAAGAAACTATTGATAGTTTAGAAATGGTTCGTCAGTTATTTGAAATCGGGATTTTGCAATCTGGTTTTTGGCATCAATTTGCGATGACGGCTCACAGTCCGGTGGGTATGAATCCGGATTATTACAAAGTCATCAATCACAGTACAGAACTGGGAACTTTTGCAAATAATGATATGCTGCACGAGGAAAAATCAGGCTTAGATCATACGCAATTTTCGTTTGGTTTGAAGAAATCTTTGTTCAATTATTTGCATGGTGTAGGATTTGAACTGCCTTTGCAGGAATGGTTTGATTTTAAAATTCCAAGAACAACGATTCCGAAATTTTATATTGAAGATGTTTTAAATAATGAGACTTTTTCTGGTCACAAACCCAATCAGAAAGTCGTTTGGCTGGGTGGAATTCCGCAATTGAACATCACCACAAAAACAAAAAAAGGCATCACTTACGAAAATGCAATGTTAAGCATTCATACCAAACAAGATGCTGTGGAAATCCGTATGGAGAAAGAAATTGCAGAATGGTTGATTAACTTCATCCAACTTTTAAACGAAAGTCCAAAAACATTGACTTATCAACAGATGAAAACTCATTTTGAAGAAGCTCTGGAAATGAATTTTGATGTTTTTATAGCCTCAAAACCTGCTGAAAAATTGAAGGAGATTGCATTGCTCTTTGTTTAATTTTATTATCCGTTTTTAATTATAATTCTAAATTTTAACGCAAAGTCGCAAAGTGTTTTAAAAGCCAACTATTATTAAGTTCGCAAAGCATTTTGATGGTAAGAGTTCAGAATTTTTTATTCTAAATTTTCAACTTTTGAATTGAATAAAATCATTAGAATTCCCATTGAAATAAAACCTGAAACCAATAACAGTCCATATTTTGCAAAAGAAAAAAAAATATAAATAACAGAAAAAAGACTTGATAATATTAAAATAATTTCATTAGAAATAACCCCGAAAACTAAAATATAAAGTCCAAACTTAAAGAATTTTCTATCTTTATTTTCCTGAAACTCCCCTATTTTCCAAATTAAAAATAGACTTACGCCTACTAATAAAACCAGATGCAAATAGGCAATTACGATATTAATATTGTTAAATGCCAAAACGCCAATTTCTGGAATGGCAGAAAGTCCTTGTAATACAAATTTTAACAAAAAAGTGATTCCTACAATTTTTAAAAGAAGTTTACTCTCAGTTTTCATAGTTGCAGAAATATTTTTCCATTGTTGCACTACGATTTTGTGAATTTTTACAGCGCCAAAAAGTTGAATAATTCCCACTATTCCCATTGGTAAGAACCAATTCTGTGCAGATTTCATCCATAATACAGAGAGTCCGTATCCTAAAAAAGTTCCTAAAAAAAGAAGAATAAAAGTAATTTTGTTGTCTCTTTTAGAAATTGTAAAGCCATATTTCCGAAGGCTTATCCATACAATTCCAATGCAAGAAAAAAGGAAAAAACCGTTGTACTGATAATGCAAATAGAAATAACCAGAAGCTCTATAAATTTCTTCAAACGCTTCTTTTTGGGACGAAAAATACGCAAGACCAAAAATCCCGATGGCAGAAAAAACCGCAAAAAATGCTGCATATTTTAACCAAATAATTGCAGGATCTTTAATGGTTTTAGTATCCTTCCATACAAATAAACAATACGCAAAGCCCGTAAACAAAGCAATTGCGGAAAAAACAATGGACAACCAATAATATCCGCCGTATAAAAACGAAAACAACATTCCGTAGGAACCAATTTGATTAGATATCATTAAAATTTGATATTTAATATTGTTGAAATCAGGTTTATTCTTCTGAATATAATTGGCGACAAAAGCGTAAATACACGAGGAAACCCAGCCGTAAAAAGCAAAATGCGAATGCGATTCCTGCATAAATTTATGTGTAAAACCCGGAAGAGAAAACACAAAATTATACCTCATTAAAGTTCCTAAAAGCGAAACTAAAAAGAAGTTAAAAAGACTTATTCTAATCCAAAAGTTTAGATTTAACATTGGTTTATTGTATTTGTATTTTCAATATTATTTTATTTCATTTAGAAAAACGATATTGATAATCTAATTTTAATGCAAAATCTACAATTAATTTTCAACAAGATTTTACTAAAATATCAGTTTGCAAAAAGCTTAAGAAAATTTATTTCCAAAATTCATCGGTGTACAAATCCTCTCCTTTCACATGAATTTCATTAAGTTGATACCCAATTTCATTAAGTTCGTTTTCGGATAAGTGAAGTTCATAGTTAGGAAAAACCACCCTCTCTTCAAAGCGGATATGTTTTTGTAATGCAAGAGCAAAATCTTGTAACAGCTGTATACTAGCAGATTGGTTAATAGAATTAATGAGTTTACTAATCTCTTTATGTTCTTTTTCCATTTGAATTTGAAGTATTTCATTTTGCACTTCGGGAAGAACTTTATCTTCAATTTCAAAATGGGAAGACAAATGATGATGCCAAAAATAATTCACGTAATTTTTAATTCTATCCGCTGGTATTCTTTTTTTTATCCCTTCTTTTATCTTCCAACTGCAAAGCAATCCATAATGATGATCTCTGGAAAGGGGCACTAAATTTGGGTTTCTTCTCATGATTTTATTGTTATGAACAAAATTTTAAATTTTATACCAATGACGATATTCTCCTTTGATGGTTTCAATATCTGTACTATATAAATACCTTTTTGTCTTTTATTCGACAAATATATAAACTAATTGCTTAATAAAAGACTTTAAACTCTTTTATTTAATTGACAATTATCATCTATTAAAATATCTCCTAAAATTCAACTGTTATAAATTGATTTTAAAGTTTTAACTAAGCAAAATCTGTTGGAAAACTGAAAAAAACACCCCCTTAAATTGTAAATAAGATTCATTTGAAACCAAGCTTAATTACTAGATAATCATTGATATTTAGATGTTTTTAGATTATATAAAGTCAAAAAAACTCACTTTATTTTTTTAAAATATTTGCTACTCCCCTACTTTCAATAATGAAAATTGACTTAAAAAATTATTAATAATAACCCCTTATCAATAGCAAAATTCCAAGTGCAAAATATTATTCCATTTGAAAGCCCAAGAAAATCAATAAATTAGACTATCTTTGCAGCCGCTTAGAGATAATGAAAGTATGAAAAAAATTAACGAATTCAGAAAATTATTAGGTGTTGATAAAGAGGCATCGCTAAAAGATCTAAAAACGATTTACAGAAATGCCATGAAAGACACGCATCCTGATAAATTTGTTGATGATGAAGTAGGGAAGTTGGCTGCTGAAGAAAGCAGTAAAAATATTATTGAAGCCTATCATTATTTAGTAAGCATCAACCCAGAAACCCACGATAAAAATCTTGAAGAATATACGGAAACCATTAACAATTCTATTATTCAGGATTTTTATTTAGAAAAGCAAATTCTGTACATTATTCACACAAACGGTGTCACTTACGAGTATATGGGGATTTCTAGAAATCTTTATATCAAGATGATCAACTCCGACTCTCCTAGCCGTTTTGCGAGAAGACATATCTATGGAAAATTCACATTTAGAAAAGGATCTTCGGCGGCAGTAGAAGTTTAAAATAGAATCGAATTCAACTAATCCTTTAGTTCAATTCATCAACTAAAATTTTAAAGAAAAAAATTCCAATGTTGAAAGATGTTGGAATTATTTTTTTGATGCTACTTAAAACTGAAAATTTAATCTAGAACTTTATTTAAATGTAAAATATGGTAATTTTACCCCTTATGAAAAATAAGTTTTCAGATTACCATCAAATTAAAACCGTTTTTTCTTTTTCTGATTTGGTGAACACGGCATTTCAGGGAGAAAATAATGCGCTTTGTTGGGAAAGAAATTTGGATGGAGATTTTGAAGAAATTGTTTCTAAGTTAGAACTCAAGGAAAATATTACTGAAGTTACCCAAACTGATTTATGGCAATTAGAGCTATCGGAAAAAGGAAATACTGCAAGAGAAATTATTTTGAATGATTTAAAGTTGTTAACCGATTTTGGAGCGCAACCTTCCCTTAATTTATTGAAATCTTACGAAAGAGACAACGAGTTCAATTTTATTTCTACTGATGTTTATTCCTTTCATGTGGACCGTTCCCCAGTTTTAATGGATACTTATTTATGCACCTATTTTGGAGCTCCCAGCGATATTATTCCGAATGATGAAGTGGAACGAAAAATTCTGATTCCAGAAATTCGTGAGAAACTGAAAGATTTACATGAGGGTTCTGATGTGGATTTTGAAACTTTCTTAAAAGATAATTTCTTCGATTTGCATTATCAACCAAAACCCAATGCACAGCCTGTTAATTTAGGATTGGGACATCTTTGGAGATTAGCCGTTGACCATCCCGACCAAGCTGTTTTACCATGTGTACATCGCGCGCCAAAAGAAAATCACGGTGAGTTGAGATTGATGTTGATTTGCTAAATTATTTAACCCTCTTATTCTTTTTCACCCTCTGCTTTTTTTGCAACATAATTCATTGTAAAAACCTATAAATCAATGTATTGAACAAAAAAGTTATGAATACGCAAATTGATAAATCTAAAAGTTCAGGCGTTTATATTCCACCGCCATTATTGTATGCTTTTACTTTCAAAAATAGAGGGACAAATGAAAAAACCTGATATTATTTTGAAATACTGAAATTCTGTCTAAAGATTCTGTCTATAATTTTTCTTTCTCTTCTAATTTTTCTTGTAGTTCAAAGCTTTTTTTAAAAATCCTATTTTGTCTGTACACATCGATATTTTTGCGTTAAAATTGAGCTTATGGATATGGGAATTATTGGTGGTCGCGACTTTAATGATTATGACCTTCTTAAAAAAACTTTAATCATTACATCGAAAATAAAAACTTCCCTTTGTTACCCGAGCTTCTCCACGGTGCATGTGCCTGTCTCATCTCCGATACCTGATCATGGTCTTATCCTCGGTGCCTCAGCATTCTAAGATAAAAACAAGTAATCAAGCAATTAATTTTACAAAAAGTTCATTTATTTTTGCGACGACGAATATTCTTAAAACAATTTTGTTTGCAACAGCATTTAGAGCCGTGGTACATGTTTTTGAGCAAATAAATAGAGAAAGACCTGAAATATAAATTAGCGGGTCATAGGAGTCTTAAATATTCTATTTCTTTTTGAAAAGCAATAAGCGTAGTGTGTTTTAGTGATTTGTAGTGCCCCAACATATTTTTAACCTGTTGGGCATTTAGGGATTAAATAAGAAAAAATTGCTCATTTGGTTAAAAAAAACCGTATATTTATTTGACTACCAATCATTTAAACACATGAACAATCTCATTCAAAACTACAAAATTAATTTAAAAGAATTGACAAATATTTGTGACCATATTAGAACAAAAAACAAATAGGGTTCCAAAACTTTCTGATTTGGAACTGGTAGCTTTGAATATCACTGCAGAATATATGTCGATAAACTCTGAATTACAGCTATTTAGAGTTATTTCTGAAACTGAATTGGAGGACAAAATAAAAAGAAGCATATACAACAAAAGGAAAAGAAGACTTTATCATTACATCGAAAAAATCAGAGAAACTTTGAGTGAGAAATTTTCTGATTTTACGGATCTTTTCATTGTAGACTCCACGCCAATTGAAATAGGTAGAATAAGTAGAGCTAATCATTCTGGAATTTGCTCTACAGAAGAAATTAAATCTGCTTTTAGCTATTATACTGCACAAAAACAGGGTATTTTGGGTATAAACTTCATGCGGTTTGTGACAAAAATGGAATCTTTTACTTTTTTGATTTTCGCCTGCAAATGTTCATGATGTGAACTGCCTTCATGAGATAAAAGAAAATTTTAAAAACTGCCTGTTAATAAAAGGTATATCAGCAAAGAACTTCAAATAGATTTATTCAACTATTCCAAGATTAATCTTTCAGTTCCCATGCGTAAAAACCAGCATAACTTTGTTGAGTTTTCAAGAACGAAATCAAAAATAAGGAAGCGGATTGAAACAAATATCTCGCAACTATGCGGACAATTTACAATAAACATCAACTTTTAGAAATCGCATCTAAAATTGGTTCCTTTACAATAATTCAGTATCTAAATTTTTTCGTTTTCAAGAGAAGTTTGAACCAGCTAAATGTTAATTTGTGCTAAATGCACAACGGGTTTATAATAGAAGAAAGATTTTCTGATTATCCGTTTAATTACCTAATCCTGTAATATTAGCAACAATAAGCTTTTCAAAAAGTCTGTCGCCAAAATATCTACGGTTTAGCTTATAAACAAACTCATTGAGGTATAATTGGAGATATTTC